>NZ_JAMYED010000002.1:0-602236 GCF_033843685.1 Stenotrophomonas sp. RG-453
CCCGCCCAGCCTCCCAGCAACGGCATACAATCCAGCTTGGCCACGGCCGGCCTCGGTTTGTTTTCTCGACAACTACAAATCTAGCTGGTCGGCCGTGCGCCTTCTCCCCTCAGATGGGAGAAGAACCGTTTTTTTTGCCCACAGAAAAGGCCGGGTTTCCCCGGCCTTTCTGCTTGGTGCAACGTCGGCTGGCTGGCGGATGCTGGCGGGCGGACGAGGGTTCGATGCGGCGTGCTGGCGAAGGCTGGCTGGCGCGCAGAATCCGATGCCGTGGCACCGGTAGTGCCGGCCGCTGGCCGGCTCCCCGGAATACCCGGACACACCCGCTCAGTGCGCGGCCGTGCCCTTCGCATCCATCTTGCTGGTCTGGTACAGCGCCAGGCCGATGCGCTTGATCAGGCCCAGCTGCTGCTCCAGCCACCAGGCATGGTCTTCTTCGGTGTCCTTCAACTGCACCAGCAGCATGTCGCGGCTGACGTAGTCCTGGTGCTGTTCGCACAGCTTCATGCCGGCGGCCAGGTTGTCGCGGACGCTGTATTCGGTATCCAGGTCCTTCTGCAGCATCTCTTCCACGGTCACGCCGGGCTCGAACACATGCGGGCGCATGTCCGGATCGCCGCCGAGGAAGAGGATGCGACGCAGCAGCGCATCGGCGTGCTGGGTCTCCTCTTCCATCTCGTGGTTGAGGCGCTCATAGAGCGCGAACAGGCCCTGGTCTTCGTAGCGGCGCGAGTGGATGAAGTACTGGTCGCGCGCGGCCAACTCGCCGCGCAGCAGTTCCTTCAAGCAGGCGATGACGTCCGGGTTGCCTTTCATGGGGGTGCTCCTGATGAATCAATGCGCGCATGGTGCCCTATCTGAAAATCCGGTGGTCTAATCGGAATCAGTTGCAGTTGCGCTTCGGTAGCCGTGCACAGGGCGTTCACGCCTCCCCTACAATCAAGCCCTACCTACACGGGGATGCGCAGGATGCGGCATTGGCTGAAGCGGTTGCTCTGGGGCGTGCTGATCCTGGCGCTGGCGGCGGTGTTCACGGCGTGGTGGCTGCTGCGCGGCAGTCTCCCCACCCTGGAAGGCGAGCAGGCCATGGCCGGGCTGCAGGCGCCGGTGAGCATCACCCGTGATGCCTTGGGCGTGGTCACCATCGACGCGGCAAGCCAGGCCGATGCGATGCGGGCGCTGGGTCTGGTACATGCGCAGGAGCGCTATTTCGAGATGGACCTGATGCGCCGTACCGCCGCTGGCGAGCTGGCCGAGCTGTTCGGCCCGGCGGCGATCGAGATGGACAAGCGCATGCGTGTGCACCGGCTGCGGGCGCGCACCAAGGCCCACCTGGAGGTTGCCACGGGCAGCAGTGCCGGCGCCCTGCAGGCCTATGTGGAGGGTATCAACCAGGGCGTTGCCGAGCTTCGGGTACGTCCTTGGCCGTATCTGCTGCTGCGCCAGGCGCCGGCACCGTGGCGTGCCGAAGACAGCGTGCTGACCGGGCTGGCGATGTATGCCGACCTGCAGGATCCCACCAATCAGAACGAACTGGCGATGGCGCGGATCCGTGCGGTGGTGCCACCGGCGCTGTATGCCCTGCTCAGCCACGATGGCAGCGAATGGGATGCGCCGCTGTTTGGCGAAGCGCGCGGCAACGCCCGGTTACCGGAGGCCGCCGTCCTCGATCTCCGGCGGGCCGATCCGGCGCAGACCACCGGTGCCGTCACGGCAGGTCATCTGGATCCCGACGTGCTGGGCAGCAACAACTTCGCCGTGGCCGGTGCACTGACCGCGGACGGTCGCGCCATCGTCGCCGACGATATGCACCTGGGACTGCGCGCGCCCAATCTCTGGTTCCGGGTACGGCTGCGCTATCCCGATGCACAGGCTCCCGACGGCCGCGTCGATGTCAGTGGCTTCTCGCTGCCCGGCCTGCCGGCCATCGTGGTGGGCAGTAATGGACACGTGGCCTGGGGCTTCACCAACAGTTACATCGACACGGCCGATTTCCGCAGCGTACCCGCCAATGCGGCGGGCATCACCACGCACGAGGAGCGTATCCGCGTCGCCGGCCAGGCACCGGTGACGTTGCGCGTGCGCGAGACCGCCTGGGGTCCGGTGCTGCACACGCGGCAGGACGGCAGTGGCGAGGCACTGCGCTGGACGGCACAACTCCCCGGTGCGGTGCGCCTGGACTTCGCCGAGATGGCGCGCGCGGCGACGCTTGACGAGGCGTTCGAGGTGGCCGACCGCAGCGGCATTACCGCGCAGAACCTGGTGCTCGCCGACCGCAGCGGTCGCATCGCCTGGCGGTTGATCGGCACACGCCCTGACCGTGCTGCGGACTGCCCGCCGAACGGCAACACCGCCACCGCGCCTGCACGCTGTGCGCCGTGGCCAATCCGCAGCGATGGCGCGCCCGCATTGGTCGATCCCCCCACGCATCGGCTGTGGACCGCCAACGGCCGCGTGCTCGATGGGGACGCCCTGGCCATTGCCGGGAACGGTGGCTACGACCTGGGCGCACGCGGGCGGCAGATCCGCGATGGCCTGCTGGCGAAAGAGCGCTTCACCGAGGCAGACCTGCTGGCGATCCAGCTCGACGATCGCGCCCTGTTGCTCACGCGCTGGTGGCATCTGCTGCGCGAGGTCGTCACCACCAGCGACGACCCTGCCCTGCGGCGGCTTGAGGTCGCAACCCGGCGGTGGGACGGCCGTGCGGGGGTGGACTCGGTCAGCTACCGGGTCACCCGCGGTTTCCGCGGCATGCTGATCGACCGCGTTGGCGAAGGCCTGCTCGCCCCGGCGAAAGCACAGCTCGGGGAGGACTATCTGGAGCCACGACTGGGGCAGTTCGAGGGCGTGTTGTGGCCGCTGGTGAGCGAACGTCCCGCGCATCTGCTGCCGCCCCCCTATTCCAGTTGGGATGCACTGCTGGTCGATACCGCCAGGGCGCTGGAAGCAGACCTGAGCAGTCAAGGCCCGCTCGACGCGCGTACCTGGGGCGAACGCAATACCGCCGCGATCTGTCACCCGGTCAGTCGCGCCCTGCCCGCCTTTGCCCGGTCGTGGCTGTGCATGCCGGCCGACCGCCTGCCCGGCGACCGCGACATGCCCCGCGTGCAGGGCCCCGCGTTTGGCGCCTCGCAGCGCATGGTGGTGTCACCCGGGCACGAGGCCGAGGGATGGATCCACATGCCCGGTGGGCAGAGCGGTCACCCGCTGTCACCGTTCTGGGGCGCGGGACACGAGGACTGGGTCAACGGCAGGCCGACGCCGTTCCTCCCCGGCACGACGGTGCATACCCTCACGTTGGTGCCGGCGCGGGAGTGACACGCGAGGTGGCACCGCATGCCGCCCGCCTCAGCGCCGGCAACGCTCGATCAGGTTCAACAACGGCCCGGTCATGGCGGTGGTCACCAGCGCCATGATCACCAGCACGGCGAACAGGCGGTCGCCAAGGAAGCCCAGTTCGTAGCCCAGGTTGAGCACGATCAGCTCCATCAGGCCACGGGTGTTCATCAGCGCCCCCAGTCTCCACGCGTCATGGTTGTCCATGCCGGCACTGCGCGCTGCGCTCCAGGTGCCGATCAGCTTGCCCAGCGTGGCGACCACGATCACGATCAGGCACAACACCAGGTCGCTGGCCTGCAAGGCGTCGGCGCGCATGCGCAGGCCGGTCATCGCGAAGAACAACGGCAGCAGCAGCGTGACGGCGAACGGCTCCACGCGCTCGGCCACGGTGTGCCGCAGCGTCGCGTTGCCGGACACCGCGACGCCGGCCGCGAATGCGCCGAACAGCGCATGGATGCCCAGCATCTCGGTGACCAGCGCGCAGCCCAGCGCCATCAGCAACATGATCAGCAGCCAGCGTCCTTCCTGGCCCGGTGCGATCACCAGGCGCGAGAACCACGGCCGCACCACCCCCAGCATCAGTGCGACGAAGGCGACCACGCAGACCAGGTTGATCGTGGCCGGCACCCAGCCCTGCGACTGCGCGGCGGCCACGATCAGCGCCAGCAGGCACCACGCGGTGGCATCGCCGAGGGCGGCGCAGGCGATCGCGGTCTGGCCGAGTGGTGTACCGGTCAAGCCGCGGTCGGCAAGGATGCGCAGCAGCACCGGGAAGGCCGTGATGCTCAATGAAATACCGACGAACAGGGCGAAACCGGTGAAACCCACGCCGGGCGGTGCGTGTGCGCCATACAGCCAGATCGCCAACAGCACGCCGAGCACGAACGGCACGGCGATGCCGGCGTGGCTGACCACGAAAGCGAAACGACGACGCCCTCGCAATCCGCCAAGATCCAGTTCCGCCCCCGCCACCAGCAGGAACATCAGCACGCCAAGCTGGCTGAGCAGGCCGAGCGAGCCGAGGGAGGCGGCCGAGAACAGCACGCCATGCACCTGGGGCAGCACGGCCCCAAGCACCAGCGGCCCCATCATCAGACCGGCCGCCATTTCCCCGATCACCCCGGGTTGACCCAGCCGGCGGAACAGCCACCCCGCACCCTTGGCCACCAGCAGCAGGACCAGCAACTGCAGCAGGAACAGACCGAGCGGCGCATGCAGGTGCGCGGCCCAGTCGGCCCCCAGCGACGCCTCGGCACGGGCCACCTGTGCCGAGACCGCCGGACCGGCAAACCGTGCCAGGCCCAGGCCGATCAACAGGGGCAGCGCCACCCAGCCCAGATAACGCCAGGCCAGCCCGCCGCGGCGCATGCCGGTGGTGTCAGAGTCCATGATCGATCCCCATCGATTGAAGGGGCGATTCTACGGGCTGCACGCGGTGCCACACCACCGCGATCGACGCGGCGGCGTGGCACCTCGATCAGGCCAGCGCCTGCTCGTGCACACCGGCGATGGCGCGTCCGGAGGGATCGGCCATCGCCGCGAAGCTGGCATCCCAGGCAATGGCCGCCGGCGAGGAGCATGCGATCGACTTGCCACCCGGCACTGTTTCCGCCGCCGCCTGGGTCGGGAAGTACTGCTCGAACACGTGGCGGTAGAAGTAGGCTTCCTTGGTCTGCGGCGGGTTGTGCACGAAGCGCTTGTCCGCCGCGGCCATCACCCGGTCACTGACCTGGGCTTCGGCATGCGCCTTGAGTCCGTCGATCCAGCCGTAGCCGACACCATCGCTGAACTGCTCCTTCTGGCGCCACAGGATCGAGTCCGGCAGGTAACCTTCGAAGGCCTCGCGCAGCACCGCCTTCTCGATCCGACGTGCACCGGCGGGGCCCTGCCCGACCATCTTGTGCCTGGCATCGATGCGCATCGCCACATCGAGGAACTCGCGGTCCAGGAACGGCACGCGCGGCTCCACGCCCCAGGCCATCATCGACTTGTTGGCGCGCAGGCAGTCGTAGTTGTTGAGCGCATCCAGCTTGCGCACCAGTTCTTCATGGAACTCACGTGCGTTGGGGGCTTTGTGGAAGTACAGGTAGCCACCGAAGATCTCATCGCTGCCTTCGCCGGACAGCACCATCTTCACCCCCATGGCCTTGATCCGCCGCGCCAGCAGGAACATCGGGGTGGAGGCGCGGATCGTGGTGACGTCATAGGTTTCCACGTGGCGGATCACTTCCGGTAGTGCGTCCAGGCCTTCTTCGAAGGTGTACTCGAAGCCGTGATGCACGGTGCCCAGTGCTTCGGCCGCGATCGCCGCGGCGGCCAGGTCGGGCGAGCCCTTCAGGCCGATCGCGAAGGAATGCAGGCGCGGCCACCACGCTTCGCTCTGGTCGCCATCCTCAACGCGGTGGCGGGCATAGCGTGCGGCCACCGCGGCCACCAGCGACGAATCCAGGCCGCCGGAGAGCAGCACGCCATAGGGCACATCGGTCATCAGCTGGCGGTGTACCGCGCGCTCGAAGGCCTCACGCAGCTCGACCCGGTCGGCCTCGACGCCTTCGACCGCGTCGTAGTCGCGCCACGGGCGCTCGTAGTAGCGGGTCAGGGTGTCGGTGGCGCTGTCGTACCAGTGGCCCGGCGGGAACTGCGCCGCGTCGGCGCAGATGTCCACCAGCGACTTCAGTTCGGAGGCCACCACCAGCCGGCCATCCTTGTCGTGGCCCCAGTACAGCGGCACCACGCCGATCGGATCACGGGCGATCAGCACGCGCTGCGCGGCACGGTCCCACAAGGCGAAGGCGAAGATGCCGTTGAGGCGGTTCAGGAACGAGGCCGGGCTGTCTTCGCGGTACAGAGCGTTGATCACCTCGCAGTCCGAGCCGGTCTGGAAGGCGTAGGGCTGGGCCAGCTCGGCCTTCAGTTCGCGGTGGTTGTAGATCTCGCCGTTGACCGCCAGCGCCAGGCCGCCGTCTTCGGAGAGCAGCGGCTGCGAACCGCCGGCCGGGTCCACGATGGCCAGGCGCTCGTGGACCAGGATGGCGCCGTCATCGACGTACACCCCGCTCCAGTCCGGGCCGCGATGGCGCTGCCGCTGCGAGAGGTCCAGCGCGTGGCGGCGCAATGCGGTGAGGTCGTCGCCGGCCTGCAGGCCGAAAATACCGAAGATCGAACACATGGGAACAGCTCCTGATGATGGGGGAATACACGTATTGCAGGCATTCGACCGGCCACCCAGGCCCGGAAGGGGTAAACCCGGGCCACAAAAAAACCCGCATCGGTCGATGCGGGTTTTCTGGGGTCCGGGCGTGTTGCTTGTACTAGCCCTGGTCGCAGTCCCGCATCGGCCGCGCACGATTATTCGCGCGCAGATTATTGCGGTTGGTATTGCTGACAGCGGTGGCCGGGAACGAGGACATGGACCGACCGTAACCGGGTTTTGACAGCGGCGCAACTGTTGCGATGGCAACCAAACAGGCCGCCGCGGACAACCCGGCGCTTCGGGGCCGCGCGATAATCACGGTCCCTCTGCACCATCCGGCTGGCATGACCCCTCGCATTGGACGCATCGCTACGCGCCTGGGCGGCATCGCCCTGGCCCTTTCCCTGATTGCCTGCAGCAGCACTCCTGCACGGACGCCTGCGAGCATCGTGCAGTCGGTCGAGGCCAAGGCGGCCGATGGCAGCTTCGACAGTGCCTGGGAGGCAGCCAGGACCTTTGAAACCTTCAACGACCCGCGTGCCGTGGGCTGGTACGAGCGTGCGGCAGCCCTCACCCCGTGGACCTTCCACAACCCGCAGGCCGAAGAGGCCCTGGGCAGGATCTGGACCCACGGTGAGCTGCTGCATGGCACCGGCCCGAACATCCGCCAGGGCACTGCCCTGCGCGCCTCACCGCGCAAGGCCGAGCGTTGGTATCGCGCTGCCGCCGAGCACGGCAACCCGATGGCGATGCTGATGCTGGCCAAGTTCCATCGCGAACGCGGTGACGCGGCCAGCGCGCTGCGTTGGGACCTGCGCGCGACCATCTACCACCACATGCCGTCCGAATCCTCGCGGCTGCCGCAGGCGATCGCCGCGCAGTCGGAGGGCACCCTGCATCCGCTGGTCGTCGACACCCAGCGGCGTGCGCAGCGCGGTGATGCCGACGCCCAGGTGGATCTGGGCGCGATGTACGAACTCGGGATGGGCCTGCCGCGCGATGGTATCGAGGCGCTGCACTGGTATCGGCTGGCGGCCGACCAGGGCAATGTGTACGGGCAGTATTTCAGCGGCCTGCTGCTGGGCCGCGGCCGCGCCGGCGTGACACGTGATCTGGACGCGGCCGCAGGTTGGTTCGCGAAGGCGTCTGCGCAGAAGTTCTACCTGGCCGGGGAGACGTATTGGCGCGAGCGGATCAAAGCGCCGTTCTGGACCTTCGACTGACGGGATAACCACCCGGTAGAGCCGACCGTTGGTCGGCTGCACGTGTCGCCCCATGTGTCTGCACCAACGGCAGCCGACCAACGGTCGGCTCTACGTCGGAGGGGACCACGTATGCGCGCCGGTGACGCTGTACACACTCCGCCGCTGCCTTCAAGACTGCCGCCTGCGCCGCCCATCACCGAGAATGGCCGCATGACCACCGCCATTTTCCGCGACGACACGCTCACCCGCGAGCGCATGCAGGCCATCATTGCCGCGCATCCGCGCGCGGCCGCCTTCGAGAACTGCACGTTCGATCACGGCGACTTCTCGCGGCTGGACATGGATGGGTTCCAGTTCAACCAGTGCTCGGTCACCGGTGCGAACTGGCTGGCCGCCTCGCTGGAAGAAACCCAGTGGACGAAGTGCCGCGGCAGCCAATGCGATTTCAGCTCGGCGCTGCTCAGCGATGCGCGTTTCGCGCACTGCGATCTGAACAACAGTCACTGGCGGCGCGCGACGCTGTCCTCGGTGCAGTTCCAGGACTGCAAGCTGACCGGCGCGCATCTGCAGGAAGTGACCGGCTGGGCGCTGGAATTCCGCGATTGCCTGCTGGTCAGCGCGGACCTGCGTGGGATGTCGTTCCGCAAGGCGCAGTTGGAGGGCATGGATTTTTCCGAGGCCGAGCTGTCCGGCTGCGATTTCCGCGATGCGGTGTTCAACGGCGGCAGCCTGCGCAATGCACAGACGCGGTTGACGCGCTTTGAAGGCGCCGACCTGCGCGGCACCGACATCAGCGGGCTCAACGTGATGGATGCCAAGCTGTTCAAGAAGGCGGTGATTTCACAGCGCCAGGCGGCGGCCGCGTTGGCGTCGTTCGGGTTGATCGTGGCGTAAGGGCGAACCGACCAACGGTCGGTTACACCCGGTAGTGCCGGCCGCTGGCCGGCTCTCATGACTGTCAGACCGACGGAGCAGCCGGCCAGCGGCCGGCACTACCGCGGCCGTCGGTTCCATCGCTGGACTCAGGCCAACAGGCGCTCGATCAAGCGCTGGTACAACGCCGGCAGCGCTTCCAGGTCCGCCACGCGGATGTTCTCGTCGACCTGATGGATGCTCGCATTGACCGGCCCTACTTCGATGCACTGCGCGCCCAGCGGCGCGATGAAGCGCGCATCGGAGGTGCCGCCACCGGTGCTCTCTTCCGGCGGTGCACCCGCAAACTCACCCAGTACCTCGCGGGCGACCCTGCGCAGCGTGCCTTCCGGGGTATAGAACGGCTCGCCGCTGCGATGCCACTTGAGCGTGTACTGGAGTGCATGACGCTCCAGCAGCGCAGCGATCTCCTGCTCCAGCGCGGGCGCGTTCCAGTGCGGGTTGTAGCGCAGGTTGAACAGCACCTGCAGCTCACCCGGAATCACATTGTTGGCCCCGGTGCCGGCATGGATGTTGGAGACCTGCAGGCTGGTCGGCGGGAAGCTCTCGAAGCCATCATCCCAGTGCCGTGCGGTGAGTTCGGCCAGGGCCGCAGCGGCCAGATGGATCGGATTGCGCGCCTTGTCCGGATACGCCACATGGCCCTGCACGCCGTTCACCGTCAGCGTCGCCGAGAGGCTGCCGCGGCGGCCCACGCGCAGCAGATCACCCAGCACCGCGGTGGAGGACGGCTCACCGGTGATGCACCAGTCGATTTCCTGACCGCGCTCGCGGAAGATATCGGCCACGCGACGCACACCGTCGATGGCATCGCCTTCCTCGTCGCTGGTCAGCAGCACCGCCAGCGTGCCGGCATGATCGGGATGCGCGGCCACGAACTGCTCGGCGGCGACCACGAAGGCGGCCACGCTGCCTTTCATGTCGGCCGCGCCACGTCCGTACAGCACGCCGTCACGGATCTGGGGATCGAACGGATCGCTGGTCCAGGCCGAGACCGGGCCGGTCGGCACCACGTCGGTATGCCCGAGCAGCACCAGCACCGGTGCGCCCTGCCCGTGTGTGGCCCACAGGTTGTCGACCTCGCCCAGGCGCAGCTGTTCGCAGTGAAAGCCGGCGCGTTCAAGACGGCCGGCCAGCAGCGCCTGGCAACCGGCGTCCTCGGGCGTGACCGAGGCGCGCGCGATCAGGTCGCAGGTCAAGGCAACGACGTCGTTCACGCGCCCACTCCGAACCGCTGCTTGAAGCCGTTGTCCGAGAAGCCCTGGGTCATCACGCCATCGGCGCTCACCACCACCGGGCGCTTGATCAGCTGCGGGTACTCGCGCAGCAGCAGCTTCCATTCGGCCTCCGAATCGGCCGCCTTGCGGTTCTCCGGCAGCTGCCGCCACGTGGTGGAGGACCTGTTGATCAACGCGGGAAAGCCACCGGCCTGGGCCGCCCAGTCGATCAGGGTTTCCGGCGTTGGCTTGTGCTCACGGTAGTCGACGAAGGTATACGGCACCTGGAAACGGTCCAGCCACTTGGTGGCCTTCTTGCAGGTGTCGCAGTTCTTCAATCCATACACGGTGGTGGTCATGGCGTGCCCGGCTCAGTCGGCCAGGCCGCGCAGCAGGTCGTTCACGCTGGTCTTGCTGCGGGTCTTGGCATCGACCTGCTTGACGATCACCGCGCAGTACAGCGAGTGCGAGCCGTCCTTGGACGGCAGCTGGCCGGACACCACCACGCTGTACGGCGGCACCGAGCCGTAGCTGATTTCGCCGGTGGCGCGGTTGTAGACGCGGGTGCTCTGGCCGAGGAACACGCCCATGCCGATCACGCTGTGGTGGCCGACCACGAAGCCTTCCACCACTTCCGAACGCGCACCGATGAAGCAATGGTCTTCGATGATGGTCGGGCTGGCCTGCAGCGGCTCGAGCACGCCGCCGATGCCGGCGCCGCCGGACAGATGGCAGTGCTTGCCGATCTGCGCGCACGAACCCACCGTGGCCCAGGTGTCGACCATGGTGCCCTCGCCCACGTAGGCGCCGATGTTGGTGAAGCTCGGCATCAGCACCACGTCCTTGCCGAAGTAGCTGCCGCGGCGCGCGATCGCGCCGGGCACCACGCGCACGCCGGCGCGGCGGAACTTGGCTTCATCGAAGCCGGCAAAGCGCGATTCGACCTTGTCCCAGAACGGCGCCGGACGCGCGTCGACCACGGCCATGTCGTTGACGCGGAAGTACAGCAGCACCGCCTTCTTCAGCCATTCGTTGACCTTCCAGCCACCGTGGCCATCGGGCTCGGCGACGCGGAATTCGCCGGTTTCCAGGCCATCAATGACGCGGCCGACCAGCGGCTTGGTGGAGCCTTCGATCTCGTGCAGGGTCAGCGTCGCGCGGCGCTCGAAGGCGCTTTCGATGCCGAACTTGAGTTCTTCCACACCCGGCGTGGCCGGCTTGCGCAGCGACTTGCGCGCGATGGTGGCATCACGGCTGGCACTGCGCTTGGCGGCGCTCTCGGCCGGGGTAGCAGCGACCTTGCGGGCCGGCGCCTTTTTGACCGGCGCTTTCTTCACCGCGGGCGCCGCCTTCTTTGCGGCAGCGGTCTTCTTCACCGCAGGCGCGGCAGCAGGGGTCTTGGCCGCCGCGGTCTTCGCGGCAGTCTTCTTGGCAGGCTTGGTGGCCATCAGTGGGGGTCTCCGGCTTTTCGATCAGGGTCCAGGCAGGCGAGCATGGCGTCTTGCAGCTGCTGTCTGGCGGATTCGGTGAGGGCGTGATCATGCTCATCGCTGATCACGAACATGTCTTCGGCGCGTTCGCCGAAGGTGGCGATGCGCGCATCATGCACGCGCAGCCGCTGGTTGCGCAGCACGAACGCCACGTCGGCCAGCAGGCCGGGGCGGTCGGGCGCGACCAGGCTGAAACGGGTGCTGGTGGTCTCGCCATCGGTGACATCGCGGAACTCGATGCGCGGGGCGAAACGGAAGTGCCGCAGCTGGCGCGGAATGACCCGCCGCGACGGACGCAGCCGGGTCAGGTCGCCGGACAGCGCTTCACGCAGGCCGGCCTCCAGGCGCAGCGCATCGCCATCGGCGAAGCTGTCGGCCGGGGTCACTTCAAACGTATCGAAGATGGTATCCACCGGGCCGTCCAGCACACGCGCGCGGTGGATGCCGTAGCCCTTGCGGTCCAGCGTCATCACGATCGCGGCGAACAGGCCATCGCGGTCCGGCGAGTGCACGAACACCTCCAGCGCGTGGTCGTCCGGGGTGATCCGGCGCACCTTGACCAGGGTCTGGCCCTGCTTGACCGGTACCAGCGCGGCGGCCTGCCAGGCAAGCTGCTCGGGCCGCAGCCGGATGAAGCTCTCATCGGGCATCACGGTGAACTGACGCTCGATCGTCGCGTCGTCGTAGCCGCGCTCGCGCACCAGCTGGCGCACCGATTCGCGCGCTTCGGCAACACGCTCGGCGGCCGGCATCTGGTTCTCCAGCCCGTCGCGCAGCGCGCGCCGCGCCGCGAAATACAGGTCGGCCAGCAAGCGGTCTTTCCAGGCATTCCACAGTTTGGGGCTGGTCCCGGCAATGTCGGCGCAGGTCAGCAGATACAGGTAGTCGAGCCGGTCGCGGCTGGCCACCAGGGTGGCGAAGCGATGGATCACGTCCGGATCGGAGATGTCCTGCTTCTGCGCGGTGACCGACATGCGCAGGTGCTGTTCGACCAGCCACGCCACCAGTTCGGTGTCGGAACTGCTCAGCGCCAGCGCCTGGCAGAATTCACGCGCGTCCACCGCACCGAGTTCGGAATGATCGCCGCCGCGGCCCTTGGCGATGTCATGGAACAGGCCGGCCAGCAGCAGCAGTTCCGGTTTGCGCAGGCGCGGCCAGACCTCATGCGCGATCGAGAAACGCTCGTCGGCGCGGCTGCTGGCGAACAGGCCGATGTTCCGCAGCACCATCAGGGTGTGCTGGTCCACGGTGTAGACGTGGAACAGATCGAACTGCATGCGCCCGGAGACCTGCGCGAATGCGGGGATCCACTGACCGAGCACGCCCAGGCGCGCCATCCGCGCCAGCGTGTCGACCGCGCGCGGGCTGCGCAGCAGGGCCAGGAACTGCTCGCGTGCGGCGGGACTGGCGTCGGTATACGCGGCCAGGTCCGGCAGCGCCTCGGCCAGCGCGCGGGCAGTCAGCGAGTGCAGGCCGCGCACATCCGGGTTATAGGCCCAGCTGGAGAACAGCGCGAACACCTGTTCGATGTCGCCCTCGGGCCAGGCCGGATCGTTGGCCGCCAGGTAACCACGGCGCAGCGAGAACCCCACGCTGACCGGCTCGGGCACCGCCTCGCCATCGAACTGCTCCTCGAAGCGCTGCAGCAGGCGGTCGCTGATCCGCCGCACCACGGTGGCGCTGCGGTAGAAGCCCTGCATCATTTTTTCCACGGCCAGGCTTTCGATGTCGTCTTCGAAACCCAGGCGGGCGGCAAGTGTCTTCTGGTAATCGAAACGCAGGCGCTCTTCGGGCCGGTTGGCGACCAGATGCAGGCCGAAGCGCAGCCGGGCCAGGGCGCAGCGTTCGCGCTTGAGCGCGGCCGCTTCATCCGGGCCGAGGTGGCCCAGGCCGACCAGTGCTTCCAGGTCGCGCACGCCGAAGGCACGCAACGCCATCCAGCCCAGGGTATTGAGATCGCGCAGGCCGCCGGGGCCGTCCTTGATGTCCGGTTCCAGGTTGTCGGCGGTATCACCAAAGCGCTGATGGCGGGCCAGCAGCTCTTCACGCTTGGCGAGGAAAAACTCGCGCGGCGGCCACAGGCCGTCCACGTTCACCGCGGCCTTCAAGGCCGCGCGCGCGATGTCGTCGGCAACCACCGGGCGCGATTCGATCAGTGCGGTCAGCACGGTCTGGTCGGCGCTGGCCTGGGTGCACTCGGCCGGCGAACGCACCGCGTGACTCACGGGCAGGCCGCAATCCCACAGCAGCGCGAAAAAGCGCGCCAGCCCGGATTCGTGCCGCCGCTGCTGTTCCGGCGTACCCAGCACCAGTACGTCGATATCCGAGCGCGGGAACAACTCACCGCGCCCATACCCACCGACGGCAAACAAGGCCAGTCCAGACCCGGCCGGCAGGCAGCGGTGCCACGCCAACCAGATCAGGTGGTCGGCCGCGCGGGCGCGCAACGCGAGCAGGCGCTCGATGTTGTCGCCCTGGTCGAAACGGCGGTACAGCCGTGCGTCGGTCTGTTGCAGCGACTGGCGCGCCAGCGCCGCCCAGTCCGGGTCGGCGACGGATTCGGCCGGCGCGTCCAGCATCGGGCTCGCCGGCAGCATGCTCAGACCTGCGATTCGCCGGGCGAGAGGGTCAGCACGTCGACGCCGGTCTCGGTGACCGCGACCATGTGCTCCCACTGCGCCGACAACTTCCGGTCCTTGGTGACCACGGTCCAGCCATCGGGCAGCACCTTGTTGTAGCGGGTGCCCTCATTGATCATCGGCTCGATGGTGAAGGTCATGCCCGGCTGCAGCACCAGGCCCTGGCCCGGACGACCGTAATGCACCACCTGCGGCTCGTCGTGGTAGACCTTGCCGATGCCATGGCCGCAGTACTCGCGCACCACGCTGAAGCGCTCGGATTCGGCATAGCTCTGGATCGCGTGGCCGATATCGCCCAGCGTCGCGCCCGGCTTGACCGCGCGGATGCCGCGCCACATGGCTTCATAGGTCGCATCGACCAGGCGCTTGGCCATGACCGACGGCGTGCCCACGTAGTACATGCGGCTGGTATCGCCGTGCCAGCCATCCTTGATCACGGTGACATCGATGTTGACGATGTCGCCGTCCTTGAGGACCTTGGCTTCACTGGGAATGCCGTGGCAGATCACGTTGTTGACCGACGTGCAGACCGTCTTGGGGAAGCCGCGGTAGCCGACATTGGCCGGCGTGGCCTTCTGCACGTTGATGATGTGGTCGTGGCAGATGCGGTCCAGCTCTTCGGTCGTCACGCCCGGCTTGACGTGGGGGGTGACGATGTCGAGCACTTCGCTGGCCAGACGGCCGGCGATGCGCATCAGTTCGATTTCCTCGGGGGTTTTCAGATTCACGCTCATGGCGCCCATTATCGCCGATCCGGGGCCAATCTGAACGGGATTGGATGGAACGCTGACAGCCGCGGTTTGGGCCCGGCCCCTGGCCAGCTAGCTGAACAAGCGTGATGCGTATCGCAAAACGCGACCTTGTGCCGAAGACGGCCATTGATTGGGTCCTATCTGCACGGTCCGATACAAGACAGGCGGCAGCCCGTCGGCGCCCCGCCTGCGCCTCTATAATGGCGGCGACGGCCATGCCCACCTGGCCGACCTCGTGTTCGTGGACGCCCACGGGCGTCGCCACCCGCTGATCGAGGGCCTGGCCGGCTATGTGCTGCCGCGTAGCGCCCGCAGCTGGGACCTGCCGCCGCGGCCGGATGGCTACGTCGGCGGCCAGTTCCGGGCCCGGCTCAACGAGGCCGCCGATGCCCCGCTTGCCCCCGTGATTGCGCCTGCGCCCGGCACCGGGCTATAATCGACCGGATCCCTGCCGCCTTGGCGCGGGAATACGTCAACACCGGACGTCACCGGTGAATCCACACCTGCCGCCCATATCCGTGCCGGGGTGCTCCGCAAGGAGTTCGGTCACGGAAGCGACAGGGAAGCCAAACCCCGGAACCACCCGCCTTGCGGCGGACCGCCCAACTATTACCCGTGGCGGCCGGTTCCCTATCAGGAGTTACTGCAATGCCCCAGGTCACCATGCGTCAGATGCTGGAAGCCGGCGTCCATTTCGGCCACCAGACCCGTTACTGGAACCCCAAGATGGGCCAGTACATCTTCGGCGCCCGCGGCAAGATCCACATCATCAACCTGGAAAAGACCGTTCCGCTCTTCAATGACGCGATGAACTTCATTTCCAGCGTTGCGCAGAAGCGCGGCACCATCCTGTTCCTGGGCACCAAGCGCAGCGCCCGCGAGTCGATCCGTGAAGAAGCCGAGCGTTGCGGCATGCCGTTCATGAACCAGCGTTGGCTGGGCGGCACCCTGACCAACTTCCGTACCGTGAAGCAGTCGGTTGCCCGCCTGAAGGAACTGGAAGCCGGTGAGACCGACGGCAGCTTCGACAAGCTGGTCAAGCACGAAGTGCTGGGCCTGCGTCGCGAGCGCGACAAGCTGGAAGCCTCGCTGGGCGGCATCAAGGACATGAACCGTCTGCCGGACGCGATCTTCGTCATCGATATCGGCCACGAAGACATCGCCATCAAGGAAGCCAAGAAGCTCGGCATCCCGGTGATCGCTGTGGTCGATACCAACTACAACCCGGAACTGGTCGACTACGCGATCCCGGGCAACGACGACGCCATCCGTGCCGTGCAGCTGTACGCCCGCGCCGCTGCCGACGCCGTGCTGGAAGGCAAGGCTGCTGCGCCGCACGCCGCCACCGTCCGTGAAGAAGAGTTCAGCGAAGCCGCTGCTGGCGAAGAAGCCAAGCCGGCCCGCCGCGCTCCGGCCAAGAAGGCTGCTGCTGCTCCGGCCGCCGACGCGCCGGCTGCTGGCGAAGCCCAGGCCTGATCCAGGCCCGCGGTGGGCGCAGCGCGCCCACCGCTCCTGTCCGCTGCCGATGGCGCGACGACAGGACACTGTCATACGGGCCGGCCACCATGCCGGCCCAACCCCTTTCTTTCGTGAGGAAATCCCGTGGAAATCACTGCTTCCCTGGTCAAGGAACTGCGCGAGCGCACTGGCGCCGGCATGATGGAGTGCAAGAAGGCACTCGTCGAAAACGGCGGCGACATCGACGCCTCGGCCGAATGGCTGCGCAAGTCCGGCCTGGCCAAGGCCGACAAGAAGGCTGACCGCGTGGCTGCCGAAGGCATCATCGTGGCGGCCCAGGACGGCGGCAAGGCCGTGCTGGTCGAAGTCAACTCGGAAACCGACTTCGTCGCCAAGGACAGCAACTTCCTGGACTTCACCAAGGCTGTTGCTGCCACCGCGCTGAGCTCGGGCGCTGCCGACATCGACACCCTGAAGGCCGCCAAGCTGCCGTCCGGCGAGACGATCGAAGAAGCCCGCGCCGCCGTCATCGCCAAGGTTGGCGAGAAGGTCGACGTGCGTCGCATCGTGCGCCTGGAATCGACCAACAACGTCGCTGCCTACGTGCACGGCGGCCGCATCGGCGTGCTGGTCGAGCTGGCCGGTGGCAACGAAGAGCTGGCCCGTGGCCTGGCCATGCACGTGGCTGCCATGAACCCGCCGCACAACAAGGCCGCCGATGTGCCGGCCGAGTTCGTTGCCAAGGAAAAGGAAATCGAACTGGCCAAGATGTCCGACAAGGACAAGTCCAAGCCGGCCGATATCCTGGAAAAGATCATCAGCGGCAAGATCGCCAAGATCGTCAACGAAGTGACCCTGTACGGCCAGCCGTACGTGCTGGACACCAACCAGTCGGTCGAGCAGGTCCTCAAGGCCGCCGGCGCCGACGTGGTCGGCTTCCAGCGTCTGGCGGTCGGCGAAGGCATCGAGAAGGTGGTGGAAGACTACGCCGCCGAAGTGATGAAGCAGGCCGGCCTGGCCTGATCTTCACCGCTCGAATGTGTTACGAAAGAAGCCGCGGACTCCGCGGCTTCTTTTTTTTGTCCACTGGCTTTGCTTTGTGTGCCGGATCAGGGCAATACTCCCAAACCGATCTGCCGCGTCAACGCAAGAAATCAAGGACGAAACTGTGATGCACCTCAGGTATTCTTGCCCCAACATACTGACAACCCCGCCATGCCTCCCGAGCTGACAGCCGCCCTGGCGCTCTGCCGCAACCTGCCCTCCCCGCCCGGTATTGCCCTGCGCATCATCGAACTGGCGCAGGATCCGGAAGCGGACATCACCACCGCCGCCGACATCATCGCCATCGACATGGCGTTGAGTGCCCGCATGCTGCGCATCGCCAATTCGCCGCTGTATGCCAGCCGCCGCCGGATCGAGAATCTCGGCCAGGCGCTGACGATGCTCGGCCTGAATGCCACGGTCAGCCTGGCCCTCGGCTTCACCGTGACCCAGAACCTGACCGCCGCCGGCGACGGCCAGGACCTGCGCGAGCGCGCGTGGCGCCGCAGCATCCTCAGCGCCCTGGCCGCCAGCCTGCTGGGGCAGGCGCGCGGCCTGCGCAAAGCCGAAGAGCTGATGCTGGCCGGCCTGCTGCAGGATATCGGCGTACTGGCACTGGCCCAGGCGCAACCGGACACCTACCTGCCGCTGCTGCGCCAGGCCACCGACAACGGCGCGCTGGTCGCCCTGGAGCGCGAACACCTGCAGTGCAGCCACGCCGACGTCGGCGCGTGGGTCGCCGAGGAATGGGGCCTGCCGCGCTACCTGGTGGACAGCATCGCGCACAGCGAATCGCCCGCCACCGGCGATGACAATTTCCAGAACTGCGTCGCCCTGTCCGGCGCGGTGGCCGATATCTGGCTCGGCACCGATGCCGATGCCGCGCGCGAGCACGCCCTGCAGCAGGTGCATGACACGCTCGGCCTGGACAGCGCCCAGTTCGACCAGGTCCTGGCCCGCATCGGTGAATCGCTGCCGGACATCAGCACCCTGTTCGAGACCCCGCTGTTCTCGCCCTCGCGCGTGCAGCAGCTGATCGACCATGCCCAGGAGCTGGCCACCCTGCGCAACCTGCGCGAGATGCAGGACGCCGCCCTGGCCCGCAAGCGGGCGGATGAATTCGAAGCGCGCGCCAACCGGCTGGCCGAACAGGCGCACCGTGACGCCCTCACCGGCGTGCTCAACCGCCGCCAGCTGGAAGCCGTGCTCGAGCAGGAATTCCTGCGCGCCACCCGGCATGGCTGGCCGCTTTCGGTCGCCTTCATCGACCTGGACGACTTCAAGAAGATCAACGACGCCCATGGCCACCTGATGGGTGACCAGGTGCTGCGCATGTTCGCCACCAAGCTGCAGGAGCAGCTGCGCAACAGCGACACGGTGGCCCGCTTCGGCGGCGAGGAATTCATCGCGCTGCTGCCCAACACCACCGAGCCGGTCGCGCTGGAAGTGGTGCGCCGGGTCCTGGCCAGCATCGTCAACACGCCGATGGCCGAAGTCGCCAGCGGCCCGCTGTTCGTGACCTTCTCGGCAGGCGTGGCGACCCAGGGGGGCTATGAGCGTTTCGCCGATGTCCAGGATCTGCTCAAGGCCGCCGACGACGTGCTGTACCGCTCCAAGAACCTGGGCCGCAACCGGGTCATCGCGCGCTCGCCCAGCACCGCACCGGCCTGAGCGTTACCCCCGCGCGGGGCCGTCATCACGGCCCCCACAGCGCCCCCATGCGCCGCACCGCAGCAAATTTATGCTGCCCGATGGCCCGGCTTCCAGTAGAATCCGGGCGTTTTCCACGCACCCAGAGATCGCCATGTCAAAGCTCGCCTATCGCCGCATCCTGTTGAAAGTTTCCGGGGAGGCGCTGATGGGAGACGAGGACTACGGCATCGACCCCAAGGTGATCCACCGCCTCGCCCGTGAGGTGATGGAAGCCCAGGCGGCCGGCGCCGAAGTGGCCCTGGTGATCGGCGGCGGCAATATCTTCCGCGGCGCCGGCCTGGCCGCAGGCGGCATGGACCGGGTCACCGGCGACCAGATGGGCATGCTCGCCACCGTGATCAACGCGCTGGCCATGCAGGACGCCCTGGAAAAGCTGGGCGCCAAGGCCCGCGTGATGAGCGCGATCAAGATCAACGACGTCTGCGAGGATTACATCCGCCGCCGCGCCATCCGCCACCTGGAAAAGGGCCGCCTGGTGATCTTCGCCGCCGGCGTCGGCAGCCCGTTCTTCACCACCGATTCCGGCGCTGCCCTGCGCGCGATCGAGATCGGCGCGGACCTGCTGCTGAAGGCCACCAAGGTCGACGGCGTGTACGACAAGGACCCGAACAAGTACAGCGACGCGGTCCGTTTCGACAGCCTGACCTACGACGAAGTGATCCGCCGGGGCCTGGAAGTGATGGATACCGCCGCCTTCGCGCTGGCCCGCGACAGCGACCTGCCGCTGCGCGTGTTCGACATGGGCCAGCCGGGCGAGCTGCTCAAGATCCTGCACGGCGACAACATCGGCACCCTGGTCCAGGGCCGCGACAACGCCTGAGCCTGAGCGGCGCCCCACGCCGGGCGCCCTGAACGGCCCGGAAAGGGTCGGTATTCGCCTATAATCGCCCGATTCCCAGTTACATCCAGGATTCGGGCGATGCTCAACGAAATCAAGCAGGACGCGCAGACGCGCATGGCAAAGAGCATCGATGCTCTGAAGCACACCCTCACCTCCATCCGCACCGGCCGTGCTTCCCCGGCCCTGCTGGACCGCATCACCGTCAAGGCCTACGGCACCGACACCCCCCTGAACCAGGTCGCCTCGATCAGCGTTTCCGAGGGCCACTCGCTGGTCATCACGCTGTTCGACAAGGGCATGATCAAGGACGTCGAGAAGGCGATCTACGCCTCCGATCTGGGCCTGACCCCGAACGTGGCCGGCACCGTCATCCGCCTGAACCTGCCGCCGCCGACCGAAGAGCGCCGCAAGGAGCTGGGCAAGCAGGTCCAGAAGGAAGGCGAAGGCGCCAAGATCGCCATCCGCAACATCCGCCAGGACGCCAACAAGGCGATCGCCAACCTGATCAAGGACAACGCGATCAGCGAAGACGACAAGAAGCGCGGCGAAGATGACATCCAGAAGCTGACCGACAAGTCCATCAAGGACGTCGACAGTGTGGTCGCCGAGAAAGAAAAGGAACTGATGGCGGTCTGAGCCCCATGTCCCAGGCCCCGACCAGCGGCACTGCCGCGCCCATGCCGCGCCACGTCGCCATCATCATGGATGGCAACGGGCGTTGGGCACAGAAGCGTCGTCGCCCGCGCGTGATCGGCCATCGTGCCGGCGCGCGCGCGGTCAACCGCACCATCGATTTCTGCCTCGACAACGGCATCGCCGCATTGACCCTGTTCGCCTTCTCCAGTGAAAACTGGGGCCGGCCGACCGATGAGGTCGATGCGTTGATGAAGCTGTTCCTCAATGCGCTCGACCGCGAAGTGGACGAGTTGCATCGCCGTGGCGTGCGCGTGCGTTTCATCGGCGAGCGCGAGCGCTTCGGCGCCGGGCTGGTCAGCCGCATGCAGCTGGCCGAGCAACGCACCGCCGACAACCGTGCGATGACCCTGAGCATCGCCGCCAGCTATGGTGGCCGCCAGGACATCGCCCGCGCCGCACGCGAACTGGCCGCCGAGGTCGCGGCCGGCCGCCTGCTGCCCGAGCAGATCGACGAAGCGATGCTCAGCAGCCGCGTGGCCCTGGCAGACCTGCCGCCGCCGGACCTGTTCATCCGCACCGGTGGCGACACCCGCATCAGCAATTTCCTGCTCTGGCAGCTGGCTTACACCGAACTGTGGTTCACCGACGTACTGTGGCCCGAGTTCGACGCCGCCGTCCTGCAGCAGGCGATCGACGCCTATGCTTCGCGTGAACGCCGTTTCGGCCTGACCAGCGCCCAGATCGCCGCCTTGGCCACCGAGACCTCTTCCCCATGACCAAGACCCGAGTCATCGCCGCGCTGATCATGGCGCCGGTCGCCATCCTCGCCATCCTGATGCTGCCGACCCAGTGGCTGGCCGCTGCCGCTGCCGCGGTGTTCCTGATCGGCCTGTGGGAATGGCTGAAGCTGGCCGACGTGGAAGACACCCTGGCCCGCACCATCCTGCTGGTGCTGAACCTGGTGCTGATGGTGCTGATCGTGTGGGCCGATGCCGGCTCGCTGGTGCTGTACCAGATCGCCGCGCTGGTCGGCATCGGGTGGTGGTTGCTAGCCCTGCTGTGGCTGCGCTTCTTCAACTTCGGCGCCAGCCCCAGCAGCCCGGCGCGTGCCCTCAAGCTGCTCGCCGGCACCCTGGCGATCGTGCCGGCCTGGGCATCGCTGGTGCTGATCCATGCCAGTGGCGAGAACGGCCACCTGTGGCTGCTGACCGCGCTGGCCGTGGTCTGGGCCGCCGATTCGGGCGCCTATTTCGCCGGCCGCACCTTCGGCCGCACCAAGCTCGCCCCGCGGATCAGCCCCAACAAGACCTGGGAAGGTCTCGGCGGCGGCATGGTCGCCGGCCTGATCGTGGCCCTGGGCTTCGGCTGGCTGGCCGGGATCGACAGCGGCCACCTGATCGGCCTGATCATCACCGCCGTGGTGACCGTGTTCGCCTCGGTGCTGGGCGACCTGTACGAAAGCCTGATCAAGCGCCACGCCGGTGCCAAGGACTCGGGCCACATCATCCCGGGCCATGGCGGCGTGCTCGATCGTATCGACGGCGTCCTTGCCGCCCTGCCGGTGTTCGCACTCGGCAAGGAAATCTTCGGGTTCTAACCATGGCCAGCGCTTCCGCCCCCCGCCAGGTCGCCGTGTTCGGCGCCACCGGTTCGATCGGCGCATCCGCGCTGGACGTGATCGCACGCCATCCGGACCGCTACCAGGTCACTGTGCTCGCCGCCGGCCGCCAGGTCGATGCGCTGGTTGCCCTGTGCGCCGTGCATCGCCCGGCCCATGCCGTGATCGCCGATGAATCGCGGTACGCCGCCCTGCGTGACGGCCTGCGTGACGCCGGCCTGGCCACCCAGGCCCATGCCGGCGCCGGGGCGCTGGACCAGCTGGCCGCCAGCGATGTCTGCGACACGCTGGTCGCGGCGATCGTCGGCGCGGCCGGACTGTCCTCGACCCTGGCCGCCGCCGCGGCCGGCAAGCGGATCCTGCTGGCCAACAAGGAATCGCTGGTGCTGGCCGGCGAGCTGCTGATGCGCCAGGCCGCTGCCGCCGGGGCCGAGATCATCCCGATCGACAGCGAGCACAGCGCGATCTTCCAGTGCCTGCGTTCGCGCGATGCCAGCCTGGACGGTGCCGGCGTGCGCCGGATCATCCTGACCGCCTCCGGGGGCCCGTTCCGTGGCCGTACCCGCGAACAGCTGGCCCAGGTCACCCCGGCCCAGGCCGTGGCGCACCCGAAGTGGTCGATGGGCCCGAAGATCTCGGTCGATTCGGCGACGTTGATGAACAAAGGGCTGGAAGTCATCGAAGCCCACCACCTGTTCGGCGTGCCGGGCGAGCGTATTGACGTCCTGGTCCACCCGCAGAGCCTGGTGCATTCGCTGGTCGAGTTCGTCGACGGCTCGACCCTGGCCCAGCTGGGCCTGCCCGACATGCGCACCACCCTGGCCGTCGGCCTGGGCTGGCCGCAGCGCATTGAATCCGGGGTCGGCGGGCTGGACCTGCTGACCCAGGGTCGGCTGGATTTCGAAGCCCCGGACACCGAGGCGTTCCCCTGCCTGAAGCTCGCCTGGCAGGCCATGGCCGCCGGCGGGACCGCCCCGGCGATCCTCAATGCCGCCAACGAAGTCGCGGTTTCAGCGTTTCTTCAGGGGCGGGCAGCTTTCCTTGCCATTCCAGCGCTGGTCGCTAACGCTCTGTCAACACTGTCCAGCGAGTCCGCCGATACACTGGAGGGCCTGCTGACCGCCGATCAGCGCGCCCGCCAGATCACCCAAGCCGCCATCGACCACGCCTGAATGCCCCACACGCCCCCTTACAGTGCTGATCACCATGGGTGATTTCATCGGATCCGTCTGGTGGATGATCGTCAGCCTTGGCCTGCTGGTGACCTTCCACGAGTTCGGTCACTACTGGGTGGCCCGCCGTTGCGGGATCAAGGTGCTGCGCTTCTCTGTCGGGTTCGGCAAGCCGCTGTGGTCGCGCCGCAACCGGGCCGGCACTGAATTCGCGATCGCCGCCATTCCGCTGGGCGGCTACGTGAAGATGCTGGACGAGCGCGAGGTCGAGGTGCACCCGGCCGAGCGCGGTCAGGCCTTCAACCACAAGACCGTGTGGCAGCGGATCGCGGTGGTCGCCGCCGGTCCGGCCGCCAACCTGATCCTGTGCATCGCCCTGCTGTGGGCGATGTTCGTGATCGGGAAACAGGATTATTCGGCCACCATCGGCCGCACCACCGGCATGGCCCAGACCGCTGGCCTGCAGGCCGGCGACCGTGTGGTCAAGGTCGATGGCCGCAGCGTGGCCACCGCCGGCGAGGCCAGCATGGCGCTGACCACGGCGGCGATGGATCGTCACGATGCCAAGGTCGAGGTCCTCGACGGTCTGGACCAGGTGCGGACCCGCACCCTGCCGCTGTCGCAGCTGCCGGCCGGCTTCGATGAACGCCGCGTGCCCCAGCTGACCGGGTTGAGCTGGCAGTTCTGGCTGCAGCCGGCGCTGGTGGACAAGGTCCTGCCCGACGCAGCCGCCCAGGGCGTGCTGGTGCCGGGCGACCTGATCGTGGCCGTGGACGGCCAGCGTATCGAAGGTGCCGACCAGGTGCCGGCGCAGATCGCCGCGCTCGGCCAGCGTGGCGGCCCCGGCATGATCGACGTCCTGCGCGGCGGCGAGCGGCTGGCGCTGGAGATCACCCCCCGCCAGGGCGTGGACGGCCGTGGCCAGCCGACCTGGCAGATCGGCATCGGTTTCCCGGAGACCCACGCCCCGGCCTACGACGCCGAACTCAAGTTCGGGCCGTTTGCGGCAGTGCCCGTGGCCCTGCGCGAAACCGCCCGGATGGCGGGCGATTCACTGGGGATGATGCGCCGCATCGTCACCGGCAATGCCTCGCTGCAGAACATCTCCGGCCCGGTCACCATTGCCCGGGTCGCCAACGTCTCGGCCAAACGCGGCCTGGACTGGTTCCTGTATTTCCTGGCCCTGCTGTCGCTGAGCCTGTGCATCATCAACCTGTTGCCCATCCCCATCTTGGACGGCGGGCACCTGCTGTATTACCTTATCGAGTTGGTCAAGGGCAGCCCGCTGAGCGAGCGCGCCATGGCTGCCGGGCAGTATGTGGGCCTGGCGCTGCTGGCCGGGCTGATGGGATTGGCGTTCTACAACGACATCCTCGGCCTGGTCCCGCGATGAACTTTTTTCCTTTTGTCGTCGTCTTATGCGCCGGCATCCCGCAATGTTGAAATCGACTCCAACCGGACGTGACATGACGCGACTCCCCAATCGCCGCCTGCTGGCCCTCGCACTCGTTGCCGGTTTCGGCGCGCCCGCCCTGGCGCAGGCAGCCGAGCCCTTCACCGTCAGCGACATCCGCGTGGATGGTCTCCAGCGCATCACCTCCGGTACCGTGTTCACCTACCTGCCGGTGGAACGTGGCGACACCATCACCGACAACAAGGTCGGTGAAACCATCCGTGCGCTGTACAAGACCGGCTTCTTCGAAGACGTCCAGCTCAACCGCCAGGGCGACATCCTCGTGGTCACGGTCAAGGAACGCCCGGCGATCAACAAGTTGACCGTCACCGGCAACAAGGACATCAAGAGCGACCAGCTGCTCAAGGGCCTGAGCGACATCGGCCTGACCGAGGGCGGCACCTTCGACCGCCTGAGCCTGGACCGCGTGACCCAGGAACTGCGCCGCCAGTACAACGACCGTGGCAAGTACAACGTGGACATCACCCCGACGGTGAGCCCGCTGGACCGCAACCGCGTGGACATCGCCATCGCGATCAAGGAAGGCAAGGCCGCCAAGATCCAGCACGTCAACCTGGTCGGCACCGAGAAGTTCCCCGCCAAGGACATCCTGGAAACCTGGGAATCCAAGGAGCACAACTGGGCCTCGTGGTACCGCCGCGATGACCAGTACTCCAAGGAAAAGCTGTCCGGCGACCTGGAAAAGCTCAACGGCTGGTACCTGGACCGCGGCTACGTGGATTTCAGCATCGATTCCACCCAGGTCTCGATCAGCCCGGACAAGCGCGACATGTTCATCACCGCCGGCGTGACCGAGGGTGAGCAGTACAAGATCTCCGAGATCAAGGTCACCGGCGACACCATCCTGCCGCAGGAAGATGTCGAGCGCATGGTGATCCAGAAGTCCGGCGACACGTTCTCGCGTGCGCTGCTGGAATTCAGCTCGGACCAGATCACCAATTCGCTGTCCAACATCGGCTACGCCTTCGCCAAGGTGAACCCGATCCCGACCAGCAACCGTGCCGACCGCACGGTGGCCATCAACATGCAGGTCGTTCCCGGCCCGCGCGTGTCGGTGCGCCGCATCACCTTCAAGGGCAACACCCGCACCTCCGACGAAGTGCTGCGTCGTGAAATGCGCCAGTTCGAGAACAGCTGGTACTCCCAGGCTGCGATCGACCGCTCCAAGATCCGCCTGCAGCGCCTGGGCTACTTCGAATCGGTGGACGTGGAAACGCCGCCGGTCACCGGCAGCAACGACCAGGTCGACGTGGTCTACAACGTCAAGGAAACCACCTCGGGCAGCTTCGTGTTCGGCCTGGGCTATTCGCAGTCCTACGGCATGACCACCTCGGTGCAGCTGTCGCAGAACAACTTCCTCGGCGGCGGCAACCGCGTGTCGGTCGAAGCCTCGCGCAGCAGCTACCTGCAGCGCTACGGCTTCAGCTACACCAACCCGTACTTCACCGATGACGGCGTCTCGCTGGGCTACAACCTGTCCTGGCGCGAACTGGATTACTCCGACTTCAACACCGCGCAGTACAACAGCACCAACGGTGCCGCGCAGGTGGTGTTCGGCGTGCCGATCACCGAGAACGACACCGTCTCGCTGATGGTGGGCATCGACAGCAACCAGATCACCACCTACCAAGGCTCGACCCCGCAGGCGATCATCGATTACATCGACGCCATCGGCCAGCGCACGTTTCATTCCTGGCGCACCGAGCTGGGCTGGGCGCGCGATACCCGCAACGACTACTTCATGCCGACCCGCGGTACCTACCAGCGCGTGGGCCTGGAAACCACGCTGCCGGGCTCGACCGTCGAGTACTACAAGCTGAACTACCAGTTCTCCAAGTACTGGCCGATCATCCCGCAGCTGGTCATCAACACCCGCGCCGAAGTCGGCTACGGCGACAGCTACGGCAATGACACCACCCGCGTGATCACCAACCCGGATGGCAGCACCCGCGTGGTGACCGCCTCGGGCCTGCCGTTCTACGAGAACTTCTACGCCGGTGGTACCAACTCGGTGCGCGGCTTCGAGGACAACACCCTCGGCCCGCGTTCGGAACCGACCCTGAGCTACAACCGCGGCCAGCCGCTGGGTGGCTCGCTGAAGACCGTCGGTTCGGTCGAAGCCTACTTCCCGCGCCTGTTCGACAGCCCCTCGGCCCGCATCTCGGCCTTCGTGGACTTCGGCAACGTCTACAACGGCGTGGACAACTTCAAGGCCAACGAACTGCGCGTCTCCACCGGTGTGGCCCTGCTGTGGCGCGCCCCGGTCGGCCCGATCTCGATCAGCTACGCCTTCCCGTTGAAGAAGGAAGATGGCGACGAAGTCGAGCGTCTGCAATTCACGTTCGGCGGTCAGTTCTGACCGCCTAACGTGAATTGCCCAAGGTTTGCGCAGCAAACCTTGGGGCCCAACGATTCCTCCTATCCCCCGCGCCGTCGGCGCGGCCCCCTTGACAGAAGGGGGCCTCTCCACCAGACGCGGTACGCATTCGCCGGGCTTTGCCCGGCGTTTTCGTTTTGGCGCTGGGAGCGATCATGGCTCCGTGCCGATCGGGGTTCGAACCGATCATGGATCGGTGCCGCTTTGGGGTGGCACTGGTCGTTCGATGCCGCTCTGGGTAGGTGCCGACCGTTGGTCGGCACGAACGTCCGGGATCAATGCGAGCCGGCCAGCGGCCGGCACTACCCTGCCGCGCGCGGGTTGAACCATCGGGGTCCGTGGGGGCTGTCCGCCACGGAGCCGCGCGATCGCCCCGGATGCGCCGGGCCGCAACAAACCGCCCACCACACCCCGGAACCCCCGCCCCGCATGACCGTTTCGGCATCACACGGTAAACTCCCCCGGTGAACACTCCTACCTATACCGCCCAGCAACTCGCCGAGCAGTTTGGCCTGCAGGTCCATGGTGATGGCAGCACCGCCATCCATGGCGTGGCTACGCTCGCCCATGCCGGCCCCGGCCAGCTCACCTTCCTGGCCAACCCGCGCTACCGCGCGCAGCTGGCCGACAGCCAGGCCGCCATCGTCGTGCTGCGTGCCGAGGATGCCGAGGCCGCGCCCGGCGCCGCCCTGGTCGCCAAGGACCCGTACACCACCTTCGCCAAGATCGCCGCGCTGTTCGACATCGCACCGCCGCGCGCGCCGGGCATCCATCCCAGCGCCTGCATCGATCCGGACGCCCAGGTCGCCGCCAGCGCCCACATCGGCCCGTTCGTCACCATCGGTGCCCGCAGCGTGGTCGGTGAGAACTGCATCGTCGGCCCCGGCAGCGTGATCGGCGAAGACTGCACCCTGGAGACCGGCTGCGAGCTGATCGCCCGCGTGACCCTGGTCACCCGCGTGAAGCTCGGCAAGCGCGTGCGCATCCATCCCGGCGCCGTGCTCGGTGCCGACGGCTTCGGCCTGGCCATGGATGCCGGCCACTGGATCAAGGTGCCCCAGCTGGGTGGCGTACGCATCGGCGACGACTGCGAAATCGGCGCCAACACCTGCGTGGATCGCGGCGCGCTGGAAGACACCGTGCTGGAAAACGACGTGCGCCTGGACAACCTCGTGCAGATCGCCCACAACGTCCAGATCGGCGCCCACTCGGCCATCGCCGGCTGCACCGGCATCGCCGGCAGCGCCAAGATCGGCCGTTACTGCCTGCTGGGCGGCGCCGTCGGCGTCGTCGGTCACCTCGAAATCTGCGACAAGGTCGTCATCACCGGCAAATCGGTGGTGCGCAACTCCATTCATGAGCCGGGCGAGTACTCCTCCGGCACCCCACTGACCGACAACCGCACGTGGCGCAAGAATGCCGCGCGCTTCAAGCAGCTCGATGCGCTCGCCCGGCGCATCCTGTCTGTGAGCAAGGAGAAGGAATGAGCAACAACCAGAATCTGCCGGACATCAACCAGATCCAGCAGTTGATCCCGCACCGCTATCCGTTCCTGCTGGTGGACAAGGTGATCTCGCTCGATTTCGAGAACCGGAAGATCGTTGCCACCAAGAACGTCAGCATCAACGAGCCGTTCTTCCAGGGCCACTTCCCGGGTCAGCCGATCATGCCCGGCGTGCTGATCATCGAAGCCATGGCGCAGGCCGGTGGCGTACTGACCCAGCTCACCCTGGGCCGCGATGCGCAGTCCAAGCTGTTCTACATGGTCAAGGTCGACAAGGCGCGCTTCAGCAAGCAGGTCGTGCCCGGCGACGTGCTGGAAATGCACGTGGAGATCAAACGCGTGATCCGCAACATGGCGGTGTACGACTGCGTGGCCAAGGTCGATGGCGAAATCGTCGCCTGCGCCGAAGTGCTGTGCGCCGGCACCCGCGAATGATCCAGGCAGGAGATCTGCAATGAGTGACAACACCCCTCTCATCCACCCCACCGCGGTCATCGACCCGTCGGCGTCGCTGGCTGCGGATGTGCGCGTGGGTGCGTTCTGCCTGATCGGCGCGGACGTGGAGATCGGTGCCGGTACCGAGATCGGTCCGCATTGCTCGATCCATGGCCCGACCCGGATCGGTCGCAACAACCGTTTCATCGGCCACGCCGCGATCGGTGGCGAGCCGCAGGACAAGAAGTACAAGGCCGAACGCACGGAGCTGGTGATCGGTGATGACAACGTCATCCGCGAATTCGTCACCATCAACCGCGGCACCGCCGGTGGTGGCGGCATCACCACGGTCGGCAACGACAACTGGATGCTGGCCTACACCCACGTGGCGCATGACTGCCACGTCGGCAACCACTGCGTGTTCTCCAACAACACCACGCTGGCCGGCCACGTCACCGTGGGCGACTACGTGATCATCAGCGGCTTCGCCGGTGCCCACCAGTTCTGCCGCATCGGTGCCCACGCCTTCCTCGGCATGGGCGCGTTGACCAATGGCGACGTTCCACCGTTCACCATGGTCGGCAGCGACAGCCTGGGCCGCCCGCGCGGCATCAACAGCGAAGGCCTCAAGCGTCGCGGCTTCGATGCCGAGCGCATCGCCAGCATCAAACGCGCTTACCGCACCCTGTACGTGGCCGGCCTGCCGCTGGCCGAAGCCAAGGTGCAGCTGGCCGAGCAGGCCAGCCAGAGCGCCGACGTGAAGGACCTGCTGGACTTCATCGAAAGCGCCGAGAGGCCCTTGCTGCGATGACGGGTCCAGGCGGGCACACCCCGGGCATGACGACCGCCGAGATCATTCCGCTCGCTGCGATGGCGACCAGCGTCGAACAGACGCTGGCGCTGCGCACCTCCGACCGGCCGGTGCGCATCGCACTGGTGGCCGGCGAAGCCTCCGGCGATCTGCTCGGTGCCGGCCTGATCCGCGAACTGCGCCTGCGCTTCCCGAATGCCGAATTCGCCGGCATCGGCGGCGATGCCATGCGCAGCGCCGGCTGCCAGACCTGGTTCGATGCCAGCGAACTGGCGGTGATGGGGCTGACCGAAATCCTGCGCCACCTGCCGCGTCTGCTCAAACTGCGCCGCGAGTTCCGCGCGCGTGCGCTGGAGTGGCAGCCGGACGTGTTCATCGGCATCGACGCACCGGACTTCAACCTCGGCGTCGAGCGCTGGCTGAAGGACCGCGGCATCCGCACCGTCCATTACGTCAGCCCTTCCGTCTGGGCCTGGCGTGAGAAGCGGGCCGAGAAGATCGGGGCCAGCGCCGACCTGGTGCTGTGCCTGTTCCCGATGGAACCACCGATCTACGCCAAGCACGGCATCGACGCCCGCTTCGTGGGCCACCCGATGGCCGATGACATCCCGCTGCACAATGATCGCGAACAGGCGCGTGCCGAGCTCGGCCTGCCCTCCAATGCCAAGGTGCTGGCGGTCCTGCCGGGCAGCCGCCTGGGCGAGATCGGCAAGCTCGGCGAGCCGTTCTTCGAAGCCGCCTGGCAGGTCTCCGAACGCATTCCCGGCCTGCACGTGGTGGTGCCGGCGGCCAACGCCGCCTGCCGCCAGCTGATCAGCGAACAGCTCTCCGCCTCGGCCCTGCCGGTCGCCCATTCGCACCTGCTCGACGGCAACGCGCGTACCGCGATGATCGCCGCCGACGTGGTCGTGCTCGCGTCCGGTACCGCCACCCTGGAGACGATGCTGGTCAAGCGCCCGATGGTGGTCGGCTACCGCGTGGCCGAACTCACCTACCGCATCGTCAAAGCGCTGGGCCTGCTCAAGGTCGACCGCTTCGCCCTGCCCAACATCCTGGCCGGCAAGGACCTTGCCCCGGAACTGATGCAGCACGACTGCACGCCGGACAAACTGGCCGCCGCGATCCTGCAGTGGTTCGACCACCCCCAGCGCGTGATCGACCTGCACGACACCTACGAACGCCTGCACCTGCAACTGCGCCGCGATGCCTCCGCACGCGCCGCCGACGCGGTGACCGACCTGCTCGAACGCGGTCCCAACGGCGGTCGCGCCGCATGAGCCGTCGCCACGCCGCTGCCGCCTCGCTGGCCCTGTTCGACGGCGCCGCCCTGGCCACCGTAGCCCCGCGCTACGTGGCCGGCGTGGATGAAGCCGGCCGCGGCCCCCTGGCCGGCCCGGTCGCCGTCGCCGCCGTCGTATTCTGCCCCGACCGACCGCGCCTGAACGGCCTGGACGACTCCAAGCAGCTCACCGCTGCCCGCCGCGACCAGCTCTACGACAAGATCTTGGACCGCGCCCTGGCCTGGCACGTGGTGATGGTGGACGTCGGCGAAATCGACACGCTCAACATCTACCAGGCCACGATGCTCGGCATGCGCCGGGCCGTCGAAGGCGTCGCCCACGTCGCCCAGTTCGCCCGCATCGACGGCAACGTGGTCCCCAAGGGCCTGCCCTGCCCGGCCCAGGCGTTGATCGGCGGCGATGCCCTGGACCGCGCCATCATGGCCGCCTCGATCCTGGCCAAAGTCAGCCGCGACCGCTTCATGCAGCGCCTGCACGACGCCCATCCCGAGTACGGCTTCGACCAGCACAAGGGCTACGGCACCCCGGCCCACCTCGCCGCCCTGCGCAGCCACGGCCCCTGCCCCCAGCACCGGCGCAGCTTCGCCCCCGTGCGCGCGTGCCTGGAACCTGCGCTGAGCAGCCTCCCCGCCTGAGCGCTGCCATGGCCGGACGGCACCCGGCACCACAGCGCTGGACATACGGGGGTTGCCCGCCACCGCGCATCGGCCAGCGGTGGCGTCGGATGCCCCGGCAAACCTGAACCCCAGCGCCCGCGCGCGCCCCCGCAACACCCCTGTCAAGCCTTGTTAGCGTCCACCACCACCGCTACCCTGACCGGGCATCACATTGGTTCGGCATGTCCACTTCCCGTTTCGTACATCTCCACGTCCACACCGAATTTTCGCTGGCGGATTCGACCATCCGTGTCCCGGCGAAGCCGGATCAGGCTGACCCGAAAAAAGCCAAGCAGGCCAACCTGCTCAGCCGCGCGGTCGAACTGAAGCTGCCTGCACTGGCAGTGACGGATCTCAACAACCTGTTCGCGCTGGTCAAGTTCTACAAAGCCGCCGAAACCGTGGGCATCAAGCCCATCGCCGGCGCGGACATCATGATCGCCGAAGAAGGCATGACGCCCTGGCGCATGACCCTGCTCTGCCGCGACCGCGAAGGCTACCTCAGCCTCTCCAGGCTGCTCACCCGCGCCTGGATGGAAGGCCACCGCCCCGAAGGCGGCGTCGCTGTGCACCCGGAGTGGCTCAAAGCCGGCTGCCACAACCTGTTTGCACTGGCCGGCCGCGACAGCCTTGCCGGCCGCCTGGCCGGCGATGGCCGCCATGACCTGGCCGAGCAGCAACTGGCCGACTGGCAGCGCGTGTTCGGTGATGGCCTGCACCTGGAGCTGACCCGTACCGGCCGCGACGGCGAAGAAGCCTTCAACCAGTTCGCCCTGCAGGCCGCCGGCCAGCGCGGCCTGCCGGTGATCGCCAGCAACGATGTGCGCTTCCTGCAGCCGGAAGACTTCAACGCCCACGAAGCCCGCGTGTGCATCTCCTCCGGCCGCGTGCTGGACGACCCCAAGCGCCCGCGCGACTACAGCGACCAGCAGTACCTGAAGTCCGCCGAGGACATGTGCGCGCTGTTTGCCGACATCCCCGACGCGATCGACAACACGCTCGCGCTGGCCGAGCGCTGCAACATCGAAATGCGCCTGGGCACCTACTTCCTGCCCAACTACCCGGTGCCCGAGGACGAAACCCTCGACAGCTGGATCTGCAGCGAATCGCGCAAGGGCCTGGAAGCGCGCCTCGAAAAGAATCCGCTGGCGCCGGGCAAGACCCGCGCCGATTATTTCGAGCGCCTCGAGTTCGAACTGGCCACCATCATCAAGATGGGCTTCCCCGGCTACTTCCTGATCGTGGCCGACTTCATCCAGTGGGGAAAGAACCAGGGCATTCCGATCGGCCCCGGCCGCGGTTCCGGTGCCGGCTCGCTGGTCGCCTGGGCGCTGCAGATCACCGATCTGGATCCGATCCCGTACAACCTGCTGTTCGAGCGCTTCCTCAATCCCGAACGCGTGTCGATGCCCGACTTCGACATCGACTTCTGCATGGACCGCCGCGACGAGGTCATCGACTACGTCGCGCGTAAATACGGGCGTGACCGGGTCAGCCAGATCATCACCTACGGCACCATGGCGGCCAAGGCCGTGGTGCGCGATTCCGGCCGCGTGCTCGGCTTCCCGTACGGCCTGGTCGACGGCGTTTCCAAGCTGATCCCGAACATCCTGGGCATTTCGCTCAAGGATGCGATGGGTGAAGGCAAGGATTCGGAAATGGCCTCGCCGGAGCTGATCCAGCGCTACCAGAACGAAGACGACGTCCGCGACCTGATCGATCTGGCCCGCCAGCTCGAAGACCTCACCCGCAACGCCGGCAAGCACGCCGGTGGCGTGGTGATCGCGCCCGAGCCGCTGGCCGAATTCTGCCCGCTGTTCGCCGAACACGACGAAGGCGGCCGCGGCCGCAACCCGGTTACCCAGTTCGACAAGAACGACGTCGAAGAAATCGGCCTGGTGAAGTTCGACTTCCTCGGCCTGCGCACGCTGACGATCATCGACTGGGCGGTCAAGGCGATCAACAAGCGCCATGAACGCGCCGGCATCCCGCCGGTGGACATCACCGCGCTGCCGCTGGATGACGTGCCCACCTACAAGGACATCTTCGCCAACGGCAACACCGGCGCGGTGTTCCAGTTCGAATCCTCGGGCATGCGCCGCCTGCTCAAGGACGCGCGCCCCGACCGCTTCGAAGACCTCATCGCGCTGGTGTCGCTGTATCGCCCCGGCCCGATGGACCTGATTCCCTCCTTCAACGCGCGTAAGCACGGGCAGGAAGAAATCATCTACCCCGATCCGCGCACCGAAGCGATCCTGAAAGACACCTACGGCATCATGGTGTACCAGGAGCAGGTGATGCAGATGGCGCAGATCGTGGGCGGTTACTCGCTCGGCGGCGCCGACCTGCTGCGCCGCGCGATGGGCAAGAAAGTGCCGGCCGAAATGGCCAAGCACCGCGAGATCTTCCGCGAGGGCGCGGCCAAGGACGGGGTGAGCGAGGCCAAGGCCGACGCCATCTTCGACCTGATGGAGAAGTTCGCCGGCTACGGCTTCAACAAGTCGCACGCCGCCGCCTACGCGCTGGTCAGCTACCAGACCGCCTGGCTCAAGCGCCATTACCCGGCCGAGTTCATGGCCGCGACGCTGTCCTCGGACATGGACAACACCGACAAGGTGGTCGGCTTCCTCGCCGAAGTGCGCAACCTCGGCCTGACCGTGCTGCCGCCGCGCGTGAACGAATCGGCCTACATGTTCGAAGCCTCCAGCGCCGACACCATCGTGTACGGCCTGGGCGCGATCAAGGGCGTCGGCCAGGGCGCCTGCGAAGCGATCGTGGAGGAGCGCCAGCGTGGCGGCCGCTATGCATCGCTGCTGGATTTCTGCATGCGCGCCGAGTCCGGCAAGCTCAACCGCCGCACGCTCGAAGCGATGATCAACTGCGGCGCGATGGACGGGCTCGGCAAGAACCGCGCCTCGCTGATGCTGCAGCTGCCCGAAGTGCTCAAGGCCACCGACCAGATGGCACGCGAGAAGGCCTCCGGCCAGAACTCGCTGTTCGGTGCGCCCGATCCGGTCACCACCGCGATGCAGCTGGAACTGCCCGAAGCCAAAGAGTGGGCGCTGGGCCAACTGCTGGAAGGCGAACGCGAAACGCTGGGTTTCTACCTCAGCGGCCACCCGTTCGATCCCTACGCCGATGACGTCAAGGATCTGGTCGGCACCGACCTGGGCATGCTCGAGAAGCTGATCCCGCCGGCACGCCCGAGCAAGGATGGCGAGAAGCGTGCCTGGCGCCAGGAAACCCCGGTGATCCTCGCCGGCCTGGTGGTCGGGGTGCGCCGCAAGGGCGAGAGCCAGATCTTCATGCAGCTCGAAGACGGCAAGGGCCGCGTGGAGTGCAGCGCCTTCACCGATGGCCTGGCCGAGTTCGGCCACCTGATGACCAAGGACCGCATCCTGGTGGTCAAGGGTGGCCTGCGCGAAGACGAGTTCAACGGTGGCTACGCGCTGCGCATCCGCCAGGTCTGGGATTACGAAGACATCTGCGCCAACTACGCCACGCGCCTGTCGCTGCGGCTGGACCTGCGCCAGGACGGCGCCGTGTGGAACCGCATCAACGCCCTGCTCGACCGCCATCGCCCGGGCCGCACGCCGCTGCGCCTGGACCTGCTGCTCGGCTCGGCGCAGGGCCCGGTGGCCGGCATGCTCGATGTGGCCGGTGAGATCGCCGTGCGCGTGGACAGCCAGCTGGTCGATGCGCTGCGCGCCGACCCTGCGGTGCGCACGGTGAAAGTGCGCTACAGCCCGCCCTGGGCGAACTGATTCTTTTTTTTCTGTTGCAACACAGGTGTTTTGTTTTGATCAAGCGTTTTACCGGGCTGCTGATCGCAGCCGCTGCCCTCACCGGCTGTTCCAGCCCCGCCCAGACGTTCGAGATCGACAACCCGGGCGATACCCCGCTGACCCTGCGCATCGATGGCAACGAACTGCCGATCGCCGCGCACGCCTCGCGCCCGGTCAAGCTCAAGCCCGGTGAACATCATCTGCAGACCGAACGCCTCGGCGACGTGCGCTTCATCGTCTACGCCAAGGGCAAGGGTGGCCTGATCAACCCGACCCTGGCCGAGTACGTGATCGCCAACGAGATCTACGTCACCGGCGAAGACAAGCTGAAGAACTTCGGCGACCTCAACAACCAGATCGAGCTGGGCGGCGTCAACTTCGAGGGGCCGTACCAGAGTACCCACGCGCTGTTCATCGACAAGACGTGGACCTTCGGCGTCCACGAGCCGTTCCCCGAAGAGCAGACCGTGATGCACGTGGACGCCAGCGGCGGCCGGATCAACGCCAAGATCTTCACGGCCCCGGCCTTCATCGACTATGTCGAAGACAACCTGGGCGACCCCGGCGTCTATGTACGCCACCAGCCCAAGGGCTATGTCGCGCCCACCTACACGCTGGAAGCCGCTCCGACCGCCCTGCCCGCGCTGGACCCGGCCTTCGAGGCCCATGCCGGCCCGCTGCGCGAGCTGTACACCCGCTACCTGCATGCCACCACCGCCGATGCGCAGCTGCAGCTCCAGCAGGAGGCCTTCCAGGCGCAGATGGCCTTCACCGCCGCGACCGCCACGCTGGGCTCGGGCCTGCCCAAGGAGGCCAACGAGGGCTACAACACCTTCGTGCAGACCCGCAGCAGGCTGATGGGCAGTGCGGCGCTGGTCGTGCCCTGACCTGACTGGCGCCCCTGGCCCCGCTGCGCTACCGTCGGTTTCCAGACGACGGCGTACGGGGCTTTTCGGCGCATTCGGCTACACTTTCCCTCTTTTCTTCACGACGGTTTCCGATGAATCCGAACTACCTCGACTTCGAGCAACCCATCGCTGATCTGGAGGCGAAGATCCAGGAACTGCGCAGCGCCAGCGCCGGACCTGCGGTCAATGTCGAGGCCGAGGTCAATGCCCTGCAGGACAAGCTGCGGGTGCGCACCGCGCAGATCTTCCGCAACCTGACCTCCTGGCAGGTCCTGCAGCTGGCCCGGCATCCGTCCCGCCCGTACACCGAGGACTACATCCGCATCATCTGCGATGAGTTCCAGGAACTGGCCGGCGACCGCGCCTTCGCCGACGACAAGGCGATCATCGGCGGCCTGGCCCGTATCGGTGGCCGCTCGGTGATGCTGATCGGCCATCAGAAGGGCCGCGACACCAAGGAAAAGATCAAGCGCAACTTCGGCATGCCCAAGCCGGAGGGCTACCGCAAGGCGCTGCGCCTGATGAAGATGGCCGAACGCTTCGGCCTGCCGGTGCTGACCCTGATCGACACCGCCGGTGCCTGGCCGGGCATCGACGCCGAATCGCGCGGCCAGTCCGAAGCGATCGCACGCAACCTGATGGAAATGGCCGAACTGAAGGTGCCGGTGGTCTGCACCGTGATCGGTGAAGGCGGCTCAGGTGGCGCACTGGCGCTGGGCGTGGGCGACCGCACCGTGATGCTGGAATACAGCGTCTACTCGACCATCAGCCCGGAAGGCTGCGCCTCGATCCTGTGGAAGGACCCGGCCAAGGCCAAGGATGCCGCCGAACAGCTCGGCCTGACCGCCCCGCGCCTGAAGAGCCTGGGCCTGGTGGACAAGGTTGTGCGTGAGCCCACCGGCGGCGCCCACCGCAACCCGAACCAGATGGCCAAACGCCTGAAGGCCGTGCTGCTCAACGAGCTGGACGTGCTGGAGAAGCTGCCGGTCGATGAGCTGCTGCAGAAGCGTTACGAGCGCCTGCGCAGCTACGGGACCTACGAAGTAGCCTGACCGGGCTGCGGCGGAAACGAAAAAGCCGGACGCGCGAGCGCCCGGCTTTTTTTGTGCTGCACGCCGGCGGGCTGGCTCGGCGGTCGTGCCGGCCGCTGGCCGGCTCCTCCGTTATCCGGCATCCCCGGCATCCCGGTGAGCCGGCCAGCGGCCGGCACTACCCGGTTTCGCACGCGGGTCCGAGGTAGTTGGCCTGCGGCCGGCACCACCGCTGCGGATCGCTTAGAACGGCTTGGCGATCACCAGCCACACCACGCCGATGAACAGCACCAGCGGCAGTTCGTTGAACCAGCGCAGCGCGCGCGAGGACGGCAGCACCCTGCCCTTCACCGCGCCTTTCAACAGCCGGCCGGTCCACGAGTAGTACACCAGCAGCAGCACCACCAGGCCGAGCTTGGCATGCAGCCAGCCTGCCGCACCGGGGGCGACCATGGTCGGGAAGTCCGGAATCACGCGATAGCCCAGCCACAGCACCACGCCCAGGATCAGCGCAAGGCCGAACATCATGTGCCCGAACCTGTACAGGCGCAGGCCCATCAGCTGCAGCCGCTCGGTCACCGGCAGCTGGCCGGCGGTCTCGCTGAGGTTGACCAGGATCCGGGGCAGATAGAACACCGCCGCCATCCATGCCACCACGAACAGCAGGTGGAAGGTCTTGACCCAGTAATAGGACTGCATGCGCTTGCTCCCGCGGCTGGCGTAGGTTGGCCGCCATTCTCGCATGCCCGGTTGCGCCGCCCCACGGGTGGCCGACGCGACCCTTCGCCGCACCCCGGCTGCGCATCCGCGCGCGCCACACCGTACGATAGGCGCCGCTTTCGCCCACCTGCAGATCCCCATGGACAAAACCTACGACGCCGCCTACTTCCAGCGCTGGTACCAGCCCGACCAGACCGGTGGCGCCGCGCGCCTGGCGCGTAAGGTGGCACTCGCCGTGGCCAGTGCCGAGTACTACCTGGAACGCCCGATCCGCAGCGTGCTGGATATCGGCTGCGGCGAAGGCGCCTGGCGTGCGCCGCTGCTCAAGCTGCGTCCGCGCGTGCAGTACCTTGGGTTCGACAGCAGCGATTACGCGGTGCATCGCTACGGCCGCAGCCGCAACCTGCACCCGGCCAGGGTCGGCGATTTCGCCTGGCTGCGTCCGTGCGCGCCGGTCGATCTGCTGATCTGTTCGGATGTGATGCACTACGTGCCCAGCCGCGAACTGCGCCCGGCCTTGGAAGGCTTCGCCGAACTCACCGCCGGCGTCGCGTTCCTGGAGGCGTTCACCGCCGAGGATGACTTCGATGGCGACCATGAAGGCTTCCAAGCCCGTCCGGCGCGCTGGTACCGCAGCCAGCTCAAGCGGGTCGGATTCACCGCGTTGGGCTCGCATTGCTGGTTGTCGCCCGCACTGTCCGGACAGGCGGCGGCACTGGAACGCGGCGCGCCTTGAGTCTCTATAACAATTGAGACAGCCCCCGCATTAACGCGCCCGCGCGACGGGTGCGCTATGCTGCGCGGCAACATAAGACCATACATATCGGACGTCATGCTATATCAGCTGCATGAGTTGACCCGCAACCTGCTCGCCCCGTGGGTGCACCAGGCCCAGGCCAACGCGAAGTTCTTCGCCAATCAAGGTCATTGGTGGTCGCAGATGCCCGGCGCGGATCGCCTGGCCGCTGTGAACGAGCTGTTCCACCGCATTGGCAAGGATTACGAGAAGCCCGAATGGGGCATCAACGAGATCGACGTCGAGGGCGAGCGCGTCCCGATCGTCGTCCACGAAGAGGTCAGCAAGCCGTTCTGCAAGCTGCTGCGCTTCAAGCGCCACAGCAATGAAGCCGACCAGCTGCACACCATGCTCAACCAGCCGTTCGTGCTGGTGGTGGCGCCGCTGTCCGGCCACCACGCCACGCTGTTGCGCGATACCGTGCGCACCCTGTTGCGCGACCACCGCGTGTATGTGACCGACTGGGTCGATGCGCGCATGGTGCCCGGCAGCGAAGGCGAGTTCGGGCTGGAGGATTACATCGCCTATGTGCAGGAATTCATCCGCCACCTCGGCGCGGAAAAACTGCACGTGGTCAGCGTCTGCCAGCCGACCGTGCCGGTGCTCGCCGCCGTCTCGCTGATGGCCAGCCGTGGTGAAGCCACGCCGCGTTCGCTGGTGATGATGGGCGGCCCGATCGATGCGCGCTGCAGCCCGACCGCGGTCAACAACCTGGCCACGCAGAACCCGATGTCGTGGTTCGAAAACAACGTCATCCACACCGTGCCGGCCACCTTCCCGGGTGCAGGCCGCCGCGTGTATCCCGGCTTCCTGCAGCATGCCGGTTTCCTCTCGATGAACCCGAGCCGCCATTTCAGTTCGCACTGGGATTTCTATGCCGACCTGGTCAAGGGCGACATGGAAGATGCCGACGCGCACCGGCGTTTCTACGACGAGTACAACGCTGTGCTCGACATGCCGGCCAAGTACTACCTCGATACCATCCGCGTGGTCTTCCAGGAGTTCCTGCTGCCGCGCGGCGAGTGGTACGTGCAGGGGGAACGGGTGGATCCCAGCGCGATCACCGGCACCGCGCTGCTGAGCATCGAAGGCGAGCTGGACGATATCGCCGGCCTTGGCCAGACCGAAGCGGCGCAGGAACTGTGCACCGGCATTCCGGCTGCGCACCGCGAGCATTTCATCGTGGAAGGCGCCGGCCATTACGGCATTTTCAGCGGCCGCCGCTGGCGCGAAACCGTCTACCCGAAGGTGCGTGATTTCTTCGCCGCCCATGCGCAGACCGTGGCCAGCAAGCCGAAGAAGGCCGCGAAGATCGCGAGCAACGTGACGCCGCTGCGGCGTAAAGCCGGCTGACGCCAGCGCGATATGCGGTAGTGCCGGCCGCTGGCCGGCACTACCGGATCCTCGGGTTCTGCAGCGCCGGTAGGTGACGACCGTTGGTCGTCACCCTCGCCATCCTCGTGTCCCGTTTACAACCGCACCAGCAGATGCTTGGCCATCATTCCGTGCAGGCGGCCGATGCCGCGGGCCAGGTGCAGCGTGGCGAACAGCAGCAGCACGCCGATCACGGCCAGCAGGGGCGTGACCCAGGCCGACAGCATCTGGATGCCGTCGATGTGGATGCCCACGTAGTCGCTGGAGAACAGCGCCGCCACCGGCGCCCAGATGAAGCCGATCGAGGTCGACAGCAGCGTGGTGGCGATCGTGAAGTAGACGATGCCCAGCGGCAGCATCAGCACGAAGTACAGCAGGGTCAGCCAGGTCCGCCCGTCGGTGAACATGTCGCCGATACGCTGCAGCCAAGTGCGGCTGCGGTCGGAGTACGTCGGCCGGCGCGGCATGCGCTCGCCCAGCAGCGCTTCCACCAGGCGCCCTTCCAGCAGTGACAGCCCGCGCACCGAGCCGAAGAACAACACCGCCACCGGGATGCCGATGATCAGCACCATCAGGCCCAGCGACAGCGACAGCCCGGTCACCACCCAGGTGAAGAAAAACGTGCCGGTGGCCAGCGACAGCAGCATGTAGAACAGCGCGCCGTAGGTGCGCGCCTCCAGTGCGACACCGAAGAAGCTGGCCAGCGCAGAGCGCGGCCTGGGCGGGGCATGCGGGGGCGGCACGGCGCCCATGCCGGGGCCGCTGGGCGCGGCCTGGCGCAGCGGTGCCGCGCCGGCGCTCGGCGTGCGCAGCGCGCGGTTCACCGTGATCTCGGTTTCGCGGTAGATCTCGGCAACCTCTTCCGGCGCCCCGTAGCTGCCGGCGACATCGGCGATCACCTCGGCCTCGCTGCGGCCCGGCTGCGCGGCCAACTCCGAGCGCAGGTATTCCTCGGCGTCGTAGAGCGCGTCCTGCACCATGGCCGGATCGGCGTCGTGCAGTGCCGCACGCAGCTGCGCCAGATACGCGGGAATGGTGGTCGGCAAGGCCCGACCGGCCACGGATTCGATGTTCATTCGGTTACCCCTTCCAGGACGGAATCGACGGAATCACGGGTGGCACGCCACGCGGCGGTCCAGTGCCGGAGCACTTCGCGCCCCGTGTCATTGATGCGGTAATAGCGACGCGGCGGACCGGCCACCGACGGTTCAACATGGCTTTCCAGCAACCCGGCCCCTTCCAGGTTGCGCAGCACCGGGTACAGCGCGCTCTGCTTGCCGCTCAACACGCCCTCGCCGACCCGCTCCAGCTCCTTGGCGATCAGGTAGCCGTACAGCGGCTCGCCCGCCCTGGCCAGCACCGCCAGCAAGGCCAGGGAGACCGTGCCGGAGCTGAGCTCTTTCTGGAACTTCTTGAGATGGACCTCGTGGTCGCTCATGGCGGTCTCCGCTAGCGTGGAGTCCACACTAGTCCGAAGTTCGCTATAGCGGATGTGTCGTTAGTCACCGTGCCGGTTGGGCAGGGCCGGGTGGCGGTGGCCGACGTGCTTCGCGCACAATCGGGGAACACCTTCCTGAACGGGTCTGCCATGTCGCCACGTCGTCCTGCCCTGCTTGCCCTCGCCCTGGCCTGCCTGCTGCCCCCCGTGGCCAGCGCCGCCACGCCCTACCGCAGCCCGCAGCAGATTCTGGACGCCTCGCCGGACAGCGACTGGCGCACACCGGACCCGGCCAACCTGCTGTACATGAACCTGCCCACCGGCCGGGTCATCATCGAGCTGGCCCCGGCCTTCGCGCCGCAACACGTGGCCAACATCCAGACGCTGGCCCACGAGCACTTCTGGGATGGCGAAAGCATCTACCGCGCGCAGGACAACTTCGTGGTGCAGTTCGGCGATGCCGACGCCGATGATGCCGCCAAGGCAAAGCCGCTCGGCAGCGCCAAACGCAAGCTCCCGGCCGAGTTCCAGCGCGACAGCAAGGGGCTCACGGTCAGCGTCCTGCCCGACCGTGACGGCTGGGCCGACCAGACCGGCTTTGTCGATGGTTTCCCGGTGGGACAGGACCGCAAGGACGGCAAGACCTGGCTGGCGCATTGCTATGGCGCGCTGGGCGCTGGTCGCAACAACGAGGAAGACAGCAGCATCGGTGCCGAGCTGTACGTCGTGACCGGGCAGTCACCGCGCCAGCTGGACCGCAACATCACCCTGGTCGGCCGCGTGCTGCAGGGCATGGAGCTGCTCAGCGCGCTGCCGCGTGGACCGGCACCGATGGGCTTCTACACCGACCCGGCGCAGCGCACCGCGATCCAGTCGGTCCAGCGCGCCAGCGATGTCCCGGCTGCGCAGCGACCCAGACTGCAGGTGCTGCGCACCGACTCCAGGACCTTCGCCGAGGCGACCGAAGCGCGCCGCAACCGCGTCGACGATTTCTACAAGCGCCCGGCCGACCACATCGACCTGTGCAACATCCCGGTACCGGTGCGCTGAGGATGAGATAACCGACGCGTCAGCGTCCGGATGCCCCGATAGAGCCACCCATGGGTCGCTGCACGCGGCCACGACGGCCTATCGCTGCGACACCGCCACGCTCCCAAGAATCAACACGCCCGCGATGATCATCGCGCCGGTCACCGGTTCGCCCAGGAACAGCCAGGCGAACAGGGCGCCGAACATCGGCACCAGGTAGGTCACGGTCGAAGCGCGGGCCGGGCCGATGCGGGCGATCAGGCGGTAGAACATCAGGAACGCCAGGCCGGTGCAGACCACGCCCAGCGCGATCGCGCAGGCCCAGGACAGCATCGGGATCGGTGCGGCCGGCCAGTGGGTCAGCGCCATCGGCAGCAGCAGGATCGCCGCGCAGCCCAGCGTGGCACCGGCAGAGGCGGCCGGCGGCAGGCCGGGTCATGTGGCGCTTCACCAGGTTGACGCCCAGCCCGTACAGCAACGCGGCCAGCGCACCGGCGACCACCGCTGCGCCGATGCTCAGCCCGGCAACCTTGACCGTGGCCAGCACGACCACGCCGGCAAAGCCGACCAGCAGGGCGATCGCGCGGCGCATGCCGATCTTTTCGCCGAAGAACAGGAAGGCAATCAGCGCGGCAAACAACACGGTCATGGCATTGCAGATCGCGCCGATCGCGGCCGGGGCGCGTTGTGCGGCCCAGGCGAACAGCACGAACGGAATGGCCGAGTTGATCACCCCGATGGGCGCCAACCACAACCAGCGCCGCGCCGGGAACTGCGCCCGCGCCTGCCACAGGAACGGCAGCAGCACCAAGGCACCAAGCAGCAGCCGTACCTCCACCAGCGCATAGGGCCCGAAGGCGGGCACGGCCACGCGCATGAACAGGAACGAGCAGCCCCAGATCGCGCCGAGCACGGTCAACTCCAGCGGCGTGCGCCAATCACGATCCACGCTGCCCGCCGCCAGCGGCGCCCCGCTCACGCCGGGTCTCCGCAAGGACGCTTACATGCTGGAGTAGCGGTAAAGGACGGCAACATGCGCGTGGATCCGGAGAGGAAGGGCGACAGCATCCGCCTGCCGTCGCGCGCCCACAAGCGCGTAGTATCCGTGCAAGCCACAAATATGATTTGGGTCTCGACCATGATCCTTCGCCCTGCCCTGCTGCCCGCGCTGGGGGTGTTCGCGGTGGCTGCGCGCCATCAGAATTTCGCCCGTGCCGCCCAGGAGCTGCACCTGACCGCCAGCGCGGTCAGCCACCATGTGCGCCGGCTGGAAGAGCTGCTGGGCACGGTCCTGTTCCAGCGCCACGCGCGCGGCGTGCGGCTGACCGCCGAGGGACGCCAATTGGCCGATGCGGCGGCCGCCGCGCTGAGCGATCTCAATGCCGTGGCCGGCAACCTCCACCCGCAGGCGGACATCGTGCCGCTGCGGGTCACCACCATCCGCTCGCTGTCGTACTGCTGGCTGATCCCGCGGTTGCCGCGCTTCACCCGACAGCATCCACGCATGCGCATCGAGCTGCAGACCAGCACGGAGCTGGTGCGCTTCGACGAGAGCGGCCCGGAGCTGGGCATCCGTTACGGCCTGGGCCAGTGGCCGGGAATGACCGCGCACCACCTGATGGACGACGAACTCTGCCCGGTCGCCTCGCCGGCATTGGCGGGGGTTTCGGCGCTGCGCGACGCCGCGCAGATCGCCGCGCTGCCCCTGCTCAGCGACATGTCCCCGCAGGGCTGGCGCGACTGGTTCCGCGCTGCCGGTGTCCGCGGCCTGGACCTGCCCTCGCTGCACACCTTCAGCGACAGCACCGATGCGATGCGCGCAGCGGTGTACGGCATCGGCGCGGTGCTGGCGCGCAAGCACATCGCACAACCCTATCTGCAGCGTTACGAACTGGTGCGCCTGCCTGGCCCTGCGCTCAAGGCACGCTACGCTTACTACGTGGTGCACGCCGAGCACCGTCCGCTCAGCCCGACCGCGCAGGCCTTCATGGATTGGCTCAAGCGCGAAGCGCTGGATGAGCGCACCCCGCTGCCGGCCCTGCCTGACGAACTGCTGGGCCTGCCACCCGCCGACCCGACGCGCGACTGAACCGGACACCACGGCCCAGCGCGCATCCTCACCCGACCTTTTCCGACCGCTGGCTAGGCTGGAGTCCCTTTCCCCGAGGCTCACCCCATGGCCCTGTTGCGACTGCGAATCACCGGCACCGAAGACGATGCGCGTGCCATCACCGACCTGCTGCAGAGCATCGAGGGGATCGAACACGTCGAAGAAACCGACGACCTGATGCCGCACATGGACGACGACGATTCCAGCTCGGCCGGCCTGTCCGATGACATCGGCCCGGGCACCCACGAACTGGAAGTGGAAGTCGGCAATGCGCTCGGCGCCCAGCGCGTGCGCGACGCCGTGCAGGAACTGGCGCTGGAGCTGGACGTCTTCGTGGAATACGAGCAGGACGAAGGCTAACTCGACCGTCGTGGCGCGCTGTCACGCGCGCCACGACAGGCAGGCTCAGCGTGCGGCCGCCGCAGCCTTGCGTCGCTTGCGGCGGCGCCACAGCGCCACGACCACGGCACCGACTGCCCAGGCCACCACACCAACCGGCAGCAGCGCGGCAACCGCGCGGATCACGAACGCGATGCTGGTGGTGACGATGGAGCCGAACTCACTGACCGCCTTGCCGATCTCGCTGCGGCTGCGCTGCCCGGCCGGGCCTTCGAAACGCATCGTGACCAGCTGGGTATCGATCCGGCGACGCTGCTGCGCGGCGTCCTTGTTGGCCTGTTCCAGCCCCGCTTCAATCTCGGCCATGCGCTGTGAGACCGCCAACAGATCGGCAACCTTCATGTCGCTGCGCTGCTGGTACGCCTGCAACTGGGCATGCTCCTTCTGCAGCCGCGCCTGGGTCAGCGCGGTATCGGCCACCTGCTGGGCAAGATCTTCGGCATGGGTATTGCGCGAGGCCACATCGCCGCCTTCACCGGCCAGGGCGATGATCGGCTCGACACCCTTGGGCGCGATGCGCACGCGGATCGAGCCGGAGCGGGTCTCACCGCCCTCTTCGCCCACCTGCAGCACGGCGCAGTCGCCGAACCGGTTGCTCTGGCACGCCTCGGACACGGCCTTGACCCGCTCGCTGATGCGCTTGGCATCGAGCTGGATGCGGAGGTCATGTTCATAGGCCAGGAACGCACCCTCCGGCGAGGCAACCGCTCCGGCGGCCGCATCGGCCGCGTAATCCTGTCCGCCGCGGCCACAGGCCACCAGGCCCAACAACAGCATCCCTGCCAGCCCGGCGCGGGCCCGTCGTGTCCATCCAGTCACAGTGCAGCTCCAGTCAATGCGATGATCTTCACGGCGCATGGTAATCCAATGGCACGGGGACAACGGGGGCCATCGGCCCTATGCTCGGGGATTGTCCCCAGTACAGGAACACCGATGCGCCAGCATCTGCTTGCCCTCGCCCTGATCGCCGCCCTTGGTGGCTGCCAGCAGGCCGACTCCCCTGCGCCCGCCACCGGCACCGAAACGGCTGCCCCCGCCGGCGATGCCGCGGTCGATACGGCCTTTGCCGATCTGTCCAAGCGCGCCCTGGACACCTGGATGCAGCTGTCCCCGATCAGCGCCACGCAGATCGGCGACCACCGCTATGACAGCGAGATCGATGACCTGAGCGCCGCCGGCCAGCAGAAGGTGCTGACCGCGTACAAGGCCCTGCTAGCCGACCTGGACAAGATCGACGTGAGCAAGCTCTCGCGCGAGAACCAGGTGGACGCGGCGATCCTGCGCAACCAGCTGCAGTCCGAAGTGTGGACCGCCGAAGTGCTGCAGTCGCCGAAGTGGGACCCGCAGATGTACAACGGCATGGCCGGCAGCGCGCTGTACGGCCTGATGGCGCGTGAGTTCGCGCCGCTGCCCGAGCGCCTGAAGTCGGCCACCGCGCGCATGGAGAAGCTGCCGCAGATCTTCGCCCAGGCCCGTGAGAACCTGGACCCGGCCCGCGTGCCGAAGATCCATGCCGAAACCGTGGCCAAGCAGAACCGCGGCATCCTGAGCATCGTCGATACCTTCATCACCCCGCACATCGGCGAACTCCCCGCCGAGGACCAGAAGCGCCTGCAGGCCGCGATCGAGGGCCTGAAGAAGGCCGTCGAGGAGCAGCAGACCTGGCTGGACAAGACCCTGGTGCCGAATGCCAAGGGCGACTTCCGCATCGGCGCGGACCTGTATGACCAGAAGCTCAAGTTCGCGCTGAACTCCTCGCTGTCGCGTGCCGAGATCGGCGAGCGCGCGCGTGCCGAACTCAAGCGCGTGCGCCAGGACATGTACGGCATCGCGCAGACCGTGCTCAAGGACAAGCCGGGCGCCCCGGCGCTGCCGGCCAACCCGAGTGACGAGCAGCAGCAGGCGGCGATCGAAGCCGCGCTGGAGCTGGCCTATGCCGACAAACCGGCCCGCGACAAGGTCGTTGAAGACGCCAAGGCCGCGCTGGAACAGTCCACCGAATTCGTGCGCAGGCATGACCTGATGACGCTGCCGGATTCACCGGTGGACATCATCCTGATGCCGGAATTCCAGCGCGGCGTGGCCGTGGCCTACTGCGATTCGCCGGGCCCGCTCGACAAGAACCTGAAGACCTTCTACGCGGTCTCGCCGATTCCCGACGACTGGACCGACAAGCAGGTCGATTCGTTCCTGCGCGAATACAACAGCCGCATGATCCACCTGCTGAGCATCCACGAAGGCACGCCGGGCCACTACCTGGAAGGCTGGCACTCGGGCAAGTTCCCCTCCACGCTGCGCGCGGTGCTGCGTTCGGGCCTGTTCGCCGAAGGCTGGGCGGTCTACACCGAGCGGATGATGCAGGAGCAGGGTTACCTGGACAACGATCCGCTGTTCCACCTGGTGCAGCTGAAGTTCTACCTGCGCACCATCTCCAACGCGATCCTGGACCAGGGCGTGCACGTGGACAACTGGACGCGCGAGCAGGCGATGCACCTGATGACCCACGACGCCTTCCAGCAGGAAAGCGAAGCCTCGGGCAAGTGGGTGCGTGCGCAGCTGACCTCCGCGCAGCTGCCCACCTACTTCGTCGGTGCGCAGGAGCACTTCGACACGCGCAAGGCCGTGCAGGACAAGCAGGGGGCCAAGTTCAACCTGAAGGCCTACCACGACCAGATGCTGTCCTACGGCGCGCCGCCGGTGCGTTTCGCGCGCCAGCTGATGCTGGACCAGCCGATCGAGTAAGTACTGCCTGGTTCCTCGTCAGACAGGCAAACGGCCCGGGGTGACCCGGGCCGTTTCTTTATCTGCACAGCGCCCGTGGATGCAGGTAACGGGCACGTGGGGCGAGTGCGACGTGGGTGAATCGAGGGTTACGCGTCGGCGGCCACGAATCCACCGGTCTGCCGCGCCCACAGACGGGCATACAAGCCGCCGGCCGCGATCAGTTCGGCGTGCGTGCCGGTCTCCACGATGCGGCCCTGATCCATCACCACCAGCCGGTCCATGCGCGCGATGGTGGACAGGCGGTGCGCGATCGCGATCACCGTCTTGCCGGTCATCAGTTCGTCCAGGTTGTCCTGGATCGCCGCTTCCACTTCCGAATCCAGCGCCGAGGTCGCCTCGTCCAGGACCAGGATCGGGGCGTCCTTGAGCAGCACCCGCGCGATCGCGATGCGCTGGCGCTGGCCACCGGACAGCTTCACCCCGCGTTCGCCGACGTGCGCGTCGTAACCCTGCCGTCCTTCGCCATCACGCAGGGTGTCGATGAAGGCCGACGCCCGTGCCTTGGCCACCGCGGCATGCAGCTGTTCCTCGGTCGCGTCCGGGCGGCCGTAAAGCAGGTTGTCGCGGATCGAGCGGTGCAGCAGCGAGGTGTCCTGGGTGACCACGCCGATCTGGCGGCGCAGGCTTTCCTGGGTGACACCGGCGATGTCCTGGCCGTCGATGCGGATCTGCCCGCTCTCCAGGTCGTACAGCCGCAGCAGCACGTTGACCAGGGTCGACTTGCCGGCACCGGAGGGGCCGACCAGACCGATCTTTTCACCGGGCTTCACCTGCAGGTCCAACCCGGCGATCACGCCACCGCTTTTGCCGTAGTGGAAATGGATGTGATCGAAATGCACGGCGCCCTGGCTGACCACCAGCGGCACGGCATCGGCGCGGTCCTGCACGGTGAGCGGCTGGGAGATGGTGGTGATGCCGTCCTGCACCGTGCCGATATCCTCGAAGATGCCGTTGATCGTCCACATGATCCAGCCGGACATGTTGTGGATGCGGATCACCAGGCCGGTGGCCAGGGTGATCGCACCGACCGTGATGTGCCCGCCGTTCCACAGCCACAGCGCCAGGCCGCAGGTGCCCACGATGAGGAAGCCGTTGACGATGGCGATGGTGACTTCCAGCCCGGTGGTGACCCGGGTCTGGCCGCGGTGCTTGACCGCCAGTTCGTCGATCGCCTCGGCCACGTAGGCCTGCTCGCGGCCGCCATGGGCGAACAGCTTCAGCGTGGGCACGTTGGTGTAGCCATCCACGATGCGGCCCATCGCCTTGGAGCGCGCCTCCGAGGCGATCCACGCGCGCTCTTTGGCCCGCGGCACGAAGTACCACATGATTACCGCATAGCCGGCCATCCACAGCCCCAGCGGAATCATCAGCCGCCAGTCGGCCTGCGCGAACAGGTACAGCGCGGTGCCGGTGTAGACGATGATGTACCAGAGCGAATCGACCATCTGCACGGCCGATTCGCGCAGCGAGGTACCGGTCTGCATGACCCGGTTGGCCATGCTGCCGGCGAAATCGTTCTGGAAGAAGCTCAGGCTCTGCCGCACCACGTAGTTGTGCATCAGCCAGCGCGAGCGGTTGCTCAACCCCGGCACGATCGCCTGGTTGACCAGCAGGCTGTGCAGCGAGACCAGCAGCGGCCGCGCAATCAGGGTGATGCCGGCCATCCACATCAACGTGTTGGCATGCCGGGCGAAGAAGTCGCTGCCGGGCTGCTCGGCGACCATGTCGACGATGCGGCCCAGGAAATCGAACATCGCCACTTCCACCAGCGCCAGCAGCAGCCCGGCGATCAACGTGGCCAGCAGCACCGGCCACACCGGACGCAGATAGTGGATGTAGAACGGCACCACCTTGCGCGGCGGCATGCGCCCATCGATCGGCGGGAAAACCGGAATCAGCGATTCGAACCAGCGGAACATCGCAGTGCACCGAAAACAAAACAGGCCGCGATTATCCCACCGCGGCCTGCCCTTTTACTCTCACCTCCATCACACGCCGGCGACGGGGTTCAGCCCTTGGTCTCCGGCGCGATCGGGGTCAGCAGCAGGTCCTGGAAATCGAAGCTGAAATCGGTCAGCGACGACACCGCCTGCATGCGCACCTCGCGGACCTTGCCGTCCGGATCCAGGCTGAAATTCACGAAGGCATCGGCATTGAGCGAACGGTCGTCCCAGCGCACCAGGAAGGTGTCGTGCTGCCAATGTTCCAGCGTGCCGATCAACTGCGCGGTCCTGCCGAAGCGCAGGCGCAGTTTGCCGCCCTGCTGTTCAACGAATACGTCGCCGTACCACGCGTCGCGGTAACCGCCCGCGTAGCGTGCCAGCGGCAGCGACGGCGTGGATTTCGCATCGCGCGCCGCCTGGTGCCTGGCCCAGCCCTCGTCCGCCTTCTCCTGCGACTTGGCCACGGCGGCCGCATAGGCGGCGACCCAGTCGGTGGCCGGCGCCTGCAGGTAGGCGTCCAGCGCTTCCATGGTGATTGCGTTGAAGGCGGCACCCACTTCCTGGTTGGTCAGCACCACGATGCCGAGCTTGTGCTCCGGCACCAAGGTCACGCGCGAGACCATGCCGGGCCAGCCGCCGGTGTGCCAGACCAGCTTCTGGCCGCGGTAATCACTCAGGCTCCAGCCCTCGCCATAACCGGCGAAATTCGGCCGTGCCGCCGCAAGCTGCGGCACGCTCGGCTCGGGCACGACCTGCGGGGTGATCATCTGCCACATCGCCTGCTGGGTCTTGGCGGTGAACAGCGCCTGGCCGTTCTCCAGCGTGCCCTGGGCCAATTGCACGTTCATCCAGCGCGCCATGTCATGCACGCTGGAATAGATGCCGCCGGCGCCGGCATTGTTGGACCAGGTCAGCGGTGCGACGGTGCGCAGCTGGCTGAAATCGTACTTGGCATGACCGACCGCGGCGTTGTCGCCGGGCTGCAGATGATCGGCGTTGTAACGTGTGCCGCGCATCCCCACCGGGGTGAAGATGTGCTGCTGCAGGAAGTCTGCATAGGTCTGCCCGGAGACCTGTTCGATCACCTGCTGGGCGACCGCGTAGAGAATGTTGTCGTAGGCGTAGCGATCACGGAACCCGGCCTTGAGCGGCACCTTGCCCAGACGCTGCACCACCTCTTTGTTGCTGTAGGAGGTGGTCGGCCAGAACAGCAGGTCGCCCGCGCCCAGGCTCAAGCCACTGCGATGCGAGAGCAGATCGCGGATCCGCATTTCGCCGGTCACATACGGATCGGACATGCGGAAGCCCGGCAGATGATCGATCACGCGATCGTCCATCTTCAGCTTGCCCTGCTCGGCCAGCAGGTTCAGCGAGGTCGCGGTGAACGCCTTGGTGTTGGAGGCAATCGCGAACAGCGTGTCGGCCTGGACCGGCGCCGGCTTGCCCAGCTCGCGCACACCGTAACCGCGTTCCATCACGACCTTGCCGTCCTTGACCACCGCCACGGCGATGCCGGGGATGTCGAACTCGGCGCGGGCCCGTTCGATGGTGGCGTCCAGCCGCTGCAGTTCGGCCGGCACGGCGGCCGATGCCAAGGGTGCGCATGCGAGCAGCACGGCGCCTCCGATCCAGGATGTGTTCAAGCAGTGTCTCCGGTTGCGTGTGGCGGGGGCGTCGAAGGTGCCGATGCCCCGGTTTCGCACGATGGTAACGCGGGCCGGATCAGGCTCGCCTGTGCCAGAAGGAGGCCCGCCATGACCGCGCCCGCGCAGACCACCGCTACGATCATTCCCTGCCTGCGCTACCGCGATGCACACGCCGCCATTGCCTGGCTGCAGCGCGCGTTCGGGTTCCAGCAACAGGCGGTGTACGCCGAGGGCGATATCGTCCACCACGCCCAGCTGGTGTATGGCCACGGCATGATCATGCTCGGGTCGGTCGACAACGCCAGCGAATGGGGCCGCTACAGCGTGCACCCCGATGAGGTCGGCGGCCGCCAGACCCAGACGGCCTGCGTGATCGTGGCCGACCCGGATGCGCATCATGCGCGCGCGGTTGCCGCCGGCGCCCGGATCGTGATCGACATCGCCGACCAGCCCTATGGCGGCCGTGGCTATGCCTGCCGCGATCCGGAGGGCTACCTGTGGTGGTTCGGCAGCTACGACCCGTGGGCCGGCCACGCGGGCGGCGCATGAGCGCACCGCCCGGCATCATCCGCACCGGTATCGGCGGCTGGGTCTTCCCGGCATGGCGTGGTGGCACCTTCTATCCGGCCGGGCTGCCGCAGCGCGAAGAGCTGGCCTATGCCAGCGAGCAGCTCGGCTGCATTGAAATCAACAGCACCTTCTACCGCGCGCAGAAGCCGGCCATCTATGCACAGTGGCGCGAACAGACGCCCGAGGGTTTCCGCTTCTCGGCCAAGGCGCCGCGCACGATCACCCAGACCCATGACCTGACCACCGTCGGCGAACGTGCCGAGCGCTTCATCGAGGGTATCAGCGCGCTGGAGGACCGGCTGGGGCCGCTGATCTGGCAGTTCGGCGAAAACCATCCGGCGACCGCGGCCGAGTTCGATGCGTTCCTGGGCATGCTTCCGCGCAAGGTTGGCGGCGAGCGCCTGCAGCACGCGCTGGAGGTTCGCAACCCGGCTGCCTGGACACCGGACCTGCTGGCTGCTGCCCGGGCGCACGGCGCCGCGCTGGTGTTCAGCGGCTCGGACGATTACCCCAGCTTCGCCGACCCGACCGCGGACTTCATCTATGCGCGGCTGATGCGCTCACGCGCCAACCTGCGTGCCGGCTATCCAGCGCGGGCGATGGAGCAGTGGTGCCTGCGTGCGATGCGCTGGGCGCGCGGCGAGGACAATGCAGACCTGCCCCACCTCGCCGCCGACGTGCCCGCGCAGTCGCCGCGCGAGGTCTATGTGCTGTTCATTGGCGCCGCCAAGCAGCGCAATCCCGGCGCGGCGATGGCCCTGCGCGACCAGCTGCGGCAGCTCGGCGGCGGCTGACCGTTCACCGCTGCCGGCGGCGCGCCGCGAGCGCCGCATCCAGCCACCACAGCAGGGCACCGGCCACAATGAACACCACCGCCACGGCCAGCACATTGCGCGCGACCAAGCCGATGCCCAGCGCGCCCAGGTCCAAGAACGGGTACGGGTACTGCCCGCTGAGCCGCCCGACCAGCAGCGCCCAGCCCAGATAAACGATCGGAATCGCCAGAACGCCGGCCAGCCCGCGCCGAGGCAGCCGGCCGTGCGGCCCGGCCAGCCAGCCCAGCAGATACATCACGGGCACCGCGTAATGCAGGCCGGCATCGGCCCACCATTGCGCGCCCTGCGGGTGCCACAGCGGACGCAGGATGATCACGTAGATCAACCCGGTGATGCCGATGAACAGCGCCACTGCCACGCGCGGGACCGGCGCGGCCAGGCCAGTGCGACGGCCGCAGGCCAGGGCAACGCAGACCACGGCCACCCCGATGTTGCTGAGGATGGTGAAGTAGCCCAGGTAGCGCAGCGTCGCCTCCGCTGCACCCGGGCCGGGGATGCGCAGCAGCAGGTGATACTGCAGCAGCAGCGAGGCCACTGCGACCACGGCGGTGAGGCCGGCCCAGGCGCGCAGCGCGGGTGGCGTTGTGGGGGCAAGGGAATCGCTGTGCAGAGGTGTCATGGGCGCAGGATGCCACGGCCCGGAAAAGATCACGTGGAAGGCGTCCGCCACGTCGCGGCTTGTCGCACAATACGCCGATGCCGATGACCGATACCCGCAGAGCCCTGCTGCAAATCCATTTCTGTGTGCTGCTGTGGGGCGTCACCGCCATCCTCGGCAAGCTGATCACCCTGCCCGCCCTGCCCCTGGTGTGGTGGCGCATGCTGCTGGTGGTGGCCATGCTGGCGCTGGTGCCACGGGTGTGGCGCGGGCTGCGGCAACTCTCGCCGCGATTGGTCGCCGGGTACTGCGGCGTCGGCGCGCTGGTCGCGCTGCATTGGCTCACCTTCTATGGCGCCGTGAAACTGGCCAATGCCTCGGTGGCCGCGACCTGCATCGCGCTGGCGCCGGTGTTCACGGCGGTGATCGAACCGTGGGTGGCCAAGCGACCCTTCCAGTTCCGCGAGCTGGCCTTCGGCATCCTGGTGCTGCCCGGCGTCGCACTGGTGGTGGGGGGCGTTCCCGATGGCATGCGCCTGGGCGTGCTCATCGGCGCACTGTCGGCATTGCTGGTGGCCGTCTTCGGCTCGCTCAACAAGCGCCTGGTCAGCCATGCCGACCCGCTCACCGTGACCGCGCTGGAACTCGGCGCGGGCACGCTCACCCTGACCCTGCTGGCGCCGGTGCTGCCCTTCCTGCTGCCAGCGCTGGCCAGCGACCTGTGGGTGATCCCGGACCTGCACGATGGCCTGCTGCTGTTGGCCCTGGCCGGTCTCTGCACGCTGCTGCCGTTTGCGCTGGCCCTGGTCGCGCTGCGCCACATCAGCGCCTACACCTCCCAGCTGGTGACCAATCTGGAACCGGTCTACGCGATCCTGCTGGCGATGGTGCTGCTCAGCGAGCAGCGTGAGCTGACGCCGCTGTTCTACGCCGGCGTGGCGATCATCGTCGGGGCGGTGTTCCTGCACCCGCTGCTCAACCGCCGTCGGAAGGTGCAGCACCCGGAAATCCTGGCAACCTCGGAAGCGCGCAACATCGCCGATTGAGCGCGCGTACCGGCCAACACCCGGCACGCCACGGACAAGGCCGTGCGCTTCAGTCGGCGCGCAGGACCCGGTTGCGGCCCTCGCCCTTGGCCCGGTACAACGCCGCGTCGGCCCGTGCCAGGGTCTGCTCGATCGCATCGCCATGGCGGTGCGCGGCCACCCCGATACTGATCGTCAACGGCAGGCCCAACGGCAGGTCGGCCACCGCCATGCGCAGGAAATCACACTGCAACTCAGCGGTGGCCAGCGGCGTATCGGGCATCAGCACTACGAATTCTTCGCCACCGTAACGCGCGGCCAGGCCGTGCCCGGCGAAATGCGCACGCAGCAGCCGGGCCAGTTCGGCCAGCACGTGATCGCCGGTGGCATGGCCGTAAAGATCGTTGACGGTCTTGAAGTGATCGATGTCCAGCAGGGCGACGGCCGTGGCGCGTGGCTGGCCGTCGGCGTCCACCACCGCCGCTTCCAGCGCAGTGCTCATCGCACGGCGGTTCGGCAGGCCGGTAAGCGGATCGGTGCGGCTCTGTTCGGCCAGGTCGGCGTTCTGCTGTTCCAGCAGTTCGTTGTACTCGGCCAGGCGCTGCTCGTACCAGGCGCGGTCGGTCATGTGCTGCTGTATCTCGTGCGCGTAGCGGCGCAGCTCCATCACCAGCGAGACCTGCCGGGACAACGCGGACAACGCATCGCGCTGGCCCGGGCTGAGCTGCCGGGGCGCCGCATCGAACACGCACAGGGTGCCCAGTGGCAGCCCCTCGCTGCTCAGCAGCGGCGCACCGGCGTAGAAGCGGACGTGCGGGTCATCGACCACCACCGGGTTGTCGAAGAAGCGCGGATCGTTGCGGGCATCCTCGACCACCATCACCTGGTCCGGCTGCAGGATGGCGTGGCCGCAGAAGGAGATGTCGCGACTGGTTTCGGCGGCCTCCAGCAGCTGGCGCGCCTTGAACCACTGGCGGTCCTGGTCGACCAGGGTGACCGCGCCCATGCGCGTGCCGCACAACGCCGTGGCGATCGTGACCAGATCGTCGAACGACCGCTCGCGGGGGGAATCCAGGATCTGGTAGCGCTGCAGCGCCAGCAGGCGCTGCGCTTCGTTGTCCGGCTTGGACGGCTTGATCATCGTGGCAGGCAGTAGCGTGTGCCTGCGCAGTCTAGCCCGAGTATCGCGCCATCACGTGACGCACAGCATCACCAGTCCAGCTGTTTGGGCAGCAGGCCCTTGAGCTCGGCGTCGGTGAGGTTGCGCCACTGGCCCGGCTTGAGCGCCCCGAGTTTGATGTTGTCGATGCGCACGCGGCGCAGCTGGGTGACCCGGAAGCCGAACGCAGCCGCCATCAGGCGGATCTGGCGGTTCAGGCCCTGCTGCAGGGTGATCCGGAACCCGAACTTGGCCAGCTTGCTGGTCCGGCACGGCAATGTGACTTCGTCACGGATGCGCACGCCGCGGGCCATGCCACGCAGGAACTCATCGGTGACGGCCTTGTTGACCGCGACCATGTATTCCTTCTGGTGGCCATTTTCGGCGCGCAGGATCTGATTGACGATGTTGCCGTTGCTGGTGAGCAGAATCAGACCTTCGGAATCCTTGTCCAGGCGGCCGATCGGGAAGATGCGCTGCTCGTGGCCGACGAACTCCACGATGTTGCCCTTGACCGAGCTTTCGGTGGTGCAGGTGATGCCCACCGGCTTGTTCAGCGCGATGTAGACGTGCTTGCGGCCACCGGCCTTCTTCGCTTCACGGGCGCGCAGCGGCTGGCCGTCGACCAGCACCACGTCCTGTTCGCCCACCACCGCACCGGTACCGGCCGGATGGCCGTTGACGGTGACGCGGCGCTCGCCGATCAGGCGGTCGGCTTCGCGGCGGGAACAGAAGCCGGTATCGGCGATATGCTTGTTGAGTCGGGTTGTCATCGGCCCATTATCGGGCAAAAGGTGGCCGCCGCTGCGTTTTTCCGCGTGCCGGTGGTTCAGGCCGGCAATGGATCGCAGGCGGTCGTGGTGCGTTCGCCGTCGTGGATCTGGTTGCGGCCGTTGCGCTTGGCGCAGTACATGGCGTGGTCGGCCCGGCGCAGCAACCCGGCCAGATCGTCGCTGCCCGGCTGGAGTACCGCCAGGCCGATGCTGGCCGAGACGGTCAGGCCCGGGATGCCCAGCGTCTGGGTCACCGCCGCCACCTGCTGACGGACCGTCTCCAGCCGGGCCACGGCCGCAGCATGGCCGGCACCGGGCAGCAGCACCAGGAATTCCTCACCGCCCATCCGGATCACATCGTCATGGTTGCGCACCGAGCCGCGCAGCGCGCGCGCCACCGCGACCAGCACCTGGTCGCCCACCTCATGCCCGAACTGGTCGTTGATGTCCTTGAACAGATCGATGTCCAGGAAGCCGATCGCCAGCGCATGCGGCTGCTGGCGCGCCCGTTCCAGGTACTGCGCGAGCAGCCGCAGGCCGGCGCGACGGTTGGGCAGGCCGGTGAGCACGTCGGTGTCGGCCAGCTGGCGCATTTCATCGCGCTGGCGGCGCAGCCTGCCCAGCCGGAGATTCAGGGCGTAGGCGGCCATCATCAAGAACCAGGTGGCCGACAACTGCAGCGCTTCGATCCGATAGGCCATCAGCCAGCGCGCGTCCAGCGCGTCGGCCCCGATCATGATCCACCAGGGGGCCAGCGCGGCCAGCCCCGGCAGCGCATGCGCATCGCCCCGCCACAGCCCCCACAGGCCCGCACCGAGGCACAGCGTGCAGACGACCAGGAAACTGCCTTCCAGCGCTGCCGCCCCGGCGCTCAGCCCGTCCAGCCCCCAGAGCGGCACGCTCAGCCCGAGCGCGATCAGGCCCCACAGCACGAGGTGCTGTGCCGGACGCGAGCGCGGCCAGCGCCGGTCACCGCCGGTGAGGCGCCACAGGATCGGCAGCAGCAAGGCCTGGCTGAACGCGGTGAGTGCGATCAGCCACCAGGAGGCGCGGTCGTGCACCGGCAACCACGGCTCGGGATAGCCGCTCAGCCCGCCAAGCACCGCCTGCCAGAGCACGAACACAATGCAGGCGCCGACATACACCAGGAAAGACCGGTCGCGGGTGGTGGCCCAGCCCATCAGCGCAGACAGCGCCAGGGCGATCGCCACGGCGATGCAGGCTGCGCGCACCAGCAGCCGGGCGGTGTCGTTCTGCTGCACCGGACTGGGCGCGCCAAGCTGGATGGTCGGTACCCAGCGCGGCTTCAGCGGCCGGGTCCAGGACACCACGATCGGCTCGTGATCGCCGGCCTTGGGCACCACCACCAACCCGACCCCGGCCCGGAAGCGCGAATCGCGCGTGCGGGCATCGTGCATGCTGCCGCAGATCTCGCGGTCGCCATGGCTGATGCGGACCTCGCCGGTGAGGACCCCGAATACGTCCACGGCCTGTGGCTTGCCCGACCAGCCGGCGGCGGGCGCCGGGATCGAGAGCACTTCCTGGTGGCGTGCCAGTACATCCGGCGCGCAGGCGCGCTGCGGCGTCACCTCATCGGTGGCCCCGCCCAGCAACAGGAAGTCCTGCCCCACGCGCGGCGCCGCCTGCAGGCTACAGGGCAACAGCCACAGCAGCACCAGCGCGAACGCCATCCACCCGATTGAGTCACCGCCCCCGTTGCTCACACCTGCGTCCTGCCCGCCCGTGTTCGTCCGCGCACACCGTGTCCGGAACCGTCGGCGGCGATTATCGCATCATGGCATGCCCCGCCAGGCGTCGGAGGACAGGCCCGCGCGCACCGGCCGTATCGCCAGCTGGGTCATCCGCTCCAGCGGGATCGGGCGCTCGATCGCATACCCCTGCAAACCCTCCACGCCCATCTGCGCCAGCTGGTCGGCCACCACCGCCGATTCGACCCACTCGGCGACGACCATCATGTGCAGCTCGCGGCCCACCTCGGTGATCGCGCGCACGGCGGCGCGGTTGACCGGATCCACGTTCATGTCGCGCACGAACACGCCATCGATCTTGAGCATGTCTGCCGGCAACTGGCGCAGATAGCCGAACGAGGACAACCCCGAGCCGAAATCATCCAGCGCCATGCGGCAGCCGCGCGCCTTGACCGCGTCGATGAAGGCACGCGCCTGGGCCAGGTTGCTGACCGCGGCGGTTTCGGTGATTTCAAAGCAGAGCTTGCGGGCCAGGCCGCGGTTGCGTTCCAGCAGATCGGTGACGAAGGCCAGGAAGCTGGGCTCGGCGATCGACTGCGCCGACACGTTGACGTTGCACAGGCCCAGTTGCTGCACGTGGCTCGGGCACACCTGCAGATGCCGGAACAGCAGCGACAACACGTGCCGGTCCAGCGCCATACCCATGCCGTAACGTTCCACCGCGCCCATGAACTCGGCCGGCCCCTGCAGGGCACCCTCCGGGCTGCGCATGCGCACCAGCACTTCGTAGTGCAGGAACTCCGGATCGCCGACCCGCTCGATGCGCTGGGCATACAGCAGCATGCGGTTCTCGGCCATCGCGCTGGAGACATTGGCCAAGCGCTCGGCTTCGCGCCGACGTTCGTCCAGCGCCATGCGGCTTTCGTTGTAGCAATGCACACGGTTGCGACCGGCCTCCTTGGCGGCATAGCAGGCGCTGTCGGCCGCGCTCATCAGCCAGTTCACATCCGGTACCTCGGCAGTCACTTCCACCACGCCGACGCTGCAGCTCACCCGGGGGGCGCCGTCGCCGTGATGCAGGCTGACCTGGCCCAGCGTGCGGATCACCCGTTGCAGCACCTGCTTGGCCTCGTCCTGGCCGGCGTTGGCCAGGAACAGGGCAAACTCGTCCCCGCCCAGGCGGCCCACCCAGTCGCCATCGCGCACGGCGCCGACCAGGTAATCGGCGAAACTGCGCAGCAGCTGGTCGCCCGCGGCATGGCCGAGCCCGTCGTTGACCAGCTTGAAGTAATCCAGATCGATGTAGCACAGCGAGTGGATCCCGCCCTCGGCGCGTACCGCCACAGCGCCTGATCGAGCAGCCGCTCGATCTCGCGGCGGTTGATCAGCCCGGTCAGCGGGTCATGACTGGCGTGGTGTTCCACTTCCCGCGCCAGCGCATGGTTCTGCGAGACATCCTCCACCAGCGCGAACACCGCCGGCGCGCGCCCCCGGGTATGCACCACCGTCCCGCTCCAGCGCCCCCACATCAGGCTGCCATCGGCGCGCAGGAAGCGCAGCTCGCCCGGGCGCAGCTGGCGTGGCCAGTCGATCCGGCCGCGCTCGTCCAAGACCAGCTCCCCCTCCACCAGCAGATCGGCCAGCGACAGGCTGAGCAGCGCCTCACGGCGATGGTCGAGGATATCGGCCATGGCCTGGTTGGTCTCCATGATGCCGCCCTCCTCGTCGAGCTTGAGCATGCCGACCGTGGCCTGGTAGAACGCCGCGCGGAACCGGCTTTCCTGCTCGGTCAGGTCGTTGCGCACACGCCGCGCGAGCAGCACCGCGATCAGCGTGATCGCCAGCACCGACAGCCCCCCGACGATGAAGGTGGTCATGCGCACCATCGCCGCGGTATGCAGCAACGCGCTGGAGAACGCCCGCGCCTGGTTCTGCATGTCCACGTCCAGCGCCTGCACCCGGCGCAGCAGTGCCTGCTGTACCGCCGGGGTCAGGCTGCCGGCGGCATGTCCGGCCTGGACCCGGTCGGTGATGGCCACCAGCTGCAGCAGATCGTCGTCGGTGTCGCGCCACAGGCGCACCGCGTCGCGGAAATACGGCTGATCGCGCAGGTAGCGATACGACAGGATCAACCGGTTGATGTCGCCGCGGGCGTTGCCGCCTTCGATGAAGCCCCGGCGTGCGGCGGCGATGTCCGGGGCGGCCTGTTCCAGTGCACGGCGGGCGATGAGGTCGCCCAGCGGCACCCGCAGCTCCTGCCGGGTCAGCGCAAGATCGGCCGGATCGGCCGAGGTGATGTACCGCGACAGCGCGTGGGTGGCCTGTTGCTGGCCGCGCGACCAGTGGCTCTGGCCCATGATCCATGCGGTGGAGGCCGCCTGCAGCTCCTGGATCAGGGCGGAAATGCCGACCAGGCCGATGGCCATGCCGGTCAACAGCACGAAGCGCAGGGTCAGGCCCCGCATGGAATACGGTATCGCGGTGCCGCCACTCTCCCTGCGACCTCCATACATCGCCGATCCCCCCCGGGGCTGCGGATGTGGAAACTCATTCCATTGGAGCATGGTCCAACCCGCAGGCTAGGGCCAGTGTTGTTGAGACGGCGCGAAACCGGCAGCCAGGGACGCGGGGGCCGGAAACGACGACGCCAGCCCGGAGGCTGGCGTCGCGTCGATCACCCGAGGGGGATCAGAAGTTGCGCGGACCGCGCGGCTTGAAGCCATCACGGCGCGGCGGACGGTCGTTGCCGCCGGGACCGCTGCGCGGGCCACCCGGACCACGCGGCTTGCCCTGGCCGAACTTCGGCTTGAACGCCGGACGCGGCGACGGGGTCAGGTCTTCACCCGGCTCGACCTTGCGCATCTGAAGCTGCTGGCCCGAGACCCACACCTTCTTCAGGTGGGTCAGCAGGTCCTGCGGCATTTCGGCCGGCAGGTCCAGCACCGAGAAGTCGTCGTGGATGTCGATGCGGCCGATGAAGCGGCTTTCCAGCCCGGCTTCGTTGGCGATCGCGCCGACGATGTTGCCCGGCTTCACGCCGTGCACGTGGCCCACTTCGATGCGGAAGGTTTCCATGCCCGGCTCGGCGGCACCGCGCGGGGCGATGTCACGGCGCGGGGCGCGCTCGAAGCCGCCTTCGCTGTTGCCGAAGTCGCCTTCCGGACGCGGCGGGCGCGGGCCGCGGTCGTCTTCACGACGCGGGCCACGCTCGAAGCGCGGCTCGAAACGGGCCGGGCGCTCGCCACGGTCGTTGCTGCGCTCGTTGCGCTGGTGCGGCGCACGCTCTTCACGGGCACCACGCACCGGCGGGGTCAGCAGGAACGGCGAATCGCCCTGCAGCAGCTTGGCCAGCGCGGCGGCGATGTCGATCGCCGGCACGTTCTTCTCGCCTTCCAGCTTCTGCAGCAGGTCGCGGTAGAACTCGGTACCACCGGCATCCAGGACATCGCTGATGCGGCTCATGAACTTGGTGATGCGGGTATCGTTGACCGCATCCACGCTCGGCAGCTGCATTTCTTCGATCGGCTGGCGGGTGGCGCGCTCGATCGCACGCAGCATGCCCTTTTCGCGCGGGGTGGCGAACAGGATCGCGTCACCGGTGCGGCCGGCACGACCGGTACGGCCGATGCGGTGCACATAGCTTTCGGTGTCGTACGGGATGTCGTAGTTCAGCACGTGGCTGATGCGCTCCACGTCCAGGCCACGGGCAGCCACGTCGGTGGCCACCAGGATGTCCAGCTTGCCTTCCTTGAGCATGCCGATGGTGCGTTCGCGCTGGGCCTGCTGCATGTCGCCGTTGATGGCGGCCGCGGCCAGGCCACGTGCCTGCAGCTTCTCGGCCAGCTCTTCGGTGGCCGCCTTGGTACGCGAGAAGATGATCATCGCGTCGAAGGGTTCCACTTCCAGGATGCGGGTCAGCGCGTCCAGCTTGTGCATGCCGCTCACCCACCAGTAGCGCTGGCGGATGTTGGCCGAGGTCGTCGTCTTGCTGACGATGGTGACTTCAGCCGGGTTCTTCAGGTAGGTCTGCGCGATGCGGCGGATCTGCGACGGCATGGTGGCCGAGAACAGGGCGACCTGGCGGGTCTCCGGCAGCTTCTTCAGCACGGCTTCGACGTCGTCGATGAAGCCCATGCGCAGCATTTCATCGGCTTCGTCCAGCACCAGCGTCTTCAGCTCGGACAGGTCCAGGGTGCCGCGCTCGAGGTGATCGATCACACGGCCCGGGGTACCGACGATGACGTGCACGCCACGGCGCAGGGCCTGCAGCTGCTGGCCATACGGCTGGCCGCCGTACACCGGCAGCACGCGGAAGCCCGGAATGCCGGAGGAATAGGTCTGGAACGCCTCGGCGACCTGGATGGCCAGTTCGCGGGTCGGTGCCAGCACCAGCACCTGCGGCTTGGTCTGGTTGAAATCGAGGTTGGACAGCACCGGCAGTGCGAAGGCGGCGGTCTTGCCGGTACCGGTCTGGGCCTGGCCCAGCACGTCACGGCCTTCCAGCATCGCCGGAATGGTGGCGGCCTGGATCGGCGAGGGGGTTTCGTAACCGACGGTGGCGACGGCCTGCATGACAGCGTCGGACAGGCCGAGATCTGCAAACCGCAGCGGCGTGGTGGAATCTTGGGACATGGGGAACTCCGAAACACCGCCGTTTTACGCGGCAGTGAGATAAAAAAGGGGGATGGTCCGCGCTTTGGGCGCCCTTTCTTATTGCGTGCCCTGGCGCTGCTCGGTCGGAGGAGAATTCACTCACTCAGGGGGCGATGATACCGCATCGTTCCTGAACAACGCGTACAGATTGCCACGTGGATGCCGTTCTGCCGCGTGCTGGCGCACAATACGCGCCCTCTCCCGGCCGGGCCCAACGCCCGCGCCCCTTCCCAGGATACCCGTTTTCATGCAGACCCTCGAATTTGAACTGGACCGCGACTACGTCGAGCTCAAGCAGCTGCTCAAGCTGGCCGACCTGGTCACCAGCGGGGGCGAAGCCAAGACCGTGATCGGCGACGGCCAGGTCCTGGTGGATGGTGAAGTGGAGCTGCGCAAGGCCTGCAAGATCCGCGCGGGCCAGCAGGTGCAGTTCGCCGACACCGTCATCCACGTGATCGCCGACAGCGACGCGCCCTGACCCTGTGTGACGACCAACGGTCGTCACCTACCGGTGAGGTGGGCGGCGATCAACTGGCGGAACGGGGCCACGCCGTGCGCCAGCCGCAGCCCGGCCCGGCGCAGGAGCCGCGCCGGCAGGCGGTCATTGGTATACAGCGAGGCGATCGCATTGGTCGCCTCGTAGAGCGGCCGGGAGGCCAACCGGTGGCCGCGCTCGTACGCGGCCAGCCCGGACGGCGCGGCGATGTCGCGCCCCTGCCCCGCCGCCCTGCGCACGATCCCGGCCAGCCGATGCTGGCTCCGCAGGCCCAGATTGAAGCCATGGGCCGTCACCGGATGCATGCCGACCGCGGCATCGCCGATCAACGCGCAGCGATCGCCGGCAAACGCGTGCGCGTAAACGCCCACCAGCGGATACGCGACCGGCGTGGCCAGCGGCCGCATCGCGCCCAGTCGATGCTCGAAGAACGCGCTGATGCTGCGGCCGAAGTCGCCTTCGTCCTGGGCGATCAAGCCTGCGATCTGGCGCGGCGGCAGGGTGATCACCGCCGAGGCCTGGTCGCCGTTGAGCGGCAGCAGCGCCATCGTGCGGCCATAGCCGAACCACTCCCAGGCCGTGTGCCGGTGCGGCACCTCGATCTGCATCCGGCACACCAGCATCGATTTGCCGAAGTCGCGCATCTGCGCCCCGATCCCCAGCAGGCGCCGGGTCGCGGAGAAGCGGCTGTCCGCAGCGACCACCAGGCGCGCGGCCAATTGGCGGCCATCGGCCAGGGTGACCGTGCTGTGGGTGGGGCCGGGGGCGACGGCCGTCACGCTGGTCTGGTCCACGATGTCCAGCCCGGCCTGGGCCTGCACGCTCTGCCACGCGGCGCGGCGGATCAGATGATTGGGCACCAGCCAGCCCAGGTCATCGCCGGTACGCTCGTGCGCAGCGAAGGTCAGCGCGAACGGCGAGCCGCCGTCCATCACCTTGGCATCGCGCAGCGGGGAAATCTCGGCCGGGTCCAGCCGCTCCCACAGGCCCAACGATTCCAGGATCTGGCGCGAGGCGTGGGTCAGCGCGATCTCGCGGCCATCAAAGGCCGGATCGGCCAGCGCAGCGCGCGGCTGCTGTTCGATCAGCGTCACGCTCAGGCCGGTATCGGCCAGCGCGCGTGCGAAGCACAGCCCGGTCGGGCCGGCACCCACCACCACCACATCCACAGACTGCATGATCCCATCCTGCCGTTACGTGTCAGGTGCAGCTTAGCGCCGCGGCGTCGGCGCCGTCCTTGATCTGGATCAGGCGCGCCAGCACCGGTTCACAGCAACGCCCACAGCAGCATCACGATGCCCAGCAGCGAGACCAGCCACACCAGGCTGCGCACATAAGGCACGCCGGCGGCGTACAGCGGCAGGTAGATCAGGCGCGCCCAGAAATACAGCTGCACGGCCACGGCGGTCATCCCATCCTGGCGCTGGGTCAGCACCACCGCCAGCACCGCGGCCGCGAAGAACGGGAAGGTTTCCATGAAGTTGCTCTGCGCGCGCTGCAGGCGGCCGGCCAGCGGGCCTGGCGGTGGCATCGGCTGATCGCGCGCGGAGGCGTTCCAGCCGATGCCGCGCTCGCGGGTGATCAGCGTGGAGGGCGCGAACACGTGCACCAGGCCGAGCACCATCGACCACACCAGCATCTGGATCTCGATACTCATCTGCGCAGGCTCCGGCAATCAGGGGGTGGCGGCACGCACGCTGTAACCGGCCAGGCGCCAGATGCGGTCTTCGTCGAACCGGAAGGAGACCAGTTCGCGCACCGGCTGGGCACTGTTGGCAAAGCGTGTGGGGAAACTGACGTTGATGTAGAGCCCTTCGGGAACGGTTGCCCCGGCGGCGTACTTGACCCGGGTCACCACCGGTTGGCCGCGCGAGGCCAGTGCGCCAAGACGTTGGCGATCAGCGGTGAGCTGGCTGACGAACGCCTGCTCGGTCACCGACTTCTTCGCCACGGCCGAAGCGCCTTTCCACGCCTCGCCGGCGCGGTTGGCATCGACCAGCTTGGCCACCTGCAACGCGGCGGCGGTCATTTCCGCATCCTGCTTCTGCACCTGCGCCTGCTGCGCCGGGCTCAGTGCCGGACGCGCTGCGGGCGCAGCCGCAGGCGCGGGGCGTGCCGGCGCGGGTGCAGGGGTGGCCGGTGGTGGCGCCTGGGCCAGCGTGGCGAAAGGCAGCAGAGCGGACAACAGCAGCAGCGGAACACGCATCAGGACACCGTTGGCTGGAAGGAACGGGCCCAGTCTACGGGAAGCACGTGAGTCCTCCGTCAGTTGCGTTCGGCGGCCTCGCCCGATGCCGGACGGGCGTCACCGAGGGTCCGCTCGGCGGTCTCCGGCTGGTCCGGGGCCACGGTGGTCGGCAGCAGAGTGGAGACATCGATTTCCGACAGCGGACTCTCGTCCGGACACGTCTCGTCGGGGAAACCGAAGCGCTGCTTAAGCGCCTGCCCGCAGCTGTTGACGGCCTCCAGCTCGCTGCCCTCGCGCTTGCACTCCTGATCGAAGGCGACCAGGAAGGCATCCTTGCGGCGCACGAACGCATCGCCGCATTTGCGCATCTGCTTGATCCGCTCCAGATCGTCCTGCACGGCGTTGGTGCCGTCCAGCCCGAACTGACGCAGCTCCTCGGCGGTCAACAGGCGCAGGCTGCGGTTGGGCACGGTCATCATCAGGTCGGCCACGCCCACCGCCACGCCGTTGCGCTGCAGGTAATCCTTCACGTTGTCATAGACCTCGTGGAGTTCGCGGTTGAGTTCAGCGCGCGAGGTCGCCTTGGAACTGATCCGCATCATGCGATGGATGCCGACCTTGCCCGAGACCAGCCGGTTATCGCCGGCGGCGAGCACGAACACGCAGGCACTGTGGCAGACCGAGCCTTCGCGCACCCAGATCGTCCAGTTGGATTCACCGATGCGGTCGCCGGCCACGATGGCGGCTTCGACCTGGCCACCACTGGAATCCAGGTCCAGGATGCGCCGCGAAATCCGCTGCGCATCGGCGACCACCGCCAGCCGGGCGACCAGCTCGGAGAAGCCCGGATTGATCTTGCCCACATAGCGCACGCGCAGCAGGCCGCGCTCGGCGCAGGGCTGCAGCGCGGCCTCGATGCTGGCCCGGTCCAGCGCCTCCAGCGGGGCGCCATCGCCGGCGTCACCGGCGTAGTCGGTATCGCAGCTGATCCACGCCTTGCCGTTTTCCAGCGCGGCCTGCGGCCAGCTCAGGTCGCCCCGCTCGGGCGCGGGCGGCGGCGGTGGCGGCGCATCGGCTGCATTGATGGACACCATGTGATCGCCATCGGCCGTCTGCGCCCGCACGGCCTTGTCGGCGGCGGTGACATTGCCCGGGTTCTCCAGCTGGCTGCAACCGGCCAGGCCCAGGTACAACAACGGCAACCACCACGACTTGAGCAACATGGACAACCCGGAATCCTCGCAAGGGGGGAATGCGCGGCAAAATGAGCGCGCACGCACAGTCTAGTGCGCGGCCGGCGCATCGCGGCAACCTGCCCTGAACCGGGCGACCCCGGCATGGCATTGCTGTCCGAAAATGGCGAGCCAGGCCCGGGCGGCGGGCATAGACTGGCCCCCATGGAGAACGCCCTGCCCCTGGACCACACCGCCTGCGAACGTGCCCGCCTGGCCCGCGACGCGCGCTTTGACGGGGTGTTCTTCACCGCCGTGCGCAGTACCGGCATCTACTGCCGTCCGGTCTGCCCGGCACCGGCGCCGAAGCCTTCCAATGTCATCTACTACCCGACCGCGGCCGCCGCAGCGGCAGCCGGTTACCGCCCCTGCCTGCGCTGCCGTCCCGAGCTGGCGCCCGAGGCCCAGGACGCGCTGGACAATGAAACCCTGCAGCGCGCGTTGGCGCTGATCCATGAGGGTTATCTGCAGGATCAGCCGGTCGCCGATCTGGCCGCGCACGTCGGCCTGAGTGCCCGCCAGCTGCAGCGCCTGTTCGTCGCCCGCCTCGGCGCCGCACCAGCGCAGATCCACGCCACGCGGCGGCTGCTGCTGGCCAAGCAATTGCTGACCGAAACCGCGCTCCCCGTGACCGATGTCGCGATGGCCTCGGGCTACAACAGCCTGCGCCGGTTCAACGCGGCCTTCCTGGATGGCTGCGGCATGCCCCCGACCGCGATCCGCCGCCAGCGTGGCGCGCTGACCGATGGCGCGCTCACGCTGCGCCTGGGCTATCGGCCGCCGCTCGATTTCACCGCGATGCTCGGTTTCCTGCGCCGCCGCGCGATTCCCGGCATCGAGCAGATCGGCACGGACAGCTACCAGCGCGTGATCGGGCCGCCCGAGCGCCCCTCACTGCTGAGCGTGACCGCCGATCCACGGCGCCCCGAACTGCTGCTGCGGCTGGGCCAGGTCGATCCGCGCGCGATTCCGGGCATCGTCCGGCGCGTGCGGCGCATCTTCGATCTGGATGCGGATCTGCTCAGGGTGCACGCCACGCTGATGCAGGAGCCGCTGCTCGCTGCGGGCATCGCGCAGCGCCCGGGGCTGCGCGTGCCCGGCGGTTGGGATGGCTTTGAAGTGGCCGTGCGCGCCGTGCTCGGCCAACAGGTCAGCGTGGCCGCCGCCGCGACGCTGGCACGCCGCGTGGTGGACCGCTTCGGGGCCACCCTGGAAGGCATGCCGGCAGGACTGGACCGCCAGTTCCCCTCGCCCGCGGTGCTGGCCCAGGCGCCACTGGAAACGATCGGCCTGCCGCGTACCCGGGCCGCCACCGTGCGCGGTGTCGCCCAGGCGGTGGTCGAGGGCCGGCTCGATTTTGGCGCCGGCCAGTCGTTGGCCGGCTTCGTCGAACGCTGCGTCGCCCTGCCCGGGATCGGCCCATGGACCGCGCATTACATCGCGCTGCGCGCCTTGGCCCTGCCCGATGCGTTTCCCGCCGGCGATCTGGTCCTGCAACAGGTGCTCGGCGATGGCACGCGCTTGAGCGAGCGCGCCACCGAGGCACGTTCGCAATCGTGGCGCCCCTGGCGCGCCTACGCCGTTCTGCACCTGTGGCACATGGCCACCCCTGCTCCGGGAGTTCCCTCATGACCCTGCTCTACGACACCTTCGACAGCCCGATCGGCGCCCTTACCGTGGCCGGCGACAGCCAGGGCATCCACCACATCCTGTTCGAGAACAACCGTTACGACGCCAAAGGCCGCGAGCACTGGCAGCGCGACGCCCATGCGTTGCGCGGCGCACGCGGGCAGCTGCTGGAGTACCTGCGCGGCGAACGCACGCGCTTCGATCTGCCGCTCGCCCCGCACGGAACGCCGTTCCAGCTGCGCGTGTGGAAAGCGCTGGCCGATATCCCCTTCGGCCAGACCTGGAGCTACGTCGAACTGGCACGGCACATCAACCACCCCACCGCCAGCCGCGCGGTCGGTGCCGCAAATGGCCGCAATCCGCTGCCGATCGTGCTGCCCTGCCACCGCGTGATCGGCAGCAGCGGGGCACTCACCGGATTCGGCGGCGGGCTGGCCACCAAGGCGGCCCTGCTGCAGTTGGAAGCCCGGCGCGATTCATTGTTCGCGTAGCTGCAGGTCATGCGTCATGCGTGGCGTGTGCCATTGGTTGTCTTCGACGCGTCACCGCCACGCACTATCATGGCGCGATGATTTCCGCTCGCCTTTCCATGGCGCTTGCCGCCGCTCTTTCGTTGGCCGCCTGCGCCACGACATCATCCACCCCGCCTGTCGCGCCTGTCGCCAGCGCAGCGCCGAGTGTCCCGGCCGCGCAGCAGAAAGTGCTGTTGATCTCCATCGATGGCCTGCGGGCGGACATGCTCGATCGGGGCATCACCCCGAACATCAGCCGGCTTGTCCACGAGGGTGTGCGGGCGCAATGGATGACACCGTCGTATCCGGCACTGACCTTTCCCAATCACTACACGATCGTGACCGGACTGCGCCCGGATCACCACGGCATCATCCACAACAGCATGCACGAGGACGGACTGGGCCAGTTCCAGCTGCACATGCGCGATTCGGTGGCCGACTCGCGCTGGTGGGGCGGTGAGCCGATCTGGGTCGGTGCGGAAAAGGCCGGCCTACGTACTGCCGTGTGGTCCTGGCCTGGCAGCGAAGCCGCGATCCAAGGCACCCGCCCCAGCCAGCTGCATGGTTACGATGAAGCCGTGGCCCTGCCCGATCGCGTTGACCAGGTGCTGGGCTGGCTGGGCCAGCAGGGCCCGCAGGCGCCGCGCCTGGTCACGTTGTACATGGAGCAGGTCGACAAGGCCGGCCACAATCACGGCCCGGAATCTCCGGCGTACGCCGCCGCGGTGGCATTGGCCGACAGCGCGCTGGGTCGCCTGCTCGATGGTCTGCAGGCCGATGGACTGGCCGACACCACCAACGTGATCCTGGTGTCCGATCACGGGATGGCCAGCGTACCGGCTGGCCACGTGGTGGCGACCGAAGACATGATCGATCCGACGATTGCCCGCGACATTTCGGTAGGGCAGTCGATCGGGTTCGCGCCCTTGCCAGGCAAGCAGGCCCAAGCCGAGCAGATCCTGCTGGGCGCGCATGCGAACTACGATTGCTGGACGCGTGAAACCCTGCCGGCGCGTTGGAAGTACGGCAGCAACCCGCGCATTCCACCGATCATCTGCCAGATGCATGAGGGCTGGGATGCCCTGACCCGGGAGCGGATAGCCAAACGCGGCCCAGGTGACCGGGGTTCGCACGGCTATGACAACGCCCTGCCGTCGATGCGCGCGGTGTTCGTCGCGCGCGGTCCGGCATTCAAGCAGGGGCAGTCGCTGCCTGCCTTCGACAACGTGGATGTGTATCCGCTGCTGACCCGCCTGCTCGGCATTCCGGCCGCACCCAATGACGGCAACCCCGAGCGCCTGCTGCCCGCATTGCGCTGAGGCGATCCCGGCGCGCAGGCAAAAAAAACGCGGCGCAAGCGCCGCGTTTTTCATGGACCCGCCTGGCTGGATCAGCCGGCCTTGGCCACCGCTTTCTTGGCAACGGCCTTCTTGGCCGGCGCCTTCGTCACGGTCTTCTTGGCAACCGGCGCAGCTGCGCCCACGGCCGCCTTGCTCACGACGTGCGAACGCGAATTGCCGTAGCTGGCATTGAAGCGCTTGCCCTTGGCGGTCTTGCGGTCACCCTTACCCATGTCGTAACTCCTTAGTCTGAATGCTGCGAAATCTGATTACCCCGTACTGACACGGGTTCGGCGGGGCCGCCCTCTCAGGCGCCCCCGCGCACGATCGGAAAGCCTACCATGCGCGCTCTCAATGAGCACAGCTGGCATCGTGGACGTGGCCGTGGTTCAGCCGCAGATTCACCAGATGGGCCACACCGACCAGCACGCCGCCCAGGGTCATCACCACCGCATGCGGCACCGCCGAGTGGTGCAGCGGGTCGTACAACAGCCCCGCCCAGAGGGCGCTCAGGCCTGGAATCAGGAAGCCCAGCGCGCGCAATGCGCCATGACGGCGCCAGCCCCAGACCAGGCTGAACAGGCCAAGCAGGGTCACGAAGCTGACCAGGGCCAGCTCCACCCCGTCGCTCATCCACACGGACAGGCCGAGCGATGGCGCAGCGGCCAGCAGCACCGGAAGCACAGCGCAGTGCACGGCACACAGCAGCGAGCCGGTGGCACCGAAACGATCCAGCAGATGGCGAACTCGAGCGAACAGGGGCATGACTTCCAGCAGGGTCGGCGAAGCGTTATGGAATAATATAACATCAATCCCGACGCGCACCCTGCCTCCCCCTGACTTGCCCTTTACCCGTCCCATGACGGGATTCGCGCGCCCCACCATTGATATATTGTAACAATTGACCGAAGGCCCTTGCCCTATGCGCTCCAGCTCCCTCCTGCTCAAACCCCATGCCCTCTCCCTGGCCCTTGCCGCGGCAATGCTGCCTTCGCTGGCGCTCGCCGCCGATGACGCCAGCAGCCACCGCGACCGTCACCTGACCGAACTGTCCACCGTGAAGGTCACCGCCTCGCCGCTGCAGGGCGATGCCGAATCGCTGGCCCGCCCGGTCGACGTGCTGGCCGGTGAGCGCCTGGACGAGCAGAAGGCCGGCACCCTTGGCGACACCGTGGCCAAGCTGCCCGGCGTGCAGAGCACCTTCTTCGGCCCCGGCGTCGGCCGCCCGATCATCCGCGGCCAGGAAGGCCCGCGCGTGGCGGTGCTGTCCAATGGCATGGGCAACATGGATGCCTCCACCGTGAGCGCCGACCATGCCACCAGCATCGAACCGTTCCTGGCCGATCAGATCGAAGTGCTCAAAGGCCCGGCCACCCTGCTGTTCGGCAGCGGCGCAATCGGTGGTGCGGTGAACGTGGTCGATGGCCGCATCGCCCGCGAATTGCCGGACCGTCCGCTCAGCGGCCGCGCCGAACTGCGTGGCAACTCGGTCAACGACGAGCGCAGCGGGATGTTCCGGCTGGATGGTGTCAGTGGCAACGTCGTGCTGCATGTCGATGGCCTGGTCCGCAATGGCGATGACTACCGGATTCCCGGCTATGCCGTGATCGATGGCCTGGAAGACCACAGCGGCCACGACCACGAGGAAGGCGATTCGGACGAGCCGCGCCGCGGCCGCCTGGACAACAGCTCGGTCCGCACCCGCGCCGGCGGCGTCGGTGCCACGTGGCTGGGCGATGACGGCTACTTCGGCGTCTCGGCCAGCACCTACCGCACCAACTACGGCATTCCCAACGGTGCGCACGTGCATGCCGAGGACGACCACGGTCATGACCACGATCATGATCACGATCATGATCACGACCATGGCGACGAGGAAGAAGGCGACGAGCATGACGTCCGCATCGACATGGTGCAGAACCGCTTCGAGACCAAGGCCGGCATTTACAACCCGGTCTCGTTCCTGAAGAACATCAACGCACGCGTGGCCTATACCGATTACGAACACGTGGAGCTGGAGGCCGGCACCCCGGCCACCCGCTTCACCAACCGGGGCATCGAAGGCCGCTTGGAAGCCGTGCAGGAGCAGATCGGCGGCTGGGATGGCGCGTTCGGCCTGCAGTTCGGCAACAGTGATTTCGGTGCCAAGGGTGAAGAGGCGTTCGTGCCGGATACCGGCACGAAGAACATCGGCCTGTTCGTCCTGCAGGAAAAGCAGTTCGGCCCGTTCAAGCTCGAACTCGGCGGTCGCCATGACCAGGTGAAGCTGGACCCGACCGGCGACTACCGCGCGCGCAAGTTCGATGCGACGAACCTGTCCGCGGCCGGCATCTGGACGCTCAACGACGCCGTGGATCTGCGCTTCGGCATCGACAGTTCCGAGCGCGCCCCGACCAACGAAGAGCTGTATGCCGCGGGTGCGCACATCGCCACCCGTTCGCTGGAAATCGGCGATGCCAACCTGAAGACCGAGCGCGGCCAGCGCGTCGAGCTGGGCATCCACACCCACAGCGACCGCGTCGACTTCTCCGCCTCGATCTACCAGACCAAGTTCAAGGACTTCATCTACCTGGCCGACACCGGCGTGGTCGAATCGCTGCCGGTCCGCCTGTGGACCCAGCAGGACGCCACCTTCAAGGGTGCCGAAGCCGAAGCCCTGTTCCATCTCTTCGAAGGCAACGGCGGCGACTGGGACCTGCGCGTGTTCGGCGATTACGTGAAAGCCGAACTGGATGGCAGCGGCAGCCGCAGCGTCGACATCGCCGTCCCGCACGGTGACCACAACCACAATTACAGCGTGGAGCTGGCCAACACGGGTTACCTGCCGCGGATCGCCCCGGGCCGCGTGGGCGCGGACCTGCGCTGGTCGCGTGACGGCTGGCGTGCGTCGGTCGGTGCCGTGCGTTACAGCAGCCAGAAGGACGTGGCCCAGAACGAGGAACCGAGCAACGGCTACACCCTGGTCGACGCGCACGTCGCCTACCGTTGGGACCGTACCGGCAGCAACAGCTACGAAGTCTTCCTGGATGGCAGCAACCTGACCAACCGCGAGGTCCGCCCGCATACCTCCCTGCTGCGCGACTATTCGCCGCTGCCGGGCCGCGGCGTCGCGTTCGGCATCCGCGCGTACTTCTGATCGATTCATTGGGTGGTTGTGTTACCCGAGGGGGCCGAAAGGCCCCCTTTTTTGTGCGCGGCCATCGGCGTGCTTTGCCCTGCCCGCACACTGTGGCAACGTGCACACCGAGCGTGCCGTTCGCCCACGCCCTGCCTGCCGGAGCCGACGCATGAGTACGTCCACCGCCGCCACGCGTGCCCCCTCCATGCACTGGGGGCTGTTGGTCGCCGCCTCGGCGATCCTGATGGTCACCATGGGCGTACGCCAGACCTCCGGCCTGTATGTAGATCCCATCCACCGCGGCACCGGCGTCAGCATCGTCGAGATCAGCTTTGCGCTGGCCATCGGCCAGTTTGTCTGGGGCGCGGTGCAACCCGTCTTTGGCGCCGTTGCCGACCAGCGCGGCGCAGTGCCCGTGCTCATCGTCGGCGCCCTGCTGCTGGCGGCCGGGCTGCTGCTCGCGCCGCTTCTGACCAGCCCGCTGGGGATCACCTTCACCCTTGGCCTGCTGATGGCCGCCGGTGCCGGAGCTGGCAGCTTCTCGGTGCTGATCGGCGCCACTGCCCACCGTCTGCCGGCCGAGAAGCGATCATTCGCCGCCGGTCTCATCAATGCGGGCGGCTCGCTGGGCCAGTTCGTGTTCGCGCCGCTGGTCCAATGGATCATCGGCACCGCCGGCTGGGCGCGCGCCATGATCACCATGGCCGTCATCACCCTGCTCTCGCTGCCCCTGGCCTGGCCGCTTCGGCGTCGCGCCGGCGACCATGCGTCCATTGCCGGGGCGGCCGACGATGACGGCCTGGGCGCGCAGCTCCGCATCGCCGCCCGCGACCGCAGCTACTGGTACCTGCATCTGGGCTTTTTCACCTGCGGCCTGCACATTGCCTTCCTCGTCACCCACCTGCCCGGTGAGATCGCCCTGTGCGGCCTATCGCCGACCGTCGCCTCGTCGTCGATCGCCCTGATCGGGCTGTTCAACGTTGCCGGCAGCCTGATCGTCGGCGCCCTCGGCCAGCGCTACCGCATGAAGTACCTGCTGTTCTGGATGTACGCCAGCCGCGCCGTGATGATCGGCGTCTATCTCGTCTCGCCGCCGACCGCGCTGACCTTCTACCTCTTCTCCGCCGCGCTCGGCTTCACCTGGCTGGCCACGGTGCCGCCCACCGCCGGCCTGGTCGGCAAGCTGTTCGGCCCGCGCTATCTGGGTACGTTGTTCGGGCTGACCCTGCTTTCGCACCAGTTGGGCGGCTTCTTCGGGGCGTGGCTCGGCGGCCTGGCGCTGGCCCACACCGGCAACTATCTATGGATGTGGTATGCGGACATGGGCCTGGCCGTGATCGCCGCGCTGATCAACCTGCCGATCCGCGAAGCCCGCCTCGGCTGCCACGGCCTGCCTGCGCCGCGCTGAACTCACCCGCCATCGACATTGCCCAGCGCGCGCCAACCAGGACGCGCCGAACCCGACACGCCCCCTTCCGCGCCGGACAATTCTGTCCGATGATGCGTACATGCCTACCCAACGTGCCGATGCGGCGGCCCGCCGCGCCCAGATCCTCGACGCTGCCGATGCCGTGTTCGGCCAGCATGGCGTGAACGCACCGCTGGACCTGGTGGTCGAACGCGCCCAGGTCGGCCGGGCCACGCTGTACCGCAACTTCCCCGACCGCACCGCACTGGTCGAGGCGCTGCTCCAGCGCACTGTCAACCGCATCGCGCGCCAGGTACAGAGCCTGGGCGATCGCGACGACGCGCTGTTCGAGTTGCTCGAAGGCATGGCCAACCGAATCGTCCAGTCGCCCGTGCTGTCGGACTACTGGCGCGCGGTGGATCCCGATCAGATACCGATCCGGGCCGCGCGCGAGACCATCTACGAACTGCTGCGCGAACCGATCGCCCGCGCGGTCGGCGCCGGCCTGTGCCGCCCGGACCTGGAAACGACGGACATTTCACTCATCTCAGGCATGCTGGGAGCCGCGCTGCGTGGCAAGACGCGTGACGAACGCGCCCGGCTGGCCACGCGCGCCCTGCAATTGCTGCGTGGCGGATTGCGGGGGCCTGCCGACGGGGAGGGATGATGCCGCAGTACCTCAAGCCGGTTCCGGACTGGGAGGAGCACGAAAAACCGACCCTGCCGGGCTCGGCTTCGATGCCGTGGCATCCGCCGCACCGCCGCCTCGCATATGCCCTGGTCGCGCTGCTGGTCGGCATCACCGGCGGCCTGGGCAACGCCCTGGTCAGCGCCAACCTGCCGTTCCTGCAGGGCCAGCTCGGGCTGACCCCGGCGCAGGGCAGCTGGCTGGTGGCCGCCTATGCGATGGTCAATGTCACCGCCAACCTGCTCGCCTTCAAGTTCCGCCAGCAGTACGGCATCCGCCTGTTCGCCGAGATCGGGCTGGGCCTGTATGCCGCCCTTGCGGTACTGCACCTGTTTGTCGGCACCTTTGAAACCACCGTGCTGATGCGCGCGGCCAGCGGCTTCGCCGGCGCGGCCTGCAGCACCCTGGGCACGCTGTACATGCTGCAGTCGCTGCCGCGCAAATACACCGGTAACCTGCTGGTGATCGGCGTCGGTATCGCGCAGTTGGCCGTGCCGATCGCCTGGCTGGTCTCGCCGGGCCTGGTCGATACCGGGCAGTGGCACAACCTGTATCTGTTCGAGGCCGGCCTGGCGCTGTGCGCGTTCGCCGCCGTGGTGGTGCTCAAGCTGCCGCCCGGTGCGCAGATCAAGGCCTTCGAGCCGCTGGACTTCCTCACCTTTGCCCTGCTTGCCCCCGCGGTCGGCTTGCTCGTGGTGGTGCTCGCGCAGGGCTACACGCGCTGGTGGCTGGACACGCCATGGCTGGGCTGGGCGCTGGTCGCCTCGATCGCGCTGTCCACCACCGCTTTCATCATCGAGCACTACCGACGCAATCCGCTGCTGCAGACGCGGTGGCTGGCCAGCCTGCCGGTGATCCACTTCATCATCGGCGCGTTCCTGATCCGCTTCCTGACCACCGAGCAGTCCTACGGCGTGGTCGGCCTGATGCGCACGCTGGGCATGGGCCCGGACCAGCTGCGCCCGTTGTTCGCGGTGATCCTGGCCGGCGTGATCACCGGCATCGCCGCCAGCTCGCTGACCTTCGGGCCGAAGCGGCTGATCCCGCAGCTGCTGATGGCGATCCTGCTGCTCGGCAGCGCCGCCCTGCTCGACCAGAGCCGCACCAGCCAGGACCGTCCCCACGACTTTTTCGCCAGCCAGTTCCTGGCCTCGGTCGGCGCCGGCATGTTCATGGGACCGCTGATCATGCTCGGCATCACCCAGGCGCTGAAACAGGGCGTGGACCACATGATCACCTTCCTGGTCACGCTCTCCATTACCCAGACCCTGGGCGGTCTGGCCGGCTCGGCCGTGCTGGGCACCTATCAGCTGCACCGCGAACAGGTGTATTCCGGCGCGCTGGTCAGCCAGCTGGATCCGGCCGACAACGTGGTCGCCCAGCGCCTGAAGCAGCAACAACAGGTTTACGCCAGGCTGATCACCGATCCGGTGCAGCGCAGCGCGCAGGGCACCGCGCAGCTGGCCCAGATCACCCGCCGCGAAGCCAACGTGCGCGCGTTCAATGACGTGTTCGCGCTCAGCGGCCGCGTCGCGCTGGTCTTCCTTGGCTGGTTGCTGCTGCTGGCGGTCCGCACCGCCGTGCTCAAGCAATGGCGCAAACGCCACGCGCCGACACCTCCCCTTTCCGCGCCGACGCCTGGCAGCGTCGCGCCCCGATGAGCCCGCCCATGTCGACCCAACCTCCGCACGACGATAACGCCCCGGAAAACGTCAATCCGCCGCCACCGACCGACGCCGCGCCCGCTCCCGCGCCGCCACCGGCGGCCGCGCCCTCCGGCGTGCCCAAGTACCTCAAGCCGAGCCTGCGGAGTGTCATCATCATGATCGTGATCGCGCTGATCGGCATCGCACTGATCCTGCGCGCGTGGTCGCTGTGGCCGTTCGAAACCTCGCGGGTGACCACCGACAATGCCTATGTGCGTGGCCAGATCACCGTGCTGGCACCACAGGTCAGCGGCTACGTCACCGAGGTGCTGGTGAAGGACTTCCAGCACGTCAAACAAGGCGAACCGCTGCTGCGCATCGACGACCGCATCTACCGCGAGAAAGTCGTCCAGGCCGAAGCCGATCTGGACAGCGCCAAGGCAGCACTGGCCAACTCCGATCAGTCGCAGGCGCAGAACCGCGCGCAGATCCAGGCCGCGCAGGCCAACCTGTCTGCCGGCCAGGCCGAGCTCTCGCGCTCGCGTACCGAACTCAAGCGCTACGAAGAACTCGCCGACCAGCAACTGGTCGCCCTCAACGACCGTGACAAGTTCCGCACCACCACGCAATCGGCGCAGGCCAGCGTGCTGCAGTCGCAGGCCCAGATCCGCATCGCCGAGGAAACCCTGACCTCCACCCAGGTTGCCCGCAAAGGCCTGGAAGCCCGCGTCGAGACGGCCCAGGCCCAGCTGGAACTGGCGAAGATCGATCTCGCCAACACGGTGATCCAGGCGCCGCGCGACGGTCAGGTCAGCGAAGCCTCGGTGCGCCTGGGCCAATATGTCACCGCCGGCTCGCAGCTGCTGTTCCTGGTGCCCGATGCCTTGTGGGTGGTCGCCAATTTCAAGGAAGGCCAGACCTGGAAGATGCGCATCGGCCAACCGGCCACCTTCTCCGTGGATGCCTTCGACGGTCAGAAACTGCATGGCCACATCGAACAGATCGCCCCGGCGACGGGCTCGGAGTTCAGCGTCCTGCGTCCGGACAACGCCAGCGGCAACTTCACCAAGGTGGTCCAGCGCCTGCCGATCCGCATCGCCATCGACCCCGACCAACCGCTGGCCCCGCGCCTGCGCCCCGGCATGTCGGTGATCGTCAAGGTGGATACCGCCGCGGAAGTGCATGAGCCGGCCGGTGCGAAGCGGTGATGCGCTTGCAGCCTTTCCTCGCCCCAGGCTGCGTTACATCCGCTCTCGTGCAGAAATGAAAACGCCGCGCAGATGCGCGGCGTTTCAACATCAACAGCGTACCGACCAACGGTCGGTACCTACCGGCGGATGCAGCACCCCACGGTCGGTACCTGCCTTACCCCGCACACCGCGCGCACAGGCCATGCACTTCCAGCGTCTGCGCCTGCGGCTGGAACCCGAGCTCCTTGGCCCGCTTTTCCAGCTGACTGACAATTTCCTTGTCCTCCAGCTCCACCGCGCTGTGGCAGCTGTTGCAGATCAGGAACGGCACTGAATGCTGGGCACTGCTGGGATGGTGGCAGGCCACGAACGCATTCACCGATTCCAGCTTGTGCACGAAGCCATTGGCCATCAGGAAATCCAGCGCGCGGTACACCGTCGGCGGGGCGTCGGCACCGACGCCCTTGCCATTGCGCACCCACTCCAGCAACTCATACGCCTTGACGGGTTTCCCGGCCTCGGCGATCAGGCGCAGCACGTTCGCGCGGATCGGCGTCAGCCGCAGCCCGCGTTCCGAGCACACACGTTCGACCACCTTCACGAAGTCGGAGGCGTCGTGAACGTGATGGTGCGGAGCGGTACAAGCGGTCTTGGCGGACATGCGCGGTCTCCTGTGGTCAGGCCGTCGGTACTTTAGTGAGTGCGACCTCGATGCGTTTCAAGGCCTCTTCACGCCCGGCCAGGAACACCGTCTGCGAAATGTCGGGGCTGACCTGGGTGCCGGTGATGGCCACGCGCAGCGGCTGCGCCACCTTGCCCATGCCGATCTCCAGCGCCGTGGCGACGTCGTGCAATGCCGCCGAAACGCTCTCCACCGTCCACTCGCCGGCCGCGCCCAACAGCTCGCGGGCCTTGCCCAGCGCCAGTTCCGCACCCGGCTTGAAGTGCTTGGCCACCGCCGCTTCGTCGTACTCGGTCAGCGGCTGGTACCAGACCACCGCCTTCTCGGCCATTTCCTTCAGCGTCTGCACGCGGTCGCGCAGCGCCACCACCACGTCCGCCGGCGCGGGACCGGCGTTCAGGTCCAGGCCCAGCTTGTTCAGCTGGTAGACCAGGTGCGGGGCAATGCTCTCCGGCGTTTCGGTCTTCAGGAAGTGCTGGTTGACCCAGCCCAGCTTGGCCATGTCCAGGCGCGCGGCCTTGGAGTTGCAGTTGGTCACGTCGAACAGATCGATCAGCTCCTGGCGGCTGAACAGCTCCTGGTCACCGTGCGACCAGCCCAGCCGGGCCAGATAGCTCAGCAGCGCGTCGGGCAGGTAGCCGGCGTCCTTGTACTGCATCACATCGGCCGCGCCGGTGCGCTTGGACAGCTTGGCGCCCTGCTCGTCCAGGATCATCGGCATATGGCCGAACTTCGGCACGGGCGCACCAATGCCCTCGTACAGATTGATCTGGCGGGGGGTGTTGTTGATGTGGTCGTCGCCGCGGATGACCTCGCTGATGCGCATGTCCCAATCATCCACCACCACCGCGAAGTTGTAGGTGGGGAACCCGTCCGGACGGAAGATCACCATGTCGTCCAGTTCGCTGTTGGCGATCTCGATACGGCCCTTGATCAGGTCGTCGAACACCACCGTGCCCTCGAGCGGATTCTTGAAGCGGATCACGCGGTTCGGGTCGTCCTTGTACGGCAGGCCCAGATCGCGCGCGGCGCCGTTGTAACGCGGCTTTTCCTGCTTGGCCATGGCGGCCTCGCGCATCGCGTCCAGTTCTTCCTTGGTCTCGTAGGCGTAATACGCCTTGCCCTGCGCGACCAGCTGCTCGGCCACTTCCTGGTAACGGGCCACGCGCTGGGTCTGGTAGATCGGACCTTCGTCGTAGCCCAGGCCCAGCCATTCCATCGCCTCCAGGATCGCGTCGATCGCGCCCTGGGTGCTGCGCTCGCGGTCAGTGTCTTCGATGCGCAGCACGAATTCGCCGCCACGGTGACGGGCCTCCAGCCAGCAATACAGCGCAGTGCGGGCGCCACCGATGTGCAGGTAGCCGGTGGGACTGGGGGCAAAACGGGTGCGGCAGGTCATGGGGGGCTCAGGGCGGGAAACGGAATCCCGGCAATTTTACCCCGCCCCGGCCGCAAACCGGGCACTCCTCGCCCGGGATGGCGTGGACCGCCCGTTCCAGGCGGTCCACGCGTTGGCCCTCAGGGGGTCAGCAACGGCTTGCGCGGCAGCTTTTCATCGCGCATCGCCGCGTTGTAGACGAACGAGGCCACGATCGCGGCGGCCTGCTTCAGGTCTTCCGGCTCGGCGTGGTCCCAGGTGTCCAGGTTGCTGTGGTGGACGTTGGTGAAGTAGTCCAGCCGGTCCTGGATGAACTGGAATCCGGGCAGGCCCACGCGGTCAAATGCGATGTGGTCGGTGCTGCCGGTATTGCGGGTCGCCACGGTGGTCGCGCCCACGTCATGGAACGGGGCCAGCCACGCTTCGAAGATCGGCACCGCGGCCAGGTTCTCCTGCGCGTAGATGCCGCGGAAGCGGCCCGAGCCGTTATCCATGTTGAAGTACGCCGAGAACTTGTCGTAATCGCGCTGGCGCTGCAGGGCACCGGTCGGCTCACGCATCGAGGCCGGCAGCTTGAGCTGCGCCGGGTCGGTCGGTTCGGGGTAGCGCGCGAAGTGCCTGGACACGTAATCCTGCGAGCCGATCAGGCCCTGCTCCTCGCCACTCCACAGCGCCACGCGGATGGTGCGCTTGGGCTTGGCGCCCACCGCCTTGAGGATGCGCATGGCTTCCATCATCACCGCCACGCCGGCGGCATTGTCGGCTGCGCCGGTGCCGGTGTGCCAGGAATCCATGTGCGCGCCCAGCATGACGATCTCGTCCGCCTTGCCGCTGCCGCGGATTTCGGCCAGCGTGTTGTAGCCGGGCTTGTCCTGCTCGTCGGTGAAGCGGGCCTCGACATTCACGCGCAGCTTGACCGCCTGCTTGTGGTCCACCGCGCGCACCAGCTGGTTGTAGTGCTCGGCCATCATCGCCAGCTCGGGCACGCCGACCGGTTCACCAGCCTTGCGCGAGCCGCCGCCACCGACACGGATGATCCCGTTGTCCCAGCCGCTGATGCTGATCGTGGCCAGCACGCCCTGCTCGGCGAAGAACGCATTGGTGGCGCGGGTCAGCTCCTGCTTTTCAAGGTATTCCTTGGCCTTCTTGGCACGGTCGGCCTTGGCATCGGCGACGTCCTTGGGCACCGCGAAGACCTGCAGCTCGGCCAGGCCGGCGTCGTCGTGGCGGTGCGAATCGGACGTGGTGGCCCGCTCGTAATCGCGTGCATCGTTGAGCAGCAGGATCTTGCCGGCGAGCTTGCCCTTGTACTGATCCAGGTCGGCCAGCTTCTTGATCTCGACCTTGATCACCTCGCCTTCCACGGGGCCGTTGGTGCCCGGGGTCCAGGCCTTCGGCAGCGCATACAGCGGCGCCACGCGCGGGCTCAGCAGCTCCACGCTGGCGTTGCTGAACTCCCAGCCGCGGCCGAATGCATCGAAGGCCTCGTCATGCACATTGACCAGGCCCCACTCGTTGAACTTGCTGCGGGTCCAGGTGTTGGCCTCGCCCATGGCCGGGGAATTGGTCAGGCGCGGACCGATCTGCTCGGTCAGATGGCTGAAGGTAGCCATCACCTGCGACCGGTGGAAGGCTTCCTGGCGGATGCGGCTGACCATGTCCAGGTCCACCGTTTCCTTCGTCTGTGCACCGGCGACGCCGCTCAGTGCCAATGCCACGCTCAACATGCCCCACTTGAACACGATTACCCCCGCCTCTCGGCCAGACCACGAACAATCCCCGAGTCTATCGAGCACCGGCCCGGTGCCCCCGGGCCAAGAGTCATGGTCATTCCATCCAGCCGTACCAGAGCTGGCTGCGGGTGGGCAGCACCAGCAGCCAGCGGCTGCGGTCCACCGAGGCGCTGGCGTAAACCGGCGCATGCACCGGCCAGTCACCCGGCAGCCCGCGGATGCCGATCTCGCGCAGGGCCTGCGCACCTTCGCGCCACGGCCGGTACGCGCCACACCAGTGCGGGATCGGCAGGCGCCCACGCGCCTGCCGTGCCTGTTCCAGGAAGCCAAGCCCGTGTGCGGCGATGGCCGCGCAGGTGGCCGGCGCCAGGCCGAAGCGCACCAGCCCCGGCGCTCCCTGCACGCCGGGCAGCGCCATCAACGGTGAGGGCCAGCCCGAAGCCTCCCCCTCCAGGAGCGAGGCCACCTCCAGCCGCGCGGGGAGCGCCCGGCGCATACGTTCGTGCAGACAGCGATGCAGGCTCATCATCGTTGCTCAGCTCAGGCGTGCGCCGAGTTCGTACCAATCCACCCGACGGGTCACCCACATCACCGCGGCCAGCACGCCGAACAACAGCAGCGAGCCCATCAGCAGCGCGTTGTTCTCCGAGATCAGCAGGCCATACAGCGCGCCGTACAGGGCGCTGAGCATCACCGCAAACCCCAGGCCGCGTTGCCAGCTCTTCAGTACGCCGGACAGATACACGGTCTGGATGCCGATGCATGCCAGGGCCGAGAGCGCGTAGGCCTGCCAGAACGCGATGTGCTCGGAGAGGCTGAGCAGCAGCAGGAAGAAGATCGCCAGCGCCAGGCCCACCATCAGGTACTGCAGCGGGTGGATGCGCAGCTGCTTGATCAGCTCGAACAGGATGAAGCCGACGAAGGTGAGCAGGATGAAGAGGATGCCGTACTTGCTGGCACGATCAGCCTGGGTATACACGTCGACCGGATTGACCAGCTCCACGCTCACGGCCTCGGCATCGATGTCCGGGCGGTTGCGCAGCTGGTGCTGGGCGCGCGACGCCAGCGAGGACACCGCCCACTGTGCATCGAAGCCCTGTGCATCCACCTTGCGCTCGTTGGGCAGGAAGCTGCCACCGAACAGCGGATGCGGCCACGGCGAGCGCAGCGCGATGCGGCTGTCATCGCCCACCGGCACCACCGACAGCGAGCGCGTGCCATCCAGCACCAGCTCCAGCTCGACCTTGCTGCCCTTGAGCACGCCACCGCGCTCATCCTCAAGGCCCGGCAGGCCCACGTGCAGGCCAGTGCCGATGCCACTGACGCCGCCAGCGTCGGGCAGCAGCGCCAAGGCCGAGCCATCCACACGCAGGTTCGGCGAGCCGACCAGACCGCGCACGTCGGCGATGCCCACGGTCAGGAACGGGGCGCCATACACGCGGCCTGCCTTCACGGGATAGTCGTCATCGGCGAACTCGGCGCTGATCGTCGCCTTCCAGCTGTAGACCGGCACGCGGAACAGGCCGACGCGGCGCTCGTCCGGCTGCATCACGCCGTCCACCTTGAGCGTGGCCGGCATCTGCAGCCACTGCCCCTGCTCGACCTGTTTCTCCTTTTTCTTGGTGCCTGCCGCGTCCACCACCTCGACCTCGCGGGTTTCGGTCCACGGCACCACCCGGATCGGGCCGGTCAGGATCTGCGCGCCGGCACGGCTCTGCGCCACGCGCTGGTAAGCCTCGTCGCGGTAGGCCTCGCGCTCGCGGATCACGCCCTTGATCAGGCTCAGCGGAATCAGCAGCAACAGGATCAGTCCGCCCACGATGGCGAACCGCAACAGCATCTTCAGGGATTTCATGACCCGTCCTCGGTTGGGAGGGGGCCAGCTTCCCGCGCGCCGGTGTGCGGGGTTTGTGCCGACGTTGAAGTCTGTGTGAAGTGGCGCGGTCAGCGCCGCGGCGGTACCGAGGGCAGCCGCGACGGCAGCCACAGCACCGCCTGCGCGCCGCCCTGCTCGCGGTTGCGCAGGCTGATGCGCCCGCCGTGCAGGCGCGCCACTTCCTGCACGAAGGACAGGCCGAGGCCGGAGCTGCGCTGGCCGGTGCCCGGGCGCGCCAGCGAATAGAAGCGCTCGAACACGCGGTCGAGCGCATAGTCCGGCACGCCACTGCCGTGGTCGGCCACGGTCAGGGCGATGCCATCGCCTTCTGCGTGCGCACCGAGCGCGATGACCGTGCCGGCCGGTGAGAAGGCCACCGCGTTCTCCAGCAGATTGTTCAGTGCCTGGCGCAGCAGATAGCCATCGCCCTGGATGCTTTCGGCCCCGGCTTCCACCCGGATCGCTACGCCGGCCGCCTGCGCACGCAACGCCACCGCATCGGCCGCGGCCTGCAGCAAGGGCGCCAACGCAAGGCGCTCATGCTTCTGCAGCCAGCCGTACTGCTCGACCTCGGCCAGCGCCAGCAGCTTGTCGATGGTTTCGGTGAGGCGCTGTGCCTGGCTTTCGATGCTGCGGGCGAAATGCGCGCGGTCGGCATCCGGCAGCGGCTCCTGCAGCAGCTCGGCCGCGCCGCGGATGGCCGCCAGCGGGCTCTTCATCTCATGCGTCAACGACTGCACGTACTGCTCGACGTAGGCCTTGCCTTCCAGCTTGCGGCGCATGGTTTCCAGGGCCTGGCCCAGATCGCCGATCTCATCGCGGCGCGGCTTCGGCGGCGGGACCGGTTCCCCAGCGCTGACGGCCTTGGCATAGCGGTTGAGCCGGTTCACCCCGTGCATCAGCCACGCGGTCATCAGCAGGCCGATCAGCGCTGACAAGCCGATCAACCACGCACCACGCTTGATGATGGCGCGCTGGCTGGCCGCGATGAAGGGATCGATGCTGCGGTTGGGCTGGGCCAGGCTGAGTACGCCGATCAAGCGGCGGCCATCGGCGGGATCGAAGATGGGCGCGGCCACGTGCATCACCGAGTGGGTATCGTCGCCGGGGGATTCCGGACTGGACCGCGCACCATACTCGCCGCGCAGGGTGCGATAGACATCGTTCCAGCGCGAGTTGTCGCGGCCGACATCGCGGCCGGTCGAGTCATACACCACGATGCCCTTGGCATCGGTGATGGTGACCTGGTAATCCAGCGTGCGCTTGGGAAAGCGCCACACCATCGCCTTGGGGTCGCGTCGCTGCGCACGCGCCAGGTCGGCGACGAAGCGGCCGTCGCGGATGTGCCCGGCCTTGAGATCGGCCGCCGCCATTTCCGCCAGCACGTTGGCCGCATCGACCAGGGTCGATTCCATCGCCTGGCGCACGCCCGGCTTCACTTCGTTGACGAAGATGCGCATCACGAAGAACGCGGCGATGCCCACGATCAGGAAGAAGCCCAGGAACAGTTTCAGGCCCAGCCGCATGCCTACACCTCCAGTGCGTAGCCCAGGCCACGGTGGGTGCGGATCGGGTCGGTCTCGGCACCGGCGGCACGCAGCTTGGCGCGCAGGGTCTTGACGTGGGTATCGACGGTCCGGTCGGCACTGTCGGCGTCGCTGTCCCAGCCACGGTCCATCAACTGGGCGCGGCTGAGGATCGCGCCGGGTCGCTGCAGCAGGGCGGCCATCAGCGCGTATTCGTAGCGGGTCAGGTCCAGCGGCTGGTCGCCGAACCGGATCCGGCTGCCCTCGCGGTCGATCGCAAAGCGGCCGTGCTGCTGCCAGCCCGACGTCTCGGCGGGGGCCGCGGCACGGCGCAGGCGCGCGCGCACCCGTGCCACCAGCTCGCGTGGCGAGAAGGGCTTGGCCATGTAGTCATCCGCACCCAGTTCCAGGCCGAGCACGCGATCGAACTCGTCGTTGCGGGCGGTCAGGAAGATCACCGGCACCTCGCTGAAGGTACGCAGGGTGCGGCAGACCTCGAAGCCACTCATGTCCGGCAGGCCGACATCCAGCACCACCACGTCGAAGGCGTGCTGGCGCAGGCGGGCCAGCGCCTGCCCGCCGAGCAGGCAGTGCTCGGCGCCGTAGCCTTCGCTGCGCAGCGCATACAGGACGGTGTCGGCGATGGCGGTTTCGTCCTCGACCACCAGGACGTTGTGCAGGGGGTGGCTCATGCGCGCAGCATAGCCGCTGGGCCCGCCGCCCCGTACACTGCGCCGATGAATTACCGCCACGCCTTCCATGCCGGCAACCATGCCGATGTGCTCAAGCACATCGTGCAGCTTGCCCTGCTCGACACCTTCAAGCGCAAGGACAGCCCGTTCTTCGTGCTGGACACCCACGGCGGCGCTGGCCGCTACCTGCTGGCCAGCGAGGAAAGCCGCAAGACGCTGGAGGCCGAAGACGGCGTGATGCGCCTGATGGCCCAGCCCCAGCTGCCGGCCGTGGTCGAGCGCTACCTCAAGGCGGTCCAAGCCGACAACCCGGTCGGGGCGATGATCAGCTATCCCGGCTCGCCCCTGTTGACCGCCCAGACCCTGCGCGAGCAGGACCGCATGGCCGTCTGCGAAGTGCAGGACGCCGAGGCCGCGGCGCTGAAGGCACTGTTCGCCCATGACAGCCGGGTCGGCGTGTACCACGCCGATGGCTATGCCCAGAACAAGAAACTGCTGCCGCCCAAGGCCAACGGTGTGAAGATCGGCCGCGGGCTGGTCCTGATCGACCCGCCTTACGAAGGGCAGGACGCCGAGTACCAGGCCATCCTGGCCTCGGTGACCGAGATCCTGGGGCGCTGGCCGCAGGCCAGCTTCGCGATCTGGTTCCCGATCAAGCAGCGCCGGACCATCCTGCATTTCCTGCGCAAGGCCTGCGCCCTGCCGGTGAAATCGGTGCTGACCGCCGAGCTGCTGATCCGCCCGGACGACTCCCCGCTGCGGCTCAACGGCAGCGGCATGCTGCTGCTCAACCCGCCGTGGCAGTTCGACCAGGTGCTGGCCCCGGCGATGCCGGCGCTCAAGCAGCACCTGGGCGAGGCAGGCGCCTCGACCCGCCTGCAGTGGCTCAAGCAGGCCGAATGACCCCCTGAATCCCAGGCCGGCACCCCGGCCTGGCCGGCGCCTCCCGGCCGACACGGCGTGAGTGATCCGTTCACGGAACGCTGCCCCCGGGATGCGAGAATCCGAAGACCACCAAGGAATCACCGGTATGGCTACCCGTAACCGCATGCCGCCCTGGCACGAGATTTTCAAGGCACCCAGTGGCCACGAGCTGCTGATCCGCCCCATCCGGCCCGAAGACGGCCCGCCGCTGCATGCCGCGTTCAGTCTGTTCGGTCCGGAAGAGATCCGCGACCGTTTCCTGCAGTCGGTGACCGAACTGTCGCCGGAAACGACGCAGCGCCTGACCCACCCGAATCCCAAGAGCGAAATCACCCTGGTCGCGGCCGAGTCCCTGCCCGCCGGTGAAGCCGTGGTGGGTGCGGTTGCGCGCGCCTCGATCATTCCCGGCACCCGCGAAGCCGAGTACGCGATCCTGGTCAGCCGCTTCCTGGTCGGCCAGGGCCTGGGCCGCCAGCTGATGCGCAAACTGGTCAAATGGGCGCGCGGCAAGTACCTGGATCGTCTGTACGGCGATGTCGCCGAAGAGAACGAGCCGATGAAGCAGCTGGCCGCCTCGCTGGGCTTCCAGCCGATCCCGCACCCGAACGGCACCCCGGGCCTGGTGCGCATGGTGCTGGAACTGGACAGCTGAAACGGGGGCGCGTGTCCGCGCCCTGATCCTGATCCGTAGAGCCGGCCGCTGGCCGGCTCGCGGACATCATGCATCGCCTGGAGCCGGCCAGCGGCCGGCACTACCGCACTCCCGGCACTATCAGCACGGCCGGCAACGGATCGTCCCTGCGCTTGCCGCCGCTGGATGACGCGGCCGCCACGTTGCGGTCTGCTAAAATCGACGGTTCATGTCACGCACCTCCTATCCCGCTCCGCCGCTGCCACGTCCTGGACAGCTCCGCGCCTGGTGGCGCGCTCCCGCTTCGGCGACAGCGCTGGCGTGGTACATCGCCCGCGCGGCACAGTCGCACGACGGGCCGTTGCTGGTGGTCGCGCGCGACAACCATGGCGCGAACCAGATCGAAGCCGACCTGCACACCCTGCTGGGCAGTGCCGGCGATGTGCCGATCGTGGCCTTCCCGGACTGGGAAACCCTGCCCTACGACGCCTTCAGCCCGCATCCGGACATCATTTCCCAGCGCCTGGCGGCGCTGCACGCGCTGCCCGCGCTCAAGCGCGGCATCGTCGTGGTGCCGGTGCAGACGCTGCTGCAGCAGTTGGCCCCGCTCAAGTACGTCATCGGCGGCAGCTTCGACCTGACGGTTGGGCAGCGGCTGGATCTGGATGCGGAAAAGCGCCGCCTGGAATCGGCCGGCTACCGCAACGTGCCGCAGGTGATGGACCCGGGTGATTTCGCCGTGCGTGGCGGCCTGCTGGATGTCTATCCGATGGGTGCCGATGCGCCGCTGCGGGTGGAACTGCTGGACGAAGACATCGATTCGATCCGCGCCTTCGATCCGGAATCGCAGCGTTCGCTGGACAAGGTCGAGGCCGTGCACATGCTGCCCGGCCGCGAAGTGCCGCTGGACGATCTCAGCGTCTCGCGGGTGCTCGCTACGCTGCGCGAACGCTTCGACGTGGATACCCGCCGCAGCGCGCTGTACCAGGATCTCAAGGCCGGCATCGCACCGGCCGGCATCGAGTATTACCTGCCGCTGTTCTTCGACCAGACCGCGACCCTGCTCGATTACCTGCAGCCCAACGTACTGCCGGTGCTCGCGCCGAACGTGTTCGAGGCCGCTGCCGCCTTCTGGGCGCAGACCCAGAACCGCTACGAACAGCGCCGCCATGATGTGGAGCGCCCGCTGCTGGCCCCGGAAGAGCTGTACGCCAGCCCCGAACAGCTGCGCGCCACGCTCAACGGGCTGGCCCGCGTGGAAGTCTGGCCGCCGGATCACGACCGCATCGCCGATGCGCAGCCGCTGGGCGACCAGCCGCTGCCTGCGCTGCCGGTCGCCGCGCGTGATGCGCCGGCCGGGGAAGCGCTCAAATCCTTCATCGGGCATTACCCGGGCCGGGTGCTGATCGCCGCCGATTCCGCCGGCCGCCGCGAAGCGCTGCTGGAAGTACTGCTCGCCGCGGAGCTGAAGCCGCCGGTAGTCGCCGACCTGCCCGGCTTCCTGGCCGATGACAGCGTGCGCTTCGGCATCACCGTGGCGCCGCTGGAAGACGGCTTCGCGCTGGAGAACCCGCCGATCGCGGTGCTCACCGAGCGCCAGCTGTTCCCGGAACGGGCCGGCCAGCAGCGCCGCAGCCGCCGCGCCGGGCGCGAACCCGAAGCGATCATCCGCGACCTCGGCGAGCTGAGCGAAGGCTCGCCGATCGTGCACGAAGATCACGGTGTCGGCCGTTACCGCGGCCTGATCGTGCTCGATGCCGGCGGCATGCCCGGCGAGTTCCTGGAAATCGAATACGCCAAGGGCGACCGTCTGTACGTGCCGGTCGCCCAGCTGCACCTGATCAGCCGCTATTCCGGTGCCTCGCCGGAAACCGCACCGCTGCATTCGCTCGGTGGCGAGCAGTGGACCAAGGCCAAGCGCAAGGCCGCCGAAAAGGTCCGCGACGTCGCCGCCGAACTGCTGGAAATCCAGGCGCGTCGCCGTGCCCGTGCCGGCCTGGCGCTGCACGTGGACCGCGCGATGTACGAGCCGTTCGCGGCCGGCTTCCCGTTCGAGGAGACGCCCGACCAGCTCGCCGCGATCGACGCGACGCTGCGCGATCTGGCCAGCAGCCAGCCGATGGACCGCGTGGTCTGCGGCGACGTCGGCTTCGGCAAGACCGAAGTCGCCGTACGCGCCGCGTTCGCCGCGGCCAGTGCAGGCAAGCAGGTGGCCGTGCTGGTGCCGACCACGCTGCTGGCCGAACAGCATTACCGCAACTTCCGCGATCGTTTCGCCGATTGGCCGCTCAAGGTGGAGGTGCTGTCGCGCTTCAAATCCACCAAGGAGATCAAGGCCGAACTGGAGAAGGTCGCGGCCGGCACCATCGATGTGATCGTCGGTACGCACCGGCTGCTGCAGCCGGACGTGAAGTTCAAGGATCTGGGCTTGGTCATCGTCGATGAAGAGCAGCGCTTCGGTGTGCGCCAGAAGGAAGCGCTCAAAGCGATGCGCGCCAACGTGCACCTGCTCACGCTGACCGCCACGCCGATTCCGCGCACGCTCAACATGGCCATGGCCGGGCTGCGCGATCTGTCGATCATCGCCACGCCGCCGCCGAACCGCCTGGCGGTCAAGACCTTCATCACCGCCTGGGACAACGCGCTGCTGCGCGAGGCGTTCCAGCGCGAGCTGGCCCGTGGTGGCCAGCTGTACTTCCTGCACAACGACGTGGAGAGCATCGGCCGCATGCAGCGCGAGCTGGCCGAGCTGGTGCCCGAGGCCCGCATCGGCATCGCGCACGGGCAGATGCCCGAGCGCGAGCTGGAGCGGGTGATGCTCGACTTCCAGAAGCAGCGCTTCAACGTGCTGCTGTCGACCACGATCATCGAATCGGGCATCGACATCCCCAACGCCAACACCATCATCATCAACCGCGCCGACCGCTTCGGCCTGGCCCAGCTGCACCAGCTGCGCGGCCGTGTGGGGCGTTCGCACCACCGTGCCTATGCCTACCTGGTGGTGCCGGACAAGCGCGCGATGACGCCCGATGCCGAAAAGCGCCTGGAGGCGATCGCCTCGATGGACGAACTTGGCGCTGGCTTTACCCTGGCCACCCACGATCTGGAGATCCGCGGTGCGGGCGAACTGCTCGGCGAAGACCAGAGCGGGCAGATGGCCGAGGTCGGTTTCAGCCTGTACACCGAACTGCTCGAACGGGCGGTGCGCAGCATCCGCCTAGGCAAACTGCCGGACCTGGATGCGGGCGAAGAAGCGCGCGGTGCCGAGGTCGAACTGCATGTGCCGGCGTTGATCCCGGACGACTACCTGCCCGACGTGCACACCCGACTGACCCTGTACAAGCGCATCAGCAGCGCGCGCGACAGCGGTGAGCTGCGCGAACTGCAGGTGGAGATGATCGACCGCTTCGGCCTGCTGCCGGACCCGGCCAAGCACCTCTTCGCCATCGCCGAGCTCAAGCTGCAGGCCAACGTGCTGGGTATCCGCAAGCTGGAACTGGGCGAGAACGGTGGCCGCATCGTGTTCAATCCCAACCCGGAGATCGACCCGATGGCGGTGATCCAGCTGATCCAGAAGCAGCCCAAGCTGTATACGATGGATGGGCCGGACAAGCTGCGCATCAAGCACCCGTTGCCGCTGCCTGAAGACCGCTTCAGTGCCGCCAAGGCGTTGCTGCTGACCCTGTCCCCGCGCTGATTTCACGCCTGGCGCCGGTCGCCAGGCGGTATCTTTCCACCGGCACGGGCGGCATGCCGCCCTGCCAGGATGGCGGTCTTCCGGCCGCCCACCACCGGACGCCCCCATGTTCGACTCCCCCCGGTTCGACGCTGCCCATCCGCAGGCGTGTTCCATCGATGCCCTGTCGATGTCACTGCAGATGCGCGACCAGTACACCCGATTCCATTGCGACCGCGTCGGCCTGCTCGGCGAGCAGCTCGGCCGCCTGTGCGATCTGGATGACGCGCAGCGCGCACACCTGGCCCTGGCTGCGCGCTTCCACGACATCGGCAAGATCGGCATTCCGGACAACGTGCTGCTGCACCCGGCCCGGCTGGATGACGAACAGCGCGCGATCATGCGAACCCACCCCGAGCGCGGTGAACGCATCTTCGCCGCGACCGGGCGCAGCGACGCGGCCGAGGTGGCGCGGCTGATCCGCGCACACCACGAGGCCTTCGACGGCGGCGGGTATCCGGATGGGCTCAAAGGCAGCGCGATCCCGCTGGGTGCACGCGTGCTGACCATCGTCGATGGCTACGACGCGATGACCAGCGCCCGCCCGTACCGCGGGCCGATGCCGCATGCCAAGGCGATGGGCATTCTTGCCGACCAGCAGGGCGGCCTGATCGACCCGGAAGTGTTCGGCCTGTTCACCCGGATGATGGCCGCCACTACGTAGTCTCCGCCTGGTTTGGCGCGAGCGTGCGGGAAAAGAAAAACCCGGCTTTCGCCGGGTTTTTCATGTCTCACTCAACCGCGTGCGATCACCAGATCACAACGCGCTTGTCGTCTGCCCGCACCATCGCATCGCCGGCCTTGCACTCGAACGCCTGCGCGTACGCCGGCATGTTCGACGGCGCACCGTTGGCACGGAAGTTGGCCGGGGCGTGCGGATCGGTGTTCAGGCGCACGCGCAGCTCGCCTTCATTGAAGTTGCGGCGCCACACGGTGGCCCAGTTCATGAAGAAGCGCTGGTCCTGCGAATAGCCGTCGACCTCGACGTTGGCCTTCGGGTCTTCCTTCAGCGCCATCTGCAGCGCGTCGTACGCCACGGTCAGGCCACCCAGGTCGCCGATGTTCTCGCCCAGGGTCAGCTTGCCCTTAACGTTCACGCTCGGCAGCGACTCATAGCCGTCGAACTGCGCCACCAGCTGGTCAGTGCGCTGGGTGAAGGCGGCACGGTCGCTGTCGGTCCACCAGTTGTCGAAGTTGCCGTTGGCGGCGAACTGGCTGCCCGAATCGTCGTAGCCGTGCATCATTTCGTGGCCGATGACCGCACCGATGCCGCCGTAGTTCAGCGCCGGATCGGCCTTGGCGTCGAAGAACGGCGCCTGCAGGATCGCCGCCGGGAACACGATCTCGTTCTTGGTGGCGTTGTAGTAGGCGTTGACGGTCTGCGGGGTCATGCCCCACTCGGTCTTGTCCACCGGCTTGCCGATCTTGTTGAGCATGTAGCGGTAGTTGAACGTGCGCGCGGCCTGCATGTTGCCCAGGTAGCTGTCGGCGTTGGTTTCCAGGCCCGACCAGTCACGCCACTTGTCCGGGTAGCCGATCTTCGGGGTGAAGCTGGCCCACTTCTCCAGCGCCTTCCTGCGGGTGTCTTCGCTCATCCACTCCAGCTTCTCCAGGCGCGCCTTCAGCGCCACCGAGAGGTTCTCCACCAGGTGCTGCATCTGCACCTTGGAGTCGGCCGGGAACACGGCGTCGACATACATCTGGCCCAGGCCTTCGCCGATGGCGCCGTTGACCGACTCCAGCACGCGCTTCCAGCGCGGCTGCATTTCCTTCTGGCCACGCAGGGTGGTGCTGTAGAAATCGAAGTTGGCCTTTTCGAAGGCGCTGCTCAGGTACGGCGAGGCGTCATCGATGGTGTGGAAGCGCAGGTAGGCCTGCCAGGTGGCGGCCGGCACGTCGGCCAGCATCTTGTCCACTTCGCCGAAGAAGCCCGGCTGGGCCATCGAGAACTTCTGCGCGGCCGGCACCTTCAGGGTGTCGAACAGCGCGGTCCAGCTGAAGTTCGGGGTCAGCTTGTCCGCGTCAGCCGCGCTGACCGGGTTGTAACGCTTGGCCGGGTCACGCATTTCGATGCGCGACATCGAGGCCTTGGCCAGACGCGTTTCGAAGTCCATCACGGCCTTGGCCTGGGTCTTGGCCTGCTCGGCGTCCACGCCGGAGAGGGTCAGCACCTGCGCGATGTAGGCGACGTAGGCGTCGCGGATCTTGGCCTGCGAATCGTCGAAGTAGTAGCCCTTCTCCGGCAGGCCGAGGCCGCCCTGGCCGACATAGGCGATGACGTTGGCCGAGTCCTTGTAATCGGCGTTGGCGAACAGCGAGAACAGCACGCCCTGGCCCACCGCCTGGCTGTCGCGCAGGTACTGGGTGATGGCGGCGGTGTCGTTCAGCGCGGCGATCTTGTCCAGCTGCGGCTGCAACGGGGTGATGCCGGCGGCCTCGATCTTGGCCTCGTCCGAACCGGTCTTCCAGATGTCACCGATCTTGGCTTCCACCGTGCCGGCCTTGGCCTGGCTGGCGGCGGCCTGCTGGACCAGCGCGTGCTGCACTTCCAGCGAGCGCTCGCGCAGGATTTCGAAGCTGCCCCAGGTGGTCTGGTCGTTCGGGACCGGGTTGGCCTTGAGCCACTTGCTGTTCACGAACCCGTTGAGGTCGGTACAGGCGGCGATGGCGGTGTCCAGATCGGCATTGTTGAGCGAGATCAGCGCGGTCTTGATCTGCGACTGATCGAATACCGGCTTGGCATCGGCAGTGGCGGCAGGCGCGGTATCGGTCTTGCCACAGGACGCCAGCGACACGGCGATGGCGGCGGTCAGGCCCAGCGGGACCAGCTTGGAAAACTTCATTCGACTCTCCGGCTACAGATGGATGCATCACCCGGATCACGGGCAATCGGGCAGCGTAGCGCGGGAGGGGCCGGGGCGGACCGGCCAAAGGTCACACCATCGCGCAGCGGCAGCCACCCCATGGGTGGCTGCAGGAAGCCGGCGTCGCGTGCAGCCCCCCATGGGGTGGCCCTGCCCGCGGGGGTAAAGAAAAGGCCGGCTTGCGCCGGCCTTTCGTTGTTATTTCGCCTTGCCCTGGTTCGCCACGGCCTCAGCGGCCTTGCGCGCCGCTTCCGGGTCGCCCAGGTAGCGGAACGACTGCACGGTCAGGTCGTCGTTGAGTTCAAACAGCAGCGGGATGCCGGTCGGGATGTTGAGCTCCAGGATGGCTTCCTGCGAGACGTTGTTGAGGTACTTGTACAGCGCGCGCAGCGAATTGCCGTGGGCGGTGACCAGTACGGTCTTGCCATCCTTCAGCTGCGGGGCGATGGAATCGAACCAGTACGGCAGCACGCGGTCCAGCGTGGTGGCCAGCGATTCGGTGCCCGGCAGTGCGTTGCGGTCCAGGCCGGCATAACGACGGTCATGGATCGGGTGACCCGGGTCTTCGATGTCCATCGCCGGCGGCGGGATGTCATAGGAACGGCGCCAGATCTTGACCTGGTCCTCGCCGTGCTTGGCCGCGGTCTCGGCCTTGTCCAGGCCCTGCAGGCCGCCGTAATGGCGCTCGTTCAAGCGCCAGCTCTTGCTGACCGGCAGCCAGTCCTGGTCCAGCTCGGCCAGGGCGCCCTGCAGGGTGTGGATGGCGCGCTTGAGCACCGAGGTGTGCGCGACATCGAACTGCAGGCCTTCTTCACGCATCAGGCGGCCGGCGGCGGCAGCCTCGCGGCGGCCCTGATCAGTCAGTTCCACGTCCACCCAGCCGGTGAAGCGGTTGTCCAGGTTCCACTGGCTCTGGCCGTGGCGCAACAGTACGAGTTTCCGGGTCACTGCAGTATCTCCGACAGATGGCAAGGCAGACCCGCATTGTAGCGGCAACCCTGCCCTGCCCGTCCGCCGCCGGGCCGCCCATGGCGCTCAGGGATGCGGATGCCCGTGATGGCCCTGCGCGTCCGGTGCGGCGCGGCGGCTGTCGTTGCCGCCGTGTGCGTGGCTGCCGTGTGCATGGCCAGCATGATCGTGCGTGGCGTGGTCATGCCCGGCATGGTCGTCGGCATGCGGGTCACGCGGAGTGCCGACGCTGCAGGGGTCGCCGCAGTGGTCCGTCTCGATCTGCAGGGTCACGTGGTCGATGCCGTGCTGCTCGTGCAGCCGGGTGCCCAGCTCGCGGCGCAGACGGTCCGCATCCACACCCGCCCCCATCACCACATGCGCGGTCAGTGCCGGGGTACTGGAGGCCAGCGCCCAGACGTGCAGGTCATGCACATCCACCACCCCATCGTGCGTACACAGCGTGCGGCGCACCTCAGCGACATCCATGCCCTTGGGCACGCCTTCGAGCAGCACGTTGATCGCCTCGCGCATCAACACCCAGGTGCGCGGCAGCACCCACAGGCCGATCAGCACGGCCAGGATCGGATCGATCGGTTTCCAGCCGGTCCAGCGGATGAGCAGCGCGCCGAGAATCACTGCGACCGAGCCCAGCATGTCCGCCCAGACTTCCAGGTACGCCCCCTTGACGTTGAGGCTCTCGCCGCTGCCAGCACGCAGCAGGCGCATCGAAATCAGGTTGATGACCAGCCCGAACACCGCGATCACCAGCATGCCGGTGGAGGCGATCTCCTGCGGCGCGCGAAAACGCTGCACCGCCTCCCAGAGAATGTAGCCAGCGACCACGAACAGCATGCCGCCGTTGATCATCGCGCCGATGGCCTCCAGCCGCGCATAGCCATAGGTGCGCTTGGCATCGGGCGGGCGTCGGCTGAGCCGGACCGCGACCAGCGCGATCATCAGCGCGAGGGTGTCGGTGGCCATGTGCGCGGCATCGGACAGCAGGGCCAGGCTGTTGGTCCAGAACGCGCCGGCCACCTCCACCAGCAGGAAGGTGGTGGTCAGGCCCAGCGCCCACCACAGCGGCTTCTCGTGGCGGATCTCGCTGGGCAGATGGTCGTGGTCGTGACCCATGGAAGCTCTCCTGGACAATGCCGGCAGGTTAAGCAGCGCCTCGCGCGGAGACTATTACACTTACCGCAGCGTTCAGTTTGCAATTCAATAACAGCAGCGCCCGGCCGCTACCTCTCGACGGCCTGTGTGGCGGGAAGACAATCGTGCATAACGTTCCAAATCTTGATGAGGCCAGCCAACCGCTGGCGCTGGCCTGGGCCGATACGCTGGCGCGGACGCCGGCGGCGGCGGCGACACTGCTGGCTGGCCTGTCGGCGGCGAGCCCGCCCGGGCTGGCCCACCATTTCTACGACGTGCTGCTCGAAGACCCGCGCGCCAGCCGCTTCCTCTCGCACGACCAGGTGCGGCTGCGCCTGAAACCGGCGATGCAGCGCTGGCTGCAGCAGATTCTCACCGCTACCCCGGACAGCATCAACGCGCTGGTCGCCGCCCAGCGCGTGATCGGTGACGTGCATGCCCGCGTGGGCATTCCGGTGGACCTCGTGGCCCGCGGTGCGCGTGTGCTCAAGCATCGCCTGTTCGACCGCATCATCGCGCAGGCCGACGAAAGTGCGACCGCCTTCGCGGCGATCCACTGCCTCAGCGCCTCGATGGACATCGCGCTGGAAGGCATGACGCTGGCGTATACGCATGCACGCGAGCGTTCCTCGCGGACGGATGCGGCTTACCGCCTGTTCTCGCTGGTGCAGAACGTCAGCACCGAGCGCGAACGGCAGCGTGCCCTGCTGCTGGATTGGGAAAACGCCCTGCTCTATGCGATGGCCAGCCAGAATGCCGAGGCCGAGCTCACCGGGCTGGCCCAGTCCGAGTTCGGCCTGTGGTTTACCCACAAGGGCATTCCCAGCTTCGGCGAAAGCAGCGAAACCGGCCAGGTCGGCGCGCTGGTGGCCGCGGTCGATACACAGCTGCAGGAAGCCTTGGCGCATGCTGATTTCGCGGCGCGCTTCGGCGCATTGCAGGGGATCCGCGAGCGGCTGGCGCAGATCCGCACGCTGATGGGCATGTTGTTCGAACGGATCGGTGAGCTCGATGCCGGCAGCGATGCCCTGACCAACCTGCTCAACCGCCGCTTCCTGCCAACCGTGCTGCGCCGGGAGATCGAACTGGCCAATTCCACGCAGACACCGTTCTCGGTGTTGCTGCTGGATCTGGATCACTTCAAGGCGATCAACGACGCGCACGGACACGATGGGGGCGACCGCGCCCTGCAGCACGTGGCCGCCCTGCTCGGCCAGCTCACCCGCGGCAGCGACTACCTGTTCCGTTATGGCGGGGAGGAGTTCGTGGTGGTGCTGGTCGCCGCGACTGCCGCGCAGGCCGAGGTGATCGCCGAGAACCTGCGCAAGCACATCGCGCAGAGCCCGGTGCAGCTGGCCAACGGCCACAGCTTGTCGTTGACCACCAGCATCGGCGTGGCCGCACACGATGGCCACCCCGATTACGAGCGGCTGATGGCACGCGCCGATGCAGCGATGTACCAGGCCAAGAAGCGGGGCCGTGACCAGGTGGTAGTGGCTACCGACGCACTCCCCGACGCCCCGGGCCGGCAGGCCCTGCAGCGCGGGTGATCCCCCGGCGCGGATGCCGCCCCCTCATCCGCCTGTTGCGGCAAGGGTGGCTGACCAATGGCGCATGCCTGGCGTGCCCGGTGCGGCGTAGCATCGCGATACTGCCGTCCGCTACAGGAACCTCCCGATGTCGATCCGCCGCGCCCTGACCCGCCCTGCTCTGCTGCTGCTCCAGTCGGCGCTGCTGATCACACCGATGCTGGCCACCGCACGCGAGGTGGCGGCGCCAGCCGAGCACGTCGATGCCGATGGTCCCTATGTGTTCCGTACCGCCACGGGGCTGGAGGCAGCCTGGGTATGCAAGGACCATGTGATCCGCCGCGAGCTGCCGGCGGGCGAACAGGCCACGATGGTCGCGCCCGAATGCGGCTATCCGCACCCGCTGAGCGTGCTGCCACCGCGCACGGCGGAGGTCGCGCGCTTCCCGGCCACGCCGCGGATCGTCGCGCTGTCGGATATCCATGGCCAGTACGGCCTGCTGGTGAAACTGCTGCGGGCCCATCACGTGATCGACAACGACGACCGCTGGTCGCTGGGTGATGCCACGCTGGTGGTGGCCGGGGATGTCTTCGATCGCGGCCCGCAGGTCACCGAGGCGTTCTGGCTGCTGTACAGCCTGCAGCAGCAGGCCGCAGCGGCCGGCGGTGCGGTGCACTTCGTGCTCGGCAACCACGAGACGATGGTGCTCTACAACGACCTGCGCTATGTCAATCCGAAGTACCTCAAGAGCGCGCAGCTGCTTGGCCGTTCCTATCCCGCGCTGTATGGGCCGGATTCGACCATCGGCCAGTGGCTGCGTACCCGCCCGGTGCTGCTGCGCATCGGCGATACCCTGTTCCTGCACGGCGGCATCGCCCCGGAGAATCTGGACCTGGTGCGCACCATGGAGGCCACCAATGCCGGCTACCAGGCGGCGGTCGGTCTGCCGAAGGAGCAGGTCAAGGCTGCACCGGACACCGCTCGCCTGTTCGATGGCAAGACCAGTCCGATCTGGTACCGCGGCTACTTCGATGGCCGCATGGACACCGCCCAGGTCGCGGCCCTGCTCAAACAGCTCGAGCTCACCCGCATCGTGGTCGGCCACACCTCGATGCCGCATGTCAGCAGCTTCCACGGCGACCGCATCATCGCCATCGACAGCAGCATCAAGAACGGTGAGAACGGCGAACTGCTGTTCATCGAGAACGGCGCGCTGAGCCGCGGCCTGCTCGATGGCTCGCGGGTGCCGCTGGCCGAAGGCAGGATGGGCGAGAGCGACTGACCGGGCTTCGCCTGCCGGTCAGCCCGTCCGCGTCAGCGCGGCTTGTAGATGCGCGAGACCATCCAGCCACCGTGGCTGCGGAAGCGGCCGCTGTCGCCGGTCAGGGCGAAGCGAAGCGCGACCACCGCGGCGCGCCCCCGCGAACAATGCCAGTCGCGCGCTTTGCCGTAGGCCTTGCGGAAAGCACGGAACGGGCCGCGTGCCTGCGTGATGTCCAGCTCGGCGTCATGGAGGTCCATGGCGTCGGCCGGGGCTGCCGGCGGAGGCGCGGCAGTGCGGCTGGCATCGGGATGGAGATGGTCTGACATGGCTTCCCTTCGATCAACGAGGCCCGGAATCGGCCTCCTGATCGATAAACCGTGAAAACCATCACAAACCTATCGCGTCCCGGCCAGATCCTGCGCATGGCCGCCGTCGAGGCGTTGTTCCAGCACGGTGATGCGGCCGAGGAACTCCGACGTCGGCGCCAGTTCCTGCAGGTGCGGCCGGGCCCGGGCGATCTGGGCGCGGGCCCCGGCGGCATCGCCGTTGGCGTACATGGCCTCGGCCAGCGGGATGCGCCATTTGGCGGTGGCCGTGGAATCGGCGCCGTAGAAGCCGGTGAACGTCTCGACGAGTTGCGCCGACAGCGGTACCGCCGCAGGATCGCCACGGCGCTGGGCCAGCAGCGCCTGCTGCATCTGCAGGCGCAGTTGCAGCCACGGTGGCAGGCCGGGATGGTCCTGGCCGAATGCGGCAAGGGCACGGGCGGCCTCGGCCAGTTGCCCGGCACGGGTCAGCCATTCGATCTCGACCAGGCGCAGTACCAGCAGCTGGGGCGACTCGGGCGGCAGCTCGCGTCGCCACAGGGCGGCCACCTGCTGCAGCGGTGCCTGCGCCTCGGCCGTGCGATCGGTGCGCAACAGCAACCGGGCCAGCACCATCTCCACGTCGAGTGTGTCGGCGTGCCCGGGCCCGAGCAGCGCCCGATAGCGCGCCAGCGCGGCGCGGTAGTTCTGCTCGGCCCGCGCATAGTCGCCGCGCGCTTCCTCCATCAGCCCATGCGCGTACTGCTTGACCGCGTAGGCGCGGCTGTCCACGCCATCGACGGCGGCGCTGGTCTGCAGGCTGTTGCGGAAGTGCTGATCTGCGGCCTGGTAACGGCCCAGGTCCAGGTACTGGCCCGCCAGCGCGGCTTCCGCCGAGGCGGTGTAGCTGCTGCCTGCGCCGAACATCTGCCGGGTCAGCGCGAAGCCGCGCTCGGCCAGTGCCAGCGCTTCATCGATACGACCCTGGTTGAGCAGGGTCGAGGACAGCGCGCGGAGGACCCGCTGGTACTCCGCCCCCTGCACACCCTGTTCGCGGGATGCCTCGGCCATGGCCTGGCGCAGAATCGCTTCGGCCTTGTCCAGCTCGCCCTGGCTGCGGTACAGATCGCCCAGGTTGGCCATCGTGGCCAGGGCGCCGCGCTGCAGCGGTGCACGGTTGCCGCCCCGGCTCAACGCCAGTGCGGCGCGGAAGGACTGCTCTGCGGCAGTCGGCTGCTCCAGCCGCGCCTGGGCCAGGCCGCGGGCGTTCAAGGCCTTCAGTCGTACCACCGGATCATCGTCCTGCTCCAGCAGCGCCAGTGCGTGCCCGGCACTGGCCAGCGCCTCCTTTTCCTGCCCCGCGCTGAGCAGCTGCAAAGCCAGGCTGGCGCGCGCGTCGGCGATCTCGTGCGGCGCGGCGCCGGTGCGCACCAGGCCATCGACACTGTCGCGCAGCAGGGTCTGCGCATCGAGGGGTTGACCAAGATTCTGGTAGGCGCGCCCCAGCGCGGCCTGCATGCGTGCGCGCAGCGCCGGCGACACGGTACGGTCATGCGCGAGCCGGCGTGCACCCAGATCGAGAACCTCGCGCGCGGTCATCGGCGTGCCGTTGCGCAGGCCGGGATCGGCTGCGTCGAACGCGGCCACCAGCACATCGGCGATGCCTGCCGCGGCGGCCGCATTCTGTTCGGCCTGGTGGCGCGCCTCGCTCAGCCGCAGCACGAAGGCCAGCACCATCACCGCCACCAGCGCGACGATCACACTGGCGCGCCATTGCCGCCGCAGCAGCAGGCGCGCGCGATGCCAGCGGCCTGGCCGCCGCGCACGCACCGGCCGATGGGCCAGATGCCGTTCAACATCCTCGGCCAGCGCTTCGGCGGAGGCATAACGTTCGGCCGGATCCGTGGCACGGGCCTTGGTGGCCACCGCCAGCAGGTCGGCAGGCACCCTGCGCACCGGTGGCGGCGTGGGCTGCAGCAGCTGCTCCAGCATCACGCCAAGACTGTAGACATCGCCCACCACGCTGGCCGGGCGCCCCGCCAGCCACTCGGGGCTGGCATAGGCCGGAGTAAGGAATGGCGCGGTATCTTCGGCGTCACCCAGCAGATGCGCGATGCCGAAATCCAGCAACACCGGCTGGCCGTCGGCCCGCACCAGCACATTGCCGGGCTTGAGGTCGCAATGCACCACCGACTGCGAATGCGCGGCCTGCACCGCGCGGCAGATCTGCACGAACAGCCGCAGGCGGGCGGCCAGGTCCAGCGTGCCGCAGGCCCGGTCCAGCGGCTCGCCCGGTACGTATTCCATCACCAGAAAAGGCTGCCCGCCCTCGGCCACGCCAACGTCGTAGAGCCGGGCGATATGCGGATGCTGCAGATCGGCCAGGATCTGGCTTTCACTGGCCAGCCGGGTGGCCAACAGCGGATCGTAGGTGCGGCGCATCAGCTTGATCGCCACTTCGCGCCGGTACAGCGCATCGGCGCGCTCGGCCACGAATACCACGCCCATCCCGCCAACGGCGAGCAGGCGGCTCAACCGCCACGGCCCCAGCCGCTGCCCGACCAGTGCGGCCGGATCGTCCATCGCGGCCATCACCGCCGCCAGCGCCTGCTCGATACCGCCCAGGTCTGCCGTCTGCGCACGCAGCAGTTGCAGGGTTTCGTCGATCGTGGCCGGGTCGTCACAGAGCTCATGCAGGGCCGGATGCCAACGCGCCTCGGGCAGGTCACAGACCGCGTCGAACAGCCCGCGCACGCTCTGCCAGCGACCGGCCTCACTCATGCGCGCGTGGCCGGTCCGGCCAGGTGGCGGTTCAACCACGCCTTGGCGAACCGCAGGTCGCGATCGACCGTGGGTACCGAGACATCCAGCGCCAGGGCGATCTCTTCGCGGCCCATCCCGCCGAAATACATCCATTCCACCGTACGGGCGGCACGTTCATCCAGTCGGGCGAGTGCTTCCAGCGCGCGATTGAGCGCCAACACCTCCAAGGCGTCATGGTCCGTGCTGGCTTCCCGATCGACATGGGACAGGGTCAGGTTGACCACGCCACCGCCGCGTTTGGAGGCCGCCATCGCGCGCGCGTGGTCGACCAGGACGCTGCGCATCTTCAGGGCCGCCAGGGAAAGAAAGTGGACACGGTCGCGGTAGCCGACCTCGCCATCAATCATCCGCATCAGTGCTTCGTGCACCAGCACCGTCGGCTGCAGCACGCCATCCTGGGACGTGCCCAGGCGCGCCACGGCCATGCCACGCAGCTGCGTATACAGCAGTGCAAGCAGCTGATCGCGGGCGGCGATGTCCTGCTGCTCGCTCCAGCGGCGCAGCAGGCGGGTGACATCCTGGCGTTCGGCCGCAGGCGGTGTCGCATCAAAAGGCATGTGGGGCGGGTCCGTGCATCACAGCAGGCGATCAGCCTGCAGTATCGCCGATCCCCCTCCGCATGGAGAGGGGGCCGCGGTGATGCCCGGTCACCGCGGCACCGGAACCGGCCTACTTCCCGCGCTTGGACAGAGTCTCGCGCAGCGTTTCCAGCCGCGTGGAGAGATCCTTCAGCGCGCTGCTGCCCTTGCCGACCAGCCAGGACACTTCCTCTTCGACGAAACCACTACGGCTGCGTTCGGTGTCCGGCAGCGGCGGCAGGATGTGCGCGAAGTAGGTCTTGTCCAGCACGCGCCGGAGCAGCCGCTCACCGGGGAAGGGCTCGTTGTTGTTGAGCGCACGCGCGGCTTTGACCAGGTTGCGGATGTCGTACTGGGTCGGGCTCAGGTCCGGCACCTGCTTGGGCAGGTCCAGCAGCGTATACACCGCCACCCGCGCGGTACGCACCGAGCTTTCCATGGTGAACACCACATCGTTGCGGGTCTCCACGAACTGGCCGAGCAGGCCCAGGTTGGTGCAGCCCCTGGGCACGACGTGTGGGCGATCACCGGCAGCGCGCGGCATGAACTGCGCGGTGATGTACGGCATCAGCGCGGTGCGCACCTTGGTGTTGGCAGCGATCTCGTCAAGCTGGTCGACGATGCCCAGGTGGTAGCACAGCTCGGCCAGGATCTCGCGGCCGGTACAGGCCGGCATCGGCTTGGCCACGTGGTTGCCGTTCTGGTCCATCAGCAGCGCATACACCCACACCACCAGCACGTCCCTGGGCTGATCGACGAAGTGCGGCTGCCGGTTCACGGTGAAGCTCAGCACCCAGTTGGAGTCGGTGAAGGTGATCACACCGCCGGTCACGGTCCTGCCCGAGTATGGGTCGTTGACCGAGAGCGCCTTGATCTTGTCCACCAGCGGCGAGGGCCGGCAGGTCAGCGTGGCCGACTCCCACATCGAGCGGTCGATATCGCCATGGAATTTCGCCGGCTTGCCGAAGATCGGCGACTGCGCGGCGAGGTTGTGCCACAGCGCCCAGTCACTGTCCTGCCCGGGTGTTTCGCGGGGGCGCTTCAGCACCGGCACCGTCTCCATGTCGCCGTAGGCGGTGCCCTCGGTCATCGAGCCGGTCAGCGCGAACACCAGATCGCCCTGCGCAACCGGCAACAGGGTGTCGTTGCCGTTCACGCGGCAGCGCAGGCCGGTGACGGTACGCGTCTCCCCCTCCACGCGCATCTCCAGGTCGTATACCCGGGTGCCGAAGGTGACCTGCACACCCTGCTCGCGCAGCATCTTCACCAGCGGTTTGACGAAGCTTTCGTACTGGTTGTACTTCGGGAACACCAGCGCGGACATGTCGTTCAATCCGTCGATGGCATCCAGGAACCGGTGCATGTAGAGCTTCATCTCCAGCAGACTCTGCCAGTTCTCGAAGGCGAACATCGAGCGCCAGAAGAACCAGAAATTGCTCTGCAGGAAGCCGTCGCTGAAGTAGTCTTCGATGGTCACATCGTCGAGATCTTCCTTGCGCTTGAGCATGAGCTTGACCAGTTCCCACTGCTGCGGCTTGCTCAGCCCGAACGTGGAGAAATCCTGGATCTTCCCCTGCTGGTGCATCAGCCGGGCCTTGGAGTAGTTCGGGTCGTTGTCGTTCACCGCCCGGTACTCGTCGAGTACGCTGTAGCCGGCGGGCAGCTCCAGCGCCGGCACATCCTGGAACAGATCCCAGAAGTTGTCGTAGTTCCAGTTCATTTCGCGCCCGCCGCGAACGAGATAACCCTGCTCGGGGTCGCCGGCGCCATCGAGCGAGCCGCCTTCGATGTCCAGGCTGTCGATCAGGGTGATGTTGCCTGCGGGCATGCCGCCATCGCGGATGAGGTAGAACGCGGCGGCCAGGCCGGCGATGCCGGTGCCGATGATCCACGCCTTGCGTGTCGCCACGCCCTCCGGTGCCACCGGGCGGTTGCGCATGTAGGCGCCCATCATGTCCGGCGGCGGCAGCGTGTTCTCCGGCCGGTTGGACCAGTAGCCACCCGTTGCGTCGGGCTCCTTGTCGATCACCGTCGCGGTGTGCACGTTCTTTTCCTCGGCAGCCATATCTCCACTCCTTATTCGATGGACCCACGGGAGGCACCGGATGACCCGGCGCCCGGCAGCACGGCTTCCCTACCGCTCGCGGCCCCTCCTGGCACCGCGCTGCACACCACGATGGTACGCACCCCACCTGTGACGGCATTGATCCGCATCAATGCCCTCGCGGTTGCATTCCGTGCGACATATGTCGCACACTTGCGACACTCCGCCAAACCGGGATTCCCATGTCCGCGCTGCCAACCCCCTCCAACGCCGAGCTCGAACTGCTCAAGGCACTGTGGCGCCAGGGCGCCTGCAGCGCGCGCGAAGTTCACAACGGCGCCGTGGCCGCGCTCGACTGGTCCTATTCCTCCACGCGCAAGACGCTGCAACGGATGATCGACAAGGGACTGGTCGAAGAAACCGTCGAGCACGGGTTGAACATGTACCGCGCCCGGGTCGGCAAGGTCGCCACGCTGGCCGCCCTCAGCACCGACTTCGCGCGCCGGGTGCTGGAAATCGATGGCGCGTTGCCGGCCCAGGCGTTCGCCGACAGCCGCCTGCTCAGCGAACAGGAGCTGCAGCAGCTCGACGCGCTGCTGCGTGCACCTGCCAAGGACGACCAGGCATGAGCCTGACGCTGGGATTCTGGGCGGTGCAGGCCGCGGGCGCCCTCGCCGCTGGCGGGCTGGCCTGGGTTGCCGGCCAACGCCTCCACCGCCACCTGGGCCTGTCCCACGCGGCCTATGGCTACTGGCTGGGGCTGTGGTTGCTGGCGGTGATGCCCGTGCTGCTGTCGACGCTGGTGGCGCTGTGGGTGCCCGCACCGCTTGTCGCGCTGCCGCCCGTGCTGACGATGCCGCTGCCGGTCGCGTTGGACCTGGGAGACGCCGGCACCGCCGGCGGCGTTGCGGCGACCTCTCCCTGGATACGTCCTTCCACCGCCATGCTGCTGGCGGCGCTGTATTTCGCCGGCCTGGGCGTCGCCTTGCTGCGCGTGGCCTACGGCATGCGGGCCACGGCCCGGCTGTGCCGCGCCACGACCCCGATCACGCCCGCAGACTGGCCGGGACCGCGCAGCCGTGCCTGCGCGCAGCGGCTGATGTCGGCCGGCGTTGTCTGTCGCGTCAGCGCAATGCCAATGAGCCCGTTCGCAGTGCGCTGGCCACGACCGATGATCGTGCTGCCCCGGTCGGCCCTGGCACACCTGGAGGACCGTGCGTTGAGCCTGATCCTCGGCCATGAAGCAGCGCACCTGGTGCGCCGCGATCCGCAGCGCGCGGGTCTGATGGCGATGATCAACGCCCTGCTGTGGTTCAACCCGTTCCTGCCCCGCCTCACCGCACGCGTGCAGCTGGCGGCAGAACTGCGCTGCGATGCGCGGGCACTCGCAGACGATGCCCAGGGCGGGCGCGAGTTCGCCACCGCCTATGTGCGCACGCTGCGCCTGTCCGCCGCCGCCCACACGCCTGCCCAGGCACTGACCCACCGCGATCTGGCCGGCCATGAAATCCGCATCCGCCACATGCTGCATGGCGATGCCGCGCGGCCGCTGGCACGATCACGGCGCGTGATGCTGCTGGGCAGCGCGCTGCTGGTCGGGAGTCTGCTGATGGTGATGCAGGCGAGTACGGCGCGGCCGCTGCCGGATCCTGCCGCCGGCAATGCGCCGCCTGCGGCCTCGATGACGCATGCCGTACTGCCCCTGCCATTGCCACCGGTGCGCCAGCGTTCCAGCGAGATGCGTTTCCAGGCGCCGCTGGAGACACCGCGGGTCACCGGTCACTTCGGCGACACCGGCAGCATCCGGCAGCGGCCGCACCGCGGCACCGATTTCGGTGCACGCTCCGGCACGCCCGTGCTGGCCCCCGCCGACGGGCGCGTCGTCGCGGCCACGACTGCCTACCCGGACGGTCCCCAGTACGGCACGGTGGTGGTGATCGATCACGGCCAAGGCTGGCAGACGCTGTATGCGCACCTGCAGGGCACCGATGTCGTGGTCGGGCAGCAGGTGCAGGCCGGCGAGCAGATCGCCCGCGTCGGCAGCACCGGACGCGTGACCGGTCCGCACCTGCACCTGGAAATGCTCCGCAACGGCGAGCGCGTCGACCCGCAGGCGCATCTGCCATGACCGGCTGACCGCTCCCCCACACGTCCGCCCCTCCGCTGCATTTCGTTTTCCTGGCCACAGGAGGGGCGCGTGTTGCCCCGCGAAATGCCCCCTGCCCTCCTGCACGGACCGCCCCATGTCACCGACGTTCCGCACCGTACTTGCCCTGACCCCGCTGTGTGCCGCCTTCTCCAGCGCTGCACAGTCACTGCCCGCACCGCAGGCGCCGCCGCCCACCGAACTGGAGACCGTGCAGGTGCAGGGCACCGTGTACGACGCACGCCGCGAGGACACCGCCACCCGGATCGTGGTCGGCGCTGAAGCGCTGCGCCAGTACGGCGACATCGGCCTGGTGGATGCGCTCAAGCGCCTGCCCGGCATTACCGTCGGCACGGGTGCGCCCGGCCGCAGCGGCACGCTGTCACTGCGGGGGTTGGGTGCGGGCTATACCCAGATCCTGCTCAACGGCCAGAAAGCGCCCGCCGGGTTCGACCTGGACTCGCTCACGCCGGAGATGGTCGAGCGCGTGGAGATCATCCGCGCACCCACCGCCGACCAGCGCGCCGAAGCGATCGCCGGCTCGATCAACATCGTGCTGGCCGCAGGCGCACGAAAGGACAGCGGGCAGCTGTCGGTGGCCTGGGGCAACAGCAACGGCCGGAACACGCCCTCGGTCAGCTGGCAGCGCAACCGGCGCGCCGACCACCGCAGCAGCGCGATCACGGCGACCGCATCGCGCCGCGAGTTCCTGGTCGAGGAAACCGGTACCGAGCGTGCATGGAATCGGCAGGGAATACCGACCACCCTGCGTGACACCTCCCTGCGCGCCAGCGGAAACCGCGATGTGCTTTCACTGGCGCCCAGCCTTGAAGCGACGCTGGAGAACGGGGACACCTTCGCGCTGCAGGGCTTCGCCGATGCGAGCCGGTTCAACCGCATCACCGACATCGACTGGGCCACCACGCTCGGCGCCCCACTGCAGACCACCCGCTATCAACAACGCACGCGCATCGACGTGGCGCAGGCCAATGGCAGCATGACGTGGACGCGGGCGTTCGAACGGGGCGGCACGTTCACCACCAAACTGCGCCTGGGCGGCAACCGCGAGCGCTACACCTATCGGGAACAGGGCCAGGCCGCGGATGGGCGGCAGAACCTGGAGGACCACACCGACGCGCGGTTGACCGTGGGCGATCTGAACAGCAGTGGCAAGTACACGCTGCCCGCCCGCGGGCGGCATGCACTGCAGCTCGGCTGGGAGGGCAGCGAGGATCGCCGCGATGAAGCACGCGTGCAGCAGCTGTTGCCTGTCCACGAGGGCGACGTGGTGGCGATCAGCGATCTGGCTTTCGACGCGCGCATCCGTCGCCTGGCGCTGTACGTGCAGGATGACATCTCACTGAGCGAGCGCTGGTCCCTCTATGCCGGCGCACGCTGGGAACAGATCGATACCCGCAGTGACGGCAGCAGCTTCAGCGGCATCCAGCGCCGTGACCAGGTGCTCTCACCGGTGTTGCAGTCACTCTGGAAAATGCCCGGCACCCGGGGCGACCAGCTGCGCGTCGCGCTGACCCGCACCTATCGCTCGCCTACGCTGGCCTCGCTGATCCCGCGCCCGTACACCTCGACCAACAACCGCCCGCTCAACCCCGACGAACGCGGCAACCCGGCGCTGCGGCCCGAACTGGCGACCGGCGTGGACCTGTCCTACGAAACCTACGGCAAGGAGGGCGCGCAGCTCAGCATCGGCGGTTATGCGCGCCGGATCAGTGAGGTGATCCGCACCGAAACACATCTGCAGGACGGTCGTTGGGTGGCCACGCCGGTCAACGGCGGCACTGCGATGACCTGGGGGCTGGAGATGGATACGGCATTCCGTCTGCCGCAGTTGATCGCAGGCGCGCCGGCCGTGGCGGTGCGTTTCAATGCGACCGCCAACGATTCGCGCGTGGATGATGTGCCCGGTCCGGACAACCGTCTTGATGAGCAGGTGCGCTTCAGCGGCACCCTGGGCGCGGACTACGAGATCCGCACCGGCTGGACGGTCGGCGGCAGTTACACCTACCGCACCGGCGGCACGGTGCAGGTCAGCCCCGGCCAGTTCGAGATCAGTGCGTACGGGCGCGAGTTGGACCTGTACTCGCTGTGGTCGCTGCGCGCAGGCAGCAAGCTGCGGCTGAGCCTCAACAACGCGCTGCACGGGGCGCTGCACACGGGGCAGGAGCGGGTCAGCGAAGACGGTACCGAGCAGCTGCGGCGCCAGCGCAGGGCATCCCCGCTGCTGCGCCTTCAGCTGGAACTGCCGCTCTAGCCCGGCTCAGCCGGGCTGTCGGCTGGCCTCACCCACCGCCGGCAGTGCCCGTGCGCGGCCGGGCTTGCTCGGGAAGGCATGGCGCACGATCCGCCACATCACCTGGCCGAACTGCCGCGGCAGCGAACCGGTGTTGTAGTGCTGGCCGTAGCGCGCGCAGATGTCCTTCACTTCCACGGCGATCGCGGCATAGCGGTTCGCCGGGATGTCCGGGTAGAAGTGATGCTCGATCTGGTGGCTGAGGTTGCCCGACATGACATTCATCAGCTTGCCGCCGGTCAGGTTGGACGAGCCGCGCAGCTGGCGCAGGTACCAGTGGCCGCGACTTTCATCGCGCACGCATTCCTTCGGGAAGGTCTCCGCGTCGGCGGTGAAGTGGCCGCAGAAGATGATCACGTAGGTCCACACGTTGCGGATCAGGTTGGCGGCCACATTGCCCAGCAGCACCGGCAGGAAGAACGGCCCGGCCAGCGCCGGGAACAGCAGGTAGTCCTTGAACATCTGCTTGCCCATCTTGCGGCCGACTGGACGGAACTGCGCGCCCAGCTGACGCAGCGTCATCTTGCCGGCGAACACGCGACCCAGGCGCAGGTCCTGTATCGCGATGCCCCATTCGAACAGCAGCGCGAACACCACCGCCACCACCGGCTGCATCAGGTAGAACGGGCGCCAGCGCTGCTCGGGGAAGATCCGCAGCAGGCCGTAGCCGATATCGTCGTCCAGCCCGCGCACGTTGGTATAGGTGTGGTGGCGGAAGTTGTGGGTCTTGCGCCAGTTGTCGGCGGTGCCGACGATGTCCCACTCATAGGTGCTGCCCTGCAGCTGCGGATCGCCCATCCAGTCGTACTGGCCATGGATGACGTTGTGCGCCAGCTCCATGTTTTCCAGGATCTTGGACAGCGCCAGCATCACCACGCCGGCGATCCACGCCGGAATCAGCACGCTGTGTACGAACGCCCCCAGGAACAGCAGCGCGCGGCCCGCCACGCCGGTCCAGCGCACCGCCGCCACGACGCGGCGGATATAGCGCGCATCGCGCGCACCCAGCGTGGCCAGATGGCGCGCGCGCAGGGCATCGAGTTCATCGCCGAAGGCCTGCAGTTCGGCCGGGGACAGCGCGCGGTTATGCACGGAAGACATGGTCACAGCTCCAGGATCAGGTCGGTGCTGGCGCTGTTCACGCACAGCTTCACTTGCGTCGCCGGTTCGGCCGCGTGTTCACCGGTGAGGGTGTGGCGGGTAACGCCGGACACCTTGCCGCAGACGCAGGTATTGCAGATGCCCATCCGGCAGCCACTGGCCGGGCGCAGCCCTTCGGCTTCCAGCGCCTGCAGCAGCGAGGTGCCGCGCGGCAAGGAGAGCGTGCGCCCGCTCCGGCGCAGTTCGACCTGCACCGTGCCGCTCTCGGCCTCGGGCAGGACCGGCGGGGTAAACGCTTCGGACTGCAGCGAGGCGACCTGGCCCAGCAGGCGCGTCTGCGCTGCATCGACGAAGCCACCCGGGCCGCATACCAGCGCACGGGCGCTGCTCAGATCGCCCAGTGCGTCGAACGCGAACGCATCGACACGCGAAGCGGGCGACGCCGGATCGCGGGTCAACGCGATGTGCAGCGTGAACGACGGATGGCGTGCCGCGAGCGCGGCCAGCTCATCGGCAAAACACAGTTCCTCGCGGCGGCGTGCCCAGTACACCAGGTCCACCTGGCCGGGCATCCCGGCGCCATCAAGCTGGCGCAGCAGCGCGCGCATCGGGGTGATGCCGCTGCCGGCGGCCAACAGCAGCAGGCGTTCGCTGGAAGGCGTCGGCAAGGTCATCTCACCAAACGCCTGGCCGAGTTCGAACACCTCACCGATCGCCGCGGCACCGGCCAGATGCTGGCTGACCGCGCCGCCGGCAATCGCCTTGACGGTAATTGCCAGCCGCCCATCGGCCAACACGGTCGGGCTGTAGCTGCGCGACAGGCGGCGCCCGTCGACCTCCACGCCGAGGGTCACGTGCTGGCCCGGCAGCAGGCCGCGGAAATGGCGGTTGGGCGTGAGCACCAGGGTCACCGCATCCGCGCTCTCGGCCGTGCGCGACACCAGCCGGGCCAGCGGGCGGCGCAAGGTCCACAGCGGATGCAGGCGGGTGCCCCAGAAGTCGAACAGCTCCTCGGAGACCCAGCGGCGGGGGCTGGCGGCGTGACGGCGGGCGGCAATGCGCGGGACGGTGCTCATGCTGTGCACTATACGGCCGAGCATACGACTGTGTATACAGTTGTATATTGCCGGGACGGGCTATGATTCAGGGACTTGACCGCGCTGCCCCTGATGACCTCCCCAGACCTGCCCCTGCCCGCCTCCGACGACGCCCATCCCGCGCGCAAAGCCTCGATCTCGCGCGAGGATCTGCTGGCCGCCGCGTTGGCCCTGATCGGGCCGCACCGCAGCGTCTCCACGCTGAGCCTGCGCGAGGTCGCGCGTGAAGCCGGGATCGCCCCGAACTCGTTCTACCGCCAGTTCCGCGACATGGACGAGTTGACCGTGGCCCTGATCGACCTGGCCGGGCGCTCGCTGCGCACGATCATCGGCGAGGCCCGCCAGCGGGCAGCCTCCTCCGACCGCAGCGTGATCCGCCTCTCGGTGGAGACCTTCATGGAACAGCTGCGCGCCGATGATCGGCTGCTGCACGTGCTGCTGCGCGAGGGCACCGCGGGTTCGGATGCGTTCAAGCACGCGGTCGACCGCGAACTGAACTACTTCGAAGACGAGTTGCGGGTGGATCTGATCCGCCTGGCCGCCGCCGACGGCGCGCGCCTGCACGAACCGGCGCTGGCCTCCAAGGCGATCACCCGGCTGGTGTTTGCGATGGGCGCTACGGCGGTTGACCTGCCGCCGGAGAAAGATCCGGAACTGATCGAGCAGCTGACCCAGATGCTGCGGATGATCATCACCGGCGCGCGCACACTGGCAGGCAGTCCGCCGCTGCGGTGATCACGCCCTTGAACGGCCAGCTCGGCTGCGTGCGAACCAAGGCATTCAGCGCTGCGCCGTATCACGGCCCATGAAAATGGCGGCCCGGAGGCCGCCATCTGATTTCATCACCACGGGCGCGACAGCCAAGGCTGCCGCAACAGCGATCGATCAACGGTACTGACGCTCACAGCGACGCTCGACCACGCGGTCACCGTTCTTGGACTGCTGGTTGCCCTGGATCTGGCGCCCGGCCGCGCCGCCTGCCACGGCACCGGCAACGGTGGCCAGCTTCTTGCCGTTGCCGCCGCCCACCTGGTTGCCAAGCAGACCACCGACCACCGCACCTGTCGCCGTGCCGGTGATGCGATTGGGATCCTTGGAATTACGCTGGACCTCGACGTTGTGGCAGACGACCTTGCTGCCGTCGTTGAAGCGGCGTCCTTCGTCCTTGGGGCCGTACGTCTGCGCGCCAGCCACTGCCGACACCGCCAGCAAACTGCCCAGGCACAACACGCGGATGCTCGTCTTCATGGTCGATCCCTGTTTATGGAACATGGGCCGAGTGTCTGCCTGCCTGCGGCAAGCCCGGGTGAATTCGCGTCGACACTGCGTCAAGGCACGTGGGGGCGTTCAGGCCGCAGCCATCCATCCGACGGAGCTTGCCGCCGTGTGCAGGTCGTCTGACGCATCGAACGGGACGCCGAAGTGGATACCCGGGCATTCATTGGATGGCAAAGCGCCGTGCCTCACCCTGTTGCGCACACAATCGATCACTGGAACCCGCCAGGGTGACCGACGATGTCGCGTCCCGGACGATCACCCACCCAACGCATCATGAGGACTGCTGCCGATGCATGACACCGCCCTGCCCTCGACAACCATCGCCCGGTGCACGCGGCCCCTGCACGCACGGACCCGGGCATGACCGGACCCACCCTGGTGCTGGACGGAAGCGCCATCGACGACATCGCCGGCTTCTACGCCGAGATCAACCGCGTGTTCATGGCCAACGAGGACTGGGAACTTGGCCCCAGCCTGGATGCGCTGGATGACCTGCTCTACGGCGGTTATGGCGCACTGGCCGGGCACGCATCCGCCACCGTGCACTGGACGCACATCGCACACAGCCGCGCCGCGCTCGGGGTGGCGGCCACCCGTGCCTGGCTGCAGGAAAAACAGGCGCGCCCCGGCATGTTCAATGCCGCGGGAATCGCCACCCAGCTGGACGCGCTGGAACGCGGCGTCGGCCAGACCTATTTCGACATCATCATGGAGGTATTCGCCGCCCATCCCACCTTGCAGCTGCGCACGGACTGACCGGCTGCGCGTTACGCACGGGCGTTGATGCCGCTGCCCAGGCCGCTTGCGCCGGGCGCGCTTCGCCCTGCCTGCCCCCTCCCCTACAATGGCCGACCAGGCGGCCTTCCGGGCTGCCCCCGACTGTGATGGACCCCGCGTGACAGAGAAGCAGCCCGAACACACCCCGCTGATGAAGCAGTTCTTCGCCGCCAAGTCCGATTACCCGGACCTGCTGCTCTTCTTCCGGATGGGCGACTTCTATGAGCTGTTCTACGACGACGCCCGCAAGGCGGCGCGGCTGCTGGACATCACCCTGACCCAGCGCGGCAGCTCCGGCGGCGCGCCGATCCCGATGGCCGGCGTCCCGGTCCACGCCTACGAAGGCTATCTGGCGCGTCTGGTCGCCCTGGGCGAGTCGGTGGCGATCTGCGAGCAGATCGGCGACCCGGCGCTGGCCAAGGGCCTGGTCGAGCGCAAGGTGGTGCGCATCGTCACCCCCGGCACCGTGACCGATGAAGCGCTGCTGGACGAGCGCCGCGATACGCTACTGATGGCGCTGTCGCGCGGCAAGCACGGCTACGGCTTGGCCTGGGCCGATCTGGCCGGCGGCCGCTTCCTGGTCAACGAAGTCGATTCGGACGATGCGCTGGAAGCCGAGCTCGCGCGTTTGGAACCGGCCGAGCTGCTGGTGCCCGATGAAGAAAACTGGCCGGCCTTCCTGCAGTACCGCAGCGGCATCCGGCGCCGTGCGCCCTGGTTGTTCGATGCCGACAGCGGCCGCCGCCAGCTGCTGAATTTCTTCAAGCTGCACGACCTGACCGGGTTCGGCATCGACGACAAGCCGCGCGCCACCGCTGCCGCCGGTGCCCTGCTCGGCTATGTCGAAGAAACCCAGAAACAGCGCCTGCCGCACCTGACTGCGATCGCCACCGAAACCGCCAGCGAAGCCATCGCCATGAACGCGGCCACGCGCCGCCATCTGGAACTGGACACGCGCGTGGATGGCGATACCCGCAACACCCTGCTCGGTGTGCTCGACACCACCGTGACGCCGATGGGCGGTCGCCTGCTGCGGCGCTGGCTGCACCGCCCGTTGCGCCTGCGCGAGGTGCTGGTGCATCGCCACGATGCGGTCGCCACGCTGATCGACCGCGGTGCCGACAGCGACGTACGCGATGCCTTCCGCGCCCTGGGCGATCTGGAACGCATTCTTACCCGGGTGGCCCTGCGCTCGGCGCGCCCGCGCGATTTCTCCACGTTGCGTGATGGCCTGGGCCTGCTGCCGGACGTGCGCGCGGTGCTCGCCCCGCTGGACTCGCCGCGCCTGATCGCCCTGCACGATGCGCTGGGCTCGCATGACGAATGCGCGCACCTGCTGGCCAGCGCGATCGCCCCGACCCCGCCGCTGAAGCTCAGCGACGGCGGTGTCATCGCCGAAGGGTACGACGCCGAGCTCGATGAGCTGCGCCGCCTCTCCACGCATGCGGACCAGTTCCTGATCGACCTGGAACAGCGCGAGCGCATCAGTAGCGGCATCGCCACGCTCAAGGTCGGCTACAACCGCGTGCACGGCTACTACATCGAAATCAGCAAGGGCCAGTCGGAGAAGGCACCGGTGCATTACACGCGCCGCCAGACGCTGACCAATGCCGAGCGCTACATCACCGAAGAACTGAAGTCCTTCGAGGACAAGGTGCTGTCCGCGCGCGAGCGCTCGCTGAGCCGCGAGAAGTTCCTGTACGAGCAGTTGCTGGACATCCTCGCCAGCGGGCTGGAGCCGCTCAAGCAGTGCGCTGCGGCATTGAGCGAACTGGACGTGCTGGCCGGTTTCGCCGAGCGTGCGCAGGCGCTGGACTGGGCGCGCCCGGAACTGGAGACCGCGCCCTGCCTGAAGATCGAGCGCGGGCGTCACCCGGTGGTCGAGGCGGTGCGGGAGCAGCCGTTTGAACCGAACGACCTGGACCTGCATCCGGACCGCCGCATGCTGGTGATCACCGGCCCGAACATGGGCGGTAAATCCACCTACATGCGCCAGAACGCACTGATCGTGCTGCTGGCCCACATCGGCAGCTTCGTGCCGGCCAGCCGCGCGGTGATCGGCCCGATCGACCGCATCCTGACCCGTATCGGCGCCGGCGACGATCTGGCCCGTGGGCAATCGACCTTCATGGTCGAGATGGCCGAGACCAGCTACATCCTGCACCACGCCAGCGCACAGTCGCTGGTGCTGATGGACGAGATCGGCCGCGGCACGTCCACGTACGACGGCCTGGCGCTGGCTGATGCGGTCGCACGCCATCTGGCTTACCAGAACCGCTGCTACACGCTGTTCGCCACGCACTATTTCGAACTGACCGCCCTGGCCGACGAACAGCACCAAGGCGGCGCCAGCGGCATCGCCAACGTGCACCTGGATGCGGTGGAGCACGGCGACGCGCTGGTGTTCATGCACGCCGTGAAGGATGGCCCGGCCAACCGCAGCTTCGGCCTGCAGGTGGCCGCACTGGCTGGCCTGCCGAAATCGACCGTCGCCCAGGCGCGACGTCGCTTGGCCGAGCTGGAGCAGCGCAGCCATGAGACGCAGTCCGCCGTGGTGGCCGCGCAGGCGCTGGATGCACCGCAGCAGTTCGGGCTGTTCAACGCGCCCAACACCGCTGCCCAGGACGCGCTGGCCGCGATCGATCCTGACGAGCTGACCCCGAAGCAGGCACTGGAAGCGCTGTACCGGTTGAAGACACTGCTCTGACGATCCGGTAGTGCCGGCCGCTGGCCGGCTCCCCGCAGAGCCGGTAGCACCCGACCGTTGGTCGGGTGCGCGCGCGGGCCCGCGTGAATTCTTCGCATTCCCGTAGTGAACGCGGCGCTATGCTCGGGCGGTCCCCATCCCTGCCCTGGAGTCCGCCGTGAATACCGAATCGCTTGCCGCGTCCCTGTTCCAGCAACTGCAGCAGGGCCAAGGCCTGCAGCAGGTATCCCAGCAGTTGGGCATCGATCAGAACCAGGCCAGTGGCGCCATCGGGGCGGCGCTGCCCCTCTTGCTGGGCGCGATGGGCCGCAATGCCCAGGAACCCCAAGGCGCGCAGGCCCTGCTCGGCGCCCTGCAGCGCGACCACGCGCCGGCCAGCGGCGGCGGCTTCGATCTGGGCGGGCTGCTAGGCAGCGTGCTCGGCGGTGGCGGCGGCAATGCGACCAACGGCGCCGGCATCCTTGGCCACGTCTTCGGTGGCAATACCGACCGCGCCACCCAAGGCCTGAGTCAGGCCACCGGGCTGGACAGCAGCAAGACCAGCCAGCTGCTCGCCATCCTCGCCCCCATCGTTATGTCCTATCTGGCCCAGCGCTTCGCCAGCGGCGGCAACGCCAGCCCGGGTCAGCTCAGCCAGGCCCTCGGCCAGGAAGCGCAGAGCGCCAACAGCGGTGGCCTGCTGACCTCCGTGCTGGACCAGGACGGCGACGGCCAGCTGGGCGTCGGCGATCTGCTCACGCTCGGTGGCGGGCTGTTCGGCAAGCGCTGAGGGCGAGACGCGAAATAGCCTGCGCCTATCACATCGGTTGATTCATTCGAATTTACTGAATGAACGGCAGTGCCTAACGTGGACGTATGCCTTCACATCGCGCCGCCCCACGCGCCGCACGTGCAGGTGCCACGTTACCCGACGTCGCCATCGCCTCCCCCGCGCCGGTGGTCTCCACGTTCGCCAGTCCACAGGTAGATACCCATGAAAAGCGAAGCCAAGTGTCCGTTCAACCACGCCCTCGTCGGCGATGCCACCACCAACCGGGACTGGTGGCCCAAGCAGCTGCGGGTGGATCTGCTCAACCAGCACTCGAGCCGCTCGCATCCGCTGGATGACACCTTCGATTACGCCGAGGCCTTCAAGGGCCTGGATTACGCCGCGCTCAAGGCCGACCTCAAGGCCTTGATGACCGACTCGCAGGACTGGTGGCCGGCCGACTTCGGCCATTACGGCGGCCTGTTCGTGCGCATGGCCTGGCACAGCGCCGGCACCTACCGCATCGGCGATGGCCGGGGTGGCGCCGGCCGCGGCCAGCAGCGCTTCGCACCGCTCAACAGCTGGCCGGACAATGTCAGCCTGGACAAGGCCCGCCGCCTGCTGTGGCCGATCAAGCAGAAGTATGGCCAGGCAATCTCCTGGGCCGACCTGCTGGTGCTGACCGGCAACGTCGCACTGGAATCGATGGGCTTCAAGACGTTGGGCTTCGCCGGCGGCCGCCCCGATACCTGGGAACCGGACCAGGACGTGTACTGGGGCCGTGAAACCACCTGGCTGGGCGGCGACGTGCGGTATGCGCACGGCTCTGAAGGCGTGCAGGAAGACCACGGTGTGCTGGTCTCCGATGACGACGCGGACGGCGACATCCACTCACGCGATCTCGAGAACCCGCTGGCCGCCGTGCAGATGGGCCTGATCTACGTCAATCCGGAAGGCCCGGACGGCAACCCCGATCCGCTCAAGGCAGCATTCGACATCCGCGATACCTTCGGCCGCATGGCCATGGACGACGAGGAAACCGTCGCCCTGATCGCCGGTGGCCACAGCTTCGGCAAGACCCACGGCGCCGGCCCGGCCGACAATGTCGACGTCGAACCAGAAGCGGCCGGGCTGGAAAGCCAGGGCCTGGGCTGGGCCAACCGATTCGGCACCGGCAAGGGCGGCGACACCATCACCAGTGGCCTGGAAGTGACCTGGACGCGCACGCCGGCGCAGTGGAGCCACGACTTCTTCGAGATCCTGTTCGGCCACGAGTGGGAGCTGACCAAGAGCCCGGCCGGTGCGCACCAGTGGGTAGCCAAGGACAGCGAGGCGATCATTCCCGATGCGCACGATCCGTCGAAGAAGCATCGCCCGACCATGCTCACCACCGACCTGTCGCTGCGGGTGGACCCGGCGTACGAAAAGATCTCGCGTCGCTTCCTGGCCGACCCGCAGGCCTTTGCCGATGCCTTCGCCCGTGCGTGGTTCAAGTTGACCCATCGCGACATGGGCCCGCGCGCACGCTACCTGGGGCCGGAGATTCCGGCCGAAGAATTCGTCTGGCAGGACCCGGTGCCGGCAGCCCCCCAGGCCACGATCAGCGCGCAGGACATCGCCTCGCTGAAACAGCAGATTGCTGCGGCCGGGCTGAGCGTAGGTGAGCTGGTCTCCACCGCGTGGGCGTCGGCGTCCACCTTCCGCGGTTCGGACAAACGCGGTGGCGCCAATGGTGCGCGCGTGCGCCTGGCCCCGCAGAAGGACTGGGCGGTCAACCAGCCGCAGCAGCTGGGCAAGGTGCTGGCCGCGCTGGAGAAGATCCAGAGCGGCTTCAAGGGCGATGGCGGTGCTCAGGTGTCGCTGGCCGACCTGATCGTGCTGGCCGGCAATGTCGGCGTCGAGCAGGCGGCCAAGGCCGGTGGCCATGAGGTGAGCGTGCCGTTCAACCCGGGCCGCACCGATGCCAGCCAGGCGCAGACCGATGTGGACTCGTTCTCGGTGCTGGAACCGTACGCCGATGGGTTCCGCAACTACGTCAAGGGCCGTTACGCCGTGCCTGCCGAGGCGATGCTGATCGACCGCGCACAGCTGCTCACGCTGACCGCCCCGGAAATGACCGCACTGGTCGGTGGCCTGCGCGTGATCGGCACCAACGTCGGCGGCAGCCAGGACGGCGTGTTCACCGATCGCGTCGGCACGTTGAGCAACGACTTCTTCGTCAACCTGCTCGACATGCGCACGCAGTGGGTGGCCAACGGCGATGGCTACAGCGGCCGCGACCGCAGCACCGGCGCGCAGCGCTGGAGCGGCAGCCGCGTGGACCTGGTGTTCGGCTCGAACTCGGTGTTGCGTGCACTGGCCGAGGTCTATGCCAGCGCGGACGGCGAGAAGAAGTTCGTTCGCGACTTCGTCGCTGCCTGGGCGCGGGTGATGGAGCTGGACCGCTACGACCTGCGCTGATCCGCCGTCGCAGGCACACACGAAGACCGGGCCCACTGGCCCGGTCTTTTCATTTCTGCAGGGTGCCCCTTACAGCGCGTCCAGATCGCCCAGCGCACGGATCAATCGACGCGCACGCTTGTCCGGCTTGTGCTCCGGCGGCAGGTAACCGTTCTTCGCCGCCGCACGCTGCAGGCGCACCTCCGCGCGGCGAGCCAGCGACGCTTCACTTTCGACATATAACTGCTGCGCCACCGGTGCCGGGCCGCGCATGTCGCTCAGGCCACGGACCTCGATCTCGAACACTTCATCGCCCCGGCTGATCTGCAGGGCTTCGCCCACGCGTACCGCGCGCGAGGATTTCGGACGCTGCCCGGCCACGTCCACCTTGCCGGTTTCCACCGCCTGTTTGGCCAGGCTGCGGGTCCGGAAAAACCGTGCGGCCCACAGCCACACGTCCAGCCGCACGGCGGCTACCGGTGTTGCTTCAGTCATGCTTTCTACCCAGCTCCACGGCGTTGGCCGGTTGTCGGTTAAGCGGTTGCGTCGCGTCCGGATTGCCGCGGCACCCCGTGCCACCGATCAGCACCGGCACTCCGGCATCCAGATCACGGCGCTGGCTGCCGACCTGGCATTCCGGTCGGTCCATGGGCCTTACCTGTGCGTCGCGCAGGCGGTCGTCCGTACTCGAACATGCGGCCAGCGAGGCGGCAATCAAGAGGGCCAGCGTGGTGGGGATGAACCGGTCATCCAGGAGGATAGGCAGCCGGCCAGCGGCCGGCACTGCCGGGGGAGCGGCTGACGTGCGTTGAGACGCGGAAGTGCGCATCGCGATATCCCCTTGATGGGCTTGGTGCTAGTGTGCCGCTCTCTGAGCATGATCTCCAGCGCACATGGCCAAAGCGCCGCTTGACCTGACCACCGGCCCGATCGGGCGCAATCTGTTCCTGTTCGCCCTGCCGATCCTGGCCGGCAACATCGCCCAGTCGCTGAACGGCTCGGTGAACGCGATCTGGGTCGGCCGCTTCCTCGGCGAAGCGGCGCTCACCGCCACCGCGAACGCCAACAACATCATGTTCTTCCTGATCGGCTCGGTGTTCGGCATCGGCATGGCCGCCTCGATCCTGATCGGCCAATCCATGGGCGCGCGTGACCTGCCGCAGGCGCGCCGCGTCATGGGCACCAGCGCGACCTTCTTCATCGGCCTGTCGGTGGTGATCGCGATCGCCGGCTGGTGGCTCTCACACCCGCTGCTGGCGGCGATGGGTACACCGGCCGAGTCCCTGCCACTGGCCGAGGCCTACCTGCGCATCATCTTCCTGGCGATGCCCACGCTGTATGCCTTCGCCTTCCTGAGCTCGGCGCTGCGCGGCGTGGGCGATTCACGCACGCCGTTCCGCTTCCTGCTGCTCTCGGTGCTACTGGACATCGGCTTCAACCCGCTGCTGATCTTCGGCATCGGCCCGTTCCCGCAGCTGGGCATCGCCGGCGCGGCCTGGGCCACGCTGATCGCGCAGACCCTCTCACTGCTCGGCCTGCTCTGGTACATGCGCAACAAGCGGCATGTGCTGTGGTTGGGGCGCAAGGACATGGCGCTGTTCAAGATCGATGGCGAGATCCTGCGCGCCTTGGTGGTCAAGGGCGTGCCGATGGGCCTGCAGATGGTGCTGATCTCGCTGTCGATGATCCTGATGATGACCATGGTCAACAGCTACGGCACCGACACTGCCGCCGCGTATGGCGCCTCGCTGCAGCTGTGGACCTACGTGCAGATGCCGGCGATGGCGATCGGCGCGGCGTGCTCGACCATGGCCGCGCAGAACGTCGGCGCGCAGCGCTGGGACCGCGTGCGCGGCACCGCCCGCAGCGGCGTGCTCTACAACTTCCTGCTGACCGGCGTGCTGATCCTGCCGCTGATCCTGCTCGACCGATACACGCTCGCCCTGTTCCTGCCCGAAGGCAGCCAGGCGCTGGAGGTGGCGCGCCACCTCAACCACATCGCGGTGTGGTCGTTCCTGTTCTTCGGGGTGAACTTCGTGATCTCCGGCGTGGTGCGTTCGACCGGCGCGGTGATCCCCCCGCTGCTGATCCTGGCCGCCTCGCTGTGGGGCATCCGCGTGCCCTTCGCCGAGCTGCTGCAGGACCGCTGGGGCGCCGACGCGGTGTGGTGGAGTTTCCCGGTCAGCTCGTTCTGCGCGATGCTGATGTCGCTGGCGTATTACCGCTGGGGCGGCTGGCGCAAGGCACGCATGCTGCCCAGCCATCACGAGGAACTGGCCGCCCCGGCCGAGGTCCCCGCGTCGCCGCCGTCACCGGTGGCGGATCCGAATCCGACCACGCCGCTCCAGCCCGCCCGCGCGGGCACCGCACGGCCGGATTAAGCCACGCGCCCCTGCCGCAGCGTCTTCCAGGCAGGCAGTTGGTAGCGTCGCCGCTGGTACCGCATCAGCAGCGCCATCATCACGCCGAACAATAGCCCGGCCATGACAGCACTGCCAACGGTGATGCCGAGCGTGAGCGAGCCAAGGTCCAGGACCAGCCCCATCAAGCCGCGCCACAACACGCCCCACAACACGCCAAACAGCCCGCCCATCACGAACAGATTGGCACCGAAGCTGGCGAGCAGCGGTGGCGGCACGCGCAGCCCCATGCGCCACAGCAGCCGATGCAGCGGCGGTGCGCGCATGCCGGCAGGCACGTTGGCGTCGGCCATGGCCTGCAGCGCGTGACGAACATCAGCGGGATAACGGTCCATGTGCTTCTCCATCACGAGGTCACAAACGCAAACGGCCACCCGAAGGTGGCCGTTTGAGGCGACAACCGAAGTTGTCGGCCGGGAATTACTGGGCAGCCTTGGCAGCCAGGCGCGCGGCCTTGGCCTGCGCAGCAGCAGCCAGATCTTCCTTGATGCGGGCAGCCTTGCCTTCCAGACCACGCAGGTAGTACAGCTTGCCGGCGCGGACCTTACCACGACGCTTCACTTCGACCGAGTCGATGATGGCGCTGTGGGTCTGGAAGACGCGCTCGACGCCGTAGCCGTGCGAGATCTTGCGGACGGTGAACGCGGAGTTCAGGCCGGCGTTCTTGGTGCCGATGACGACGCCTTCGTAAGCCTGCACGCGCTCACGGTTGCCTTCCTTCACCTTCACGTTGACGACGACGGTGTCACCCTGGCTGAACTTCGGCAGCTCGCGGGTGATCTGGGCGGATTCGAAGTCCGAGAGGATGGATTTGTTCAGCTTGCTCATGGGTGCACCGATAGTGTTCGGGTGGTCGTGTCGTTCGACAACGTGGGCTCATGCAGTCACCGGACTGTGCTGCACGTTTTTTGTAGGGATTCCTGCCACCGCGCCCAAAAGGCCGATGGCAATCCCGAATTGTAAACAAGATCCCGCCCCCGCGCTAGGGGGTCGGATCCTTGGCAAGGGCCTGCCGTGCCTGCTCCAGCAGGAGGCGGTCGCCCTTGGGCAACTGGCTTTCATCGAGCAGATCCGGCCGCCGCAGCGCGGTACGCAGCAGCGACTGCTGCCGTCGCCAACGGGCGATGGCGGCATGGTTGCCCGAGCGCAACACGTCCGGGACAGTGCCCCATTCATGCTGCGCGGGATGACTGTAGTGCGGGCAGTCCAGCAGCCCCTGCGGGCCTTCGAAACTGTCCTGGGCGGCCGATTCGGCATCGCCGAGGGCCCCGTCCTGCAGGCGGGTGACCGCATCGACGATCACCGCCGCGCCCAGCTCTCCGCCGGACAGGACGTAATCGCCCAGCGAGATCTCCTCGGTGACCTCGGCCTTGAGGAAACGCTCGTCGATGCCTTCATAGCGGCCGCAGAGCAGAATCATGCGCGGCAGTGCCGCCAGTTCCCGGACCTTGGCCTGGGTCAGCGGCCTGCCCTGCGGGCTGAGGTAGATCACCGGTGCAGGCGCCGGGTCCGCCGCCTTGGCCGCAGCCAGGCAGGCCCGCAGCGGCTCGATCAGCATGACCATGCCCGGGCCACCCCCGAACGGACGGTCGTCCACCCGGCGGTAGTTGCCTTCGGCATAGTCACGCGGATTCCAGCCGTGCAGGTCCAGCAGACCGCGCTCAGCGGCACGGCCGACCACGCCCAGCGCGGCCGACTGCGCCATGAACTCGGGGAACAACGTGACGACGTCGATACGCATCCGGCCTAGAACTCCGGATCCCAGTCGACCACGATCAGGTTGGCCTCGAAATCCACCGACACCACGAATTCGGGCTGCACGAACGGAATCATCCGCTCACGGTCGCCCTGCACCACGAGCACATCGTTGGAGCCGGTCGAGAACAGGTGGGATGCCCGCCCCAGTTCGACGCCATCGACGGTACGCACCTGCAGGCCCTCCAGATCCACCCAGTAATATTCATCGGGCTTCGGCGGCGGCAGTGCGCTGCGCGCGACATAGACTTCGGTCCCGTACATCGCCTCGACCACGTCGCGGTCGGTGATGCCGGGAAACACGGCAACCAGATGCTTGCCGGACTGACGTCCGCGCGCACCGGTGAGCGTACTCTCCTGGCCGGCGGGGGTCCGCAGGATCCAGGGCTGATAGTGGAAAATGGCGGTACGCGGCTCGGTCCAGGACTCGAGCTTGATCTCGCCTCGCACACCAAAAGCGCCGACAATCCTGCCCAGCAGGATCCGGCGCTCGGTATCTTTCATCTGAATAGACCGAATGGGCCGCGGCAGGCGCGGCCCTTCAGGATCAGGCCGCGGAGGCCTGGGCCTTGGTCGCTTCCTTGTACAGGTTGCGGACCTTGTCGGTCATCTGGGCGCCGTTGGCGACCCACTTGTCGACCAGCGGCAGGTCCAGCACGATGCGGGACTCGGCACCCTGGGCAACCGGGTTGTAGTAACCGACGCGCTCGATGTTGCGGCCATCACGGGCGCTACGCGAGTCGGTCACGATGATGTGGTAGAACGGACGCTTCTTGGCGCCGCCGCGGGTCAGTCGAATCTTGACCATGGTGTTGTTTCCTCAATTGCCCAGTCGCCAGGATGGCGCGGTAAGCCGGCGATTATAGCGGCGGCCTCCCGCCATTCCAAGCCTGTGAAGGCCGTGAAAGCTGAACAGGGCCCACTGATCGGGGCGTTCACGACGACAAGGGCTGCCAGGGTGTCCCGGCGAGCACCCGCCGGGCGTTGGCGCACAGGGCTTCCGAGTTCCCCAGTGCGACGCCATCGACCCTCGCGATAGGCCAGATGCCGGCGGCATTGCAGGCGATGGCGGCGTCGAACCCGGCCAGGTCCCCCAGCGCGACCGGCCGCACCTGCTGATCGCTGCCCCACCCTGCCTGCAGCAGGCGTTCGTGGGTGCCGCGCAGCGCGGGCGCCTGCGGCCAGACCAGCGTGCCACCGCTGGCGAAGGCGATGTTCCAGGTGGTGCCTTCGCTGATATGCCCGTCGTCGCCAACGAACAGCGCGTCGTCCACGCCAGCCTGCAATGCCTCGCGACGATGCTGGAACAGCGCGAACGTCCCGACATGCTTCACGTGCGGCAGCTCGCGCTGATAGCGCACCGTCCGCAGCCCCCGTGATATCGCCGGTAGATCGACCGGTGGCGCCACGGCGACCAGCACATCGACGGCCACCGGTTGCAGCGGCCGCCGGAAATCGAACTGGCGCGAGAACACAGTCACCCGCAGCGACGCATCGACCACGTCCTCGACCCGCAGCGCGCCGTGCATCCAGGCCCGCACCTGCAGCGGATCCAGTGCGCTGCCGAACAGCTCGGCCGTGCCCTGCTGCAGGCGCTGCAGATGCAGGTCCAGGCCCTGCACCGCACCACCGCGCACCTGCAACGAGGTGAAATGGCCGTAGTTGGTCAGCGCCCCGGCAAGATCATCGACCGTGGCCGGCCGGCCATTGCAATACAGCGTCATCCCAGCAACGCCTTGGCGTCGGACCACATCTGCTGCAGCACCTCGGCGGCGGGGCGTGCCGGTGCCATCCATGCGGATTGCCCGGCCCAGGCCTGCATCGCATCGAGGTTGCTGTCGCGGCCCGCCTGCGCGCGCATCGGTGCGGTCAGGCCGCGCTGCACCGGATACGGGCGCGGCGGCGGCGCATCGGCAGACGCGGCGGCACGTACATACGCGGTCGCCAGGCCACGGCCGAGGCGACCACTGAAGGCGCGGGTCGGCCAGGTATCTTCGGGTTCGGCCTCGGCCAATGCCTGCGACCACGCCGGATTCAAATGACACTCCGGGGTGCGCAGGAACGCGGTGCCCACCTGCACTGCACTCGCGCCCAGCGTCAGCGCCGCGGCCATGCCGCGCCCATCGGCGATGCCACCGGCCGCGATCACCGGAATATCCAGATGATCGGCCAGCCGCGGCAGCAGCGCGAACAACCCGACCAGCTGGCGCTCGGCCGCATCCGGATCGAACGCGCCCCGATGCCCGCCGGCTTCAAACCCCTGCGCAACCACCGCGTCGGCGCCGGCAGCCTGTGCGGCGCGCGCTTCGGCCAGGGTCGTCGCGCACGCGATCCAGGCGATGCCGACGTCTTTCAGGCGCTGCACCTGCGCTGCGGAGAATACGCCCATGATGGTCGAGGCCACCGCCGGGCGCGCCTCGATCAGGGCTTCGAACTGTGCATCGAAATCGGCCGGTCCTGCATCGGCCGCACTGGCCGCTACCTCAGGCCCCCACTGCGCCAGGAAGCGACGTGTCGCGGCTTCCGCATCGGCGTCACGCCGCGGCAGCGGATCAGGAATCCAGACATTGACCTGCGCCGGCCCTGCGGACTGCGCGCGGAAATCGGTCATCCACGCCACAATGTCCTGCGGCTGGGACAGCACCGCGCCCATCGCGCCCATGCTGCCGGCGTTGGCCAGCGCCGCCGACAGCGGCACCGGGCAGGCGCCGGCCATCGGCGCGAGCAGGATCGGGGCCTGCAATGCAAAACGCCGACAGAAGCTGTCGGCGCGTTCGAGAAGCGGGGAACCATTCACGCGCGGCGCACCTGGGGAAGGAGACGGCGCCAGCATACGCCGCACCGCCCCCGCCCGGAATGCATGCGCGCAGGACTCAGCGGAACGGCATGCCGCCGCGGCCGCCCATGGCGCCCATCATCCCCTTCATGCTGCGCATCATGCCCTTCATGCCGCCGCCGGCCATCTTGCTCATCATCTTTTCCATCTGCTGGAACTGCTTCATGAGCTTGTTGACGTCGGCCGGGGTCAGGCCGGAACCACGCGCGATGCGGGCGCGGCGCGAGCCGTTGAGCAGGCCCGGGTTGCGGCGCTCTTTCTTGGTCATCGAGTTGATGATCGCGATCATGCGCGGCACTTCCTTGCCCTGGCTTACCTGCTGCTTGAGGTGCTCGGGGATCTGGCCCAGGCCCGGCAGCTTGTCCATCAGGCCGCCGATGCCGCCCATGTTCTGCATCTGCTCGAGCTGGTCCCGCATGTCGTTCAGATCGAACTTCTTGCCCTTGGCGACCTTCTCGGCCAGCTTCTGGGCCTTGTCCTTGTCGACCTGCTGCTCGACCTGCTCCACCAGCGACAGCACATCGCCCATGTCCAGGATGCGGCTGGCGATACGGTCCGGGTGGAACACATCCAGGCCGTCCGGCTTTTCGCTCACACCGACGAACTTGATCGGCTTGCCGGTGATGTAGCGCACGCTCAGCGCGGCACCGCCGCGGGCGTCACCGTCGGTCTTGGTCAGCACCACGCCGGTCAGCGGCAGCGCATCGCCGAAGGCCTTGGCGGTGTTGGCGGCATCCTGGCCGGTCATGGCGTCGACCACGAACAGCGTTTCGGCCGGGTTGACCGCGGCGTGCAGCGCCTTGATCTCGGCCATCATCGCTTCATCGATGGCCAGGCGACCGGCGGTATCGACGATCAGCACATCGACGAACGACTTGCGCGCGTCATCGATCGCGGCGCGGACGATGGCTTCCGGCTTCTGGTCGGCGGTGGACGGGAAGAACAGCACACCGACCTGGTCGGCCAGCGTCTTGAGCTGCTCGATCGCGGCCGGACGGTAGACGTCGGCCGAGACCACCATCACCTTCTTCTTGCGCTTTTCCTTGAGGTGCTTGGCCAGCTTGCCCACGGTGGTGGTCTTGCCCGCACCCTGCAGGCCGGCCATCAGGATGATCGCCGGCGCCGGCACATTGAGGTTCAGGTCCGAGGCGGCCGAGCCCATGACCGCCGTCAGCTCGTCGCGCACGACCTTGATCAGCGCCTGGCCCGGGGTCAGCGACTTGAGCACTTCCTGGCCGACCGCGCGCACCTTGATGCGCTCGACCAGCGCCTGCACCACGGGCAGCGCGACATCGGCCTCGAGCAGCGCGATGCGGACTTCGCGGGTGGCCTCGCGGATGTTTTCCTCGGTCAGGCGACCGCGGCCGCGCAGCCGCTCGATGGTGCCGGAGAGGCGCTGGGTCAGGGACTCGAACATGGAAGCGACCTGTTCAGAACAAAAGACAATGAGACCGCCAGTATAACGGTTCCGCCCCGGCTCCCGGACCGGCCGCAAGCTGCCGCCCGCCGGGCATCGCCAGCACCCCGGGGGTATGCGAAACTGACACGATGACAATCGTTCTCATCGCGACCCTGCTGTACCTGACCGCCACCGGCCTGCTGGTGCGCGCGGTCGTCCGCGATGATGCGGTGACCTCCCCGGCCTGGCTGTGGCCGGCGCTCCCGGCGATGCTGCTGCACGGCGGCTATCACGTGCTGGTGGCGATGCGCACCAGCGGCGGCCCGGACATGCACTTTTTCGCGGCCCTGTCGCTGGTCGGCCTGGGCATGGCGTGGCTGACCTCGCTGGTCGCCGCGCGCGGGCGCATGGCCGCACTTGGCGTGCTGGTGTTCCCGATGGCCGCCGCGGTGTTGTGGATCTATCACGCCTACGGCCACGAGCCGAGCAGGCCGCTGGGCTGGCAGCTGGCCACCCACGCCTGGATGGCGCTGCTTGCCTACGCCACCCTCAGCGTGGCCGCCCTGCTGGCCATCATGCTGTGGCTGCAGGAGCGCGCCCTGCGCCGCCGCGATTTCCGGCCGTGGCTGCGCGCCCTGCCCCCGCTGGCCGATCTGGAAGCCCTGCTGTTCCGCGTGATCGCGGTGGGCTTTGCGCTGTTGACGCTCACCCTGGTGACCGGCGTGCTGTTCGTCGATGACCTGCTGGCACAGAAGCTGGTCCACAAGACCGTGCTCAGCATCCTGTCCTGGATCGTGTTCGGCACCCTGCTGATCGGCCGCCGCCGCTACGGCTGGCGCGGCGCGAAGGCGGTGCACTGGACCCTGACCGCGATGGCGCTGCTGCTGCTGGCGTTCTTCGGCAGCCAGTTCGTGATCGAATTGGTGTTCGGCCGCACGCGATAGCGGCGTGCCGACCAGCGGTCGGCACCTACCCGAATCTCGCAGGGAAGCTGCCGACTGTTGGCCGGCAGGCCGCTGGCGGGCACCAATCCGCTATCCGTTGATCACAACCCGTACCGTTCGATCGCGTCCAGATGCGGCTGACGGTCCTGGTCGCAGGCCTCGGCCAGGCGCAGCCAGCAGTGCGGGTGCGCCCACTCCGCCGTCACCTGCTGCAGGAAGCGATGCAGTGCCAGCGGCGCGTGATCCTGTGGCTGGGCGACAGTGAACAGCAGGCCCGGCAGCGTCCCGCCTTCCGCATCCGGATCGGTCACCGTGTAGTCCGGCCGGCTGTGCGCCCACACCTTCCAGCCCTGTGCCTCTGCCGCTGCTACCAGAGCGTTCCACGCCTCCTCGCCCGGGTGCGCGCCGTCGACCAGCCAGCTGCGTGCGAAACCGCCCCGCTCCAGCACGTGCACCTGCGCATAGGTCGGAATGAAGTGCTCGCGCTCCGCTTCGTCCTCCGGCGCGGGGTGTACGAGGCCGGCGTCAAACACCACCCAGTCCCCCACCTGCTGCGCGCGGTTGGCCGGTGCGTTCTCGACGATGCGCGCGGTCACCGGTCCGGTGCGGCGGCCGTAGTACTCCATCGGCTCGCCGCCTTCTTCGCTGCGGATGATCACCCAGCCCCAGGCCTCTTCGACCGCGCCCTGCTGACTGGACAGTTCCATGCCGATCGCCGCCGCCGAGCGGCGCACCGCCTCCCAGTCGCGCGCCGCGCTGGCCGCACTCATGTGGTCCCAGTGCGCGGCGTTGGGCTCATCCAGCGTCTCCACCAGCTGCGCATAGCAGGCCTGGGCGTCGCTGAAGCGGCCGGTCTCCATGTACATGCGGGCAAGCGTCCCGCGTGCGCCGTTCGAGCCTGGCGACAGCGTGAGCAACGCCTGCGCGGCCTGTTCCAGCGCCGGCCATTCGGACGCGCGCCGGGCGCGCTGCACCTCGCACCAGTGCGCGAACACCGGCACGCTGTCGCGGTAGGTCGCCGCCAGCCTGCGCAGGCCATCATCATCGCCCTGCTCGGCCAGCCAACGCATCAGCGTATAGGCCGCTGCGCCATCTTCCTGCGCGTGGGCGCGCACGAAGTCCCACAGCAGTGCCTGCGCTTCGGTCTTCGCGCCACAGGCATGCAACGCCGAGGCGGCAACTTCGGCCAGTGCGCCGTCGTCCGGCCGCTCGGCGTGCGCCTGCAGCAGCCACTGCGCCTCGCGCTCGGGATCGCGCGACTGGTGCTGTTCGCCCTGGGCCTGCAGCCACGCCAGCAGTTCATCGGCCGGCACCGGCAAGGGTGCCATCTCCGGCAGCGCCTCGATCCGCGCCGCCAATCCACCCACCAGCGCGGCAGCGCCACGATCCTGCCGCAGCTGCGCCAGGTGGGTACGGGCCAGTCCAAGCTGGCGCTGCGCCACCCAGCGTGCACCGCGCTGCAGGGCCAGTTCAAGGCTCAACGCGGCGATCTCGATCACCAGGCGATGCGCACCGACAGCGGCGAAGTGCTCGATGATCGTGTTGAAGCGCGTCCCCAGATCCCATGTATTGCGTGCGCCATCACGGCTGCACAGCGTCGAAGCGGTATTGGCCCACAGCCGCCAGTGATTCGGCGTCAGCTCGCTCCAGGGCACCAGCTGCTGCAGCGCCTCTTCATCGCGCCCCAGCTGGGCCAGTGCCCAGGCCTTGGACAGCCGGCGCGGCACCGTGCAGTTGGCAGGTTCGTATTCGCCCGCAGCGGCCACCTCGGCTTCGCGCGTCTCGATCAGCGCCAGCGCCTCCTGCGCACGACCACTGGCAAGCAGGATCTTGATCTGCATTTCAGGGAAGCTGTCGAACACTTCCTTGCCGCGCGCCTGGATCGCCGCCGCCTGCACCTGCAGGTACTCCAGCGCGTCCTGGCCGCGGCCGTCGTCCAGCAGCGCGTCGGCCTTCTCGCAGCTCAGGCACTGGAAGCAGGCCCAGCTCGGGTCGATGCGGCCCAGCGTCTCGTCGCAGACCTCGATGCGTTCGGGCACCCAGCCCGGACCATCGATGTTGCCGTAGCAGGCGGCAAGATCCTGGGTGACGCAGATCGACTGCGGGCAGTCCAGGGTATCGGCGCGGTGTGCGCGCTCGAACAGCGCCACCGACTCGCCCAGCGCGCTTTCACCTTCCATGCGGTTGCCGACGCGGTTGCGCAGGGCCCAGTGGCCGACATAGACGTCGACCCAGGGGTTGTCCAATGCCTTGCCCAGCGCGCGCGCTTCAGGCAGCAGTGCATCGACGCGGTCGACCTGCAGTTCACTGACGTCATCGGCAAGGCGTGTCAGCAGGTGGGCGTTCTGTGCCTGGCCTGCCTGGCGCAGGTCTTCCTGCAGTTTTTCGACCCAGTTCCAGATATCCATGGGGGTTGAGGCTCCTGTCTAGCGAAGGCTTGATGAGAGAGGGGGCGGTACTCAGCGCAGCATCTGCTGCAGGGCACCGGCAATATCGGTAAATGCACCGTTGAGATCGGGGCCTGGCGTCGCGGTGCTCCGCTGCAACGGCCGGCCCTGCGCGGACACGATGATCTTCAGTGAGCGCAGCAGGCGCGCGGCCGCCCCGGCCTGCGGGTGGCCCTCGCGCTGGGCCTGCAGCAACGCCTGCACCGCTGGATTGTCCAGGTTGAGGTACAGCCGCGACGGCGCACGTGCCTCGATGCGCGCGGTGAATTGGCGGGCCAGTCGCAATGCGGCCATCGATACGCGCTTGTCGTTCTCGTCGTCTTCCAGGCGCTGCTTCAGTTCGGCTTCGCGGTCGGGCACCACCACCACCGGCAGCGCCTCGGGGCTGAACCGCGCCGGCAGCAGCTGCTCGCCATCGCCCAGGTGCTCGCGCAGCCAGGCCAACTGCGTATCGTCAAGGCTGTCGTCGGTGCGGAACAGGGCGCGGTTGCCCTGCTCGGTACCCAGTTCGACCAGGCGCAGGCCCTTGGCCTGTGCCCAGCGCCGCAGGAACGGCACTACTGCATAGCGATGACCATGCGCGACCGGCACGCCCATCGCGCGGAACAGCATTTCCTCGAAGCCACCACCGTTGTCGAGGATCACATGCACTGCGCCGCGGGCCGGCAACGCGCTGGCCGGCAGGTCACCCTGCGAGGTCGGCACGCGCACGTGTTCCAGCAGCAGGTCGAACAGGCGCTCATCGCACAGCGCCGCGCCCAGCAGGGCCTCGTTGTGGCGGCTGAGCACGCGGCGCCAGGCTTCCGGCTGCTGCCGCGCGACATCGGCGAGGCCATCGATCAGCGCTTCCAGCAGGGCATGCTGCACGGCGCGATAGTGGTCATCGCGCTGCAGGTCCTCGCGGCTGGCGGTCGGGGTCAGCTTCGATGATTCGATCACCCCGCCGATGAAACCGGCCCACGGCGGCAGCAGGTCGCGTGCATCGTCGTCCAGCAGCATGCCGCGCACGAACACCGACAGGTTGCGGTTGTCGCTGGTGCCGTAGGTGGCACCGTCCTGCACCCAAAGCATGCCGAGGGCGTCGCTGCTGCCATCGGACTGCAGCGGCATCGTCACGATGGGCTCGAAATCGTGTTCGAAACGGGCCGCGAACTGCTGCGCCTGGCGGCGTGCCTGCACCGGATGCAGCGCGACGTCACCCTGCCCGCGCCACGGCGGCGGTTCGGGATTGATCGCGGTGGTCGCCGCACCGATGAAGATCGGCTCGGACAGCAGCGCGCAGTAGCGGCCCAGCACCTCGTGCAGGCGCGCTTCGTTGGCCAGCGGCAGGAAGTCCGGATGCAGCTCCAGCTCGACCTCGGTGCCGATCGCGCGCGCCGGCACGTCGCTGACGGTGTACTGCTCGGCATTGCTGGACACGTACAGGTGGCCCAGTTCCGGTGCCTGGTAGGAAGTGGTGCGCACACTGACGCGGCGCGCCAATACAAAGGCTGACAGGAACCCCAGGCCAAACATGCCGATCAGGCCGTCATTGTCCTCGCCATCCTGGCGCAGCCCCCGGGTGTAACCCACACCAACCGTGGCCAGGTAATCGTGGATTTCCTGCCGGGTCAGGCCGGCACCGGTATCGGTGATGCGCAGTACGCCGGCGGCGGCGTCCACCTGCACGTCGATGCGCGACAGACCCGGGCTGCCGGGCTGCTCGATACGGCGACGGATGATCGAATCGTGCGCGTTCTGCACCAGTTCGCGCAGCGCCACCATCGGGGTGGAATACAGGTGCTTGCCCAGCACCGTCATCAATCCATTGAGATCGACCCCGGCGCGGCGGATTTCGGCGGCGGGGGCGCTGAACATCGGGTCCTGCATGTAATCGGTTACTCCTTGCCACGGAAAGCGCCGGAGGGCGCCTTCGTCGAGCCGGAAAAACTAGCACAGGCCGGCTGAGCGCTGACGCACTTTCCCGTGGCACCCAGCGTCTGCCCCGCCCCCCCTTACAGCGCGTCGATCGCCTCGGACAGCCGCTCCACCGCGATCACTTCCATCCCCTTCACGCTGCCGGTCTTCGGCGCGTTCGCCTTGGGCACGATGGCGCGCTTGAAGCCATGCGTGGCCGCCTCGCGCAGGCGATCTTCTCCGTTGGGCACCGGGCGGATCTCGCCGGACAGGCCCACCTCGCCGAAGGCGATCGTCTTCTCTGCCAATGGCCGGTCCTGCAACGAAGACAGCACCGCCAGCAGCACGGGTAGATCGGCCGCAGTCTCCTGCACGCGGATGCCGCCCACCACGTTGACGAACACGTCTTGGTCGCCCACGAGCACGCCGCCATGGCGGTGCAGCACCGCCAGCAGCATCGCCAGGCGGTTCTGCTCCAGACCCACCGCGACGCGGCGTGGGTTGGACAGCGGCGAGGCGTCCACCAGTGCCTGCACTTCCACCAGCAGCGGGCGCGTGCCCTCGCGCGTGACCATCACGCAGCTGCCCGGCTGCTGGGTGCTGCCGCCGGAGAGGAAGATCGCCGAGGGATTGGAGACCTCTTTCAGGCCCTTCTCGCCCATGGCGAACACGCCCAGTTCGTTGACCGCGCCGAAGCGGTTCTTGAAGGCGCGCAGCAGGCGGAACCGGCTGCCGCTCTCGCCTTCGAAGTACAGCACCGCGTCGACCATGTGCTCGAGCACGCGCGGGCCGGCGATGCCGCCTTCCTTGGTCACGTGACCGACCAGGAACACGGCGGTGCCGGTTTCCTTGGCGAAGCGCACCAGCCGTGCGGCGCTCTCGCGCACCTGGCTGACCGAGCCGGGCGCGGCGGTGAGCGATTCGGTCCAGAGCGTCTGTACCGAGTCGGCCACGATCAGCCGCGGCTTGGCCACGCTGGCATGCTGGAGGATCGCCTCCACCTGGGTTTCGGCCAGCGCGTTGACGTTATCCAGCGGCAGGTCCAGACGCACTGCACGGCCGGCCACCTGCGACAGCGATTCCTCACCGGTGATGTACAGCACCGGCAGCGACGCGGCCATCTTCGCCACGGCCTGCAACAGCAGGGTGGACTTGCCGATGCCCGGATCGCCACCGACCAGCACCACCGCACCTTCGACCAGGCCACCGCCGAGCACGCGGTCGAACTCACCGATGCCCGTGCTCACCCGCAGGTGTTCGGTCTGCTGCACCTCCTTGAGCGCCATGATCTTCGGCGCATCGACCTTGCCGGCCCAGCCGGAGCGCCGCGACGCGGGCGACGCCTTGGTGGGCGTGGCGCTTTCCAGCGTGATCTCGCTCAGCGTGTTCCAGACGCCGCACTCGGTGCACTGGCCCTGCCACTTGCTGTATTCGGCGCCGCATTCGCTGCAGACGTAAGCGGTGAGTCGCTTGGCCATGTCCACTTCCACATCATCAATTGTCAGGCAGGATAGCCGAGCCGCGTCGCAGCAACCGAGACGCCGGGCGGGTGGGCTCAAGTTTCCGGCCCCGTTGCCGATACTCCGGCGGGCCACTGTCCCTCCTTTCCATTTTTCCAGGCTTTTCCATGACCGGCACCTACAGCCAGAGTCTTGTCGTGTTCTCGCTGCTGGTTGCCATCCTCGCCTCGTACACCGCGCTGGACATGGCCGGCCGCCTGGCCACCACCCGCGGCCGGGTGGCACGCTGGTGGCTGGCCGGTGGTGCTGGTGCGATGGGGCTGGGCATCTGGTCGATGCACTTCATCGGCATGCTCGCCTTCCACCTGCCGATCCCGGTCGGCTATGACCTGGCCATTACCCTGTACTCGCTGGCCGTCTCGGTCGGGGCTTCGGCCTATGCGCTGTGGCTGGTCTCACGCGCGGAGCTGCCGTGGTCGAGGTTGTGCGCCGGCGCGGTGCTGATGGGCCTGGGGATCGCGGCCATGCATTACCTGGGCATGGCCGCGCTGGAGATGCAGCCGGGCATCGACTACGACCCCCTGTGGTTTGCCGCCTCGATCCTGATCGCCATCGGCGCGGCCGTTGCGGCGCTGTGGATCGCCTTCCGCCTGCGCCTGGAACAGCGCCGCCCGTTCGTGCTGCGCGGGCTGGCCTCGCTGGTGATGGGCCTGGCGATCGTCGGCATGCACTACACCGGCATGGCCGCGGCCCACTTCCCCGAGGGCGCGATGTGTGGCGCGGCGTATGGCGAGGGCATCGAGACCAAGTGGCTGGCGGTGCTGGTGATCGTCACGACGCTGGCGACCCTGGGGATCGCACTGATCGCATCGGTGTTCGACCGCCAGATGCGCACCCGCACCGGCCTGCTCGCCGATTCGCTGGCCCAGGCCAACGAGAAGCTGATGCAGGCCGCCCTGCATGATCCGCTGACCCAGCTGCCCAACCGGATGCTGCTGCAGGACCGCATCGAGCAGGCGATCGAAAAGGCGCAGCGCCGGCAGTTCAGCTTCGCGGTGATGTTCTGCGACCTGGACGGCTTCAAGGCGATCAACGATGCCTACGGTCACCAGCTTGGTGACCAACTGCTGATCCAGGTCAGCAAGCGGATCACCGCGCTGCTGCGTGCACAGGACACCTTCGCGCGACTGGGGGGCGATGAGTTCGTCATCGTGTTCCAGGTGGAGGATCCGGAAGATGCGGCCGTGGTCGCCGAACGGATCATCGCCAGCGTGGCCGAGCCGTTCGAGATCGATGCCTTGGAACTGCAGGTCAGTGCCAGCCTGGGCATCGCGCTGTACCCGGCCGACGCCACCACCGAACGCGACCTGATGGCCCACGCCGATGCGGCGATGTACCACACCAAGGATTCGGGCCGGAACGGCTATACCTTCTTCACCCAGTCGCTCAACGTGAGCGCGAACCGCCAGCTGAAGCTGCTGCAGGAACTGCGCAAGGCGGTCAGCCGAGGCGAGCTGGTGCTGCATTACCAGCCCAAGTTCCAGGCCAGCGGGACATCGCCGATCGGGGCCGAGGCGCTGGTGCGCTGGCAACATCCCGAGCTGGGCCTGTTGTCACCGGACGCGTTCATTCCGATCGCCGAACGCAGCGGCCTGATCCTCTCCATCGGTGACTGGGTGCTGGACCAGGCCTGCGCGCAGCTGCGGCACTGGCACGACGCCGGCCACCCGGACTGGACCATGGCGGTGAACCTCTCACCGCTGCAGTTCGGGTCGAGCACGCTGCTGGAGACCGTGCGCCGCACGCTGGACAAACACGGACTGGACCCGAAGCGGCTGACCCTGGAAGTCACCGAGACCACCGCGATGCGCGATGTGGAAGCCAGCCTGCTGATCCTGCACGGGCTGACCGCGATGGGCGTGAACATCTCCATCGACGACTTCGGCACCGGCTACTCCAGCCTGCTGTATCTCAAGCGCATGCCGGCCACCGAGCTGAAGATCGACCGCGCCTTCGTGCACGACCTGGAAGACAACGCCGAAGACGCGGCGATCGTTTCCTCGATCATCGCATTGGGCCGGTCCCTGCAGCTGCAGATCGTCGCCGAGGGCGTGGAAACGGCCGGGCAACGCCAGTACCTGAGCGACATGGGCTGCGACCAGCTGCAGGGGTATCACCTCGGGCGGCCGGTCGACGCCGCCGAGTTCATGCGGCTGGCGAAAGTGGCGTAACGCGCGGAGAGCAGCCCGTTGCCGTAGGGCGCCAGTAGTCTGGACACGCTGGGCCATCCCCCACCGGCCGCATCTGGAACGGCCACCACCCTGAACAACGTTCGCTGCGTCGCCATGCGCGCCAAACAGAAAGGCCGCCCGAGGGCGGCCTTTCCGTGTGTGGCAACGTCGCGAAGACGTCAGTGCATCATGTGCACGTTCATGTTGTGCATGACCCACAGCGAACCGGCGACGATGATGCCGATCACCACGACGGTGAAGGCCGCCGCGCTGACGTTCCAGCGCTGTTCCGAGGAACGGTCAAGGTGCAGGAAGAACACCAGGTGCACCAGGATCTGCAGCACCGCCGCAACGACGATGATGACGCCGGTGGTGAACCGCGGCAGGTCGCCATGCATGACCGCCCAGAACGGGATGATGGTCAGCACCGCGGCCAGCAGGAAGCCGATCAGGTAGGACTTGACGCTGCCGTGGCTTTCGCCGGCGGCACCGTGGCCATGATCGTGTGCGTGATTGTCATGTGCGGCCATTACAGCGCTCCATTCAGATAGACGACGGAGAACACGCCGATCCAGATCAGATCCAGGAAGTGCCAGAACAGGCTCAGGCACGCCATGCGGGTCTTGTTGGTCTGGGTCAGGCCGTTCTGCTTGATCTGGATGAACATGATCAGCAGCCACAGCAGACCCGCGCTCACGTGAAGACCGTGGGTACCAACCAGCGCGAAGAACGCCGACAGGAACGCACTGTGGTCCGGACCGTAGCCCTGATGGATCAGGTGGTTGAACTCCCACACTTCCATGCACATGAAGCCAAAGCCCAGCAGCCAGGTCAGGGCCAGCCATGCATACATCTGGCCCACCTTCTGCTTGTGCATGGCGATCATGCCCAGGCCGAAGGTCAGCGAGGAGACCAGCAGCAGCGTGGTTTCCCAGGCGACGAAGGACAGTTCGAACAGGTCCTTCGGGCCGGGGCCACCGTCGGTGCCGCCGGACAGCACGATGTAGGTCGCAAACAGGGTGGCGAAGATGAGGCAATCGCTCATCAGGTACACCCAGAAACCGAAGACGGTATTGCCGCCGGTGTCGTGGTGCTCGTGGTCGTCATGGCCGTGGGCCGCCGCGTGCGCGGCGTGCCCATGGTTCATGGTGTTGGGGATAGTGGTGCTCATGCCTTCAGCTCCGATTTCACCAGGCCCTGCGCCACGAGGTGGCGACGGTGCTCATTTTCGATCCGCTCCACTTCCGCGGCCGGCACGTAGTAATCCACGTCCTTGTCGAAGGTGCGCCAGATGAAGGTGCCGATCATGCCGACCAGACCCACGATGGCCAGCCACCAGATGTGCCAGATCATCGCAAAGCCGAACACCAGGCTGAAGGCGCCGATCACCACACCGGTACCGGTGTTGCGCGGCATGTGGATGTCGGTGTACTTGGCCGGGCGTTCCCACGCCTCACCACGCTGCTTGCGCTCCCAGAACTCGTCCAGTTCGGTGACGCGCGGCAGCGAGCCGAAGTTGTAGAACGACGGCGGCGAAGAGGTTTCCCACTCCAGCGTACGGGCGTCCCACGGGTCGCCGGTCAGGTCGGCGGTCTTCTTGCGGTCGCGGATCGACACGGCGATCTGGATGATCTGGCACAGGATGCCGGCACCGATGATGAAGGCACCGCACATGGCGATGATCAGCAGCGGCTGGTATTCCATGTTCGGGTAGCTCTGCATGCGGCGGGTCATGCCCATGAAGCCCAGGATGTACAGCGGCATGAACGCGACATAGAAGCCGATGAACCAGCACCAGAACGCGCGCTTGCCCCAGGTTTCATTGAGGCGGAAGCCGAACATCTTCGGCCACCAGTAGGTGATGCCGGCGAACATGCCGAACACCACGCCGCCGATGATGACGTTGTGGAAGTGGGCGATCAGGAACAGGCTGTTGTGCAGCACGAAATCGATGGCCGGGATCGCCAGCATCACGCCGGTCATGCCGCCGATGGTGAAGGTGACCATGAAGCCGATCGTCCACAGCACCGGGGTCGTGAACTGCACGCGACCGCGGAACATGGTGAACAGCCAGTTGAAGATCTTCACGCCGGTCGGGATCGAGATGATCATCGTCGTGATGCCGAAGAAGGCATTGACGTTGGCACCCGAGCCCATGGTGAAGAAGTGGTGCAGCCACACGATGAACGACAGCACGCCGATGCAGGCGGTGGCGTAGACCATGCCCTTGTAGCCGAACAGCGCCTTGCGCGAGAACGTGGCGATGACCTCGGAGAACACGCCGAAGGCCGGCAGGACCAGGATATAGACTTCCGGGTGACCCCAGATCCAGATCAGGTTGATGTACAGCATGGCGTTGCCGCCACCATCGTTGGTGAAGAAGTGCGTGCCCAGGTAACGGTCCAGGGTCAGCAGCACCAGGGTGATGGTCAGCACCGGGAAGGCGGCGATGATCAGCACGTTGGTGACCAGCGCGGTCCAGGTGAACACCGGCATCTGCATCAGCTTCATGCCGGGGGTACGCATCTTCAGGATGGTAATGAAGAAGTTGATGCCGCTCAGCGTGGTACCCAGGCCTGCTACCTGCAGGCCCCAGATGTAGTAATCGACACCTACCCCTGGACTGTATTCCTTGCCTGACAACGGCGGGAAGGCCAGCCAGCCGGTCTGCGCGAACTCACCGACACCCAGCGAGATCATCACCAGGCCCGCGCCCGCCACGAACAGCCAGAAGCTGAGCGAGTTGACGAACGGGAAGGCCACGTCGCGTGCGCCGATCTGCAGCGGCACGACGACGTTCATCAGGCCGGTGATCAGCGGCATCGCCACGAAGAAGATCATGATCACGCCGTGGGCGGTGAAGATCTGGTCGTAGTGATGGGGGGGCAGGACGCCCTCGTTGCCGCCAGCGGCCATGGCCTGCTGGACGCGCATCATGATCGCGTCGGCGAAGCCGCGCAGCAGCATGACGAAGGCGACGATGAGGTACATCACGCCGATCTTCTTGTGGTCTACCGAGGTGAACCACTCTTTCCAGAGATAGCCCCACAGCTTGAACTTGGTGATCAGGGCCAGCACGAGCAGGCCACCGATCCCCGCGCCGATCAGCGTGGTGATGATGATCGGGTCGTGCGGGATGTCGGCAAAGGTCAGTTTACCCAACAGATTCATGGTCATTCTCCCGAGCCGTCGTGACCGGCGTGACCGGCTGCGGCGTGCTCGTCTGCAGTGTGTGCGGCGTCCGCGGCAGCGGGCTGGTCGGCATGGACCGGCAGCTTCGCTTCGTCGTGGGCTCCGCTCATGGCCTGCATGTCGTGGCCTTCATGGCTTTCGCCTTCGGCGCCGTCATGCTTCATGGCCTTGTGGTCGTGCTTCATGCCGTAGTGCTGGTTGTCGCCCATGTGCTTGGCGATGACCCAGTCGAACAGGCCGGCCTCGGTGGTGCCGTAATAGGTCACCGGGTGCCAGTCGTGGTTCTTCTCGGCGACCAGCGCAGCGAAGGCGGTCTTGTCCAGGGTCGCGCTTTGGGCACGCACCTTGGTCAGCCACTGCTGGTACTCCGCCTCGGTCACCGAGTGCGCGGAGAAGTGCATCTTGCTGAAGCCTGCGCCGCTGTAGTGCGAGGACATGCCCGGGAACTCACCGGTCTCGTTGGCGATCAGGTGGAGTTTGGTCTCCATGGCCGTCATCGAGTAGATCATGCTGCCCAGGTGCGGGATGAAGAACGCATTCATCACCGAATCGGACGTGATCTTGAAGTTCAGCGGGGTATCGACCGGGAAGGTGATCTCGTTGACGGTGGCGATGTTCTCTTCGGGATAGATGAAGAGCCACTTCCAGTCCAGCGAGATGGCTTCGATCACCACCGGCTTCTTGTCCGAGTCCAGCGGACGGTACGGATCCAGCGCGTGCGAGGAACGCCAGGTCAGCACAGCCAGCACCAGCACGATCATGCACGGGATCGACCAGACCACCACTTCGATGGCCGTGGAGTGCGACCACTTCGGCTCATAACGGGCCTTGGTATTGGTCGCACGGTACTTCCACGCGAAGGTGAGGGTCATGATGATGACCGGCACGACAACCAGCAGCATCAGCACGGTCGCCGTGATGAGCAGGGTCTTCTCGTCGTGGCCGATCTGGCCCTTGGGGTTGAGGATGGCCGAGTTGCAGCCCGTCAGGAACACGGACAACGCAAACAGCAGGCCCGGACGCAGGAAGCGTCCAAGGGGTTTCAACGGAATCATCGGTCGATCCAATTGCGTAGGGAATGCCAGTTCAAGCCCGCCTCCGTCCCAGCCAAAGCCGGTGGTGCCGGTCCAAGGGGACAGGCACGGAGGACGATCATGTCAGCCTTCCAATTTTAGGCCGTCACGCATCATTTAAGAAAGGCATTGACAATGATCCAGCGCAGGAAAGGCCTGTTTTGGGCTGCGACACGTTGTCGCAGTGCCGGGCAATGACCCGATTCGGCAACATTCCGGCCCTTGTATAGACATGAACGGGTCAGTTCCGGGGCTGGCCAGCGCGGACCCGGTTGCAGTGTCCCGGCGCGTGCTGCGCAACGGCCGGCGGGCGGCCACGGTACACGTACCGACGCCCCACGTCACCCGCGGCGCCGCTCAGACCGCCCGCACCCGATTCGCGCACGCCGCCCCACTGGCGAAGTCCGCCAGGTTGCGCAGCGTGATGTCGGAAATCTCCTGCAGCGCCTCGACCGTGAAGAAGCCCTGGTGCCCCGTCACGAGCACGTTGGGGAAGGTCATCAGGCGCTGGAACGCGTCATCGTCGATGATTTCGCCGGACCGGTCCTGGAAGAACAGCCCGCTCTCCTGCTCGTAGACATCGATGGCCAGGTGGCCGAGGCGGCGCGACTTCAGCGCGCGGATCACCGCATGGGTATCCACCAGTCCGCCGCGCGAGGTATTGACCAGCATTGCCCCGGGCTTCATTGCGGCCAGTGAGGCGTCGTCGATCAGGTGATGGGTGTCCGGCGTCAGCGGGCAGTGCAGCGAGACGATGTCTGATCGGGCCAGCAGGTCCTCCAGCGCGACCGATGCGCCAACGGCGGCGAACCCGGGCGATGGATACGGATCGTAGCCCAGCACGGTACAGCCCATGCCCTTGAAAATGCGGGCGGTGGCCAGGCCGATCTGGCCGGTGCCGACGATGCCCACGGTCTTGCGGTGCAGGGTGCGGCCGAGCAACCCATCGAGCATGAAGTTGCCCTCGCGCACCCGGTTGTAGGCGCGGTGGGTCTGCCGGTTGAGCGTCATCACCATGGCCAGGGCATGCTCTGCCACGGCTTCGGGGGAGTAAGCCGGCACGCGTGCCACGAACAGGCCCAACTGCTCCGCCGCGGCCAGGTCGACATTGTTGAAGCCCGCACAGCGCAGCAGGATCGCGCGCACCCCCTGTGCATGCAGCGCCTGCAGTACCGGGGCGTTCAACCGGTCGTTCACGAACACACAGACCGCCTCGCAGTCCTGCGCCAGTGCCGCGGTATGTACCTCCAGCGCGGCATCGAAATACAGGAACTCGAAGGACGTCCCTGCCCCGCGGCGTTGCTTGGCCTCATCGAGAAACTGCTGGTCGTACGGGCGGGCGCTGAATACTGCGATCTTCATGAGGCGATCCCCGGGAGTTCGAGCATCACGATACCGCAGTACACTCCGGCCAACTGCCTGGAGCCTGCCGTGTCCCTGACTGCCCGCCTTCTCCGCTGGACCGCCACGCCGATGGCCCGGCGCGGCCTGTTCGTGCTCACGTGCGCGGCCGTGATCGTGATGGCCTGCAATCCATTGCTGGCGCCCTTGCTGCCCGTGGTGGATGCGCTGGGTCTGGATGTACTGGTCCTGCTCATGGGTGCGCAGGCGATGGCACTGCTGCCATGGGTGCGGCTGCATGCCCGTCGTATCGCGCGCATCACCCTGCGTTTGCTGCTGGGTACCCTCGCCGGTGCCATCGCCAGTTTCATCGGCGGCTATCTGCGGCAACTGGTATTCGCCATGGCCACGCGTTGGACCCACGCGCGCCCGTGACCTAGTATTCGGCCCTTGCAAGACGCCATGGGTGGATGTGCGTGGAAAGTTTCGAGCGGTTCAACGGGCGCCGTAGTGGTGAGGGCAAGGCGGTCGCGATCCTGTCACACGGCTTTGGTACCGATCAGACCGCATGGAATGCATTGCGCCCGTGGTTTGAAGCGCGCTACGACGTGATCTCCTTCGATCTTGCCGGCTGTGGCCCGCAAGGTGCGCAGACTTACGATTTCGAACGCCATGGTTCGCTGTTCGGCTACGCCGACGATCTGCTCGACATCCTGGATGAGCTCGACGTGCACAACTGCACCTACATCGGCCACTCGATGAGCGGCATGATCGGCGCGGCCGCTGCGGTGGCACGGCCGGAGCTGTTCGAGCGCCTGGTCATCATCGGTGCGTCGCCGCGTTATCTCGACGATGACGGCTACACCGGCGGTTTCAAACCGCAGGACCTGGAGCAACTGTTCGAGAGCATGCGCGCCAACTACCAGGCCTGGATCGCAGGCTTCGCCCCGATGGTCGTCGGCGTGGAAGACAGCGCGGTCGTTGCCGATTTCTCCAACACCCTGTTCCAGATGCGCCCGGACATCGCGCTCAATACCTCGCGCACGATCTTCACCTCAGATCTGCGCAGCCTGGCTGCGCGGGTTTCCACGCCGGTCCACCTGATCCAGACCGCGCACGACGTGGCGGTACCGGTCGCCGTCGGCCAGTGGCTGGCCAACGCGATCGATGGCGCCACCCTGGATGTGATCGATGCTTCCGGTCACCTCCCGCACATGACGGCACCCGATGACGTCATGCGCATTCTCGAACAGCGTCTGGCAGGCCCCACGCGGTGACGACCTCCGACAGTGAAGCGCTTGCCGCGCTGTGCCAGTTCGCCCGTCTCGCCTCCCACGCCGACCTGGTGATGGCAGTGGAGGTGGACGCCGGCGGGAGGGCGACCTGGGCTGTCTCGGCCCCGGCACTGCCCTCGCCGAGCTTCAACCTGGCGCGCAGCGGCATCCTCGAGGCGCGCTGGAGCGGCGAGGCCATGGACGCAGCGGACTTCCGGCTGCCGACGGCGATCATCCATGCCCTGGAAGGCCGCCCCGCCCGCCTGCTGTACGTTCCGGCCCCCTCCCACGGCGCGCCACTGAGTGGCCTGCTGCTGCTCTGGCGAAGCGTCCCTGCCCCGGCAACCTTGACGGCACAGGTGCCACTGCTGGCCACGAGCGTGGCCCGGCTGCTGTCCGCACGGCGCGAAGCCGCGCGCGGCACGATCGTCCGCAATCAGTTCCTGGATCTGTTTGAAAGCGTGCCGGCGGGCATCGTGCTGATCGACGGGGATGGCATCGGCGCGGCGGTCAACGAGCACGCCGCGGAGCTGCTGGGCTGCACGGCTGGCAATCACCGGGCGGCGGATCTGGCCGGTCCGATGCGCGCCCTGCGCCAACGCTGCGACAACCACGCCGAGCTGGAACTGGCCTACAGCGCTCAGATGAACAACGATCAGTTCGCCGCCAAGCAGAACTGGACTCTGGGCGAACGCACCTTCGAAGTGGACACCCATCCGGTACGCGGCAACGGCGCGCACGGGCGCATCTGGCTGTTCACCGATGTCACCGCGGACCTGCTGATGGCCGCCGAGCTGCGCCGCCTGGCGTCCTCGGACCCGTTGACCGGCGTCCCCAATCGACGCCATTTCGAAGAATGCTCGGCCCAGATCATCGCCGCCCGCGAAGCCAACGGCCGCGCGGTGGCGGTGCTGATGGTGGACGTAGACCACTTCAAGAAGATCAACGATACCTACGGTCATCCGGTCGGCGATGAAGTCCTCAAAGTAGTCGCCAAGCGCTGCCGCGACGCCCTGCGGGAGCGCGATCTGTTCGCCCGCTTCGGCGGCGAAGAGTTCATCGCCCTGCTGGCGGCGTCCGCCGTCGATGAGATTCCCGCCGCCGCCGAGCGACTGCGCAGTGCGGTGGCCGCTGAGCCGATCCTCGTGGGCAGCGAGCGCGTTGCCGTCTCCGTCAGCGTCGGGGGCGCGATCGGCGAGGCGTTGCCGGGTGGCGACCAGCGGCTGCTGGAGGCGCTGATCGCCCGGGCGGATGAGGCGCTGTATGACGCCAAGACCAGCGGGCGCAACCGGGTCCGGATGGCGGTCCTGCAGCCTGACCTGATCGACCTCTGAGCCAACCGGGCGCCTGGGGCCCCCTCCCCCCCCCTCGGCGCGCCTGAACCCATCAGCCACGTCCCGCGGGCCCATTGGAGGTCTGTGCACGGGCACTTGTCGGCGCGAACCTAACACTGTTAGATTCGCCCCCTAACAACGTTAGGCCAGAGCACAGTGCGCCAACCCATCGCGCGGGAAGACATCGTCAAGGCGGCCTTCCGGATCCTCGACGAGGCCGGCCCGGAGGGCATTACCCTGCGCAAAGTGGCCTGCTCGCTGGGCATCCGGGCGCCGTCGCTCTATTGGCACTTCAAGAGCAAACAGGCGCTGATCGACGCCATGGCCGACGCCATGATCTGCGACGTGGCTCGCGTGATTCCCGACGGACAGCCATGGCGGCAGACGCTGCTGCAGATCGGGCGTGAGTTCCGCCGGGCGTTCAAAGCGCGCCGCGATGGTGCGCGGGTGTATGCGGGCACCTTCCTGGCCACCGAGAACGTGCTGCGGGTAGGTGAGGCCGGCATCGCCGCGCTGATGGGCGCCGGCGCGCCGGCACGCTTTGCCGCGACCGCGGCGATGGACCTGGTGTACTACACGATGGGCTTCGTGATCGAGGAGCAGTCCTGGCCCGGCGACGGCAGCATGGAAGCGCTGGGTGAGGCCTTCATGGCGCTGGCCGAGGCGCGCTTCCCCCATTGCTGGCAGGCCCGTGATGCATGGAGCGAGGTCGATTTCGACGCCCGCTTCGAGCAGGGGCTGGGCCTGATGCTCGATGGCATCGAACGACGCCTGTCGCGCGAATCCTGATTTCCCGATTCCTTTCTTTTCCCGCTGTTCCGACCCGGAAAGCCTCTCGATGCGTGCACCCTACCTCCGCAGTTTTTCCCTGATCCTGGCTGTCGCGCTGCTGTCCGCCTGCGGCGGCAAGGACGACAAGGCCGCGGCCGACGCCACGGCCGCCAGCTCCGCGCTGCCGGTCTCGCTGGCGCCCGCGCAGCAGCAGACCATGGCCCGCACGGTGCTGGTCTCCGGGCCGGTGACCGCCTATGAAGAAATGCAGCTCGGCGTGGAGATCAGCGGCCAGCGCGTGACCGCGTTGCTGGTGGACGTGGGGCAATGGGTCAAGCAGGGCCAGGTGCTGCTGCAGGTGGACCACCGCACCCTGGACAGCGAGCTGGCGCAGGCCGACGCCTCGTTGCGACAGGCGCAGGCCTCGCAGGAACTGGCCCGCATGAACTACGAGCGCAGCGCCAAGCTGGCCGCCCAGCAACTGATCAGCGAAAGCAGCCTGGATGAGCTGCGCGCCTCACGCATCAATGCCGAAGCGCAGACCTCCACCGCACGTGCCGCGCGCGACGCGGCCAAGCTGCGCCGCGACTTCGCCGACCTGCGCGCACCCGCCGACGGCCTGATTTCCAAGCGCCTGGTGCAGCCGGGCCAGGTGGTCTCCGCCGGTACCGAGCTGCTGCGCCTGATCCGCGATGGCCGCCTGGAGTGGCGTGCGGAGTTGCCGGAAAACCAGCTGGCCGATGTCACCGTCGGCAACACGGTTGAGCTGCCGTATGCGGGCCAGGTGGTCAGTGGCCGCATCCGCGCGGTCACCCCGGGTGTCGATGGACAGACCCGCACCGGCACGATCTACGCCGACCTGCCAGCCCCCGGCCCGCTCAAGCAGGGCATCTACGTGGACGGCCGCATCGTCACCGGCGACGGCCCGGTGCTGACCATCCCGACCGCGGCGATCGTGCAGCGCGACGGCCACAACTATGTGTTCACCGTGAACGAAAAACAGCAGGCCACCCGCCACCGCGTCAGCACCGGCCAGGCCGTGCAGGGCCGCACTGCGATCCTTGAAGGCCTGAAGGCCGGTGACCAGGTCGTGGTGGATGGCGCCGGCTTCCTCGGTGAGGGCGACCGCGTGCGTGTGGTCGCTGCGACCAAGGCCGCCGCACGATGAACATCTCCGCCTGGGCGATCAAACGCCCGTTGCCTGCGCTGTTGATCTTCTTCGTGCTGTGCGTGGCCGGCCTGTGGGGTTTCCATCAGCTTCCGGTGGCGCGCTTCCCGGACATCGCCTTCCCGATGACCACCGTCACCGTCACCCAGCCCGGCGCCTCGCCCAGCCAGCTGGAGGCCGAGGTGACCCGCAAGGTCGAGGACTCGGTGGCGACGGTCAACAACGTCAAGCGCGTGATGTCTTCGGTCAGCGAAGGCGTCAGCACCACCACCATCGAGTTCCAGCTGGAAGCCGATCTGGCCACCGCGCTGGACGACACCCGCGACGCAGTCACCCGCATCCGCACCGACCTGCCGCAGGACATCCAGGAACCGGTGATCTCCAAGGTCGATATCGGCGGTTCGCTGATGACCTATGCGCTGGTCGCCCCGCACATGACCACCGATGAGGCCAGCTGGTTCGTCGACCGTGATATCTCGCGTGCGATGTACGGCGTACCCGGTGTCGCACGCGTTACCCGCGTGGGCGGCGTGCAGCGCCAGGTCCGGGTGGATCTGGATCCCAATGCGCTGATCGCGATGGGCATCACCGCCGGCGATGTTTCGCAGCAACTGGCCCGCATCCAAGTGGAGCGTGCCGGCGGCAAGACCGAGGTTGAAGGCGCGCAGCAGACCATCCGCACGCTGGGTACTGTCGGTGACGCGCAGGCGTTGCGTGACTACTCCATTGCGCTGCCGGACGGGCGCGCGGTGCGGCTCTCCACGCTGGCCACCGTGACCGACGGCGCCGCTGACCCCACCGAGGCCGCCCTGCTGGATGGCAAGGGCGTGGTGGCCTTCTCGATGTCGCGTACGCGCGGCTCCAGCGAGGTCAAGGTGGAAGCCGGCGTGCATGACGCGCTGGACAAGATCAAGGCCGAGCATCCCGGCATCGACTTCCGCCTGGTGACCACGGCGATCGATGAGACCCACCGCTCCTACGATTCCTCGATGACCATGCTCTGGGAAGGCGCGCTGTTGGCGCTGCTGGTGGTGTGGCTGTTCCTGCGCGACTGGCGCGCGACGTGGGTGTCGGCGCTGGCGCTGCCGCTGTCGATCATCCCGACGTTCGCGGTGATGTACTTCTTCGGGTTCACCCTCAACATCATCACGCTGCTGGCGCTCTCCGTCGTGGTCGGCATCCTGGTGGACGATGCGATCGTGGAGATCGAGAACATCGTGCGCCACCTGCGCATGGGCAAGCCGCCCTTGGAAGCTGCGCGCGAAGCTGCGGGTGAAATCGGCAACGCGGTGATCGCCACCTCGCTGACCCTGGCTGCGGTGTTCGTGCCGGTGGCCTTCATGCCCGGCATCGCCGGCAAGTTCTTCCGCGAGTTCGGCTGGACCGCCGCCACTGCCGTGCTGTTCTCGCTGCTGGTGGCGCGCCTGCTCACCCCCATGATGGCTGCCTACCTGCTCAAACCACATGGCGAGGAGAAACCGGAATCCCGGCTGATGACCTGGTACCTGGGCTGGGTGGACGCCGCACTGCGCCATCGCGGCCGCACCCTGTGGATCGCCACCGGCCTGTTCGTGGCCTCACTGGCGCTGGTGCCGTTCATCCCGGCTACCTTCATTCCACAGTCAGATCTGGGCCGCAGCAACCTCAACCTCGAACTGCCGCCGGGCACCCGCCTGCAGGAGACCGTGGCCGTCGCCGAACGCGCGCGCGGCCTGCTCAGGGACATGCCCGAACTCAAGCAGGTCTACACCGCCGTCGGCAGCGTGTTGGACCTGGGCGACCCCGGTGCGACCGGCATCGGCGAACCGCGCAAGGCCACCCTGGTGCTCGACTGGGGCAGCGCGGACAAACGCGAACGCGACCAGCGCGCGCTGGAACGGGAGGCGCGCGAGCGCCTGGCCGACCTGCCCGGCGTGCGCGTCAGCTATGTCAGCTCCGAGCCCGGCAACCTGCTGCAGTTGGTCCTCTCCGGTGACGACCCGCAACGCCTGCAGGATGCCGCCACTGCGCTGGAGCGCGACCTGCGCGGCATCCAGGGGCTGGGCAGCGTCACCTCCACCGCCTCGCTGCTGCGCCCGGAACTCCAGATCGTGCCGAACCCCGCCCGCGCCGCGGACTTGGGCGTCGCGACCGCCGACATCGCCGAAGCCGCCCGCATCGCCACCGCCGGCGATTACGAGCAGCGCCTGGCCAAGCTCAACCTGCCCGACCGGCAGGTACCGATCCGGGTCGGCTTTGCCGAAGCCACGCTGGCCAACCCGGGCCTGATCAGCCAGCTGCGCGTGCCCGGCCGCAATGGCCCGGTGCCGCTGGCAGCGGTCGCCGATATCCAGCAAGGCAGCGGCCCGTCGCAGATCTCGCGCTACCAGCGCCAGCGCAACGTGACCCTCACCGCCGAGCTCAACGGTCGCCCGCTGGGCGATGTCATGACCGAAGTGCAGGCGCTGCCGGGCGTCAAACAGCTGCCACCGGGCGTGACCTTCCTCAACACCGGCGATGCGGAAGTGTTCGTCGAGCTGTTCATCGGCTTCATGCTGGCGATGGCGGCCGGGTTGATCTGCATCTACATGGTGCTGTTGCTGCTGTTCAACCACGCGCTGATGCCGGTTACCATCCTCGCGGCGGTGCCACTGTCCGCCGGCGGTGCGTTCGGCGCGTTGCTGATCACCCAGAACATGCTCTCGCTGCCGGCGCTGATCGGCCTGCTGATGCTGATCGGCATCGCCACCAAGAACTCCATCCTGCTGGTGGACTACGCGGTGATGGCCGAAGACGAGCACGGCATGAGCCAGCACGACGCGCTGATCGATGCCTGCCGCAAGCGTGCACAGCCGATCATCATGACCACCCTGGCGATGGGCGCGGGCATGATGCCGATCGCGCTGGGCTTTGCGGGTGACTCCAGTTTCCGGGCCCCGATGGCGATTGCCGTGATCGGTGGCTTGATCACCTCCACGCTGCTGAGCCTGATCGTGATTCCGGCGGCCTTCACCGTGGTGGATGATGCGGGGGATTGGCTGTCGCGGAAGTTCCGGCGGCGGTCTTCGCATCCGGCGGGGAGTGGTGCGGAGTCGTAAGCTCCCCCCCCGGTCAAGCAGACATGTCTAAAGTAGAGCTTCTGACGTGAGCGGCACAGTACTCGACGGGGCTCACGCCGCAATGGGAGTCACATGGACGGGTCTCGTTGTAATCGATCATCCACCAGTGCACTGCGTCGCGCACGTCCTCAGGCTCGCGAAGGGGCGTTGATCCAGCCACTCATTTGCGAAGCACCCGTCATGCGGGATCCACAAGGACTCGTCTGTGCCTGCGTCAGACATCCGTTATTACAATACGTACGACGCGGAGAGCATCCTCGTCGAAAACGCATTGCTCCAACTCGAAACACTCCTCCTTGATCAAACGAACATCCATCGCGAACATCATTCGCCCACCCAAGACGAAATTCGCATTCTTACCATTCTCATAGCTAACTAGAAGGCGCCCCTGCGGGTGGGCACGCTTCAGCTCACGGAGAGATGAACCAACCCCCTCCCCCGCTGGATCACGCAGCCTTTTCGACTCACTCGAACACCTATACACAATATCGTCACTGAGGACGCATTCAATCGCGATGTCGCCCGGCGCACTCACGGTTACTACTTCATACGTCAGCCCCTCCTGCTGGTCTTCCCCCCACTTGAGGGGAAGATCGAGCGAAATAATTCTCTCCTTGGACATCCCGACGTGAAGCAGTCCAAAAGATCCACTGACTGGATCCACCATCCAATCAGAAGGTTGCGTCGAGGACTCTTCTGTACGCGGCGCCCTGCTTCCCGCTGACTCTTGTGACCCGCTTGCGCCGCAACCTGAAAGAACGATAGCCAGCAAAACTAGAAAGTTATTTTTCACGCTGAGGCTTCCAGTTATTGAACCGCCCTTGATTACCGCCCGACTTTAGATCCACATGTACACCCCGGTTATCAGGATACTCGTTCACTCGATTGAAGTTCCCGGATGCATGCGCTGCGTCGGCAGTCTGCGTTTTTGTGTAACCCGATATTCTTATATCAGCCGCATTATTCTGCAGGTGCTGACTCTTCTGAGCTCCTCCAACGTCTGAGTTCTGCTGCACGGTTCTTTGACCGCTTGTCACTTCCACAGACTTACCTTCTGACTGACTGAAGTTCAGCAAGCTATCCAATACAGCCGTCCCGACACTGGCTGGCTCACCCTGCATTGAGCGTTGCGGCAGCAAAACTACTGTCCCTTGAGCCACTGTCGGCCCCATGTCCGACTGAGGCATACGTTCCACCTTGATGGCCCCCGCGGAGAGCTCCGATCTAACTTCGACCCGATCCATGAACGGAAGGATCGGCTTTCCAGAGCGCCCATCCGGATCCGTGAACTTGTACGGATTCCCGTTCGCATACCGATACCGATTGAACTGCCCAACAGGCTGCTCATACGCCGTCACCGGATCCACAGACAGGAACACACCCAACTGCGGATCCATGTACCTCTGCTGCATGTAACTCAGCCCTGTGGCCGAATCGCTCACATGCCCGGTGTAGCCCGGCCCATCCTCGACCTGCCCGCCCAGCTCGGCACCGTACGGTTCAAACCGGCGGCGCTCGACAACACTGCCTGTGCCATCCGTGACAGCGACCGGGCTGCCCAGCGCATCCACATGCGTCCAGGTAACCCCTGTCGGGCCGCGGGTGGCCAGCAGTCGACCACCTACATAGATGTACTCCGAGGCGCCCTTCCCTCGCCGATCTTCATGCACCACCTTCCCGGCCAACGAATATAACGCGCGCAGGCCTTGCCCCTGGTCATCGTACGCCACGGCACGCCGCCCATAGGCATCGTAGGCATAGCGCTCCGCTTCCTGCACTTCGCGCAGCCTGTTGCCAAAGTCGAAGTCGTACTTGCGTCCGTTGCGCAGCAAGAGATTGCCTTGAACATCCCAGGCCAATCCGGTCACCGTCGCGCCAGCATCATCGCGGACATTGGTCAGCTGGTTGCGCCCGTCGTACCAGAACTGCTGGCTGCGCACGCCACCCAGCTGCACGCTCAGTAGATTGTCCTGCACGTCATATGTGTAGCGGAATGCGCCATCGCCCCCGAAGGAAGTCGACTGCGCAAGCGTCAGCCTGCCCTGGCCGTCGTAACCCATGCGGATGTCATGCGCAGTTCCCTGCTGCCGATCGATGATTGCCGAAACATCACCATTGGCGCCGTACTGATACAGAAGCTCGCTGGCAGTGCCATCCTTTAATTGCGACGGAAGCATCCGCGCATTGAGCACGCCCTGATGCTCGATGCCATTGCCATAGCGCATGCCAGCGAGCGCGCCATTGGGATGCCAGGCGATGTTCTCGGCATAGAGCGCTCCAGCACTGTCAGAGATTCGTCTGGGCTGGCCGAGGGCGTCGGGCTCATAGCTCAGTATCAGCCCTCCTGGTCGCGTCTCGCTGGACAGGTTCCCATTTCTATCGTGGCCATAGCCTATTGAAAGCGGGCTGCCGCCATCCAGGGTCGACTCTTCCCATATGAGCTGCCGGCTTGGTGAGTATCGATAGCTGTTGACGACCGCGGCGTTCTGCCCAGCGTTGCTGGTGATCACCTTCGAGGGAAGCCCGTCCGGCGTGTACTCCCAGCGCTGATTGCCCCTGCCGTCGGGAAAGCGCAGTTCCACAAGGCGATTTCGCGCATCGTAGACGCGATCGACCCGACGTCCAGAAGACCAGGCCGATTCGCGATCACAGCGCCCGGCATCCGGCAGTGCGAGGCCCGCAGCAGACCAGGTCAGATTGCCAGCTCCGTCATACTCCATCACGGCCGCACCGGTTTCCGGCTCGATCACCTTGCATAGTCGCTGCTGGGCGTCATACACGTATCGCCGGACCGCACTGGCGGGTGACTGCGGCGCGCTCACGCTGATCGTGATCTCGTCGCTACCCGATGCTCCACTAGAGTCGCGGGCAACGGCGCGCAGCGTGTGCGGTCCTTCGCCCAGCCCAGTCAGCTGCACCTGATAGGGAGCCGAGGACAATTCCGCGACAAGCACTCCGTCCCGGTAAAGCCTGACATCACTGACAACGCCGTCGGCGTCGCTCGCCAAGGCACTGAAGAGCGTGGTCGCAGGGGAGGTCAGCGCAGTCGTCGCTTGCGGGGCGCTAATGCGGACGACTGGCGCTTGGTTCGCTGAAAGTGCGTGATGCCCCGAGCCGTTGAGCGCAACCGGCTGTCCGGTCAGCGCGGAAACACCGTAAGCGTGAATGGTTTTTCCCAAGCCAGCCTGCAGCACCTCAGCCGAAGGAGTGATCAGGAAGTCATGCGCGCTCCCTGTTGCGCACTGGGCCGCCCTTTCAGCCGGACTTGCCCGGTCGGCCAGATACTCTCCAGCAGGCAGTCCTGCGCCCTCAGGCCCTCCAATGAACACACGCACTTTGATCGGCCCAGGCACATGCGTCGAGCAGGCCCAGCCGACGATATTACCGTCCCGCAGACCCGTGATTGCACCTGAGACCTTTGATGCATGTACGGTCCGGGAGTCGCTCAACGCCACGGCTCCACGCGTATCGCGTACAGATGCCTGCACCGTATGGCTGCCCGGTGATGCGACCCAGTCAACGAAGTGATTGGGCGGGGACGTCACGCCGATCGTGGCGCCGTCCACGCCGAAGCTCACCGATGCAACGCCGTCGTCCGCATCGCTGGCCGTTGCAGAGAGACGAATGACCGTGCCTTCTGAGTACACGGCGCCATGCGCCGGAGATACCAGCGCTACGACGGGCTGCTGGTTGGCCGGCACCACGAATACGCCTGACTGCACTATCGCGTAGTTGGCTGCTCCAACGGGCGAAATGCCGTGCACATGGATCGGCTTCCCCTGATGCGCTGCGATCAGCCCGCCATCAATGGGAATGCGGAAACCGTGTGCATCACCCTGCGTCCCGCAAGCAGACGCTACACCGGCACCGGCAGGCAGATCTGCTCGGGTCGAGGAGACACCAACCCCTTGCCCAGCAGCGCCCCCCACATAGAGATGGACATCAATCGGAGTTTCGATTCCCGTCGAGCAGGCCCATCCCACCAGGTGGGCTCCAGAGATTCCGTCGATGTAGCCCGTAACGTTGGACGCAACGACGTTGACCCTCGGCGCGGGTGTTTCACCGCCGAACCACTCCACTCCGTCCTGCACCATCCGCCACTGGAACCCGTGCGGACCGGGCTGCGTAGGGGCTCGCACGGTAAAGGGGATAGTCACCGTCTCGTTGGGTGCGACGGGCCCCGGCAGGTTGGCCCGGGAAGTACCCCAGGTCAGATTGTCAGGGGGATACCAGGAGCCCAGCCTGAAATTTTGTTCATTCGTCCATGTGTCCTTGCCAATGTTCTTGTAAGTGACACTGACTGCATAAAGCTGCCCGACCACCATCTGCGTGGGCACCGACATCGAGGCAATATCCGACTGTCGGGGGCGGGCCCCTGGTAGCGGCTCGTAGTCTTCTGGGCAACCTTTCGTTGGATGTGGCCGGCTCCCATCCTCACATCGTGGCGGGGCGGCGAATGCTGATACGCACAACAAAAGCGATACCACGAGTACCGCAGCACGCAGCCCCCGGCGCCAGACGAAGCACGATTGCCGAATCGGTCCAGTAGGGCTCATCGCTGGCTCCTTTCAATGCTCAAGGGCTTGCCCCACGCGTCGCGCTGGATGGACGTCCTGGCGGATTCGGGACGATCAATGACGGCAGGAAGCTCTTTCACCGGAGCACCGTAACCGTCGAATCGATAGGCTGTGACCTGCCCATCAGGGAGCCGTGTCAGCGCCGAGTTGCCGGCCTGGTAGGTCGTGACTGTGGTCAGCAGTCCAAGTTCACTGTCCTGGGATGTCGAACTCACGCGTCCCACCGCGTCAAATTCGGTCCATACACCTGACGTCGTGCCGTCCGGCGTTCGCGTGGGATAGGACTCGAACGTAGTTCTTCCCGCTTCGTCATAACTGCGCCGAATCCAGGCAACAGAGTCCGCACGCCCATTGTCGCGCCGGGTAGAAAGAACCGGCTGCCACAAGGCATCGAAGAACTGTTCGTTGACTGCATTGCCTCGTGTCTCCGTCCTTCGCCAATGCCCTGCAGCAAGTCCATGCTCCGCGCTACCAATCGGTCCGAATACCACTGCCACCGGATTGCTGATGCTGCCGTCGCAAAGCCCTGCCGTGGCGGCCGGAAAAGTGATGCCACTTATCCGGCCCATGCGATCAAATGCGTAGCATGTCTTGTTGCTGGCCTCATCGACCACAGAGGTGATCCAGCCATTAGCATCGACGTCGGCACGCTGGGAGGTACCGTCGGCGAAGACGGTTTGGCGCGGCGCTCCCCGGTACCACTCCGAAAGGAGTGTCGCATTGCCCCTGCCGTCCACGACTCTGCGCAGATTTCCGTCGGGCCAATACTCGGCGGTGCGGTCGATGCGGCCAAAGATGCTTACCGATACGGGACGGGCCTTGTCGTCGTAGGTCACCTGCTCGGAAGCAACCGCGCTCCCAGCCAGAGATGTTCTTCCCGGCAGATCCAGCACCCAGTGCTGCACGTTGTTCACGGGCGCGAAATCCAGAGTGCGCCCTCCGCCTGTGGAATCCAGATCGGACCGGAACGAGGGCTGCGCAAACACGTTGTAGCCCCCGAAAGTGGAACGGTACCAATCACCATCCAGTTCGATGTCTACCTGGTGAACCGGCGTAAGGCTGCTCAGCGGAGCGAAATTTGACGCCCACGGGGAGCTGGCAGGCACAGCGCCGAGCACCGCAGGATAAGCATTCCCGCTGGACGGAGCGTAATGGTACCGAGTCGTTCTGGTGGGAAGCGTGGCCCCAGCGCCTCCGTCCTCGACCACCACCAGCTTGCCCTCGTACGCTCCCCATTCATTGCTGAAGGTGCTGCGCACCCAGCGGCCGCCCGGCAGCGTTTCGGTCGTCTGCACAGTTCGGATACAGCCCCCAGCGCACTGATGAGTCCAGCTGGGATTGGGAGCTCCATAGGCGTATTGCCACGTCTGGTTCACACCCGGACCGGAATACCTTCTTGAACTCAGCGCATACACGTCATAGGCGGAAGGGGTCACCACGTGCTCTTCGCTCATCGCGCTTGCGGGAACACATTCGTAGGGCACGTTGGACCGCCCACGACGGGCAACATTCAGCAGATACGTCGCGGACAGGCCCGAGGGTCCGGCCATTGATGCCTGTACGGGCCGATTGATGGCCGAAGTATCAGGGGGTGCGCATTCCGTGGGTGGCGGCGGCGCAACCAGGGAGTAGAACGAGCCCAGATCGAAGCTGTAACGGCTTCCATCCGGCTGGGTCACCGATTTCAGGGTCTTGAACTGGGAGATGGTAGATGTCCCCTCGATGGTATAGCTGTAGGTCCACACACGACCATTGGCATTCATCGCAGTGATGACATCGTCCTTCCATTCGAACGTGACCAGACGTCCATCGCTGCCGCTTATCGAGATCAGTCTGTCGCCGTCATAGTTGTAGTCGACAAAATTCCCGAAGCGATCTTCGATTCGACTGGCAACCATGGCGAGCGTGCTTACGCGTGCGCGTACAGGCGGCGCCGGATCTCTCTCGAGGATGTAGACCTGCGATCGGCGGGAGACCAGGAGACGATCCAACCGATAGCGGTTACCCGCTGGAGACAAGAAGCTGAAACCCTCACCCTCCTGCCCATTTGATGTCTGCGACAGGCAACTCGCCTGCCAGCCCGACTGGGTCACAACGGGATGGCCTGCCGGATTGTTTGAAGGCGCCACCGGATTGTTGGGATCCCGGCGCATCGGCATCTGCACTCGCCCCAGCTCGTCCACGAGTTCGTATCCTTCCCACCATTCCCTCACAGGGATGGGAATGACCGGCCCACTTGCAGAGAAGAAAGTGCAGCGTTTCAACGCGTCCTGCTGGACCACACGCCAGGGCTTTTCCGCGCTTCACCTTGTGAGCATGTGGGGTATGGACGGCGACCAGTCCGCAAAACCCAGGGGGCCATCGCCTTTTCGATAGCGTCCCAGCTCATAGGTTCTGCCAATGACGATATCCGGCCCGGTGCCTTTTAGAACCAGATCGGTCTGATGAAAGGACAGGTCCCCCTTGTATTTGTCCAAGCGCTCGCCGAAGGCATTCTGGTCAAGAGGGGCAACCGTACTTCCAACCTTGATCGACTCGGCATAACTGGGAACCTCCTGCCCTTGTGCGTGAAAGGCGGTCATGCCACAGGTAGCTGAGACAAGGAGGATCCAGCTGCGGACACGCGCCTTTAAGGCACCTCTTTTACGGGAGTTGTACGTGCTGGCAGTCCCAGGCACCCGTCTTTCCTGCATGCTTCCCCCTCCCTACGTATGCCCCCAAGAGCGGGAGGCGCGCAATGATTGAAGAATCCTCCGTCCGTTGGCGATCTGGAACCTCGATTCCGGACACACCTTCACCCGTCCCTGACATTTGACCAAAGACGACAGTGCAGTCGTTGGAGCCGGTACGAATTCCCCTTCGCACCCGCCCCCTTGATAGCAGGCTCCGGCCTGAATGTGAATCAGATTAATCCGATAATTCTGCGGAGCCCGGGCCTGCCCTACCCCCCACCCGAGTCAATGCCCAAACAAAAAGCCCCGACCAAGGCCGGGACTTTCTGCTGTATCCGGTGCCGGAAATAGGAATCGAACCTACGACTACGCAATGAGGAAGTCCGGACCTGCATCAACTATTCGAAGCTTTCGGCCTCAAGGCGAGCCTTGATCTCCTGAAGCGTCGCTCGTGCTCCAGGGAGATCCTCATGGATGTCGTCTGCAAGATACACGTTGCATACAAACTCACGTGGCCGCATATAGAACGATCCTTTCACTGGTGACCACCCAAAAGCGTGAAGCTCTGGGAACGGTGATTTCGAACAACCCTGAACGGACAGGAATCAATCGTCCGAACTCATCTTCGACTCCGTAGAGAGTCAAACCATGGTATTCACCCTTCTTGAAGATGCAGGCAACCGTGCACACAAGGTACTCATGCCCAACGTTGATCGGGAATTCCCTCCGCCGATCTGTACCGAACGAAGGCGACACATCCATGCCGATTCTCAACGCCCGTACTTTCTTACGACACTCACCTATGGATTGATCACAGTTTTTGGCTCGATGCCATGACCAGTCTCAGAATTGCGGAACGCATGCGTTTCCACATGCCCGCCATCTGCAGCTTTATAGGACGAACTGCAGACTTTCTGATATCTGACGGCTTCACCTCCGTGCTGGGCAGCAAGACGCTCACTCTGTCGCAGTGGCTGCTTCGTAGTCGGACCGTACGTCACTGTGCCCCCACCCGCCAACTCAGCCATCTGCTGCTCGCTTGCCAACTTCTTACCCAGTTGTGCGGCCTCGTCCCCGTGCTTAAGGACCGATTTTCCGGCATCTCCAATGATCGGAACGAGACCGGTGGTAGCCGCGACCACGTTGCGGACTGCCTCAATGGCACCTTTCGCGTCGCCAACGATGGGGGTGAAATCTGCAACCATCGAGGCAGCATCGCGGAATGCCTGCCTCGTTTCAGGCTTGGTCCAATCCGTCTCATAGACCGAACGCGGCAGGCTCTGCCTCCCGTCCGGATCCTTGAAATTGTAAGGATTCCCGTTGGCATAACGATATCGAATGAACTGCCCCACGGGCTGTTCATACGCCGCCACCGGATCAACAAGGCCGGGGATTCATAGCACAGGACTGGGCGGCTGCAGTTTCCAGGTCAGGAACGGTGCCAGGACCTAAGCGTCTGGGAAGCCGCTGGGGCGCGTAGGTCGCGCGGCTCGGAAATTCTGGGGTGCCAGCCATGGGCTGGCACTACTGGATGGCCGGCCAGCGGCCGGCGCTACCAACGGCCGTATCGCCACAAACAAAAAGCCCCGACCAGGGCCGGGGTTTTTGCTGAAACTGGTGCCGGAAATAGGAATCGAACCTACGACCTACGCATTACGAATGCGCCGCTCTACCAACTGAGCTATTCCGGCGAGGTCGTGAATTCTAGGGGGTCTGGGCCACTTTGGTCAATCAGGGAAGCGCTCACCGTGGAACGGCCCGCGCGCCCAATGGCCCGGCAAGACCTGCTCCTGCCGCACCAGCCCTTGACGCACCAGCCTCTACAGTGAATCCCCCACTTCCGGAGGCATCCCATGCGCCCCTGTCCCCGCCTGGCCGGCCTGCTGCTCTCGTCCCTTCTGCTGAGTGCCACTGCGCTGGCACGCGACACGACACCGACGCCGCAGACACCGGACCAGCAGTGGCAACCCCTGTTCCAGCAGGTCCAGGGCGCGCACCTGTTCAAGGACCAGAAGACCTTCGCCGACGCGGTACCCCGCCAGCCGGCGGCGACCGTCCTGACCCAGTGGCAGCGCGCCAGGACGCAACCCGGGTTCGACCTCGCCGGGTTCGTCTCCGAGCACTTCACCGTGCCGGGCGACGCCCCGCCGTATGTGCCACCTGCCGGCGAGACGCTGCGCGCGCACATCGAGGGGCTGTGGCCCGTGCTGACCCGCACCACCGACACGGTGGATCCGAACGGCTCGCTGCTGCCGCTGCCCAAGCCCTACGTTGTGCCCGGCGGGCGCTTCCGCGAGGTGTACTACTGGGACAGCTATTTCACCCTGCTCGGGCTGGCCTCCAGTGGTCGCTGGCAGCAGGTGCGCGACATGGTGGACAACTCCGCGTTCCAGCTCGACAGCTACGGCCATATCCCCAACGGCAACCGCAGCTACTACCTCAGCCGCTCGCAGCCGCCCTTCTTCAGCCTGATGGTGGATCTACTCGCCACCCACGAAGGCGATGATGCCTACCGCCGTTACCTGCCGCAGCTGCGCATCGAGCATGCGTTCTGGATGCGCGGCGCGGAAACGCTGGCAGCGGGCGAGGCACGCGAACGCGTCGTGCGGCTGGCGGACGGGCAACTGCTCAACCGCTATTGGGACGGCCGCGCGGTGCCGCGCACCGAGTCCTGGATGGATGATCTGGCCACCGCCGCCCTGGCGCCGCAGCGCGCCCCTTCGCAGGTGTATCGCGACCTGCGCGCCGGTGCGGAATCGGGCTGGGATTTCAGCTCACGCTGGCTCGCCGAGCCGTCGGCATTGGCGAGCATCCACACGACGGCGATCGTGCCGGTGGATCTGAACAGCCTGCTGTTCCATCTGGAAACCACGCTGGCCCGCGCCAGCAAGGCGGCCGGTGACCGCACGGCGGCACGCGCCTTCACCCGTCAGGCGAAGGCACGCCGGCACGCCATCAACGCGCTGCTCTGGGATGACGACCAGGGCTGGTACGTCGACCGCGATCTGGAGCGGGGGCAGACCCGCCCTGCCCTGACCGCGGCGGCGCTGTTCCCCTTGTGGCTGGACGTGGCGGATCGCGCGCAGGCGCGCCGTACCGCCCAGGCGGTGGAGACACAGTTGCTGCGCGACGGCGGCCTGCTGACCACCACCGTGGCAACCGGCCAGCAATGGGATGCCCCCAACGGCTGGGCGCCGCTGCAGTGGGTCGCCGTGGACGGGCTGCAGCGCCATGGGCAGGACACCCTCGCCCGCCGGATCGGCGTGCGCTTCCTGCACACCGTGCAGGTCGTGTATGAGCGCGAGGGCAAGCTGGTGGAGAAGTATGCGGTCGACGGCTCGGCCACGGGCGGCGGTGGCGGCGAATACCCGCTGCAGGATGGGTTCGGCTGGAGCAACGGGGTCACGTTGACGCTGCTGGATCGGCTGTGTGCGCCGAAGCGCGTCTGCGACAGCGCGCAGGATGTGGAGGCCGCGGACTGATCCAGCGGCCGCCGCGGCGCGGGATCAGCGCGCCTTCCACAATTCCGCCAACCGATCCGGCTTGCCGGCGATGCGCTCCAGCGCCGGGTACTTCAGCCCGTCGTGGTAATCCAGCGTCACCGTGTCGATGCGATCGACGTTTTTCACCAGCAGCGTCAGCGGTGCCTTGTCGGTCCTGGCCGCGGTGATCGCCTCCTTCAACTGCTCAGCCTTGAACACGCGGCCATTGAGCGCGACCACGCTCATGCCGGGGGTCAGGCCGGCATTGAAGGCCGGGCTGTCCCACAGCACATCGCCGATGTAGCCGGATTCGCTGACCGACATTCCGATGGAGTAGAGCAGGTTGCTGTTCTTGCCGCGGGTTTCCTGTGCCTTGAACGCCTCGTTCGGTGTATCGGTGTACACCAGTTTCCAGCCAGCCGCTTCCAGGCCCCCGGTGAGCGGACCATGCCCGTCCAGGCGCTCGCGCAGGAAGCTGGCCCAGTCGAACGGCGCCACGCCGTTGAGCGTGCTCACCACCTCGTCGAAGGTGTAGGGATTTACATTCCAGTCGCCGTCGTTCATGCCGAAGAACGCCTTGGCGAAGTCGTCCAGCCCGCGCTTGTTACCCGTCAGCGCGCGCAGCTTGCCCTCCACCTCCAGCCAGACCATCTGGCCTCCGGAGTAGTAGTCCTCGCTCATCTGGTAGTTGCGGAAGGCCAATGCGCGGCGCTGGGCGATGGTCGGATCGTTGGTGGTGTCCTGCAGGTTGCGCCAGGCCAGGCCCGGGCGACCACGATCGTAGGTGCCCGCCACATTGGCCAGCACGTCACGGGTCTGCTGCTGGCTCCACAGCCCGGAACGCGCGGCCAGCACCTGGCCCCAGAACTGGGTCTGGCCTTCATACAACCACAGCAGGCTGTCGCCCATGGGCACGTTGAAGTTGGCGGTGGTCAGATCGGCGCCACGACGGTACTTGCCGTTCCAGGAGTGGTTGAACTCGTGCGGCAGCAGATCGCGGCCCAGCCAGGTCTTGTCCCACTCGGTGAAGTAACCCGTGTCACCGCTGTTCTCGCTGGAGCGCTGGTGCTCCAGGCCGATGCCACCGAGCTTGTCGGTCAGCGCAAGCAGGAACTCGTAGCGGTCGAAGTGGCGTGCGCCGTAGAGCTTGTACATCTGCTGCACCAGCGCGCGGTGCGCCTGGATCTGCTCGGGCTTGGCGGCCAGCGATCTGGCCTCATCGGCGAAGACGTTCAGGTGCACCGGCACCTTCGCGCCGGGGTCCAGGTCGAAGCGCTGGAAGTGGCGCCCGGCGAACAGCGGCGAGTCGACCAGGTGGTCGTAGCTGATCGGCTTGAACACCACCGTGTCACCCTCGCGGCGCTCGGTATCCAGCGCGGTGGCATATGACCAGCCCGGCGGCAGCGTGACGGTGGCCTGCGCCTGGATGTTGCGGGTGATCACCCCGGCCGGATACAGCGAATTGGCATTCCACTGCAGATTGAGCATGTCCGGGGTCATCACCACGCGGCCCTGGCTGCCCTGCGAAGAGAGGAACTTGAACTCGGCCACCACTTCGCTGGCGCCCTGCGGGACCTCCACGGTGAAGGCATAGACGTCGTACTGATCACGCGTCCACCGCAGTGGCTTGCCGTTGGCGGTGACGACCAGGCCGGCGAGCTTGTCGATCGGGCCACTCGGTGAATGTGCCCCGGGCAACCACTGCGGGTACAGCAGGGTCAGTGGGCCGGGTCTGGCCGGCACCGTGGCCTTGACCTTGAAGATCCGTCGGCCGATGTCACGTGCGTCCACGTCGATGCGCAGCAGGCCGGGGAAGGCCACATCCTGCGGCGGCGGTGTCTGCGCCTGTACGCCGGTGGCGGACACGGCCAGCAACACGGACAGGGCAATGGCACGCATCTTCATCAGGCAGGCTCCAGCGGGGGAAGCTCTTGATCCTAGCCCTCCGCCTGCGCCCTGCCCCATGGCCAAAGGTCATGCGTCGCGTTGCGGCCATGATTGGCACAGCGGCGCGCAGTGACGTTCTGTCTGCCGGACGGGATCAGGACCAACCGGGGTGCGCTGCCGGCCAGCGGCCGGCACTACCGGGCAGCGCCACGGCATGCGTGGCGGAATGCTGCGCGGTCAGTCGACCAGCCGCAGGCGCAGTTCCTTCGGCAGCGCGAACACCATCGATTCGGGCTCGCCCTCCAGTTCGCCGACGCCGGTAGCGCCGAGCTCCTTCAGGCGCGCGATCACACCATCCACCAGGACCTGCGGTGCCGAGGCGCCCGCGGTCAGGCCGATGTGCTTCTTGCCGGCCACCCACGCCGGGTCGATCTCGTCGGCACCGTCGATCAGGTAGGACTCCACGCCATCACGGCGCGCCAGTTCACTCAGGCGGTTGGAGTTGGAGCTGTTCGGCGAGCCGACCACCAGGACCAGGTCGCAACGCTTGGCCAGGTCGCGCACGGCGTCCTGGCGGTTCTGCGTGGCGTAGCAGATGTCGTCGTTCTTCGGGCCCTGCATCGCCGGGAAGCGGGTGCGCAGGGCGTCGATGATCCCGCGGGTGTCATCCACCGACAGCGTGGTCTGGGTGGTGTAGGCGAAGTTCTCCGGCTGGTCGATGACCAGCGTGGCGACGTCCTCCACGTCTTCCACCAGGTAGATCTGGCCGGTGCCGCGTTCGCGGCTCCACTGCCCCATCGTGCCTTCGACTTCCGGGTGCCCGGCGTGGCCGATCAGCACCACGTCGCGGCCGGCGCGACAGTGGCGGGCCACTTCCAGGTGCACCTTGGTGACCAGCGGGCAGGTCGCGTCGAACACCTTCAGGCCACGTCGGTCGGCTTCCTGGCGCACGGCCTGGGAAACGCCGTGGGCACTGAAGATCACCGTGTTGTCGTCCGGCACTTCGTCGAGCTCCTCGACGAAGATCGCGCCGCGGGCCTTGAGGTCATCGACCACGAACCGGTTGTGCACGACCTCGTGGCGCACGTAGATCGGCGCACCCAGGGTCTCGATCGCGCGCTTGACGATCTCGATCGCACGATCGACACCGGCACAGAAACCACGCGGATTGGCGAGCAACACATCCATCGGTCAGATACTCCGGCCGGCGTGAGCCGGGTTGTTACGGATACAGGAGGGAATTATCCCGCTTTTTTGGCAGCCTTGCCGTCGAACAGGCCGAACAGGGCGATACCCACCGCGCCGAGCACGATCGCCGAATCAGCGATATTGAACGAGGGCCAGTAATGGTCCCCGATATGCCACTGGATGAAATCGACCACGTGACCGTGCATGAGGCGGTCGATCACGTTGCCGATCGCCCCGCCGATCACCAGCGCGTAAGGCACGGCGCTGCGCCAGGCGCCGCGAGCGGTGCCCCACATCCAGTAGGCCATCAGGCCGCTGATGCCCACTGCCAGTGCGGTGAAGAACCACAGCTGCCAGCCACCGGCATCGCTCAGGAAGCTGAATGCCGCACCGGTGTTATAGGTGCGGAACCAGTTCCAGAAGCCCTCGATGACCACCACCGGCTCGTACTCGGGCAGGCTGGACAGCACCCAGGCCTTGCTCCACTGGTCGGCGATGATGATCGCCGCCGAGAGCAGCAGCCAGATCAGCGCGTTCGGACGCGGACGGGCGGCGGCCATCAGAACCACCGCCGGTCTTCGCCGGCCCCATCGATGTTGGTCACGCAGCGGCCACACAGTTCCGGGTGCGCAGCGACCGAGCAGACATCGGCGCGGTAATGCCAGCAGCGCACGCACTTCTGCTTGCCGGTCGGCTGGGCGCTGACGAACACCTCGTCGGTGGTCGCCGGGCGCACCTGCACGTCACCGCTGATCAGCAGGAAGCGCAGCTCCTCGGCCAGCGGCTGCCAGCGCGCGGCGGTCTCGGCATCGGCGGCGACGGTGATCTCCGCTTCCAGCGCCGCACCGATCGCACCATTGGCGCGCATCGGCTCAAGCACCTTGGCGACCTGCTCGCGCAGGGCCAGCAGCTGGTCGAAATCGGCCGCGTTGAGCGGTGCGTCGGCCGGCAACGGGGCCAGGCCCTCGTACCACGTGGCGAACAGCACGTTCTCCTTGCGCTCGCCCGGCAGGTACCCCCACAGCTCATCGGCGGTGAAGCTCAGGATCGGCGCGATCCAGCGCGTGAACGCTTCGGCGATGTGGTACATCGCGGTCTGCGCCGAGCGGCGGCCGCGCGAGTCCACCGGCATGGTGTACAGGCGGTCCTTCGTGACATCCAGATACACCGAGCCCAGATCCACGCTGCAGAAGTTCAGCAGCAGCTGCACGATCTCGGCCATGTTGTAGCCGGTGTACGCCGCCTTGATCTTCTCCTGCACCTCGAAGGCGCGATGCACGATCCAGCGGTCCAGCGCGACCATGTCGGCCGGGGCCACCCGATGCTGGGCCGGGTCGAAGCCGTCCAGGTTGCCGAGCAGGAAGCGCGCGGTGTTGCGCAGGCGCCGGTAGGCATCCGCGTTTCGCTTGAGGATTTCCTGCGACAGCGACATTTCATTGCTGTAGTCGGCCGAGGCGATCCACAGGCGCAGGATGTCCGCGCCCAGGGTCTTCATGATGTCCTGCGGCTCGATGCCGTTGCCCAGTGACTTGGACATCTTGCGGCCCTTCTCATCCACGGTGAAGCCGTGGGTGAGGCACTGCTTGTACGGGGCCTGTTTGTCGATGGCCACGCCGGTCAGCAGCGAGGACTGGAACCAGCCGCGGTGCTGGTCCGAGCCTTCCAGGTACAGATCGGCCGGCTTGCCGAAGCCACGCGCCAGCAGCACGCCTTCATGGGTCACGCCCGAGTCGAACCAGACATCGAGGATGTCGGTGACCTTCTCGTACTGCGGCGCTTCATCGCCCAGCAGCTCGGCGCTGTCCAGGGAGTACCACACGTCGATGCCTGCGGCCTGCACGCAGTCGGCGACCTGCTGCATCAGCTCGACGGTACGCGGGTGCGGCTCACCGGTTTCACGATGGGTGAACAGCGCGATCGGCACACCCCAAGTGCGCTGGCGGCTGATGCACCAGTCCGGACGGCCATCGACCATCGAGCCGATGCGCGCCTTGCCCCAGCTCGGGAACCAGCCGACGTTGTCGATCGCGGCCATCGCATCGCTGCGCAGGTTGGCCTTGTCCATCGAGATGAACCACTGCGGGGTGGCACGGAACACGACCGGCGTCTTGTGGCGCCAGCAGTGCGGGTAGCTGTGCACGATCTCGACATACGCAAGCAGCGCACCGGAGGCACGCAGCACATCGACGATCAGCGGCTGCGCCTTCCACAGGTGCACGCCGGCCAGCTCGACATCGCCGGCCGGCGGGGTCGAGGACAGGTACACGCCGCGGCCGTCGACCGGATTGATCTGGCCGGCGTTGTACTTGTCCATCAGCCCGTACTGCTGGCTGACCACGAAGTCTTCCTGGCCATGACCCGGGGCGGTATGCACCGCACCGGTACCGTCTTCGTCGGAGACGTGCTCGCCGTTGAGCAGCGGGATGTCGCGCTGCGGATAGAACGGATGGGCCAGCAGCAGGTTTTCCAGCGCGGCGCCGGTGGCACGGCCGTGCACGACCAGGCCGTCCACGCCATAGCGCTGCAGCGAACGCTCGGCCAGCGCGGCGGCCAGCACCAGCCAACGGCGCTTGCCGTGGTGGGCCGGGCCTTCGGCCAGCACATACTCGATCTCCGCACCGAGGGACACCGCCAGCGAGGCCGGCAGCGTCCACGGGGTGGTGGTCCAGATCGGCACCGCGACCTCGACATCGGCCGGCAGCGTCACGCCGAAGCGCGCGGCCAGCTGCTGCGAATCACGCGACACGTAGGCCACGTCGATCGCCGGCGAGGTCTTGTCCTGGTATTCGATCTCGGCCTCGGCCAGCGCCGAGCCACAGTCGAAGCACCAGTGCACCGGCTTGGCGCCGCGCACGATGTGACCGTTGGCGAACACCTTGGAGAGCGCGCGGATCTCGTTGGCTTCGAAATCGAAGCTCAGCGTCTTGTACGGGTTGTCCCAATCGCCGATCACGCCCAGGCGCTTGAAGTCGCGGCGCTGGAGTTCGATCTGCTCTTCGGCGAACTCGCGGCACTTCTGGCGGAACGCGACCGCATCAAGCTTGACGCCGACCTTGCCCCACTTCTTCTCGACCGCGATCTCGATCGGCAGGCCGTGGCAATCCCAGCCCGGCACGTAGGGCGCATCGAAGCCGGCCAGGTAGCGCGACTTGACGATGATGTCCTTGAGGATCTTGTTGACCGCGTGGCCCAGGTGGATCTGGCCATTGGCGTAGGGCGGGCCGTCGTGCAGCACGAACAGCGGGCGGCCCTGCGCGTTGTCGCGGAGGCGGGCGTAAAGGCCCTCGTCCTCCCAGCGCGACAGAATGCCCGGCTCGCGCTTGGGCAGGTCGCCGCGCATCGGGAATTCGGTTGCCGGCAGATGAAGGGTGGCTTTGTAGTCCTGGCTCACGCAGTGGCTCGCAATCTGTGTTCGGAAAGGATGTGACGGGCCTGTTCGGCGTCACGGTGCATCTGGTCGGTCAACGCGGCCAGATCGTGGAACTTTTCTTCGTCGCGCAACTTCGCGACGAATTCGACATCGATGTGGCGACCGTACAGGTCACCCTGGAAATCAAACAGGTGCGCCTCCAGCAGCGGCTCCACGCCATCCACGGTGGGACGCGTCCCGAAGCTGGAGACCGAGGGCCACGGCTGGTCGAACACGCCGTGGACCCAGGTGGCATAGATCCCCGACAGCGCCGGCGTCTTCGGGAAACGCAGGTTGGCGGTCGGGAACCCCAGCGTACGGCCCAACTGGCGGCCGCGCACTACCCTGCCCCCAATCGTATACGGCCTGCCCAGCAGATCGCCGGCGTGGCTGAAATCACCGGCGCGCAGCAACTGGCGGATGCGGGTGCTGGAGATGCGCTCACCGTGCAGATCCACCGGCTCGATCTCGTCGGCACTGAAGCCACGCTCGCGGCCCATCGCCTGCAGCAGGGCCAGATCGCCGCGGCGGCGGTTGCCGAAGCAGAACTCCGGCCCGATCCACACCTCGCGCGCGCTCAGCCGGTGCACCAGCAGCTGCTCGACGAAATCCTCGGCCTGCATCGCGGCCATGCGCGCGTCGAAGCGCAGCAGGCCGATCGCGTCCACGCCGAGCTCGCGCAGCATCGCGACCTTGTCGCGGGCCAGGGTCAACCGCGGCGGCGGCTCGCCCTGGGCGAAGTACTCGCGCGGCAGCGGCTCGAAGGCCACTGCCACGGCGGCCACGCCCAATGCGCGCGCGCGCGAAACGGCGTGGCGCACCAACGCACGATGACCCAGGTGCAGGCCGTCGAATGCGCCGATGCAGACCACGCTTCCGTGCGGGAACAACTGCCCGCCTTCGACGCTTCTAAACAGCCTGCTCATCTACGTGGAATGCGGCCCACCAGGGCCGATGCTTTGCAAGAGATAGCCATGAAGTATAGCCGGGCTGCCCCCGGATCAATGCTCCCGCAGGTGGCGCGGGCGGAAGCCCAGCGCGATCAGGGCCACCAGGTAGGTCAGGCCACCGCCGCCGACCAGCAGCGCGAGGTTGCCGATCCGGTGCCATTTGTCCATGCCGGTGAAGTCCGCCATCCCGTAACGCAGGGCCAGCAGCACCGCCACCATGGCCACGCAGGCCAGCCCCAGCTTGGTGACATAGCCGCCCCAGCCCGGCTTGGGCTGATACACATCGGTCTTGCCCAGCCAGTACCAGAGCAGGCCCAGGTTCAGATAACTGGACAGCGCGCTGGCAATGCCCAGCGCCAGGTGCAGGCCCGGCTGCTTGCCCAGCGCGACCCACACGCCCTGCGCCTTGAGCGCGTCGGGCACCATCACCTGGTACAGCACGGCCAGCAGAATGAAGTTGAACACCATGTTGGCCACCAACGCGGCCACGCCGGCGCGGACCGGGGTACGGGTGTCCTGGCGGGCATAGAAGGCCGGCAGGACCACCTTGAGCAGCGCGAACGCCGGCAGCGCGAAGCTCAGGCCGTACACCGACAGCGCGGTCATCCGGGTATCGAAGGCGGTGAAACGCCCGTACTGGAAGACCGTGGCGATCAGCGGCTCGGCCAGCAGCAGCAGGCCCAGCATGGCCGGAACGGCGATCAGCAGGGTCGTGCGCAGGCCCCAGTCCAGCGCGCTGGAGAAGCCGGCCTTGTCGGTGCTCACATGGTGGCGGGCCAGCGCCGGCAGGATCACCGTGCCCAGCGCCACCCCGAACACGCCCAGCGGCAGCTCCAGGAAGCGATCGGCCAGCGACAGCCAGGACTGCGAGCCGTCGGTCAGCTTGGCGGCGATCACGGTATCGAGCAGCAGGTTGATCTGCGCGATCGAAGAACCGAACAGGGTCGGCACCATCAGGGTCAGCACCTTGCGCACGCCCGGATGCCGCCAGCCCCAACGCGGCAGGGTCAGCAGGTTGATCCCTTTCAGCGAGGGCAGCTGGAACAGCAGCTGCAGCAGCCCGGCCGCCAGCACCGCCCAGCCCAGCGCCAGGATCTGCTTCTCCGGCGTACCACCCAGCCGCGGGGCCAGCCACAGCGCACCGGCGATCATGCACAGGTTGAGGATGACCGGGGTCAGCGCCGGCATCGCGAACTTCTGGAAGCTGTTGAGCGCCCCGCCCGCCAGGGCGGTCAGCGAGACGAACAGCAGGAACGGGAAGGTCAGCCGGAACAGGTCCACCAGCAGGCCATGCTTGGCCGGGTCGGTATCCACCCCGCTGGAGAACAGGGTCGCCAGCTGGGGCGCGAAGATCAGCGCCAGCGCGGTGACCAGCAGCAGGACCCCGCCCAGGGTGCCGGCCACCCGCGACATCAGCTCGCGCAGTTCGGCGTGGGAGCGGGTTTCCTTCACTTCCGTGAACACCGGGACGAAGGCGGTGGCGAACGAGCCCTCGGCGAACAGGCGGCGCAGGAAATTGGGCACCCGGAAGGCGACCCAGAAGGCGTCGGTCACCGCATTGGTGCCGAACGTGGTGGTGATGACCAGGTCGCGAACCAGCCCCAACACCCGCGAAATCATGGTCATGCTGCTGAAAGACAGCAGGCCCCGCAACATCCTTGGTGAACTCACCCGTGTTCCCTCTTGACAATTGACTTGACGTACATTTTTCGAGCCATCATACTTTCCAGCTTGCTGTTCCCATTACACCGATTTTTCAGGAAACCACCACTGTGGCCAATATCAAGTCCGCCAAGAAGCGCGCCAAGCAGACCGTCGTGCGCAACGCGCGCAATACGGCTCAGCGTTCGATGCTGCGCACCGCTGTCAAGAAGGTGATCAAGGCTCTGGATGCCAATGACGCCGCCGGCGCCGAGGCAGCCTTCGCTGTTGCCCAGCCGATCCTCGACCGTTTCAGCTCGCGTGGTCTGATCCACAAGAACAAGGCTGCTCGCCACAAGAGCCGCCTGACCGCGCGCATCAAGGCCATCAAGGCCGCCTGATACGGCGCTGCGGGTGTCGTAGAGCCACGCCACGCGTGGCTTCGATCCAGCCGCAGAGAAAAGCCCGGCCCCGGCCGGGTTTTTTGTTGCCTGCGATCTGAGACGTCCTGCGCGGCTGGCGGCGATGGCGGCACCACAGAAAAACCCGGCCGGAGCCGGGTTTCTCAGGGGCGCGCGGGTGCGCTCAGTACGCATCGCGCGCTTGCGCCTCGTCTTCCTTCTGGCGATCGAAGAAGGCCATGATGTTGTTCATGATCGGCCAGGTGCCTTCACGACCCAGGGCCGAGACCAGGTACCACGGCTGGGTCCAGCCCAGCTCGGCGATGATCTTCTCGGCGGCGGCCTTGGCCTCGTCCTCGAACATCAGGTCGGCCTTGTTCAGCACCAGCCAGCGCGGCTTGTTCAGCAGCTCCGGGTCGTGCTTTTCCAGCTCGCGCTCGATCGCCCGGACCTGCTCGATCGGCGAGACACCTTCCACGCCACCTTCCATCGGGGAGATGTCCACGAGGTGCAGCAGCAGGCGGGTGCGCTGCAGGTGGCGCAGGAACTGCGCGCCCAGGCCGGCACCATCGGCCGCGCCTTCGATCAGGCCGGGAATATCGGCGATCACGAAGCTGCGGTAGTTCTCCACGCGCACGACGCCCAGATTGGGGTACAGCGTGGTGAACGGGTAATCGGCGACCTTCGGGGTCGCGGCGGAGACCGCGCGGATCAGCGTGCTCTTGCCGGCGTTCGGGAAGCCCAGCAGGCCCACGTCGGCCAGCAGCTTCAGCTCGAGCTTGAGCAGGCGCTCTTCACCCTCTTCGCCCGGCAGCGCCTGGCGCGGGGAGCGGTTGGTGGAGCTCTTGAAGTGCATGTTGCCCAAGCCACCACGGCCGCCCTTGGCGACCAGCAGGCGGTCGCCGTGACCGGTCAGGTCGCCGATCACCTCATCGGTGCTGACGTTCATGATCACAGTGCCGACCGGCACGGTGATGACCAGGTCTTCGCCGCCCTTGCCATAGGCCTGGCGGCCCATGCCGTTCTCGCCGCGCTGCGCCTTGAAGATGCGGTCATGGCGGAAGTCGACCAGGGTGTTGAGGTTCTCGTCGGCGCGGATCCACACGCTGCCGCCATTACCGCCGTCGCCACCGTCCGGCCCGCCCAGCGGAATGAACTTCTCGCGACGGAAACCGATGCAGCCGTTGCCGCCATTGCCGGCGATCACCTGGATTTCTGCTTCGTCTACAAGTTTCATGATTCTGGATGCCAATCTGGAGGCGGCGGGCGCGAGGTGCACCCCACCGCAGAGTCTAACGGCCCCGGTACGATCCAGGGCCGGCGGCGGGAAATGTCCCGCCCGATATTCGATACCAACGAAAAACCCCGCCGAAGCGGGGCTTTCGTCAGCGACCCCACGCCGTGGCGTGGGCGCCTGCGTACCGCTGAAGATCAGGCTTCGGCGACGACGCTGACGGTACGACGCTTCTTCGGGCCCTTGACCGAGAACTCCACCTTGCCGTCGACGAGCGCGAACAGGGTGTGGTCACGGCCGAGGCCAACGCCGGTACCCGGGTGGAACTGGGTGCCGCGCTGACGCACGATGATGTTGCCGGCGTCGATGGCCTGGCCACCGAAGATCTTGACGCCGAGGTATTTCGGGTTGGAGTCGCGACCGTTGCGCGATGAGCCTACGCCCTTCTTATGTGCCATGACTGCTTCTCCTTATTACTTGCTGCCACCGGCAATGCCGGTGATCTCGATTTCGGTGTAGTACTGACGGTGACCCTGGCGCTTCATGTGGTGCTTACGGCGACGGAACTTGATGATCCGGACCTTGTCGGCACGACCCTGGGACACGACCTTGGCGGTGACCGAAGCGCCGCTCAGCGCGTCGCCCAGCTTGATGCCATCGCTGTCGCCCAGCATCAGGATGTTGTCGAACTTGATCTCGTTGCCGACTTCGACTTCGAGCTTTTCAACGCGGAGCGTTTCGCCCTGCGCCACGCGGTATTGCTTACCGCCGGTTACCAGTACTGCGTACATGACCAGACTTCCTCTGTAGTTATTGTGGTCTATGGACTGCCGCCATCGAGGGCGGACAGGAGCGGAATTTTAATGACTTCAACCACTTCGGGTCAACCCACCCCCTGCTCTGACCCGGATTTGGCTGAATACGGTTCAGGAAACCGGCTGGCGGGGTCTCAGGGAATGAGACATGGGGGTGGCAAAGTCCGCGATTGCCCCCAAATCCCAAGCTCGGTAGGCTGACCGATTGCCGTTTCCGATTGCCCCACCCGCTTGCCGGCTCGCTGAGCCGAAGCCCCACAACGGATCCCCCATGGCGATGGATTTCATCCGCATCCGCGGCGCGCGGACGCACAATCTCAAGAACATCGATCTCGACCTGCCCCGCGACAAGCTCATTGTCATCACCGGCCTGTCCGGCTCGGGCAAGTCCTCGTTGGCGTTCGACACCATTTACGCCGAAGGCCAGCGCCGTTACGTCGAGTCGCTGTCGGCCTATGCCCGCCAGTTCCTCAGCGTGATGGAAAAGCCGGACCTGGACCACATCGAGGGCCTGTCCCCGGCGATCTCGATCGAGCAGAAGTCGACCTCGCACAACCCGCGCTCGACCGTCGGCACGATCACCGAGATCTACGACTACCTGCGCCTGCTGTACGCACGCGTCGGCAGCCCGCGCTGCCCGGACCACGGCTACCCGCTGGAGGCGCAGACGGTCAGCCAGATGGTCGACCACGTGCTCACCCTTGACGCCGAGCAGCGCTACATGCTGCTGGCCCCGGTGATCCGCGAGCGCAAGGGCGAGCACGCCCAGTTCTTCGACCAGCTGCGCGCGCAGGGGTATGTGCGCGTGCGCGTGGATGGCCAGCTGCATGAAATCGATGCGGTGCCGCCGCTGGCGCTGCGCCAGAAGCACACCATCGAAGCGGTGATCGACCGCTTCCGCCCGCGCGAGGACATCAAGCAGCGCCTGGCCGAGAGCTTTGAAACCGCGCTGAAGCTGGGCGACGGCATGGTCTCGGTGCAGTCGCTGGATGTGGAGGATGCGCCTGCGCATCTGTTCTCGTCCAAGTACAGCTGCCCGGTCTGCGATTACTCGCTGCCGGAGCTGGAACCGCGCCTGTTCTCGTTCAACTCGCCGGTCGGCGCCTGCCCGGGCTGCGATGGCTTGGGCATGGCCGAATTCTTCGATCCCTCGCGCGTGGTGGTGCACCCGGAGCTGTCGCTCTCGGCCGGTGCCGTGCGCGGCTGGGACCGCCGCAATGCGTATTACTTCCAGCTGATCGCCTCGCTGGCCAAGCACTACAAGTTCGACACCGACGCCCCCTGGCAGAGCCTGCCCGAGGATGTGCGCCAGGCCGTGCTGTACGGCAGCGGCGATGAAACCATCACCTTCACCTACTTCACCGAAGCCGGTGGCCGCACCCAGCGCAAGCATCGCTTCGAGGGCATCATTCCCAACCTCGAGCGCCGCTACAAAGAAACCGAATCGGCCGCGGTGCGCGAAGAGCTGGCCAAGTACATCAGCGAACGCAACTGCCCCGAGTGCAACGGCCAGCGCCTGAACAAGGCTGCGCGCAACGTGTTCGTGGCCGACCGTGCACTGCCCGAACTGGTGGTGATGCCGATCGACGACGCGCTGAAGTTCTTCAGCGGCATGACCCTGCCCGGCTGGCGCGGCGAGATCGCGGGCAAGATCGTCAAGGAGATCGGTGAACGCCTCGGCTTCCTGGTCGATGTCGGGCTGGATTACCTCACCCTGGAGCGCAAGGCCGACACCCTCTCCGGTGGCGAAGCCCAGCGCATCCGGCTGGCCTCGCAGATCGGTGCCGGCTTGGTCGGCGTCATGTACGTGCTGGATGAGCCGTCCATCGGCCTGCACCAGCGCGACAACGAACGCCTGCTCGGCACCCTCACCCGCCTGCGCGACCTGGGTAATACGGTGATCGTGGTCGAGCATGACGAAGACGCGATCCGCCTGGCCGACTACGTGCTGGATATCGGTCCGGGCGCGGGCGTGCATGGCGGCGAGATCGTCGGCCAGGGCACCCTGCAGGACATCCTGGATGCACCGCGTTCGCTGACCGGCCAGTACCTGTCGGGCAAGCGCGCCATCGAGATCCCCGCGCGCCGGCACAAGCCCAACCCGAAGATGACGCTGCACCTGCGCGGCGCCAGCGGCAACAACCTCAAGGGCGTGGACCTGGACATTCCGTCCGGCCTGCTGACCTGCATCACCGGCGTGTCCGGCTCGGGCAAGTCGACCCTGATCAACGACACCCTGTTCTCGCTGGCGGCCAACGAGATCAATGGTTCCTCGCACCCGATCGCTCCCTACAAGGAAGTGGACGGGCTGGATCTGTTCGACAAGGTGGTGGACATCGACCAGTCGCCGATCGGCCGCACCCCGCGCTCGAACCCGGCCACCTACACCGGTCTGTTCACGCCGCTGCGCGAGCTGTACGCGCAGGTGCCCGAAGCACGTGCGCGCGGCTATTCGCCGGGGCGTTTCAGCTTCAACGTGCGCGGCGGCCGCTGTGAAGCGTGCCAGGGCGATGGCCTGATCAAGGTGGAAATGCACTTCCTGCCGGACGTGTACGTGCCCTGCGATGTCTGCCATGGCAAGCGCTACAACCGCGAAACGCTGGAGATTCTCTACAAGGGCTACAACATCAACGACGTGCTGCAGATGACCGTCGAAGATGCGCTGAAGCTGTTCGAGCCGGTGCCGAGCATTGCGCGCAAGCTGGAAACGCTGGTCGACGTGGGCCTGAGCTACATCAAGCTGGGCCAGAGTGCGACGACGTTGTCCGGTGGTGAAGCGCAGCGCGTGAAGCTCTCCAAGGAACTGTCGCGCCGCGATACCGGGCGCACGCTGTACATCCTGGATGAGCCGACCACCGGCCTGCACTTCCACGATATCGAGGCGCTGCTCGGCGTGCTGCACAAGCTGCGCGACGAAGGCAACACGGTGGTGGTGATCGAGCACAACCTGGATGTGATCAAGACCGCCGACTGGATCGTCGATCTGGGTCCGGAAGGCGGCCATCGCGGTGGCACCATCCTGGTCACCGGTACGCCGGAAGACGTGGCGGCCTGCCCGACCTCGTACACCGGCCAGTTCCTGGCGAAGATGCTGCCGTCCACCAGCGCGCGCCCGGAACAGCCGGCGGCCGTGGCCAACAAGCCCGACGCCCGCCCGCCGCGCAAGGCCAAGCCGGAACCGAAGAAGGCTGCGCGCAAGACCGCAGTAACCAAAGCCCCCAGCAAGAGCAAGAAGAAGACCGCATGAGCAACGAGCACAAGATCCTCGCCCGCGTGCCGATCAGCGTCCGCTGGCGCGACATGGACAGCATGGGCCACGTGAACAACGCCAAATACATCTCCTACCTGGAAGAAGCGCGTGTGCGCTGGATGCTGGGGGTGGAGGGCGTTTCGATGACCGACCGCATCGCACCGGTAGTGGCGGCGACCAACGTCAACTACCGCCTGCCGATCGTGTGGCCCAACGACATCGTGGTGGAGCTGTTCGTCGAGCGCCTCGGCAACAGCAGCGTGACCATCGGCCACCGCATCGTGGACGAGAAGAACGACAGCACGCTGTATTCGGACGGCAACGTGGTGGTGGTCTGGATGGACACGCAGACCGGCAAGAGCGCGCCGTTGCCCGAGGCGATCCGCACCGCGTCGAGCTGATGGGTTCCGCCGCGTCAAGCTGACAGGTTTCGCCGCGCCGAACTGAAAGGTAGTGCCGGCCATCGGCCGGCACTACCGTTCTACGCCCCATGAAGGTTTACGGTACCGCGCTGCGCACCTGCAACGTTCCATCCACCTTGCGCCCGTCTTCCAGGCTCAGCCGCAACGGCAGCTGCGCCCCCGCTTTCAGCGCCACCTCCGGCTGCATCAACATCAGGTGCAGGCCACCGGGTTTCAGCTCGACCGTCGCGCCCGCCGCGATGGGCAGGCGCTCCACCGCGCGCATGCGGCTGACCCCGTCCACCAGCGTGGTTTCGTGCAGCGACACATCGCCGAACGCTTTGCTGCCGGCAGCGACCACCACCACCGGGGCGCGACAGTCATTGTGGATCTGGCCGTAGCCGGCCGCCATCGGCATCGCGCCCGGAGGCAGGCGAAGCCAACCATCGCGCAGCGACACGCAGGCGGGCTCCCCCGCCATGGCCACCGCCGATGCTGCGAACGCACACACCCCCAACAATACGCACACGAATGGTTTGGTTATCATCGGCTTCGTTCCCTGTCCGCAACGAGACTGCAGCATGACGACGCTCATCGAGGTGATCAACCATGGCCCCATCCGCGAACTGCGGCTGGCGCGTCCCCCGGTCAATGCGTTGGACACCGAGCTGTGCCGGCACCTGATCCAGGCGATCAACCAGGCCATGGCCGATGACGTGCACGGCATCGTGCTCTCGGGCAGCGAGCGCATCTTCAGCGCTGGCATGGACGTGCCGCACCTGCTCAGCCACGGCGAGGACAAGCACAAGCTGCTGGACAGCTGGCAGGCCTTCTTCGGCGCAGTGCGCACGCTGGCCGAATGCCGCGTACCGGTAGTGGCCGCCCTGACCGGGCACGCCCCGGCCGGTGGCTGCGTGCTCGCCCTGTGCTGCGACTACCGGATCATCGCGCGCAGCCCCGATGCCGCCCATCCCACCGTGATCGGCCTGAACGAGGTCCAGGTCGGGCTGGTTGCGCCGGAAGGGATCCAGCGCCTGATGCGCCGCGTGGTCGGGCATCACCGGGCCACCACCCTGCTGGTCGGCGGCGAGATGGTGCCGGCCGAGCGTGCGCTGGAGATCGGGCTGGTCGATGAGGTGGTCGATGCCGACCTGGTCGTGGCCCGCGCCGTGGCCTGGCTGCAGGCCCTGCTCAAGCTGCCGCGGCAGCCGATGCTGCTGACCCGCACCATCGCCCGCGCCGACCTGCACGAGGCCCTGCACGCCGATCTGATCCAGCTCGACCGCTTCGTCGAGGCCTGGTACGCCCCGGACGCCCAGCAGGCGCTGCAGGGGCTGGTGGCCAGGCTGGGCAAGGGATGACCCACCACGGCTGACGCACCCGCGCACACCGGTAGTGCCGGCCACTGGCCGGCGCTTCTCGACGCCATGTACACCGGTAGTGCCGGCCGCTGGCCGGCAACCAGGCAATGAATGATCGAAGTGGTGCGTGGTTGCCGGCCATGGGCCGGCACTACCCTATAATTTGCGTTCGCCCACCCCAGGTTGCTTCCCTTGTCCGCCACGCACGAACCCGTCGTTTCCGAGCTGATCGACCTGCTCTCGCTCGAACGCCTGGAAGACAATCTGTTCCGCGGCCAGAGCCGCGATATCGGCACCAAGTACGTCTTTGGCGGCCAGGTGCTGGGCCAGGCGCTGTCGGCCGCCCAGAAGACCGTCGAGAACGGCCGCCACGTGCATTCGCTGCACGCCTACTTCCTGCGCGCGGGCAACATCGACCATCCCATCGTCTATGACGTGGACCGCACCCGCGATGGCGGCAGCTTCTCCGTGCGCCGGGTCACCGCGATCCAGCACGGCAAGGTGATCTTCTTCTGCGCGGCCTCGTTCCAGCAGGCCGAGACCGGCGCCGAGCACCAGCACAAGATGCCGGAAGTGCCGCAGCCCGAAGACATCGAGCCGAACCAGCCGCTGCCGCAGGCGGTCCTGGATCGCCTGCCGATCAAGGTGCAGCGCTGGCTCTCGCGGGGCGGCCCGTTCGAGTTCCGCCACGTGTACCCGCGCGATGAACTCAATCCGCCCAAGCGTCCGCCGTACCACCAGGTGTGGCTGCGCCTGAACGAAACCGTTGGCGATGCCCCTGAGCTGCACCAGGCGCTGCTCGCCTACGCCTCGGATTTCCATCTGCTGGGCACCGCGACCTTCCCGCACGGCATCAGCTACTACCAGCCGCACGTGCAGATGGCCTCGCTGGACCACGCGATCTGGTTCCACCGCCCGTTCCGCGCCGACGATTGGCTGCTGTACTCGCTCGACAGCCCCAGCGCGCAGGATTCGCGCGGACTGGCGCGTGGCCAGTTCTTCACCCGCAACGGCATCCTGGTCGCCAGCACCGCGCAGGAAGGCCTGATCCGGGTGGTCGAGGACAGTGCCGCGGCCGCCGCCGTACCGGCCAAGGACTGACATGAGACAGATCTTCAACAGCCAGCGCGTGGAAACCGTCGAAGGCGTGGCCCAGCTGCTGCGCGACGCCGGCATCGAAGTGCGCATCACCAACGGACGCTCGTACCACAGCAAGCGCGGCAGCCAGTTCAGCTATCTGGACAAGGAAAAGGCCACGACCCATCCGACCCTGTGGGTGGTGCATGCCGACGACCAGCCGCGCGCGCGCGAGATCCTGCGCGATGCGCGCCTGCTGGAAACCACCCGCCGCGACCACCCGACCGCGCAGTTCGCGTTCCGCGACGAAGTCGCCCAGGCCGATGCCCCGCGCAACTGGGCCTGGCGCATCCGCATCGGCCTGCTGCTGGTGATCGCTGCCGTGGCGATGGTGGTGGTCATGCGCCACCGCGGCGCGCCGGTGGTGGCGCCCGCCCCGGCACCGGTGACCCAGCCGGCCTCGACGCCGACCGCACCGGCGGCCACCCCACCGGAAGAAGAGGAAGTGCGGGTCCGGATCCAGCCCACCGAATAACAGTGCCGGCCGCTGGCCGGCTCCTCGTGGGGTTTGAAGCCTGCAGAGCCGGCCAGCGGCCGGCACTCTCCGGTCACATCCCGGCCCGGCACGCGTCATGATGGGACCATCCCCGGGGGAGGACACCATGACGCCGCATCCGCTGACCACCACGCTCGAACGCGAGCTGCCCGCCGCCGCCGGTGGCTGCCAGCAGTCCTACGGCCGCATCGTGCTGGCCTGCCAGAACACGGTCACCGCGATCGCGCTGGCGATCACCCGCGACGTGCACGCCAGTGAGGACATCGCGCAGGAGGCCTTCATCAAGGCCTGGCAGCAGCTCAACCAGTTGCACAGCCATGCCAGCTTCCTGCCATGGCTGCGCCAGATCACCCGCAACCTGGCCCGCGACTGGCTGCGCGCCAACCGCGGCCGTCCGCTCTCCGGCGAAGCCGCCGAAATCGCCATCAACATGGCTGCCGACCCCAGCCCGAGCGCCCCGGAGCACCTGCAGCGGGTGGAAGAGGAACTGGCGGCCGAAGAGATCATCTCGGCGCTGCCCGAAGACAGCCGCGAGACCCTGCTGCTGTATTACCGCGAAGGCCAGAGCTCGCAGCAGGTCGCCGATCTGCTCGGCCTCAGCGATGCCGCCGTGCGCAAGCGCCTCTCGCGCGCTCGCGCCACCGTGCGCGACGAGATGATGCGCCGCTTCAGCGAGTTCGCGCGCAGCAGCGCGCCGAGCGCGGCGTTCGCCACGACAGTGGTCTCGATGGTGCTGGTCGCCGCGCCCGGTACGGCCAGTGCCGCGATCCTGCTCGGCACCGGGCTGGGCACCAGCAAGCTCGGGCTGGGCGGTGCCAGTGTTTCCGGCGGTGCCGCCCTGGGTTCACTGAGTGCGGCGGCCAGCCAGAGCCACGTGCTGCCGCCGGATTTCGCCTGGGGTGCGATCGCCGGCAGCGTGGTCGGGGGCGTACTGGGCAGCTACCTGGGGGGCCGTTACCTGCTCTCCTACGCCGAGAACGAGAGTGAGCGAGCCGCCATCCGTGGGTTCGTGCACTACAGCACGTTCACTGCCATGCTGACGTGCGTCGCCGTCTTCGCCCTGAGCTTCCTGCCGCTGGCCTGGTATTGGCCCGTGGTGGCGTTGGCGATCGGGCTTGGCCTGATCAACTATCAGTGTCTCGTTCCGCTGCAGCGGATCATGGCCCCGATGATCGCGCGCGATGCGGCGCGCCATGGACGCACCGGCCCGAACTGGAAATACGAGTCGCTGTACGGCCGCAAGGCGCTGTGGGTGATGAACCTGTTCGTGGTCGGCACCATCGTCTGGGCGATGTACAGGAACGGCCGGATCTGACACAGAAAAGCGCCGGTCGATGACCGGCGCTTTCGTCCTGCAGCTTCAGCGGACGGCTTACTTCGCCGCCGGTGCCTTCGGCGCCATCGGCAGCTTGCCGTCGCGGTGCTTGCCATCGCGATGATCGCCACGCGGGCCACCGAACGGGCCCTTGGCCGCATCGAACTCGGCCTTGCTCAGCTGGCCGTCCTTGTTGGTGTCGGCCGCGGCGAACCAGGCATCACGATGCTGCTTCATGCGCAGCTCGCGGTCGGCCTTGTCCAGGTAGCCATCCTTGTTGACGTCCCTCTCATCAAAGCGCGCGGCCAGGCGCGGATCGGCCTTGGCCTCCTCACGGCTGATGCGGCCATCCTTGTTGGTGTCCAGCTTGGCCATCCAGTCGCCGCGGCCACCCGGGCCACGCCCGTGGCGCTTGCCGTGCCAGCGCGGCAGTTCCTCGCGGGAGAGCTTGCCGTCCTTGTTGGTATCCAGGGTATCGAACTGCGCGGCCAGACGCGGGGCCTTCGCCGCTTCGGCGCGGTCGATGAAGCCATCGCCATTGGTGTCCAGCTTGGCACGGGCGGGCTTGTCGCCGGCGGCGGGCGTATCGGCAGCGACCGCCAGGCCGGCAGCACCGGTGGACAGCAGCAGGGCCAGCAGCAGGAGGGATTTGCGGTTGCGCATGGGTAACTCCGGTTCGTGAGGGAAACTGCGTGCGGTGCGTGGCACCCACACCGGTAACAACGCGCGGGCACCAGCACCGTTGACAGCCCGGCCGGCCGTGTTCATTTGGCAGACAGTCGCGGCGGCTGCGACGGCGCGGGGCTATGCTGTAGGCATGGCAATACACGGCGACCGCGACGACGAGCTGCGACTGTTCCAGACCGGCGACCACCCCTGTGGCTACTGGCCGGAACGGGCCGCACGCGATCTGGTGCTCGACCCCAACGATCCTCGCCTGGGCACGCTGTACCCGATGGCGCTGGGCTGGGGCTTCCGCCGCTCCGGCGATCTGGTCTACCGCCCGCACTGCGCCGATTGCCACGCCTGCGTGGCCGTGCGCATCCCCGTGGCCCGCTTCGCGCCGGACCGCAGCCAGCGCCGCTGCCTGGCCCGCAATGCGGACCTGGAAGTGCGCATCGTCGCGGCCGAGCAGACCGACGAGCAGTTCGCGCTGTACCACCGCTACCTCACCCACCGCCACGCGCAGGGCGGCATGGACGAGCACGGCCCGCACGAGTTCGACCAGTTCCTGATCGGGCGCTGGTCGCAGGGCCGGTTCATCGAGATCCGCGGCCCGGCCGCGGACGGCCACCGCGGCCCCCTGCTCGCGGTCGCCGTGACCGATGTGACCCCGCAGGGGCTCTCGGCGGTCTATACCTTCTTCGACCCGGACCAGGCCCATCGCGGCCTGGGCACCTTCGCGATCCTGCAGCAGATCGCCTGGGCCCAGCGCGAGCAGCTGCCGCACCTGTACCTGGGTTACTGGATCCGCGACCACCGCAAAATGGACTACAAGCGACGGTTCCGCCCGCTGGAGGCCTACGATGGGCGCCGCTGGCACGCCTTCGATGACGAACGGGACGGCCGCTGACGCAACACTGACACCGCGCCAGGTGCAAAATAGGCGGATGAAAGCCCATCCCCTGATCCTTGCCCTGGCCCTGCTCTGCGGCGCCTGCGCACAGACCCCTGCCAAGATCGCCGCCATGCCGGAGACTGCTTCCGCACCGCTGCGAATCGCCACCTACAACACCTCCCTGTACAGCGACGAGACCGGCGGCCTGATCGCCGAGCTCGAAGGCGACAGCGAACACGCGCGCAAGATCGCCGCCGTCCTGCAGCAGGTCCGTCCGGATCTGGTGCTGCTCAACGAGTTCGACTACGACGACGCCCACCGCGCCGCCGACCTGTTCCAGCAGCGCTACCTGGAAACCGCCCAGCCCGGCGGCGGCGAGCCGCTGCACTACGCTTACCGCTACCTCGCCCCGGTCAACACCGGCGTGCAGAGCGGCCTGGACCTGGACAACAACGGCGAGATCGGCGGCGAAGGCCGCGCCCGTGGCAACGATGCCTGGGGCTACGGCCTGCACCCGGGCCAGTACGGCATGCTGGTGCTGTCGCGCTACCCGATCGACGCGGCCAAGGTCCGCAGCTTCCAGCTGCTGAAGTGGAGCACCATGCCCGGCGCGCTGCGCCCGATCGATCCGCGCACCGGTAAATCCTTCTACAACGACCACGTCTGGTCGCAGCTGCGCCTGTCCTCCAAGTCGCATTGGGACGTGCCGGTGAACACCCCGAACGGCACCGTGCACGCCCTGGTCTCGCACCCCACCCCGCCGGTCTTCGACGGCCCGGAAAAGCGCAACGCCGCCCGCAACCACGACGAACTGCGCCTGTGGCACGACTACCTCAAGGACCGCGACACGTCCTGGCTGTGCGATGACCGTGGCCACTGTGGCGGCCTTCCGCAGGATGCGCGCTTCGTCATCCTCGGCGACCTCAACAACGACCCGATCGACGGCGACGGCCGCCACGAAGCCATCGTCGAACTGATCGAAAACCCGCGTGTCCTGCGCTACCCCACCCCACGCAGCGTCGGCGCAGAGCAGACCAGCCTGGCCTACGCCGAAAAAGGCATCGTCCGCAAGGGCGCCCCCTTCCACGCCACCGGCGACTTCGGCCCCAAATCCGGCACCATGCGCCTGGATTACGTCCTGCCCTCGGTTGGCTTCAGCTACCTCGGCAGCGGCGTGTTCTGGCCCGCCAATGACAGCCCGGAAGCAAAAATCGCCGACGGCAGCGACCACCACCTGGTGTGGGTCGACCTGAAGTAAGGCCCGCGTCGCTCTTAACAAAAAACGGCGAGCCAAGGCTCGCCGTTTTTCGTTTGCTCCGCTGGTCGAACCGCGCAACCGACCTTCCACGAGGAGGTGATCGGGCAGCCCGATCGCCTCACACCGGCAGCACCCAAGGCGCTCTGCCTCACGACCGCAACTCGATCCCGATCGCCTCGGCGGCCTCACGCGCGATCTTCCGCGCCTCATCGATGTCCGCCCCCCGCGCCAGCGTCACCCCGACCCGGCGATGCCCATGCACGCTCGGCTTGCCGAACAACCGCAGTGCCGAATCCGGATGCACCAGCGCCGCGGCCACGTTGCTGAAGAACGGGACACCCTCGCCGTGTGCCAACAGCGCGCACGAGGCTGACGGACCGCTCTGGCGGATCACCGGAATCGGCAGCCCCAGGATCGCGCGCGCATGCAGCGCGAACTCACTGAGCTCCTGCGAAGCCAACGTCACCAGACCGGTGTCATGCGGACGCGGCGACACCTCGCTGAACCACACCTCGTCGCCCTTCACGAACAACTCGACCCCGAACAGACCCCAGCCGCCCAGCTCATCGGTGATCGCCTGCGAGATCTCCTCGGCCCGTGCCAGGGCACGCGGCGACATCGGCTGCGGCTGCCAGCTCTCGCGGTAATCCCCGTCCTTCTGCCAATGGCCGATCGGGGCACAGAACGACGTGCCACCGGCATGGCGCACGGTCAGCAGCGTGATCTCGTACTCGAAGTCGATGAACCCTTCCACGATGCAGCGCCCGGCCCCGGCACGGCCGCCGGTCTGCGCGTACTCCCAGGCCGGGGCGATGTCCGCCTCGCTGCGCAGCGTGCTCTGGCCCTTGCCCGAGGAGGACATCACCGGCTTGACCACGCACGGCAGCCCGATCGCCGCCACGGCGGCACGGTACTCGGCGTCGGTATCCACGAAGCGGTACGGCGAGGTCGGCAGGCCCAGCGTCTCGGCGGCCAGACGGCGGATGCCCTCGCGGTCCATGGTCAGGCGCGCGGCACGCGCGGTCGGCACGACCCGCAGGCCCTGCTCCTGTTCCAGTTGCACCAGTGTCTCGGTGTGGATCGCCTCGATCTCCGGCACCACCAGGTGCGGCTTCTCCTGCGCGATCAGCGCGCGCAGCGCCATCGCGTCGAGCATGTCGATCACGTGCGAGCGATGCGCCACCTGCATCGCCGGGGCATCGGCATAACGGTCGGCGGCGATCACTTCCACCCCCAGCCGCTGCAGTTCGATGGCGACCTCCTTGCCAAGTTCACCGGACCCCAGCAGCAGCACACGGGTGGCGGAAGGAGACAGCGGCGTACCGAGCGTGGACATGGCGGTGTTCCGGGCAACAGAGACGGGAGGGCATTCTAGCCGCTGCGGCCGCCCCATGGCCGGCTGGCCCGGCACTTGCGGACTGATATCAATTTGATATCGTCCTATCAACTACCCAAGGACGCCCTGCCATGAAAGAGAAGTCGATCCGCTCGCTGTCCGGCCTGCCCTTCCTGCTGCTGGTGCTGGCCCTGACCGCGGTAGCCGTGTGGATGTTCGTGGTCGGGGTGGATAAGGGAAACCGCAACCCGGCACTGATCATCGGCAGCCTGCTGCTGGCCACCACCGCCCTGGTCAGCCTGGTCGGGCTGTATACCGTGCAGCCCAACCAGGCGGTGGTGGTCAGCCTGTTCGGCAAGTACGTCGGCACCGTGAAGGAGAACGGCCTGCGCTGGAACAACCCGTTCTTCACCAAGGTCAAGGTGAGCCAGCGCGTGCGCAACTTCGAAAGCGGCAAGCTGAAGGTCAACGAGCTGGACGGCAGCCCGATCGAGATTGCCGCGGTGATCGTGTGGCAGGTGGTGGACGCCTCCGAGGCCGTCTACAACGTGGACGACTACGAAAGCTTCGTGCACATCCAGTCCGAATCGGCGCTGCGTGCGATGGCCACCAGCTACCCGTATGACCAGCACGAGGAGGGCCAGTTGTCGCTGCGCAGCCATGCCGCCGAGATCTCCCAGCACCTCAAGGACGAACTGGCCGAGCGCCTGGCCGATGCCGGCGTGCAGGTGATCGATGCGCGCATCAGCCACCTCGCCTACGCACCGGAAATCGCACAGGCGATGCTGCAGCGCCAGCAGGCCAACGCGGTCATTGCTGCGCGCACGCGGATCGTGGCCGGTGCGGTCGGCATGGTTGAGATGGCCCTGGCCGAACTGCAGAAGAACGGCGTGGTGCAGCTCGATGAAGAGCGCAAGGCGCACATGGTGAGCAACCTGCTGACCGTGCTGTGTTCGGACCGTGGCACCCAGCCGGTGGTCAACGCCGGTTCGCTGTATTGATGCACCCACGTGCCGACCCAGGGTCGGCACTTACCAACGCAGCCCGGCGCCGAGGGGACGGCACGGGGTGTGGATAAAGGACCCCGCATGACCGAAAAGAAAGCGTACCCGTTGCGTATCAATGCCGACGTCCTGGCGGCGGCGCAGCGCTGGGCCGACGACGAGCTGCGCAGCCTCAACGCGCAGATCGAATACGTGCTGCGCGATGCACTGCGCAAGGCCGGACGCCTTCCCAGACCCACCACCGACAAGGAGAGCAAGTCATGAGCAAGCGCTGTAACTACCTGACCATTGAAGTGAAGCCGAACCTGATGGGAATCGTCAACGCCGAGCAGATCCAGCAGGAACTGACCAAGCAGGGCCAACTGGGCTGGGAGCTGGTCAACGCGATCAGCCTGGTGTCGGCACCTCCGTTCACGACGTCGGTGCTGATCTTCAAGAAGGAGGCATGAGGTGAGTGCACTTCACCGCTTCGACGTCGCCCCATCGCCGGCCTGGCGGTTGCTGTGGTTGTGGGTTCCGCTGCTGCTGGTCGCTGGCGTGATGGTGGGCACCGCGCTGGATGCACCGGAACGCTCGCACACCGAACTGTTCATCACCCTGCCGTTCCTGGCGGTGCTGGCCGCGGCGCTGACCTGGGCGTACACCCGCCGCAGCATCGTGCTGCACCAGGACACGCTGGAGGTGCAGTCGACCTTCTACCGCAAGCGCGTGCCGGTGAGCGCCATGCGCCTGGATGAGGCGCGCATCGTCGATTTCGCCGAGCATGGCCGCTACAAGCCCACGATCAAGACCAACGGCTACGGCATGCCCGGGTTCCAGTCCGGTCATTACCGGATGGCCGACCGCAGCAAGGCGTTCTGCCTGATCACCGACAGCAGCCGTGTGCTGCACCTGCCGCTGCGCGATGGCAGCGCCGTGCTGGTCAGCCCGGAGCGCCCACGTGCACTGCTCGATGCGCTGCAGGCGCTGGCCGGACCGCCGCGCGCGCACTAAGCTGGCAGCATGCGCCGATCTCCCGCCCTGCTGATCAACACCGCCGAGATCGAACTGTGGCCCGGCGGCCTGCTGCGTGCACGCGGCTCTGCCGACGCGCGCGCCCTGGCGCGCGCGCAGTGGGTACTGCGGCGCAAGCGCGATGGGCGCTACCTCGCCGTCGCTACCGCCCACGGCGTGCTTCCCCTGGTGCCGCGCCTGATGCGCGAGCCGGGCATCGAGGAGGCACTGGATGCGCTGGACCGCCAGCTGCTGGAGCACCGCCGTGGCGGCGCGCCGGATGCGGTGCTTCCCCTGAGTGGACTGCAGCATCGCCTCGAAACCCTCGGGATTGATGCCGATGCCTACGAGGCCGCGACCGGTCTGGCGCTGGAGGCCGAACCGGCGCAGCTGCACCTGGCCGGGTTCGACCGCTACCGTCGCCCCCTCTGGCTGCGCCGTGAGGCCGCCCGGGGCTGGCAACGCCTGCGCCAGCAGGCGTCCGCCGATGGCATCGCACTGGACGCGATCTCCGGTTACCGCAGCCACGATTACCAGCTCGGCATTTTCGCGCGCAAGCGCGGCCGTGGGCTGAGCGTGGAGGACATCCTCACGGTCAACGCCGCGCCCGGGTACAGCGAACACCACAGCGGCTACGCGTTGGATATCGGCACACCGGGCGAACCGCCGGCGGAAGAATCGTTCGAGTCGACTGCCGCGTTCGCGTGGCTGGGCGAGCATGCCGGGCGCTTCGGGTTCCAGCTGAGCTACCCGCGCGACAACCCGCACGGGATCGTCTACGAACCGTGGCACTGGTGCTGGCGCAACGCCACACCCTGACCGGGGCGCCGAAGCCGCCGGCCGCGTAGCCTCACCCCTGCGACCGATCGGTCGTCGCCTTCGGATCCACCGTGAAATCGGCGATCCGCCACAGGTACAGGCTGGCGTAGGTCCGGAACGGCCCCCATTTCTCGCCGCGGGCGAGCAGCTCTTTCGGGCTGGGCATCCGCTCGGCCTTGTCCACGCGCTGGGCGCCCTTGCGGACCCCCAGGTCGTCCACCGGCAGGATGTCCGGGCGGCCGAGCCGGAACATCAGCATCATCTCCACCGTCCAGCGGCCGATGCCGCGAATCGGCACCAGCGCATCGATGATGGCGTCGTGGTCCATCACCGACATCCGGCGCAGGTCGGGAATCTCGCCGGCCGCCTCGCGCCGCGCAAGGTCGCGCAGCGCCAGTGCCTTGTTCCCCGATACCCCGCACACCCGCAGCCCCGCATCCTCGATGCGCGACAGCGTATCGGCATGCAGACGGGGACTGCCGATGGCGGTCTCCACGCGCCCGACGATGGTCGAGGCCGCCTTGCCGCTGAGCTGCTGGAACAGGATCGCGCGCGCGAGCGCATCGACCGGGTCGAAGGTCTTCGCCCAGCCGGGCTGCGCCTGGATGGGGCCGAGCCGCTTCATCCAGGTGCCCAGCCGCCGGTCGCGCCGACTCAACCAGTCATGCGCTTCATCAACATCGAAGCCGCGGCGGTACCGGGGCATGTCAGCGCCTCAGCGCATTCAGGCCGTAGGCCAGCCAGCCCACCATCAGCGCGGTGCCACCGACCGGGGCGAGCTGCGTGCTGAGCTTCCACAGCGCGCCTGCCACCAGGCTGCCGGAGAACAGCAGCGTGCCGATCAGCAGGACATACAGCGCCAGGCGGCCCAGCGTGTTCTGCTGCGTGGGGCCCAGCACCGCCAGCGCCACGCCGTGCCCGAACGCGTACAGCGCCGCCGTGGTCACGTGCGACTGCGCCAGCGGATCGGCGATGCCATGCGAGGCATAGGCCGACAGCCCGACCGCGGTGGCCGCCAGCAGGCCGCCCAGGCCGGCCAGCAGGGAGGGTTTGCGCGTGCGTCGTTCCAGGTTGAGCATGCTTGCGTCCTTCAGACAGTGCCCCGTGGCCGGAGCCAAAAAAAACGCGCCGCAGGAAGCGGCGCGTTTCAGGTCGTGCGTTACATCACGGCAACCGTCGGTTTACTTGACGGCCCAGTAGATGTCGTACGTGCCTTCCGGAGTGAACGACTTGTCCACGCCGTCCTTCCAGGACTCGTACGGACGATCGATCACTTCGTTGCCGCCGGTCACCGACCACGCACGCAGGGCGTTGCGGGCGATGTCCAGGCCAGCCATGTGGCCGGTGTAGGCCGCGTGGGCCGAACGGTGCGGAGCGACATGCACGTACTTGACCGGGGCACCACCGTCGATCTTCACCGTCAGGGCTTCGGCAGTCGCGCCTTCAGCACCCTTCTTCTTGACCGGCTGGGCCACGTCGAAGGCGTACTTCTCGGCGCCGAAATCGGTGGTGATGATGCGGAACGGACCGGCGGCTTCGAGGTTGTTGGCCTCCATGACGCGCTTGATCCACTCCTGGTTGTCCTTGATGGACTTGGTGATGGTTTCCTGGCCGCGGTCCACGTTGCCGGCGGTGACGACCAGCAGGTCCTCGGCCGGGACGTCCACGATGGCCAGATCGGTCAGCGGGGCTTCGGCGGTGCGGTAGTCCACGTTCGGCACGGTGGCCAGCATGTTGGCCATGCGCGACAGACCCAGCTTCAGGTCGTCGCCGGCGTGACGGCTGACGTACAGGCCAGCGTAACGACCGAACAGGTTGAAACCGTACTTGACGTTGTAGTCCTGCGTGATCTTGACGTTGCGGCCACCCTTGCCGGTCGGCTCGAGGGTGAAGTTGGTCACCTTGTCGTGGCCCTTGCTCTCGTCCTCGATGGCGATGGCAACGTGCTTGTTCTGCTCGGACTCGGTGATCACCCAGCTACCCTGGCCCAAGGAACCTTCCTTGGAGGTGTAGTCCAGGCGTGCGCCGACGCCGGCAGCGGGGCCGGAGTGCTTCAGTTCAACGGCGGGATCGCGCAGCAAGAGCGGGTTCCAGTCCTTGAAGCGGCGCAGGCTGTTGACCGTGTCGAACACGATCGTCATCTTGCGGTTGGTCTCGATGCTTTCGGAAATATGGCGCTCGCCCGGCAGACATACGCCAATGATGACGAACAGGCCAGCCACGATCCCCAAGGCGATCAGGAACTCGATAATACGGGTCATTCAGGAGTCTCCGGGGCCGATCCCACGGCCGGGTTGATTGAAGCGAAGCGCCAATCCTAGCAGGCTTCGCCGGTGTTGTTGATCAGGGTTGGCACACCGGTTTCCATGTCGGCAGCGGTTTTGCATAGACAAGGAGCGGAAAGATAACGCATCGCGCGTGTCAGCACGTAGCGGATGGACAATATTTCTTCGCCGGATTCGGCCGTCAGGCCCGAAAACACCCCCGCATCGCTTGCGCCGCAAGGGTTTCACGAAATTCGGAAAATACGTCGGGACCGGCGGCTGCACGATGGCCTCCGCCGGTCCGCCCGGCTCAGACCAGCTGCAGTTCGAAAGCCTTGAGCACGGCCCGGGTGCGATCGCGCACGCCCAGCTTGGAGAGGATGTTGGACACGTGGTTCTTGATGGTGCCCTCGGCCACACCCAATGAATTGGCGATCTCCTTGTTGGAGAAGCCGCTGGCCATCAGCCGCAGGATCTCGGTCTCGCGGTCGGTCAGCGGGTCGGGCCGGTCCAGGCTCACGAACTCGTTGCGCATGTGCTCCAGCCCGGACAGCAGCCGCTGGGTGACCGCCGGCTGGACCAGCGAGCCGCCATCGGCCACGGTCCGGATCGCCCCCACCAGCTGGTCCAGGGTCACATCCTTGAGCAGATAGCCCTTGGCGCCGGCCTTGAGCCCGGCCAGCACCAGCTGGTCGTCATCGAAGGTGGTCAGGATGATGGTCGGCGGCAGCTGGTTCAGCCGCGACAGCATCTGCAGCGCCTCCAGGCCGGACATCACCGGCATGCGCATGTCCATCAGGACCACGTCCGGGCGGACCTGCGGGACCACCTCGACTGCCTGGCGGCCATCGGCGGCCTCGGCGACCACCTCGATGCCGTCATCGAGCGCCAGCAGCGAGCGGATCCCCTGCCGCACCAGGGTTTGGTCGTCGACCAGGCAGACGCGAATCATCAACGCACTCCTTCAATGACAGCGCTCAGCATCAATACTGGCACGCCGGGTACCGAGGCACGAAGGCGGAAGCCCTGGCCCCGGCGGGTTTCGATCTGCAGCTCACCACCGCATTGTTGCAGGCGCTCGCGCATCCCGCGCAACCCGTTGCCGACCACGATGCCGTCGGCCCCCACCCCGTCATCATGCGCTTCCAGCACCACGATGCCCGGTGGCTCGCGCCGGACCTTGATCCACAGGTTGCGCGCGCCGGCGTGGCGCACCGCATTGGTGATGATTTCCTGGGTGCAGCGCAGCAGTACGTGGGCCCGCTCGGGGTCTTCCACGCTCAGCGGCTCGTCGATATCCAGGTGGATGTCCAGCGAGGGGACCTGCTCGGTCAGCGGGCGCAGGGCCGCGGCCAGGTCGATCGCGCCGCTGTCGCGCAGCTGGCTCACCGCCTCGCGCACGTCGGTCAGCAGCAGCTTGGCCAGGGTGTGGGCCTGGTGCACATGCTCCTGGGCCTGGCCCTCGGTGATGTGGCCGGCCACCTCCAGGTTGAGGCTGAGGGCGGTGAGGTGGTGGCCCAGCAGGTCGTGCAGCTCGCGGGAGATGCGGGTGCGTTCATTGACCCGGGCGCTTTCGGCCAGCAGCACGCGGGTGGCGCGCAGCTCGGTATTGAGCCGGCGCTGTTCCTCGCGGGCATCGGTCTGCTGCCGGGCCACCAGGCTGGTCACGAAGATGAACATGGAGAAGCCGCCATACAGCAGCGACTGCATCACCGCCTCGAACAGCGAGAAATTCAGGATCAGGTAGTAGACCGGCAGGACCGCCAGCTGGCTCAACAGCAGCCAGATCACCCCGCCGCGCACCGGCAGCATCCAGGGAATGACCCCGGCAGCGACCATCATCAGGATGCTGCCCAGGCCCGAACCGCTCAGGTAGCTCACGCCCAGCGCCGAGGCGGTGAGCAGCACCAGCATGACCCGGTCGTACCAGCGCGAGTGGCCGCCGTTGCGCAGCCCGCGGGTCAGCCAGAAGTAGCCGGCACCGAAGGCCAGATACGCGGCGAACAGCCACAGCGCCCACGCATCGACGCCACCGCCGCGGCGCAGCAGCGCTTCGTACTGCGAGTAAACCAGAGGAAGTCCGACCATGACCCAGGTGAACAGGCCGGCCAGTCGCAGTACTCGGGTGTGGCTGAGGTATCCCAACATGGACGCATAGTAGGCTGAACCTGTTCCCCTGCACTCCCACAGAAGTCATGCCTGTCGGCTCGCGGGGGGAAGCCACCCATGCAATAATCGGACCGAGGGGCCCCTCGATGGGCCAACCGCGTTACCCCACGGAGTCACAATGTCGATTGTCATCCGCGACGTGCGCGAGCACGAGCTCGATTCCGTCCTGGCCCTGAACAACAATGCCGGCCTGGCCATCCTGCCGTTGGATGCCGCCCGCCTGCGTCTGTTCTATGAAAGCGCTGAGTATTTCCGCGTCGCCGAGCGCGACGGCAACCTGGCCGGTTTCCTGATCGGCTTCGGCAGCGACAGCCAGCACGACAGCAGCAACTTCGCCTGGTTCAAGCAGCAGCTGGATACCAAATTCTTCTACATCGACCGCATCGTGGTCGCCAGCCGCCGTCGCGGCGGCGGTGTCGGCCGTGCGTTCTATGCTGATGCCCAGAGCTACGCCGAGCTGCGCTATCCGCAGCTCACCTGCGAAGTCTTCCTGGACCACGGCGCCGATGCCGCCCTGCTCTTCCACGGCAGCTTCGGCTTCCGCGAAGTCGGGCAGAACAACATGGCCCACGTGGATGTGCGTGCCAGCATGCTGCTCAAGGACCTGTGCAGTTACCAGTGGGTGCACGACACCTACGGCGACCAGCTGCCGGATGTGCCCTGGGTGGGCCATCGCCGCGAGCCGCTGCGCGCGCAGCAGCAGACGGGGACCTGATCGGTGGCAGCGAACATGGATTTTGAACAGGCCGGCGAACTGAAGATCGGCCAGGTCGGCATCGCCAATCTGCGCATCCGCACCCTCGATGTCGAACGCCTTACCCGGGAAATGCAGGAACGTGTCGCGCGTGCGCCGAAGCTGTTCGGGCGTGCCGCGGTGATCCTGGATTTCGGCGGACTCAGCAAAATACCCGACGTGGCCACCGCCAAGGCACTGCTGGATGGCCTGCGCAAGGCCGGCGTGCTGCCGGTCGCGCTGGCCTATGGCACCACCGAAACCGACCTGCTCTCCCAGCAGCTCGGCCTGCCGCTGCTGGCCAAGTTCCGCGCCCAGTACGAGCGTGCCGAAGCCGAGCCGGCCCCCGCGCCTGCCCGCGCGCCGGTCGCCGAGCCGCCGCGCCGTTCGCGTGCCGCTGCCGCCGTACCCGCGGCGCCTGCCCCGAATGCCGTGGCCACCGGTGGCGCGCCCAAGCCGGGCCGCATGCAGACCGTCAATGTCCGCTCGGGCCAGCAGCTGTACGCGGAGAACTGCGACCTGACCGTCATGGCCACCGTCGGCGCCGGCGCCGAAGTGATCGCCGATGGCAGCATCCACATCTACGGTACGCTGCGGGGCCGTGCCCTGGCAGGTGCCCAGGGCAACACCACGGCGCGTATTTTCTGCCGTGAATTCCACGCTGAACTGGTCGCCATCGCCGGCCATTACAAGGTACTGGACGATGTTCCGGACTCCCTGCGCGGCAAGGCCGTGCAGGTGTGGCTGGAACAGGACCAGATCAAGATCGCTGCGCTGGACTGACGCAGCCCCCAAACAGAAGAATCAGGAGAAATCCTTTGGCTGAAATCATCGTAGTCACCTCCGGCAAGGGCGGCGTCGGCAAGACCACCAGCAGCGCCAGCCTGGCCTGCGGGCTGGCACGTCGTGGCAAGAAGGTGGCCGTGATCGACTTCGACGTCGGCCTGCGCAACCTCGACCTGATCATGGGCTGCGAGCGCCGCGTGGTGTACGACTTCGTCAATGTCGTGCACGGCGAAGCGACCCTCAAGCAGGCCCTGATCAAGGACAAGCGCTTCGACAACCTGTACGTGCTGGCTGCCTCGCAGACCCGCGACAAGGACGCGCTGACCCAGGAAGGCGTGCGCAAGGTGCTCGACGACCTGGTCGCCGACGGCTTCGAATACATCATCTGCGACTCCCCGGCCGGCATCGAGAAGGGCGCGTTCCTGGCGATGTACTACGCCGACCGTGCGGTCGTGGTGGTGAACCCGGAAGTGTCTTCGGTGCGCGACTCGGACCGCATCATCGGCCTGCTCGACTCGAAGACCCACAAGGCCGAATCCGGCAAGAACGTGCCGGCCTTCCTGCTGCTCACGCGCTACAGCCCGGTGCGGGTGGAAAGCGGGGAGATGCTCAGCATCACCGACGTCGAAGAAGTGCTGGGCCTGAAGGCCATTGGCGTGGTGCCCGAGTCGGGCGACGTGCTCAATGCATCCAACAAGGGTGAGCCGGTCATTCTGGACCCCGAATCGGCGGCGGGCCAGGCATACGAAGATGCGGTTGGCCGCATCCTTGGCGAAGAGCGTCCGATGCGCTTCACCACCGTGGAGAAGAAAGGCTTCTTCAGCAAGCTGTTCGGAGGGTAAGCATGGGACTGTTCGATTTCCTGAACCGAAAGAAGACCACTGCCGAAACGGCCAAGAACCGCCTGCAGATCATCATCGCGCAGGAACGCAGCCACCGCGGCGGCCCGGACTACCTGCCCCTGCTGCAGCGCGAGCTGCTGGAAGTGATCAAGAAGTACGTCAACATCGACGCTGATGCGGTCAAGGTCGATCTGGTCAAGGACGGCGAGCACGATGTGCTCGATATTTCCGTCGCCTTGCCGGAAGGCCCGCAGCAGCCCTGATCGACATCGCCCCTTCCGCCCCGGAAGGGGCGGTTGAGCGGTAACCCATGAACGACGCTGCCCCCACCGCCGAACCGCAGGTCACCCGCCTCGGCGATATCCGTTTCGACGACGCCCACACCCTGCTCGCCGCCCACGATCTGCGCCTGCATCGTGTGGCCGATGGCGCGCCGATTCCGGGCAGCTATTGGGGCGAACCTGAAGCCGGCATCATCGGCAGCGATGTCTATGTCCGCGATGACACGCCCGTGCACTCGATGCTGCACGAAGCCTGCCACCTGATCGTGCTGCCGCCGGAGCGTCGTGCGCTGGTGCACACCGATGCCACCGATTCGGTACCCGAAGAAGACGCCACCTGCTACCTGCAGATCGTGCTGGCCGGGCAACTGCCGGGGGTAGGCAGCGCGCGCCTGATGGCCGACATGGATGCGTGGGGGTATACGTATCGGTTGGGGTCTACGAAGGCGTGGTTCGAGCAGGATGCGGAAGACGCCAGAGCGTGGTTACTCGAACGCGGCCTTCTTACCGCGTAAATCCGCACGTGCGGTAACGCGGGGCGGCCCGAATTCCCGGTAGTGCCGGCCGCTGGCCGGCAACCTCCTGGACACCTGATGCATCGCCTGGTTGCTTTAGCGCAGGTTGCTTCTGCCGTAGAGCCGACCGTTGGTCGGCTGTCGTGCGCTGTGACGCGACGTGACAGCAGCCGACCAACGGTCGGCTCTACCCCGCCATCGCGCGCAGGGTGATGCCCACGATATACGCCAGGTACGTGCCCGTCGCGTAGCCCATCGTGCCCAGCAGCACGCCGACCGGCGCCAGCGAGGGGTGGAACGCCGCCGCGACCACGGGCGCCGAGGCCGGCCCGCCGATGTTGGATTGCGAGCCGATCGCAAAGTAGAAGAACGGCACCTTCAGCGCGCGCGCCAGCGCCCACAGCAGCACGATGTGCACCGCGATCCAGATCAGGCCAAGCAGGAACAGCCAGGGGCGGTCCAGCAACGCCAGCAGATCCATCTGCATGCCGATGCAGGCGATCAGGAAGTACAGCAGCAGCGAACCCAGCTTGGAGGCACCGGCGCCTTCCAGGTTGCGCGCACGGGTGAAGCTCAGCGCCAGGCCGCAGGTGGTGGAGATCACCACCACCCAAACGAAGGGCGCGTCCAGGCTGAACTGCGAGGCCCAGGCGACATGGCCCTTGAACCACGCCGAGACCGGACCGGCGATCGCATGCGACAGCCCCACCACGCCGAAGGCAACGGCGACGATCAGCATCAGGTCGGTCAGGCTGGCCACGCGCTCGTGCTGCGCCTGGAACGCCTGGATGCGCAGCTTGAGCGCATCGATGCCCGAGGTATCGGCACCACTGCGCGCATCGATCCTGGCCGAACGCCCGGCCATGAAGATCAGCACCGCCATCCACACGTAGCCGACACCGACATCGACCACCGCGAACTGCCCGAAGGTGGTCGCGTTGACATCGAACACTTCGCGCATCGCCAGCATGTTGGCACCGCCGCCGATCCAGCTGCCGGCCAGCGCGGCCATGCCGGCCCAGGTATCGCCGGCCACGGTTGCCGGGTGCAGCCACTTCATCAGCTGGAACGCGACCACCGCGCCGACCATGATGCTCAGCGAGGCGCCCAGGTACATCACGATCAGTTTCGGTCCCAGCCGCAGGATGCCCTTGATATCCACGGCCAGGGTGAGCAGTACCAGCGCGGCGGGCAGCAGGATGTCGCGGGCGACCGGGTTGTAGAGATGGGTGTTCTGGCCATCGATCAGGCCGACGGTGTTGTACACCCCGGGAATCAGGTAGCACAGCAACAGGGCTGGCACGTAGGTGTAGAAACGCTTCCACGGCCCCTGCTCGCGCGAGGCGGTCCAGAACACGGCGCCGAGGGTGGCGGCGATCAGGCCGAAGACGACGATGTCGTTCTGGATCAGGGCGGGTGCTTTCACGGGTGTGGAGTGCCTGGACGATGGGCGTGCGATTCGGCACGTTTCGGGAAACAATCACGGGTAGAGCCGACCGTTGGTCGGTTACAACACCACCGATCACCGGTGACACCACGGCCAACGAGACCCGGTGCCATGAACAAGCGCCGCCCCTGGGGGCGGCGCTTCGAACCGGTTTACTCGCCGATGTGCTGCTTCAGCCAGCCGTTGACGGTGTCATGCCACTGCACGCTGTTCTGCGGCTTGAGCACCCAGTGGTTCTCGTCCGGGAAGTACAGGAACTTGGACTCGATGCCCTGGCGCTGCGCGGCGGTGAACGCCGCCAGGCCCTGCTCCACCGGAATGCGGTAGTCGAGCTGGCCGTGCACGATCAGGATCGGCTTCTTCCAGTCCGAGACGTGGTTGACCGGGTTGAACTTCTCGTAGTTGGCGGCCTTCTCATACGGCGTGCCGCCCTGCTCCCACTCGGTGAACCACAGTTCTTCGGTGGCGTAGCCCATCATGCGCTGATCGAACACGCCGTCATGGTTGACCAGGCACTTCCACGGCTCGTTCCAGTTGCCGGCGATCCAGTTGACCATGAAGCCGCCGTAGCTGGCGCCCAGCGCGCATGCCTTGTCGCCGTTGAGGAACGGGTACTGCTTCTGTGCCGCGGCCCAGCCCTTCTGCAGATCTTCCAGCGGGCGGTCGCCCCAGTGCTGGCTGATCGCGTCGGTGAAGGCCTGGCCGTAACCGGTGGAGCCGTGGAAGTCGATCATGACCACTGCGTAGCCCTGGCCGGCGTAGGTCTGCGGGTTCCAGCGATAGCTCCAGCCATTGCCGAAGCTGCCCTGCGGGCCGCCGTGGATCAGGAACGCGACCGGGTAGCGCTTGCCTTCCTGGTAGTTGTACGGCTTGACCACGTAACCATGCACGGTCTCGTTGTTCCAGCCCTTGAACTGGAACTGCTCGTAATCGCCGAAGGCGACATCGGGCAGCATCTCGCCGGCGCTGGGGGTGATCTCGCGCGGGTTGGCGCCATCGAAGGCGGCCACGACGATCTGGTCGCCGCTCTTCAGGCTGTTCTTCGTATACGCCAGCGTGGTGCCAGCGATCACCGGCGAGCCGATGCTGCCGCCGTCCACCACCACTTCGGCTTTGCCGGTGGCGATGTCCACGGCGAACAGGCGGTGCTCGCCCATGTCGTCGGCGCTGGTGTAGATCAGGTTGCCGTCACCGGACAGCACGATCTCGCCGGCCGAACGATCCCACTTGGGGGCGATCTCGCGGGTCTTGCCGGTCGCCACGTCCATTGCCATCAGGCCGAAGCGGTCCGCTTCGAAGCCCGGGCGCTTCATGGCACGGTAGTACAGGGTCTTGCCGTCGGCACTGAACACCGGGCCGGCATCCCAGGCCGGGTTGGACGCGGTCAGGTTGACCGGCGCCTGCTTGCCCTCGGCATCCAGACGGTACAGGTCGAAGTTGGTCGACCACGGCTCCTGCTTGCCGGCCACGCGGATCGCGGCGACCACGCTCTTGCCATCCGGCGACCAGGTGAAGTCGTCATTGCCACCGAACGGCTTGGACGGTGCATCGCCGGCCAGCGTTGCGCTGATCGCCGAGGCGCCCTTCACCGCCGCGGCCTTGGCGGCCGGCAGCGGCGCCACGAACAGCGTGTTGCGGCGGCCGTCGGCCCAGGTGTCCCAATGGCGCACGAAGAGGTTGTCGGACACCTCGCCGGTGTTCTTGCGCGCCTTGTGCGCGTCCAGCTTCTTGCTGGTGCAGGCCAGGTCCGAACCGCAGTCCTGGAACACGCCGCTGCTGAAGGCCACGCGGTCGCCCTGCGGGGAGACGTGGAAGCTGTCCACATCGACCGGGAAATCGGTCAGCTGGCGCGGCGTGCCGCCGGTGGCCGGCTGCGCGTAGAGCTGCTGGCTGCCGCTCTTGGCGCTCAGGAAATACACGGTCTGGCCATCGGCCGACAGCGCGGCGGAATTGACGTTCCAGCCGGCCGGGGTCAGCGGCTTGGGCGGGGCCAGGTCGCGCGTGCGCAGGTTGCGGATGTACAGGCCGGTGCTGGCCTTGCTGTCGGTGCCGACCACGCGCTTGGCGAAGATGACGTTGCCGCCATCGGCGGTGAGCAGCGGGCTGGAGACCCGATCCAGCGCGATCATGTCGCGCACATCCAGGCCACGCGTGGCCGCCAGCGAGGGCATCGCGGTCAGCAGGCACAACGGCAGCAGGGCGTAACCAAGTTTCATCGGGGTCTCCGCGGAACGGCAAAACGCCGATGTTAGGGCCGCAAGGGCCGCACATGCAAAGGCCATCGGTCATGCCGTGCCCTGGGCGCTCCAGAAACGACAAACCCCGCCGGAGCGGGGTTTGTCGTGACGCACACCGGGGTCGCTGGTTAGACCGAACCCACCGCGCGTTTGCCGGTGCGGTAGATCAACCAGCCGACCAGGAACAGTACGGCCAGACCGATCCACTGCGCGCCCGGCAGGTGGAACGGCAGCGCCAGCACATCGGCGCGGCTGCTGACCACGATCGGGATCGCGATGGCGATGCCCATCAGGGCTTCACCGGTGATCAGGCCGGCGGCGAACAGCACGCCCGGCTTGTGCACACGGTCACGGCCTTCTTCATCATCGCCACGGATCTTGTGGAAGCGCTCCACCAGGTAGGCGATCAGCCCACCCAGGAAGATCGGGACCATCAGTTCCAGCGGCAGGTAGATGCCGATCGCCGCGGCCAGCACCGGCACGCGGAAGCGGGCATTGCGCGACTTCAGCCAGCTGTCGAAGGCGATGATCGCCGCGCCAACCGCGGCGCCGATGCCGATGAAGGTCCACGGCAGCTCGCCGCCGAACAGGCCCTTGGCCACCGAGGCCATGAGGTTGGCCTGCGGCGCGGCCAGCGCGTTGGGATGCAGCTCGGACTTCACGCCGATGCCGTAGGCGGTGGCCAGCAGGTTCAGCACGGGGGCCATGATCAGCGCGCACGAGAACGCACCGATGCCCAGCATCAGCTGCTGCTTCCACGGGGTGGCGCCGACGATGTAGCCGGCCTTGAGGTCCTGCAGGTTGTCACCGCCGACCGCGGCCGCGCAGCACACCACCGCGCCGATCATGATCGCGGCCACCGCGCCCAGCGGCGCACCGCCGATGCCGACCGGGGTCAGGCCATCCTTGCCGAGCAGCAGCACCAGTACCGCCGAGGCGAACAGGATGGTGGAGATGGTGATGCCCGAGACCGGGTTGTTGGACGAGCCGATCAGGCCGGCCAGGTAGGCCGAGACCGAGACGAACAGGAAGCCGGCCACGATCATGATCAGGGTCATCGGGATCGACACGTGCCACTGGCCCACGATGGCCTGGTAGAGCGCCAGCAGCGGCAGGGTGAACACCACCAGGGCCACCAGCATCCACTTCATCGGCAGGTCGCGTTCGGTGTGCGCCAGCGCCGGGCCACCGCTCTTGCGGGCCGCGGCAAAGCCACTCTTGACGCCGTTGAGCAGCGACTTGCGCAGCGAGATCAGGGTCCAGACGCCGCCGATCAGCATCGCGCCCACGCCCAGGTAACGCATCTTCGCGCCCCAGATGGCGAAGGCCGCTTCCGTCGAACTGGCCGTGGCGATCGAGGCCGCCAGCGCCGGATCGGTGTTCATGAAGAACGCCTGGTACAGCGGAATGGCGATATGCCAGGTCAGGATCGAGCCGGACACCACCACGATGCCGACATTCAGGCCGACGATGTAGCCCACGCCCAGCAGCGCCGGGGACAGGTTGGTGCCGATGAAGGCGGTGATCTTCGAGGTACCGACGTAGGCCGAGGTGGCCCAGGCATCCGGGATCAGGCGCAGGCCGCTTTCGGCGGCCAGCTTCACGAAGGCGCCGATCACCGCCGACACGGCCAGGATCTTCAGGCCCGGGCCCGGGTTTTCACCGGCCTTGAGCACTTCGGCGGCGGCCTTGCCTTCCGGGAACGGAAGCGGATCTTCCACGATCATCGAACGCCGCAGCGGCACCGAGAACAGCACGCCCAGCAGGCCACCCAGACCGGCGATGCCCAGCACCCACCAGTACTTGAAGTCCGGCCAGTACCCCATGATCACCAGCGCGGGGATGGTAAAGATCACACCGGCGGCGATCGACGAACCGGCCGAAGCACCGGTCTGTACGATGTTGTTTTCCAGGATCGTGCCACCGCCGAGCAGGCGCAGCACCCCCATGGAAATGACCGCGGCGGGAATGGCGGTGGCGATGGTCAGGCCTGCGAACAGACCCAGGTAGGCGTTGGCGGCCGACAGAATCACCGCCAGCACGATGGCAAGCACCACCGCACGGAAAGTGAGCTGGCGTGGCGCAGCGTCGTTGTTCATGGAAGCCCCTGCTGGCAAAAAATCCCTGCCACGCTAGCGTTCATGTACGGGCAAGTCCAGTAGTGCCGGCCGCTGGCCGGCAACGCTTCACCGCACGATCGAGGCGCCTGTTGACCTGCGCGTGCCACCGGAGTGGCCACACGCCGGACTCGGCAATGTCCCAGGCCGGGCCCGTCCACTTTAGTTATGTTATATCCTATCGCACCAAGTGATCGGCGCCGCTGTGACGCATTCCCCCGCCTCCCGCCTGACCTCCATCGACCAGCTGCGCGGCACCGTCATCGTGCTGATGCTGCTCGACCACGTGCGCGAAACCTTCTACATGCACCAGCAGGTCGGCGACCCCATGGTGGTGGACCAGGTCGAGCCGGCGCTGTTCGTCAGCCGGCTGCTGGCGCATCTGTGTGCCCCGGTGTTCGTGCTGCTGACCGGCCTGTCGGCCTGGTTGTACGCCAGTGGCAAGCCGGATGGGCGCCGGGCCGCGTCGGCTTTCCTGCTCAAGCGCGGCCTGTTCCTGGTAGTGCTGGAGCTGCTGGTGGTCAACTTCGCGTGGACGCTGCAGTTCCCGCCCAGCGTGATGTACCTGCAGGTGATCTGGGCGATCGGCATCAGCATGATCGCGCTGGCCGGGCTGTTGTGGCTGCCACGCGGCGCACTGGCGGTGCTGGCGCTGGCCGTCATCGCCGGGCACAACCTGCTCGATGGCGTCCGCGTGCAGGGCGACGGGGTGCTGGCCGTGCTGTGGAAGGTGCTGCACCAGCGCGACTGGATCACCGTGACCGACGGGCTGCGCCTGCGCACCTCCTACCCGGTGCTGCCGTGGATCGGCGTCATTGCACTGGGCTGGGTGATCGGCCCGTGGTTCGCGCGCGGCGGCGATGCCCTCCTGCGCCAGCGTCGCCTGTGGATGGCCGGCGCCGGTGCGCTGCTGGCGTTCGTCATCCTGCGGGCGGTGAACCTCTACGGCGACAGCCCGTGGCAGTCCTTCGCCACCCTGGGCAGCACGCTGATGAGCGTCTTCAACGTCACCAAGTACCCGCCCTCGCTGCTGTTCCTGCTGCTGACCCTGGGCATCGGCCTGCTGTTGCTGCGCCTGTACGAGCAGCCGCGCGTGGCACGGGCGCTGGCGCCATTGGCCGACATCGGCGCGGCACCGATGTTCTTCTACCTGCTGCACCTGTATGTGCTGAAGCTGCTGTACGTGCTGGCCGAAGCCCGCTGGGGCCAGACCCACGGCGGGTACTTCGCGGTCGATCACGTGGCGAGCCTGTGGGTGATCACCGCGGTGCTGGCAGTGGCGCTGTATTGGCCGACACGGGCATTCGCGCGGTTCAAGGCGCGGCGGCGGGATCTGGCCTGGCTTCGCTATCTGTAAGCGCGCATGGCCGGCAGCACGACGGCGGAGCGGCCAGACACGGCACGGCTGACCCTTCGCCCCGGGCCTATACTCGCCCCCTTGTCCGCCCTGCCCCAGCCCTCGATGACTGCAGCCGTCCTGCCCGCCGCCTCGACCTCCACCGCGACCGACGACTTCCTTGGCCATCCCAAGGGCGTCTACATCTGCTTCTTCACCGAGATGTGGGAGCGGTTCTCGTTCTACGGGATGAAGGCGCTGTTGCTGCTGTACCTCACCAAATACCACCTGTTCGGCGACAAGGCCGGCCTGGATCTGCTCGGTGCCTACGGCGGCCTGGTCTACTGCATCCCGGTCTTCGGCGGCCTGCTCGCCGACCGCTGGCTGGGCATGCGCAAGGCGGTGGTGTTCGGCGGCGTGCTGCTGGTGCTCGGCCACCTGGGCATGGCCTTCGAAGGTCACGCAGCGGTCCGCGTCGATGGCGCGGTGGTCCGCGATGATGCCGCGCTGGGCATCACCTATCTGTCGCTGGCCCTGATCATCATGGGCGTGGGCTTCCTCAAGCCGAACATCTCCACCATCGTCGGCAAGCTGTACCCGGAAAACGATCCGCGCCGCGACTCGGGCTTTTCGCTGTTCTACGCCGGCATCAATCTGGGCGCGCTGTTCGCCTCGCTGGTGTGCGGCTTCCTCGGCGAAGCCTATGGCTGGAAGTACGGCTTCGGTGCGGCCGGCATCGGCATGGTGATCGGACTGGGCATGTTCCTGTGGGGCCAGAAGTATCTGCAGGGCCACGCCGAACCGTCCGATCTGCCCGCGCTGCGCCAACGCGTGCTCGGCATCCGCCGCGAATGGCTGATCTATGCCGTGGCCGTGCTGGGCGTGATTCCGGTGGCCGCGCTGATGTGGGCCGCCGCCAATGGTGCGTTCGCGCTCGGTGGTGAACTCAGCCTGGCGCTGATGTTGATGATCGTGGTGCTCGGTGGCGTGCTGGTCTGGTTCGCCTGGTTCACCGGCACCCGCTGCACGCCGGTGCAGCGCCAGCAGATGATCGCGCTGATGGCGCTGATCTTCATGGCGCTGGTGTTCTTCACCCTGTACGAGCAGACCTATGGCTCCTGGGTGACCTTCACCGACCGCCTGCTCACCAAGGACCTGGTGCCGTCGCTGGTGATCCAGGGCGGCACGCCGCTGCCGTGGTCGATCGCCTCGCTGCTGTTGGCACCGCTGGGCTTCGTGGTGGCCGCGCGCCTGTCGGAGCGAAACCCGGCTTCGTCCGCGCCGCGCAACCTGTTCATCGCCATTGTGGCCGCGATGCTGGTGATGCTGATCCGCGACTGCCTGGTGATCCCGCAGACGGCCGGCTCGCTGACCTACCTCGGCGGCCTGTTCCTGGTGGTGCTCGCCCCGCTGTTCGCCATGCTGTGGGCGTGGCTGGACCGTCGCCGCATGGACCCGTCCAAGCCGGTCAAATCCTCGATCGGGCTGATCTTCGCCGCACTGTCGTTCGTGCCCCTGGCGCTGGCCGCCCAGCACGTCGGCGCGACCGGGCAGATGGCCAGCGTGTGGTGGCTGGTACTGGCCTACCTGATCCTGGAGATCGGCGAAATGTGCCTGTCACCGGTCGGTCTGTCCGCCGTTACTCAGCTGGCCGCGCCGCGGGTGGTCAGCCTGATGATGGGCACGTGGTTCCTGGCCACCGCGTTTTCGGAAACGCTGGCCGCGCTGTTCGGCAAGCTCGCCGCGATCGAGGTGCCGGAAGGCGAAACCATGAACATCGCCAGCGCCGCCGCCAGCTACGAACACCTGTTCTGGCTGCTGATGTGGATCGGCCTGGGGTGCGCGGCGGTTGCCCTGGCCTGTTCGCCGCTGCTGAAGAAGATGATGCACGGGGTGAAGTGAGCCTTGGCCTGATGCGCAGACGACAACGGCGCCTCGCGGTGCCGTTGTCGTTGCAGCAGGCTTGATGCCGCGTCTTGCTCAGGGCTGGGCTGGCGTCGACGCCGAAGCAGTCTCCCCGCCCAGGCTGTTGGACAGGAACGCCAGCAGCTTGGTGTAGTACTCGCGGCGGTGCGGGTCGGTGTAGAAACCGTGGCCTTCGGTCGGGTAGTACAACGCCTCCACGGGCACGCCGGCCTTTCTCAGCGCCGCTTCCATCCGCCTGGTGTGCTGGATCGGGGCGCGCTCGTCTTCGCCACCGGCGGCGAGGAACACCGGCACCTTGATGCGGTCGGCCAGGTTCACCGGCGATACCGCCGCCAATTGGGCGCGCTCGCCGATCCATTCCTTGAGGTAGGTCTCGCCCGAGCCGCGGCGCTGGATATCGCCACTGGTGAACATGATCGGCAGGTCGTAGACACCTACATACCCGGCGGCGCACCGGTACAGCGCCGGCTCCTTCGCCGCCCCCATCATCGCCGCATAACCGCCATAGCTGGCGCCATAGATGCAGATCCGCGAGGCGTCGGCAATGCCCTCCCGGATCGCCCAGCGGGTTGCATCGGTCAGATCGTCCTGCATGGTGCCGCCCCACTGGCGGGCACCCGCGGACCGATGGGCGCGCCCGTAATTGCCCGAGCCGCGGAAGTTGACCTGCAGGACAGCGTACCCGGCGTCGGCAAGCATCTGGCTTTCCGCGTCGTACCCGCCGGTATCGAACGGACCGTAAGGCCCGCCATGCGGTATCACCACCATCGGAAGCGACTTGGCAGCGGCCTTGGCGGGCACGGTCAGGTAGCCGTGCAGCGGCAGCCCGTCACGTGCCTTCAGGGCCACCGGGCGTACCTCTGCGGTGGCGGCCGGGTCGATCCAGTTGCTGCGGCTGATGACGTGGTCCGCTTTCTTGGCCACGTTGTCGAAGATGTAGAAATCGCCCGGGTTGCGCCCGGACCACGCCTCTACCATCAGCTGCCGGCCGTCGCGGGTACTGGACGTGACGAAGACCGCATCGCCCCCGAACGCCGCTTCCAGGCTGCGATACAACCGCGCATCGGGGCCCTGTTCGTCGAAGAAGCGGGTGCGTGGCGTGTCACCCAGGTACAGCGCGCCCACCGGGATCGAGGTGCCGGGCCGGTAGATGTATTTGTGCACGTCCACCACGGGATCACGCAGCACGAGCCTGCGCTCTTCGGTCACCGGATCCCAGGACACGATGGCGTCGGGGCCCTGCGGCATCTCGGTGTTGAAATACGCCAGCCGACCGTCTTCGGAGAACCCGATCGCCGTTTCGATCCGCCCGTTCAGGGCTTCATCGTTGACGAGCTTCCAGGTCGTGCCCGACCCTTCCCGGTAGTACAGCTTGTTGACGTTGTCGGTTCCCGCGCCATGGGCGAAACGCACCTGGCCCTGGTTGTCGGTGACGAAATCGGCGCGGCGTACGGGCGAGCGCGCCACGGTCTGGCGACGGCCGGTGGTGACATCCATCCGGTCGGCACGGGTGAACGGGTCATCGTTGAATGGCCAGATCGTGACCAGCACGTTGCGCTCGTCCGCGGGCAGATCATCGGCGAGGAACGCGGCCACGGCCTCCACTTTTTTCTGCTGGATGCGGGTACCCGGGCCGTTGTCCTGCGCGCGGTAGCCGACCAGCAGCTCGCCGCGCCCGCCGTTGGCGTTCATGGCATACAGCTCGCCAGTCATGCGCGGCTGGTCCAGCGAGCCCTGCTTCTCGGCCAGGCCGATCAGCACACGTTCTGCGCTGACCCAGTCGAAATGATTGGCGTGATTGTTCCTGGGCGGCACGAACGAGCCCACCACCTCGCCGCCGTTCCTGCGCAGAATCGCCAGGGCGGTGCGATCTTCCATCGGCACGGTGGCCGCGTAATAGTCGCCGTTCGGCGAAATCTTGATATCGGTGAAGGCATCCCGGCGCAGGTAGCGCTCCAGATCCACCGCGCCGGCCTGGCCCGTAATGGCCAGCAATACCAGCAATCCCAACCTTTGTACGTGCTTCATCCTTTCCCCCTGCTGCATCGGACCTCATGTCCGGGATCGCGATTCTAGGCGGAAGATCGAGCCGCCAACCAGAGGGATATTCCTGTTGGTGCAAAAAAAAATGGCACCGCGAACGGTGCCATTTCCAGGACCTGCATCGAGGAGAGAGTTCAATGCATGCCGCGGAACGCGAGGCTGAGCGCCAGGATCGACAGAATCACCGCGATGGTGCCGTCGAGGATGCGCCAGGTCTTGGGCTTGGTGAACAGTGGCGCCAGCAGGCGTGCCCCCAGGCCCTGGGCGGTCAGCCACAGGCAGCTGGCGGTGAAAACGCCGGCGGCGAAGGCCATGCGCGCATTGCCGAAGTTCTCGGCGATACCGCCGATCACCATCATGTCCAGCCAGAAATGCGGATTGATCAGCGAGAAACCGACCGCCGAGATCAGCACCGCGCGGCGCGAGGTGCTGTCGCCCTCGTCCACGTGCATGCCGCCACCGCCGGCCAGCGCGCGCCGCGCCGACTGCCAGGCGTACCAGGCCAGGAAGGCGACGCCGCCCCACAGCACCACAGTGGTGAGCCACGGCAGCGCCTGGGTCAGCGTGCGCAGGCCGGCTACGCTGGCGAAGATGAAGATGCCATCGATGGCGGCACACGTCGCCACCACCGGAATGATGTGCTTGCGCAGGATGCCCTGGCGCAGGATGAACGCGCTCTGCGCGCCGACCACCGCAAACAGGCCGATGCCGGTTGCGGCACCACTGAGCCACGCGCTCAGCCCGGCGCCGCCGGAAATGATCGAAAACATGGGATACCACCTGTGTCGTGCTGGGGGGTGGTGCCTCGCCAAGGCGTACAGCACCGGATGGCGCATATTGTCGCGCCGCAACATGAAAAAGTAGAGCTAAACTTACTTAACCATCTTTAGCGGAACTTAAGATCATGCGCATCGACCATGCCCAGCTCCGCGCCCTGGCGGCGGTGATCCGGGAAGGCAGCTTCGAACGGGCCGCGCAGTCGCTCAATGTCACCGCCTCGGCCGTCTCCCAGCGGGTCAAGGCGCTGGAGGACCGGGTCGGCCGCCTGCTGGTCAAACGTTCTTCCCCAGCGGTCGCCACCACCGAGGGCCAGGTGCTGGTGCAGCTGGCCGAACAGACCGCCCTGCTCGAGCACGATGCGCTGCACCGCATGGGCATCGCCGATGAGGACCTGCCGCACGCCAGCATCCCCGTGGCGGTGAACCATGACAGCCTGGAGACCTGGTTCCCCGAAGCCGCCCTGCAGTTCGCGCGGCAGACCGGCACCACCCTGGACCTGCGCTCGGAAGACCAGGACCACACCGTGGCCCTGCTGCGCCAGGGGGCCGTGCTGGGCGCGGTGACCACCCTGGACGAGCCGGTGCAGGGCTGCCAGATCCACGCGCTGGGCAGCATCCGCTACGCTGCCACCTGCACCCCGGCCTTCCATGAGCAGTACTTCGCCAAGGGGGTCAATGCGCAGTCGCTGGCCCAGGCGCCGGTGCTGGTGTTCAACCGCAAGGACGACATGCAGGCCCGCTTCGCCCGGCGCCTGGCGGGCAACGACCTGCCGCTGACCGCACCGACCTGGTGGATTCCCTCCACCCGCGCGTTCGTGCAGGCGAACCTGGGCGGGCTGGGCTGGACCATGAACCCGCTGCCGCTGGTCAAACGCCACCTGGATGCCGGGCGCCTGGTGCACATGAAGCAGCGCGCGTGGGAAGACGTGCCGCTGTACTGGCAGCACTGGAAGGGCGATGTACAGACCATGGCGCTGCTGACCCAGGCAGTGCTGGCGGCCTCGGCGACGCTGGTGCGCAAGAAGCGATAACCCCGACCGGTAGCGCCGACCGCTGGTCGGCTGTCGTGCCGGGGCCGCACGCCGCCCTACACGATTCGATGACCCGCCCCGATGCAGCATCGGCGCATCCCAGCCGCGGGCACGTCGATGGACACCGATCCGGTCTACCTGCACATCCGCGTGGTGCTCAGCATCATCCTCGGCCTGAGCATCACCACCCTGCTGCGCGGGCTGGCGGGCATCATCGAGCACCCCAAACGACGCGGCTGCTCGCTGATCCACCTGTGCTGGGTGGTCTGGGCACTGATTTCGGTGGTGACCTTCTGGTGGTGGGAGTTCCGGCTGGGCGAGGTCCGGCAGTGGACCTTCGAGCTGTATCTGTTCGTGATCGCCTACTGCGCGTCGTGGTACCTGCTCTGCGTGCTGCTGTTTCCGGACGACGTGCGCGAGTTCGGCAGCTATGAGAACTACCTGCTGCAGCGCCGCGGCGGCTTCTTCGGGATGTTGGCACTGGTCACGCTGCTGGATCTGGTGGATACCGCCATCAAGGGCCACAGCCGCTGGCAGATGCTGGGGGACACTTACTGGGTGCATACCGTGGTGATGCTGGGGATCGCCGGGCTGGGCTTCGCCCTGCGCCAGCGGCGTGCGCATCTGGTATTGGCTCTGATAGCACTGGCCTATCAAGCCAGCTATTTCCTCCTGGAGTACTTCACTCTCGCCAGCGACTGAGCCGGTCCGGCACAGCCACCGGATGCTGCGTTGCACCAAATCCGTACCGGAACGGGCTAAAATTGCGATCAAGGTACCGCTGTGACGCCCGTCTTCACGGGCGTTCCCGGCAGCGGCGGCATCCTTCCCATGTCTCCCTACCTGAGATCCCCATGAAAAAACTAGCGAAGGTCGTCCTCGGCCTGCTCGTGCTGTTGCTGTTGGCAGCGGCCCTGTTCCTGTACTGGCCGCTGCATCAGCGCTCGGTCCCGGCCGCCGGCAACGACAAGCCGGTCGACGTCGTCCTGGTCGGCGGCGGCATCATGAGCATCACGCTCGCCACGTTCCTGCAGGAGCTGCAACCGGACTGGAACATCCAGGTCTATGAGCGCCTGGACGGGGTTGCCCTGGAAAGTTCGGACGGTTGGAACAACGCCGGCACCGGCCACTCCGCATTCGCCGAACTGAACTACACCCCGGAACTACCCGACGGCAGCATCGAGACCAAGCGCGCGGTCGGCATCGCCGAGCAGTTCGAGATCTCACGCCAGTTCTGGTCCCACCAGGTGCGCGAAGGGCGCCTGAGCCAGCCCAGCGATTTCATCAACCCGACCCCGCACATGAGCTTCGTCTGGGGCGATGAGAACATCGCCTACCTGCACAAGCGCCAGCAGGCACTGGTCAAGAACCCGCTGTTCTACGGCATGCAGTATTCCGAGGACGCCGCGCAGATCAAGCAGTGGGCCCCGCTGCTGATGGAAGGCCGCGACCCGAAGCAGAAGGTCGCCGCGACCTGGATGCCGCTGGGTACCGACGTCAACTTCGGCGTGATCACCCGCCAGCTGACCGCTGGCCTGCAGCGCAGCCCGAACTTCAGCCTGCACCTCAACCATGAAGTGCGTGCCCTGCGCCAGAACGACGACAAGAGCTGGAACGTGACCGTCAAGGACCTGAAGTCCGACAACGAATCCACCGTCAAGTCGCGCTTCGTGTTCATCGGTGCCGGTGGCGCCGCGCTCAAGCTGCTGCAGCTGTCGGGCATCCCGGAATCGAAGAACTACGCCGGCTTCCCGGTCGGTGGCCAGTTCCTGGCCTTCCAGTCGCCGCAGGTGGCCGGCCGCCATTCGGTCAAGGCCTACGGCATGGCCGAAACCGGCTCGCCGCCGATGTCGGTCCCGCATCTGGACGCACGCAAGCTGGATGGCAAGCCGGTCGTGCTGTTCGGGCCGTTCGCGCTGTACAGCACCAAGTTCCTCAAGCACGGCTCGTGGTTCGACCTGTATTCCTCGGTGAACCACAACAACGTGGCCGGGATGATGGGCGTGGGCCTGGAGAACCTGGACCTGGTGAAGTACCTGATGGGTCAGGCACGCCTGAACGATGACGACCGCCAGGCCGAGCTGGTCAAGTACTACCCCAACGCCAAGCGCGAGGACTGGACGCTGGTCACCGCCGGCCAGCGCGTGCAGATCATCAAGAAGGACCCGGAAAAGGGCTCGATCCTGCAGTTCGGCACCGAGATCGTGACCGACCAGGACCACACCCTGGCCGCCCTGCTCGGCGCCTCGCCGGGTGCCTCGACCTCGCCGCCGATCATGCTGGACCTGCTCAAGAAAGCCTTCCCCGAGCAGATGGCGGCGGGCTGGGAAGCGCGCCTGAAGGAAATCGTGCCGTCGTATGGCCGCAAGCTCAATGACAGCCCGGCGCTGACCAATGAGATCCGCCGCCTGACCAGCGAAACCTTGAAGCTGCCGTACCTGGAGGTGCCGGTCGAGACCAGCCCGGCGGTGATGCTGACCCCGCCGCCGGCCGCCAAGCCGGCCGAGGCCAAGCGCAACGCCAACGAAGAACTGCAGGCGCTGTAAGCCTGCACCGGCGAGGCCTTCGGGCCTCCGCCACGGTTTCCCTCCGGCCACCCTCGCGGTGGCCGGTTGCGTTTTTGGGGGCCAGCGCCGCCGCGCGACCGCTCTACGCCGACGCGGCCGATTGTTCAAGAATTGTAAAGCGACTGAGAACGATTTACATTTGCGCATCGCAGGGGTGTCGCTACGGAAACGGGACGGTCTCAACGGACTGCCGTCTCCCCGCAGCTGCCCGACAGCCTGCTTTCCCAGGATGGACCTACCGTGCCTGGCGCCTGCGCGCCGGCGTTGCCTGCCTGTTGCCTTCCTTCCCTACTACCGTCCAGAGACCCCCATGTCGCTCCGCGCCCACCCGCTCCGCTCCCGCCGTGCCCCGCTGGCCCTGGCCCTGCTCTCCGCCCTTTCGCTGACCGCCCCGCAGGCCTTCGCCGATGCGCTGGCAGACGCCAGCAGCACTGCCGATGCGAAGACCCTGGACAAGGTCAGCGTGGTCGGTGCGCGCGCGATGCCATCCAGCACCACCCGCCTGCCGATCAGCCTGCAGGAAACCCCGCAGTCAGCGACCTCGATCGGGCTCCAGCGCCTGCAGGACGAATCGCTGTTCAGCATCAACGACGTGATGCGCAACGTCACCGGCGTGAGTGTCTCCTTCTACGACACCCAGCGTCCGCTCTATTACGCCCGCGGCTTTCCCATCACTGATTTCCAGGTCGATGGCATCCCCACCTACAGCGGTTCGACCAACCAGGAGTACGACACCGCCTTCTACGATCGCGTCGAAGTGATCCGCGGTGCCAACGGCCTGCTGAGCGGCGCCGGCGTGCCATCGGCGACGGTCAACCTGCTGCGCAAGCGCCCGGGCAAGGAATTCGATGCCTCCTTCGCAGTGAGCGCCGGCAGCTGGGACTACCAGCGCATGGAGGCCGACGTGACCGCGCCGCTGACCGCCGATGGCCGTTTCCGCAGCCGAGTGGTCGCCGCCTACACCGACCGCGATCTGTATTACGACCGCTACCACGAGAACAAGATGGCCGGCATGGCCGTGCTGGAAGGTGACCTGACCGACAGCACCACCGTGACCGTGGGCTACCAGACCCAGGACAACAACCCGGTCGGCTCGACCTGGGGCACCGTGCCGTTCTTCAACAGCCAGGGCGACTTCGCGCACCTGCCGCGCTCGACCAACGTCGCCCCGAAGTGGAGCTACTGGCAGCGCGAGACGAGCACGGCGTTCGCCAACCTGGAGCAGCGTTTCGGCGAGAACTGGCTGCTGAAGATCAACACCGCCTACACCCGGGGCAACGTGCAGAACGTGCGCGTCTACGGCAGCGGCTACCCCGATCCGGCCACCGGCGCGGGCATCTTCCTGCGCACTGCCGCCGGTGATTCGGAAGACACCCGGCGCAACGTCGATGCCTACCTGAGCGGCACGTTCTCGCTGTTCGGCCGCGAACACGACCTGACCGTGGGCGGCCAGTGGGCGGACCTGGAAGGCACCACCAACACCATCGCCCTGCGCTACCCGACCGACTGGGCGCGGTGCGGCACCGAGCGCTGCTACTACATCCCGGACATCCGCACCTGGGATGGCGACATCTCCGAAGTGACCTATTCGCGTACCGGTGCACGCCGGGTCGCCAAGACCACGCAGAGCGGTTTCTACGTGGCCACCCGCCTGCGCCTGGCCGACCCGCTGGCACTGATCGCCGGCGCGCGGCTGAGCCGCTGGGAGACCCTGACCCGCGCCTACGGCACGACCGGGGCCTACACCGGCACCAGCGGCGCCTACAAGGTGACGGACGAAGTCACGCCCTATGTGGGGCTGGTCTACGACATCACCCCGCAGGTCGCGGCGTATGCCAGCTACACCGAGATCTTCAACCCGCAGAACTTCAAGGACCGCAACGAAAACCTGCTGGCGCCGGTGGAGGGCTCGAACCTGGAAGCGGGCATCAAGTCGCAGTGGTTCGACGGTCGCCTGACCGCCAATGCGGCTGTGTTCGAGGCCAAGCAGGACAACTACGCGGTGCTGGACACGAGCGTGCCGGAGCGCTCGCTCAGCGATGGCAGCTCGGCCTACATCGGCATCAACGGCACCAAGGCACGCGGCTGGGAACTGGACGTCAACGGCGAAATCCTGCCGGGCTGGACGGTCAATGCCGGCTTCACCCACGTCAAGGTGACCCGTGCCGCCACTGATCTGCTGTACGCCAACCCGGCCGAGGACCTGCTGCAGCTCAACACCCAGGTGCGGCTGCGCGGCGCGCTCGAACGCCTGAGCGTGGGTGCGGGCGTGCAGTGGCAGAGCAAGGTGCAGGGCTACAACGTTCCTTATCCGCTCGGCGGCACGGTGACGGTGAACCAGCCGGCGTACGCGCTGGTGCAGTTCAACGCCAACTACCGCCTCAGCGACAGCTGGACCGCGACCCTGAGCGTGCGCAACGCGCTGGACAAGACCTACTGGGCCAACCTGGATTACAACAACTACGGCGAGCCGCGTTTCGTCGCGTTGAGCCTGCGCTGGAAATACTGAGGCCTGACGACATCGCTGTGTTGAACGAACGGGTCGCCTTCGGGCGGCCCGTTTTTTTGGTGGCGGCGCACCGTGTCCAGGTAGTGCCGGCCGCTGGCCGGCTCCTCCAAGACCCGACATTGCGTGGAGCCGGCCAGCGGCCGGCACTACCTTCTCGGCACCCTGTGTGCAGCCGGCCAGCGGCCGGCGCTACCGGGGCCGCGTCTCGCGCAGCGTCCACATCACCGGCAGCACCAGCACGGCGACCCCGGCGATCATCGCGCCGGGGGCCGATGACCAGCCGGTGTGGCGCACCAGCACTTCGGCCAGCAACGGCGTGGCGCCACCAAAGAAGGCCGTCGCCATGGTGACGCCCAATGCCAGCCCGCTGAGCCGCCCCTCGCCGGGAAACTGCTCGGCCGTCGCCGGTGCCGCCACCGCACTCACGCCACCGGCCAGGCACGCCAACACCACCGCGGCCAGCCCGATCGCCAGCGTGCTGCCACCGGCCATCACCGAGAACATCGTCAACGGCAGCAACGCCGACAGGGCGGCCAGCGCGATCAACACCGGCCGACGACCGACCTGGTCCGACAACGCGCCGGCCAGCGGCGTCACCACGATCACCGCCACCGCCGCGATCGTGGAGAGCCACAGCGCTTCGGATTCACTCACCTGCCCAACCGAACCGAGGAATGCGGGCACATAGGTAATGCCGACGTAATAGGTGATCGAGCCCAGTGCGGAGATCGCGAAGGTGCGGGCGATCGCGGCCTTGTGGTGCCGCCAGGTGTCGCGGATCGGCGACTCCGGCACGGTGCCTTCGGCCTGCTGCCGCTCGAACTCGGGCGACTCATGCATGGTCGAGCGCGCCAGCAGGATCGCGCCGGCCAGCGCCGCGCCGACAAAGAAGGGAATGCGCCAGCCCCAGCCATCCAGCTGGGCCGTGCTCAGCAGCGCCACCGTCAGCGCCGACAGCGCCACTGCCAACAGGGCCCCCACCTCGCTCGCGGCCGACGCCAGCGAGGTGACCAGGCCGCGCCGCCGCACGGGCGCGGTTTCCAGCAGGTACGCCACCACGCCGGTGTATTCGCCGCCGACCGAAAAAGCCATCAGGCAGCGCAACAGCAACAACAGCACACCGGCGGTGGCGCCGATGCTCTCGAAGGTGGGCAGCAGCGCGGTAGCAAGCATGGCCAGCGTCATCAGCAGCATCGAGGCCAACAGCATGTAGCGCCGGCCGAAGCGATCGCCGAGATGGCCGAACACCAGCGCGCCCAGGGGGCGCATCAGATACGACACCGCGAACCCGGCCAGCGTGGCCAGCAGCGCGTTCTCGCCGCCGCCGAAGAACACCCTCGACAACACCGTGGCCAGATACAGATAGAGCGTGAAGTCGTACCACTCCACCACGGTGGACAGCCCGGCGATGATCATCGAGCGGGTCTGTGGTCGCGCATCCGGCGCGGCGCTGGCCGTACTCAAGCGTGCGCCCTGCTGACAGGCAGGCCATCGCGGCTGGACAGGGGACGACATCGCATCGGGGCTCTCCCGGCCGCCTGGGCCGCATCTGGACGGCGACAGCCTACGCCAGCGGATCTGCACGTCGTGTCACGGAGGAACGCCGTCGCCGCAACGCGCCCGGCCCGCGCTCAGGCGAGGGCCGCCGGGCGGACGGCGCCGCGCCGATAACTCAGCAGCCGCCCATGGCCTGGCGCATCGCCCTCATCCTCGAACAGGCCCAGTTCTTCGGTCACATCGAAGCCCTGCAGGGCCATGCCGCGCGAAAACGCGCCGACGTTGCCGCGCCCGGGATCGGTGATTAGCAGTTCGGCATCGGGCTTGGCATGCCGCAGCATCATCGCGGCGATCTGGTGGGCGTGGCCGCGTTCGTAAAGGATGTCGCTGCCGATGATCAGGTCGAAGCGGCCCAGCGAGCCATCCGGAACTTCCCAGGGCAGGTCGCGGTAGGTCACCGCCGGCAGGTTGTTGAGCCCTGCGTTGTAGGCCAGGAAGGATTCGGCCAACGGATGGTGATCCGTCGCGACGACATCCGCGCCCCGATGTGCCAGCACCAGGCTGGACAGGCCCAGCCCGCAGCCCAGTTCCAGGATGCGCTTACCGGCCACGTCGAAGTGGCTCATGGTATCGGCCAGCGCGCGGCCGGCCGGCCAGATCTGGCCGAACAGGCTCCACAGCGAGGAGTGGATGCCGGCACGCGCGGCGCGGCCGGTAGGATCGGAGAACTGCTGCAGATCGGTGAGCGCACGGATACGGAAGTCGTGACCGCCGACCGGAATGGTGAGGATGCGGGTGGTATAGCCCGGCATGAGCGCTCCGTGGGACACGGGAGTCTTCATCCCGGGGCGGCATGAAGGACTCGGAGGAAGGAGCGAGGGCGATCGGACGTCGATCGCGCAGGACGCGCGTACGTGCGTGTGACAGCCCATCCTACGCCATGCGCGTGGCCCTGGCTGAACGCCTTGGGGCCTTTCCAGGGGTGCCCTTTGCGACCTTGCGGACTGCCTTGCCTGCGGCCTTGCGGACGGCCTTGCGTACGACCGGCGCCGTACCGTAGCGCAGCTGGCAGACCGGGCAGAAGAACGTCCGCCGCCGGGTCGTCCCCGGGTAGGTCTTGCTGAGTGGGCCACCGCAGTGGGGGCAGGTGCGCTTGGTATGCACCAACCAGTGCTGGCGCAGGACGAACTGCCGCTTCCAGTCCAGGAAATCGAAGCTGTACTGCCGCGCCTGTTTGATGACCTCGCCCAGCTTGCGCGACGGCAGCGCGCCGACCGTGGATTCAGGATGCACGCGCGTGCGGAACAGCACCTCGTTCTTGATGATGTTGCCCACGCCGGCAAAGATGTCCTGGTCCAGCAGCGCGTCGCAGATCAAGGTGTCCGGGTGTTCCTTCAGTTTCCTGCGCGCCAGCCTGGGATCCCACGAGGGGTCCATCACGTCGCCGCGCCAGTCGTAGGTGTCCTCCAGCGCGCCTTCGATGTACTTCACCGACGAGGCATAGATGTTGAGCTCGCCGTTGTCGAACTGCAGCGATACCCGCGGCGGGGAAGGCTTGCGCTCATCGATGCGATAGCTGCCGAACATCAGCATGTGCACGCGCAGGCTGAAGCCTCGGAACTCGATCAGGAAATGCTTGCCCCAGCTGCGCAGGGTGACCACGCGACGGCCTTCCATGCGGGTCAGGTCGAGCGAGCTGTTGCCGGTCGCCAGGCGCACGGTCTTCCCACGGAACTTCGCCGCCGCCTCGCGCAGGATGACGATGGAAGGACCTTCAGGCATCGGCGGCCCCCGGGTGGGATGCGCCGCCAAGGATGTCCTGCAGCCGTGCCGCGTTGGCGATGGCGAACCCATGGGCGGTATTGTCGAAGATCACCCAGCGCGTGCTGCCGGCATGCGCCGCGACATCACGCGCCAGGGACTGGAGCGCCGCCTCGTCGTACTCGCTGTAATACATCCGCGGTGCGCCATGCCAACGCCAATAGCGCCACGCGGCGTCACCCCCGGGGTGGGCCGCCCCCGTAACCCGCGCAGGGTCGGCCGCGACGCGCGCTACCGAGTGCCGCCCCAGCAACGCCTCGGCCTGTGGCGTGAACCAGCTAGCATGCCGCGGTTCGCAGACCACCGGCGTATCCGTGCGACGGCGCAGCAGGCCGAAGAAACCCGCCGCCACCCGTGCATCGAATGCATGGCTGGGCGGCAGCTGCAGCAGCAATCCGCCCAGCCTGCGGCCCAGGCCGGCGGTCTCTTCGAGGAACCGATCCAGCGCCGGGCCGCAACCGCGCAGCGCTGCGTCATGCGACACCGCCTTGGGCAGCTTCACCGAAAAACGAAAGCCAGCCGGCACGCTCGCCGCCCAGCGTTCATAGGTCCGCTGCTGGTGTGGCCGGTAGAACGAGGAGTTGATCTCCACCGCCGAAAAACGCGTTGCATAGCGCGCCAGCATGCTCTCGCCCTCGCCGGTCAACGCCGCGTACCTGCCGGGAATGGACCAGCCTGCGCATCCGATCCTGACGGGGGCGGCCGGCATCGCTTACGGCCGGATCTCACCGTCGTCTTCGCCGGACCAGTAGTGGATACGGGTCGCCTTGACCTGGATCAGCACGATGCCCGGGGTATCCACGCCCTGTTCGAACCAGCGTTCCAGGTCCGGGACCCAATGTGCCTGCAGGGTCGCGCGGTCGCGGCTCAGGGTGGCATGGCCTTCCACGGCCACGAACAGCGGCGGCTTGCCCAGCAGTGACTTGCTGCCGGTGAAGGACAGCGCGACCTTCGGGTCGCGTTCGATCTCGCCCACCATGTCGGCACTGTCGAAGGCGAAGAAGTAACTGTCGCCGTCGTAGTCCACGTCACCGTTGTTGCTCATCGGCCGGCCGGCGATCTCGCCGCTGGCGGTGTGGGTCTGCAGCATGGCGAAATCGATGCCGGCCATCTTCTTGGCCAGTTCGGGCAGGGTCAGTGTGGTCATGGGGTCTCCGGGTGGGCGTGGCATGTGCGCCCAGCCTCCGCGCTGCGCGGTGACCGAGGCGTGCACGCCCGCTGGCGAAAATTTCACACGGCCAGGGCGGTGCTCCGGCTGGGGAACAGGGCCAGCAGCGCGCGGGTGAGCATCGCCGGGTAGACCGTCAGGTGATCCTCATCGGCAACCACGCGTGTCTCGAGCCAGAGGCCTGGATAACCGCGCCCGCGCAGACACTCGGCAAACGCTCGCGTATGCGCGACCATGTCGTTGCGCGCAGCAAACGGTGCGTCCGACGCCGGGGTTTCGTGTGCGCCGATAGACAGCAGCACGCGCGCGTTCAGATCGGCATGGGCATCGGCGTAGTCCGCCTCGACCCGGTTGATCACGTGCTGGTCGAACCAGAGCGATGGGCTGGAAAGGATGTAGCGCTGGAACATCGCCGGGCGGGTCAGCAGCACGTACGCACCGAACAGCCCACCGTAGGAATGGCCGGCAAACGCACGCTGCGCCGCGTCGGTGCGGTAGCGCGCCTCGACCTGTGGCAGCACATGGTCGGCCAGGAAATCGCGGTAGTGCGCAGCGCCGCCGTAGGTGATGCCATCGGTGTAATCGTCGCCCGGGCTGCGGCTGGGTTGGGTCGGGGTGTAGTCACGCGAGCGGCTCTGCTGCGAGCTCAGCCCCTGCTGCGGCGGCAGCCCGACCAGGATGAAGGGCGCCAGGTGCGCACCGCCCTGCCCGACCATGTTGCGCACGCTGCGCGCGAGCGGGAAGCTGTACAGCGCGTCGGTGACATACAGCACCGGGTAGCGCAGGTGCGTGTCCCGCGCATACCCGGCCGGCAGGGACACCCAGATCGGGTAGTCCCGGCCCACCGGGTCGCGGACGGTCCAGGCTTCGGTGTCCGGCAACACCACCCCGGGCATCGCACATCCGGACGCCATCAGCGCGCCCGCAGCGTGATCAGGGTGATCTCCGAGGGCACGCCGATCCGCGCGGCGAAGCCCGGCCACAGCCCGGCACCGTTGCTGACGTACAGCGTCATCGCGTCCACCTGGTAGCGCCCGGAGACATAGCCACCGTTGGCACGCTTGACCAGCTGGTCCATACCCAGAATATGCCCGCCATGCGTGTGCCCGGACAGCTGCAGGGCCACGCCGTGCCCGGCGTTGGCGCGGGCTTCGACCGGACGGTGGTCAAGCAGGATCACCGGTGCCTGCGGGTCCGCCCCGGCCAGGGCAGCGCCGAGGTCCGGCATGGGCAGGCCATAGCGTGCCGCCACGGGATCGGTCACGCCGGCGATGGTCAACGTCGCCCCGTCGCGCTGCACCCGGGTATGGGTGTTCTCCAGCACCTGCATGCCCTGCCCGCGGAAGGCCTGCATCCACTCGGCGTACTGCGCGTAATACTCGTGGTTGCCAGTGATCGCGATGACGCCATCCGGCGCGTGCAGCCTGGCCAGGGGCGCGAAGTCGTTGGCACGGGCGCTAACGCTGCCGTCGATCAGATCGCCGGTGATCACCACCAGATCCGGATGGAGCGCATTGCTTTCGGCGACCACCTTCTCCACCCAGGCACCCGTGAGCAGGCGGCTGGCGTGGATATCGGTGAGCTGCAGCACGCGATAACCGTCGAACGCAGCCGGCAGGCCGTCGATGGCAACCTCGATCTGACGCGGCTTGGGCACGGCCATGCCCTGCCAGATGCCGTAGGCAGACAGCAGCAGCGCCAATGCGCCGGCCGTCGGACGCAGCCATGTCGCACGCAGCGTCGGCAGCACGCGCCGCGCACGCACCAGCCACGCGATCAGCAGCAGCGCGTCCAGCAGCAGCACGAATACCGCGCTCAGCAGCAGCGTGGTGAAGCCGGTGGCGAGCACGGCGATCATCGCCGTGGGAATTTCCGGCGACGCCATGGTCCCGGCAAACTGCGCCACGATCCGGTGGTGCAGCGCCAGCGCCACCACCAACAGGCCCAGCGCGATCCGGACCGGGCGCGGCAGCCGCAACGGCCAGATCAGGCGCCACACCAGATACAACGCAAGCAAACAGCCGATCACACTCAGCACAGGCACATCCTGGAATATCGATGGGGGAGTCAGCCCCCCATCGTTCCCGATTCGGCCCGCCGGTTCCAGTGCAGGAGGTCGTGACGATTCAGGCTGAGCGCCGGGGGGCGTTCCGGCGTGGCGCCGGAGCAGCGGTTCTGGCCGCCCGGTTCAGCGCCATCGCCGCGCGGATCAACGCCTTGAACGCGGTGGCGTTGATCGTATCGCCTTCGTGCAGATCGATGGCGCGGCGGGTGTTGCCTTCCAGACTCGCATTGAACAGCCCGTTGGGATCGGGAAGCGACGCGCCCTTGGCGAAGGTCAACTTCACGGCCGCCTTGTAGGTCTCCCCGGTACACAGGATGCCGTGGTGCTCCCACACGGGTACACCCCGCCACTTCCATGTCTCCACCACGTCCGGATCGACCTGGTGGACCAAGGCGCGGATCCGGGACAGCGCCTCGCCGCGCCAATCCTCCAGCGACTGGATGCGGGCATCGATCTGTTGCGACGCGGACGGCTCGCTGGCCATTGCGGCGCGCGGCGTTGAACGGGCATTGGGCTGGATCATGGGGACACCGATCACCATGGGCGGCCCGGCCGGCGCCCTTCGTGCGCGTTATAGACCCGATCGGAAGGGGCTTCAAGCCACAGGCGCGCGAGCGGCCTACGGGATGGAACGACGCTTGATTGCAATGTTATATTATTTCTTTAGCAGGTCAGAGCAGCAGACGTCCGGTGTCTGCTGGTCCACGCCCTGTCCTACCTGCTCCTGAGGCACGAAGAGATGAGAACCAAGGCAATGGTGTCCGCCGTACTGGCGGCCCTGTGCGCCGGCGAAGCGCGCGCCCAATCCGCCGATGCTGCGATCACCCTCGGCAGCGTGCACGTGCGGGAAGGCGCGAACCGTCCCCTGGCCGCCCACCGGGTGCTGACCTCGGTGGATGTGATGGGCGGCGACCAGGTCCATGAGAAGAACGTGTCCAACAGCTGGGAACTGCTCGGCCAGATGCCGGGCATGCAGCTGACCGAAACCCGCCAGGGCGCAGAGTCCGGCAAGGCGACCTTCCGTGCATTCAATGGCGAGGGCTACCTCAACGGGATCAAGATCCTGATCGATGGCATTCCCAGCAACGTCAACAGTGGCAACCAGCGCTTCATCGACATGGTGTTCCCGCTGGACATCGACTACATCGAAGTCGTGCGCGGTACCAACGACCCGCGCTATGGCCTGCACAACATCGGGGGCAACATCAACCTCGGCACCCGCCAGGGCGGCACGTATACCGATGCGCGGCTCACCTATGGCAGCTACAACACCCGCGAAGCGCAGGTGGCGATCGGTCGCGACGCCAACGGTGTCGCGCAGAACTATTTTCTGGCGTCGCAGGCGTCCGACGGCTACCGCGATCATGACCGATCGAAGAAATACTCGCTGGGCGGCAAGTGGTTCTTCAGCGGCGACGATGACCTGTTCAATCTCGGTCTGATCGCGCGCGTGTACCACCACGAAGCCGACGAGCCCGGCTTCATGACCGCCGCAGAGTTGGCAGCCGATCGTCGCGGATCCGCGCTCAAGAATGCCAACGACGTCGACGACCGCGACATGCGCCATCTCAGCACCCATCTGGATCTGCAGCTCAGCGATGCCGTGCATGTCAGCAACAAGCTGTACTACAACCGTTACGAGGACGACCGGCAGGTGACCTTCACCGCGTACGTGCCCGGCAACGCGCCGCGCCAGCGTCGTCAGTGGGATGAGAAACAGACCGGCCTGCTCAGCACGCTGACCTGGGCCGCCACGCCTGCGCTGACGGTCGAGGGTGGATTCAACGCCGAGCATCAGGACAATACGTACCGCCGGCTGCGCTACAGCCACGCCATTCCGACCGACTTCTCCACCCCGGCGCGGATCCAGAACGACGACCGCTACACCCTGGACAACCTCGGTGCCTACGCGCAGGCCGTGTATCAGCCCACCTCCGCGCTGAAGATCGTGCCGGCCTACCGTGTGGACCGCTTCTCCGGCAGCACCCACCTGCCCGGTGGCATCACCGCGCCGCTGCAGCGCTACGGCACCATCGGCCAGCCCAAGCTGAGCGTGGTCTACGCAATCACCCCGGTCCTCAACATCTATGCCAACTGGGGCAGGACCTTCCAGGTGCTGACCGGTTCCACCGCACCGGCTTACCTCACCGCCGGCCAGGAGACCTTCCGGCCCTCGATCAACACCGGCAAGGAGCTGGGCATCAAGTTCACCCCGGCCGTCGGCACCGACGCGCGCATCGCGGTGTGGCGCCAGGACGCGACGGACGAAGTAGCGAACATGCCGGCCACCGGCACCTCGGTCGGCCTGGGCCAGACCCGTCGCGAAGGGGTCGACCTGCAGTTCACCTCTCGCCTGGGCGACCACTGGACGCTGTGGGGCTCGCATGCGATCCAGCAGGCCAAGGTGGTGCGCGCGTTCACCACCGATGGCACCGCCCTGGCCGGCAACGAGGTGATCGCCACGCCGCGCTACATCAGCAACATCGGCGTGGACTACCGCGGCAACGAGCGCTGGACCTTCGGCCTGCAGGGCCGGATGCAGGGCGACTACTACATTGAAGAGCGCAACACGCAGGGCAGGTTCGGCGCCTTCGCGGTGCTCGATGCCAGTGCGTCGTATCGGCTTTCCGAGCGGGTCAGCGTGGACGTGCAGGTGAAGAACCTGACCGGCCGCGACTACGCGTATGCGTGGTATGACAACTTCTTCTGGGGCGGCGACGACCAGCCGATGTTCTCACCGGCCCCCGGGCGCTCGGCGTATGTCTCGTTGAACCTGAAGCTCTAGCGCGGCCCGGCCCTCAGATCCAGCGCTGGTCCAGCAGTTCGCGCTTGATGTAGGCATAGAACACCGGCGCGGCGACCAGCCCTGGCAGACCGAACGCCGCTTCCATCACCAGCATCGCCAGCAGCAGTTCCCACGCGCGTGCCTGGATCTCGCCACCGACGATGCGTGCGTTGAGGAAGTACTCCAGCTTGTGGATGACCACCAGGTACAGCAGCGCGACCACGGCCACGTAGAACGAGACCGACCGCGCGACGATGGTGATGACCGTGTTGGAGATGATGTTGCCCACCACCGGCAGCAGGCCGGCCAGGAAGGTGATCAGCACCAGTGTCTTGGACAGCGGCACATGCACCCCGAACAGCGGCAGCACCCCGAGCAGGAAGATGGCGGTGAACAGCGTGTTGAGCAGGGAGATCTTCACCTGCGCGAACACCACCTGCCGGAAGGCCGTGGCCATGCGGCTGGTGCGGCCGATCAGCTCGCGCGCCAGCGGCCCCAGCTTCGGCAGCGGCAGCTCGTCGTACAGCGCGATCATCGCACCCAGCACCATGCCGATCAGGATCCGCACGCTGATCTGCACGGCCGAGGTGCCGGCGATGCCGAGCTGCTGGCGGTGGGTGGCGGCCCAGTCGTTCATGGCCGTGCGCAAGGCCTGCAGATCTTCCGGGATGTACGGCTGCAACAGGTCCGGCACCTGGTGGCGGGAGGTGTTGAGGATGTCCATCAGGCGCATCAGCAGCGCATCGGGGCCACCGGTTTCATTGCGGAAGAACGAGGCGATGCCGATCGCGGCCAGGGTCAGCGCGCCGATGATCAGCGCCGACAGCACGATCACCGAATAGGCGCGCGCACGTCCGGGCGGCAGCCTGCCCTCGACGGTGGAGGCCAGCAGGTGGGTCAGGTGGAACACCAGCAGGCCCGACAGCAGGGTCACCACCAGGCCCAGCTTCAAGGTCAGCCACATGCCCAGCAGCATCAGCAGCCAGGCCGCGATGCGGGCGGTGGGTGGCTTGGGCAGCGTGGGAATCACAATGGACATGCGGGGGCATCCAGACGGGTGGCCCATGGTAGTGGATGTGGTGTGGGTGGTGCCGTCGAGCCCCGCACCATCAAACTGAAATCCAGCGTCTGCTGAAGCGGCACATCGACACGTTCGATGATCGCAAGCAGCAGGTTGACTGCACGGGCACCGATCTCCCGCATCGGTTGCCGGATGGTCGTCAGCGGAGGCGTGAGGTAACGCGACGATGCCAGATCGTCGAAGCCGACGACGGACAGATCACCCGGTACCCGGATGCCCAGATCCCGGCAGGCCGCCAATACGCCCAGCGCCATCTGGTCGCTGAAACAGAACACCGCCGTCGGCACGGGCGCGCGCGCCAACAGCGACATCCCGGCCGCATGTCCGGATTCGACGGTGAAGTCGCCCGGCACCACGCTCAACTGACGCAGGCGGCCACGCGCCTTGCCGGCGGCCCGGACCCCCTCCAGCCGTTGCTGATGCAGGGGATTGTCCGGCGGCCCGCCCACCACGGCGATCCGCTCGTGCCCCAGCCCGTACAGGTGCTCCATCACCGCGCGCGCGGCAGCCGCGTTGTCGATGTGGACGCTGGGAATGCCCAGCGCGGGGTCGAATTCGCATCCGTTGACCACCGGCGCGGCAGCGCCCCGCTGCTGGACGATCTCGCGCGCCGTCGGCGGCAGGCGGTGCCCCAGCACGATCAGGCCGTCGGCCTCGTTGCGCCGGAGCATCTGCGCGTAGCGCTCTTCGCGCTCGGGCAGGTTCTGGGTATCGCCCAGCAGGACAGCGTAGCCAACCGCCTGCGCCGCGTCCTCCGCGCCCTGCAGGATCTGGGCAAAGAACGGGTTGGCGATATCCGGCACGGTGACCAGGATCTTGCCGCTGCGCTGGGTCTTGAGTGTACGGGCCACCGTGTTGGGCACGTAGCCCAGCGCTGCAGCGGCCTGCTCGATGCGCGCGCGTGTAGCCGGCAGCACTTTGTCCGGCCGGGACAGCGCCCGCGACACCGTGCCGGCCGAGACGCCGACGTGCTTTGCAATGTCGTAGATGGTGGCCATGGCGCTACCTCTTCCTTCCGCTGTGCAGTGCACAACAGGACTTTCGAATGCCCCTGCTAGGATAATGCAATCGATTGCATCGAGGGCGAATCCTCTTGAAAACGCTCAAGGGTCCAGCGCTGTTCCTGGCGCAGTTCATCGGCGACACACCTCCCTTCGATCGGCTGGACACGCTGGCCGGATGGGCCGCGGGGCTGGGCTATTCTGGCGTACAAGTGCCGACCAGCGCGCCCGGGCTGTTCGATCTGGCCGAAGCTGCGCGCAGCCAAGCGTACTGCGACGATGTCATCGGCATGCTGGACGGGCATGGCCTGCAGATCACCGAGCTGTCCACCCACCTGCAGGGGCAGCTGGTCGCCGTCCATCCCGCCTATGACAGCCTGTTCGACGGATTCGCGCCGCCGGACACACGCGGCGACCCTGTCGCCCGCCAGGCTTGGGCGGTAGAGCAGCTGCTGCTGGCCGCCAAGGCCAGCCAGCGACTGGGGCTGACCGCGCATGCAACGTTCTCCGGCGCACTGGCCTGGCCTTACTTCTATCCCTGGCCGCAGCGCCCACCCGGTCTGGTGGAGGAAGCCTTCGCCGAACTCGGCCGCCGCTGGCGCCCCATCCTGGATGCATTCGACGCCTGCGGCGTGGATCTATGCTTCGAAATCCACCCGGGCGAGGATCTGCATGACGGCGCGACCTTCGAGCGCTTCCTCGACGTGGTCGACCAGCACCCCCGCGCAAAGATCCTGTACGACCCCAGCCACCTGCTGCTGCAGCAGATGGACTACCTCGGCTTCATCGACCGTTACCACGATCGCATCGGCATCTTCCACGTCAAGGACGCGGAATATCACCCCAGTGCCAGCAGTGGCGTGTATGGCGGCTACCAGGACTGGATCGATCGTCCGGGGCGGTTCCGATCACTCGGCGATGGCCAGATCGACTTCAAGGCGATCTTCTCGAAATTCGCGCAGTACGACTTTCCCGGCTGGGCGGTGCTGGAATGGGAGTGCTGCCTGAAGCACCCGGAAGACGGTGCACGGGAAGGAGCCGCCTTCATCCGCGACCACATCATCCGCGTGACCGAACGCGCCTTCGATGACTTTGCCGACAGCGGCACAGACGCCGCATCACTGCGCCGCATGCTGGGAATCTGAGCCGATACCGCCCCGGGAGGGCAAGCCATGACGCACACCATGTCGCGCTTGGGCGCGATGATGTTTCTGCAGTTCTTCATCTGGGGGGCATGGTTCGTCACCCTGGGGACCTACCTGGTGCAGGGGCCGTTGCAGGCCAGCGCGAGCCAGGTCGCGACGGCGTTTCTCAGCCAATCGATCGGCGCCATCGTCGCGCCCTTCCTGGTCGGCCTGATCGCGGATCGGTACTTCGCGGCGCAGCGCATCCTCGCGGTACTCCACCTCGCTGGCGCGGCGCTGATGTGGCTGGCGTCCACGGCGACGGACTTCAGCACCTTCTCCTTCTATGTCATGGGGTACATGCTGCTGTTCATGCCAACGCTGGCGCTGGCCAACAGTGTGGCGATGCGGCACATGCAGTCGCCGGAAAAGCAGTTTCCGCTCGTGCGGGTGGCCGGCAGCGTCGGCTGGATCGTGGCGGGCGTGCTGATCGGCTGGCTGGGCTGGGAACAGGCGCATCGGCTCGAGCTGACGTTCCGGATGGCGGCGATGGCGTCGCTGGCGCTGGGCCTGTATGCGTTCACCCTGCCGCACACCCCGCGCTGGCACAGCAGCGCGACGCCGGGCTGGGACAGATCCTGGGGCTGGATTCGCTGCGCCTGCTGAAGTCACGCTCCTACCTCGTGTTCTTCCTGGCATCGATCGCCATCTGCATCCCGCTGGCGTTCTACTACAACTTCACCAACCCGTATCTCAACGACCTGGGCGTGCGCGGCGCGGCGGGCCTGCAGTCGCTGGGACAGGTCTCCGAAGTCCTGCTGATGCTGGCCATGCCGTTCCTGTTCGTGCGGCTGGGGGTGAAGACGATGCTGGCGGTGGGCATGGCCGCATGGGTCGTGCGTTACGTCATGTTCGCCTTTGGTGATGCGGTTGGTGGCTTCTCGCTGCTGGTGATCGGCATCGTGCTGCACGGCATCTGCTACGACTTCTTCTTCGTCACCGGCCAGATCTACACCGATGCGCATGCCGGCCCGGCCGCGCGCAGCAGCGCGCAGGGATTCATCACGCTGGCCACGTATGGCGTGGGCATGCTGATCGGTACGTTCCTGTCCGGCGCGGTGGTGGAGCACTTCACCACTGCAGCCGGTCCAGATTGGCAACAGATCTGGCTGTTCCCGGCAGGCGTCGCGCTGGTCGTGCTGATCGCCTTCCTGTTGCTGTTCCGCGACCGGCCAGTGGTCGCGGCCGCACCTTCCACGCCCTGAGGACCCACCTGATGCCAAAACCTGGAATCGCCATCGTCGGCACGGGAATGATCGGTGCCGTGCACCGGCGCGCGGCGCTGCTGGCGGGTGCCGACATCCGTGGCGTGGCCGCATCGTCTCCGCAGCGCGCACGCGACGTGGCGCAGGCGTGGGGTGTCCCGCGTGCCTATCGGGACATCGAGGACGTGGTCGCCGATCCACAGGTGCAGGTGGTGCACGTCTGCACGCCCAACCATCTGCACCGACCCATGGCACAGGCCGCACTGGAAGCCGGCAAGCACGTGGTCTGCGAGAAGCCGCTGGCCACGACGCTGGAAGACGCCCGGGCGCTGGCGGCGTTGGCTGCGGCCAACGCGCTGGTCGCCACGGTGCCCTTCGTCTATCGCTACCACCCGGTGGTCCGCGAGGCGCGCGCACGCATCGCCCATGGCGAACTGGGGCCCCTGCACCTGATTCACGGCAGCTACCTGCAGGACTGGCTGCTGGACCCGGCCAGCAACAACTGGCGCGTGGACCCGGCGCTGGGCGGCGCGTCGCGCGTGTTCGCCGACATCGGCTCGCACTGGTGCGACCTGGTGGAATGGGTCAGCGGCGAGCGCTTCACCGAGGTCAGCGCGGCATTCGACACGGTGATCGCCGAACGCAGCACCGACACCGGGCAGAGCTTCACCACCGCGGCAGCCGGTGGCGCGATGCAGGCGGTCACCAGCGAGGACGTGGCGGCGGCGATGTTCCGCACCAGCGCCGGTACGCTGGCATCGTTGACGGTCAGCCAGGTATCGGCCGGACGCCACAACCGCCTCTGGTTCGAGATCGATGGTGCCAGGGCCAGCGTGGCCTTCAATCAGGAAGACGCCGAGCGGCTTTGGATCGGCCAGCCCGACCAGCGCGAGGAAACCTTCGTGCGCGGCCCCAGCGCCGGCAGTGCCGAGCAACGCCGGCTGTCCGTGCTGCCAGCGGGGCACGCGCAGGGCTACGCCCAGTGCTTCGAGGCGTTCGTCGCCGATACCTATCTCGCCATTGAAGGCGAACAGCCGCAGGGCCTGCCCACCTTCGAAGACGGCGTGCGCTCGGCGCTGATCGTCGACCGCGTCATCACCTCGGCCAGGACCCGTGCCTGGACCGCCATCGGTTGAACCCCGGGAGCATCTCATGATGAACACGCCTGCCCGCAGAACTGCCACCCTCGCCCTGCTGCTGTTCGCTGCCCTGCCCGTCCTGGCATACGAAGCCGCCAGCCCGCACAAGCCCATCGCCGTGCAGATGTACACACTGCGCAACGCCGGCCCGCTCGACCAGCAGTTGAAGATCGTCCACGACGCCGGCGTGGATGCGGTGGAAACGGTGGGCACGCAGGGCGTCAGCGCCAGCGAACTCAAGCAGTTGCTGGACCGGTATTCGATCAGGGCGATTTCCTCGCACGTGCCACTGGCCGAACTGCGCAAGGACCTGGACGGCGTGGTGGCCTTCAACCGGTCGATCGGCAACACCACCCTGGTGGTGCCTTATCTGGATGCGAAGGATCGGCCGACCGATGCCGCAGGCTGGACCGCACTGGGCCTGGAACTCGGCGGAATCGCGACGCAGGCACGGGCCAAGGGCATGCAGCTGGCCTACCACAACCACGACTTCGAGCTGGTCGACTTCGACGGCAGCACAGGGTTGGAACTGCTGTTCGCGGCCGCCGGACCCGATCTGCTGACCGAGCTGGACCTGGCCTGGGTCGCGCGTGCGGGCCATGACCCGGCGGCCATGCTGGAGACATTCCGCGGCCGCCTGTTCGCGGTACACGCCAAGGACAATGCGCCGAAGGGCCACGCCGAAGACGAAGGCGGCTTTGCCGCCGTCGGCCAGGGTGTCCTCGACTGGAACACGATCCTGCCGGCCGCGGCCGATGCCGGGGTGCGGTGGTACATCATCGAACACGACCAGCCGCGTGATCCGGCCAAGGTCATCCAGGCCGGGGCGGACTACCTGCGCAGACACCTGCCCGCCCGCCTGCCCGCCAGCGCACCGCGCCAGCCAGCAAAGGAGTAATGCTTGAATACGTGTTTCAGATTGATCCCGATCCTCGCCGTACTGGCGTCGATTGCGCTGCTTGTGCCTGAGGCGTGGTCCAAGAACGACCCCGCGGCCGGCGCGACCCTCTACGCAACCCACTGCACGGCCTGCCACGGTGCCGAGCGCGCCGGTGTTCCGCCAACGTTCCCCGCGCTCACCGACGTCGCCAAGCGGCTGCAGCCGGCGCAGATCAAGGAGAAGATCAGCAAGGGCGGCGGATTGATGCCGCCGTTTCCACAGCTGTCGCCCCAGGAGATCGACGATATCGCCAGTTACCTGGCGCACTAGGCTGCCCGCGCCGGCGCCGGCTGCCGTTTCGTGCCGGCGCTACAGCTCGCGCACCCAGATGTTGCGGTAGCTGACCCTGGAATCGTGCTCCTGCAGGTAGATCGGCGCACACGCATGCGGCGTGTACGACGGCGCGCCGATGTACTCGGTCTTTCCCGCCAGGACGGTGTCGTCCTGCACCAGCACGCCGTTGTGCAGCACGGTGATGCGGGCGGGCGAGGTGAGCCCGCCGCCCGGCGAGAAGCGCGGTGCCTTCCAGATGATGTCGTAGGCCTGCCACTCGCCCGGTGCACGCGAGGCGTTCACCAGCGGCATGGCCTGTTTGTAGAGCGAGGCCGCCTGGCCGTTGGCATAGGTCGGATTGTTGTAACTGTCGAGCACCTGCAGCTCATACAGTTCCTGCAGGAAGATGCCGCTGTTGCCCCGATCCTGGCCGTTGAAGCCCTTTGTCGCGATGGGCGAGCGCCATTCGACGTGCAGCTGGATGTCGCAGAAGCGCTGCCGGGTCCGGATGCCCTTGCTTCCGGGAACCACGGTCAGCGCACCGTCGGCGACGCTCCAGGGCACGCGCCCCCCCTGCTCCGACTCCCAGGCGGAAACATCCCTGCCATCGAACAGCACGACCGCGTCGGAGGGCGCACCTCCCGGCGGCGTGGCCACGCTCGCGGGCACGGGCGTCCACACCTCGGTCTTCGCTGGATCGCGAACGGGATCGGCACCGGCCTGCGCGAACGCCGGTGCAGCGGCCAGCACACCGGCGGCGATCAATAGCGGCGTGATCTTCATGGCGTGATCCATCAGCTGGTCCCCCAGGCGGGTGTACCGGGAACATAGGCGAGGTCGCCGTCGTAGCGACCCGGCACGGCGACATACTTCAGCACTTCGGTCGCGCCGACCTTCGAGGTGAAGAAACCGAAGATGGTCAGCTGCTTGAACATCGTGAAGTAATGCGGCATCGGCTCTCCTGCTTCGGCGGTGCCGGTTTCGTTCACCTCGACCGCGTGCTTCCTGGCCTCTGCATCCAGCGCGCGCAGCAGTTCGGTGCGCGCCTGCGGCGCAAGTGAAACGAAGCGGCCGCCGGCGCGTTTGTCGATATCGGCCAGGCCGGCACGGAACGTCGCCTGCTGCCGGGCGGTGTAGCAGTCGCTGACGAACGTCGCCATGAACGCGCCGGCGCCCGCGTCCTTCGCCCCCGGCGTTTTCGTCCGTGGCAGGATGGTCTCGGCAATCTCGTCCAGCGTGCCAACATCCGCATCGGAGAAGCGCGCCTTCGCTCCTGCGGCAGGCGCCTGTGCCTGACCGAGCGCAGGCAGGCCGACCATCGCCGCACCGGTGGCGGCGACGATCATTTTCAGCAGTTCGCGACGGTCCATCACAGGTTCCCCGCTTTCAGTTCGCGCACGGCATGGTCGGCAGCCCGCGCGGTCAGCGCCATGTAGGTCAATGATGGATTCACGCACGCGCTGGAGGTCATGCAGGCACCGTCGGTCACATAGACGTTGGGCGCATCCCAGACCTGGTTGTGCTGGTTCAGCACGGAGGACCTGCGGTCCCGTCCCATGCGAGCGGTGCCCATCTCATGGATGCCCTTGCCCGGGGCGTAGTCGTTGTCGTGCATCTCCACGTCCTTGACGCCGGCGGCCTCCAGCATCTCGGCGGCATCGGCGGCCATGTCCTTGCGCATGGCCAGTTCGTTGGCGCGCATGGCGACGTCCATCGCCAGCACCGGCAATCCCCACTTGTCCTTGCGGTCCCGGTCCAGGCGGATCGTGTTGTCGTGGTGCGGCAGCATTTCGCCGAAGCCGGTCATGCCGATGCGCCAGTCACCGGGCACGGTCAGCGCCTCCTTCAGGTCGGCACCGATGTTCAGCTCGGCGATCTCGCGCGACCACCCCGTGCGGCTGGCACCACCCTGGTAGCCGAAGCCGCGCAGGTAGCCGCGCTTGTCAGCGGCCACGTTGCGGAAGCGGGGAATGTAGAAGCCGCAGGGACGACGGCCGAAGTAGTACTTGTCCTCAAAACCCTCGACCCGACCGGAGGCCCCTGCGCCGAAGTGATGGTCCATCACGTTGTGCCCCAGCTCACCGGACGAAGAGCCCAGCCCACCCTCCCACACATCGGTGGCCGAGTTCATCAGCAGCCAGGTCGAGTTGAAGGAGGAGGCGTTGAGGAAGATCACCTTGGCCGTGTACTGGTAGGTCTGGCCGGTCTCCGCATCGACGACCTCCACACCGCGTGCACGCTTGCGGTCCTTGTCGTAGAGCACTTCCTTGACGATGGAGAACGGCCGCAGGGTCAGGTTGCCGGTCTTCATCGCCGCCGGCAGCGTCGCCGCCTGGGTGGAGAAATAGGCACCGAAGGGACAGCCGAGGATGCACTTGTTGCGGTACTGGCAGTTGACCCGGCCCTGCTCGGGCATCGGCTTGGTGATGTTCGCCGTGCGCGAGTGGATCATGTGCCGGGTGCCGCCGAAGGCCTTCCGGATCCGGGCGGCCACGTCCTTCTCGACGATGTTCAACGGGATCGGCGGCAGGAACTCGCCGTCCGGCAACACGTCCAGCCCTTCCCGCGTACCGGCGATGCCGGCGAATTTCTCCACATGGTCGTACCACGGCGCGATGTCGGCGTAGCGGATGGGCCAGTCGGTGGCGATGCCGTCCTTGAGGTTCGCCTCAAAATCCAGGTCGGAGAAGCGATAGCTCTGTCGGCCCCACATCAGCGAACGCCCGCCGACATGGTAGCCGCGGAACCAGTCGAACCGTTTGGTCTCGATGTACGGCGATTCCTGTTCGTCGGCCCACATGCCCTGCAGGTTCTCGGCCAGCGCGTAGTCGCGCATCAGCACGGGGAAGGCGGCCTTCATCGCCTGTGTAGGCCGGTTGCGATGCGGGAAGTCGCACGGCTCCTTCATCGCGTTGACGTAGTCCTTGACGTGCTCGATGTTGCGCCCGCGTTCCAGCATCAGGACCTTGAGGCCTTTCTCGGTCAATTCCTTCGCCGCCCAACCGCCACTGATTCCCGAGCCAACGACGATCGCGTCGTAATGATTGTCTGCCATGGATTTCTCACCTGGTGGATATCGTTTCAGACGTCGCAGAGGCCGATGGCCTCGCGCAGCGAGCCGACGGGATCTGGTGCCGCAGGCATGAATTCCTGCGCCAGATACCCATCGAAACCGGTGTCGCGGATCGCGCGACAGATGGCGGGGTAGTTGAGTTCCTGCTGGTCCCCGATCTCGTGTCGGCCAGGCACCCCCGCGGTGTGGTAATGCTTGAAGCAGTCGTGATGCCTGCCAATGGTGGCGATGATGTCGCCCTCCATGATCTGCATGTGATAGATGTCGTACAGCAGGCCGAAGTTGTCCGAGCCGAGCCGCTGGCACAGCTCCACGCCCCAGGCGGAGTGGTCGCACAGGTAGTCGCGATGATCGACCCTGGAGTTCAGCAGCTCCATCACCAGCACCACGCCACGTTTCTCGGCGTGCCCGAGGATGCGCTTGAGGCCGGCCTCGGCATTGGCCATGCCCTCCTGCGGGTCCATCCCGTTGCGGTTGCCGGAAAAGCAGATGAGGTTGCGGTAACCGGCATCGGCCACCAGGTCGATATGCCGCGTGTAGCGCTCCACCAGCTGGTCGTGGAACGCACGGCCGGCAAAGCCTTTGGTAAGGCCCAGCTCCGCGCCGTTGCACATCGAGCTGTATACGCCATGGGCCTTCAGGGTGGGCCAGTCTTCCGGGCCGACCAGATCGATGGCGGCGAACCCGATGTCCTTCACCGTCGTGCAAAGCTGGGCCACCGATTGCTGCGGGAAGGTCCAGCGGGCGACGGAATGCCTCAGGTTGCCCTTGAGCGACGCGGTGCCGGCAGATGCAGGCAACACCGCCGCAGCGCCCAAGGCAAGGCTCGCTGCGGCCGCCATGCGCAGCGCATCGCGTCGCGTGAGACCCCCGGCCGGCCCCGATGCCGGGCTGATCGAATGGATGGACATCCGTCTTCCGGCCTCCCAACCGGTGTCAAACGCTGGCGATCCGCTGCAATGCAATCGATTGCACCATAGAGGAGGACATCGTTTTTTTGCAAGACGCGGTGCACGAAAATGCATGCTGCAGGGCACAACGCGCGTGATGCCGGTCGCCGTGTGCGTGCGATGGGAGAGCGGCGCGCCACGCAATCGCGTTCACGGGGCTACGGAAGGACAGTGCCGCCGCGCAGCAGGATCCGCTTATCGCCGGCGAGTCATCGCTTGGCGCAACTTCTCCCTTGAGTTGTGACCCATCGTGCCATGGCTACGGGCAGAAGACAGGCGTCAAACCGGCAGGAAGCAGAGCTTCCCGTGCAAAAAAGAAAAACCCCAGCAAGCACAGCGGCTTACCGGGGTTTCTGTTTGCATCCGTAAAAATCAGAAATCAAAAGGGGTCTATCCACCAATGCTCCGGAAAGACACCATTTACCCCTTTGAAATCATTGGCTTAGATAAATAAACACCACAACTGGCTATACCCTTTTGTCACGAATCATCCCTTGGCGGCCCCACCGCGGCTTCAAACGCAACAAAATTGCTCCAATCATTAGGAGCCACCTATACAAAGCGTATGAGCCGCTCAGAGCTGTTGAACGCTCAACCACCCGCGCGATAGTCCGGCAGGTTGGGCTGGTGCCTCGACTGCCAGTCGCTACCGGAACAGACTCCGCATGTCCGCGCGTTGAATGTAACTAGACTCATGTCAGAACACTGGAGGAGCTCGCCCTGGATCGCTGACTGGATCCGAAGAGGCACACGCAGGAGGCGTCCCGCGGCGCCAAATTGGGGCTAGAGCTCCAGGGAGCTCAGATCGCGCGAGGTGAACCTTGCCGCCGTGGCATCATTGAGCCCGTCTTGTCACACAAAGATACGAAATGTCCATTATATTGGACATTTCGTATTCGTTGTGACGTATTACGGACCTTGACCTGACCGTTTTTACGGACACCTGGTCAATCATGTGTATAATAACGGACATGAAAGATGTCATCCTCCTCCGCCTTGCTCACCAGATCCGGAGCATGCGCGTCCAGCGTGGCCTAAGCCAATCGGCCTTAGCTGCCGCCGCCAGCGTGAACCGAAAAACGATCATCGAGCTGGAGAAGGGTGCAGCCGGGATCGCGCTCGGTACCGTGGTGGCGGTGTTGGAAAGCATGGGCGGCGAACTAAGCGTAGTGCCTGCCTCCAAGCCCACCACGGTAGAACTGCGGTCGCTGCTCGGGCTGGCGCCACCTCATGCCATGTACGGACATCACGCGCCTGGGAAGAAGGTGGCCGCAGACAGTGCCGTGCAAGGTCCCCGTCGGCGGCGCGTGACCGCTAGTGGCAAGACCGAGCCGGGCCAGCCGATAGGGAGCAAATGATGGTCAAGCGCACAAGCATGACGGTGTCCACGCCCCAGGGTCTATCGGGGCAGTTGGACTACGTGGGCTACTACGCCTTCAACTACGCGCCAAGTGCCCTACCCCCCTCCGCTGTCTCGTTGGGTATGCCCGTACGCATGGAGCCGTATGAAGACAACGAACTCATGTCCATCTTCCAAATGAACCTTCCGGAGGGCCATATGCTGGAGATGCTTCAGCGTCGGTTTGGGAAGACATCCACGCTTGATCCCATGCTCCTTTTGGCGATGGCGGGTGGTGAAGCTGGCATTGGCCGTGTCTTTGTCACAAGCCCTGAGTTCACCCCCGGTGCGGCGATGGGCATTGAACTTTCTCAGTTGCTGGCAGACCAAGGAACAGGCGATTTGTTCCAAGAACTGACCGACGCCTACCTGATGCGGTCAGGCGTCTCTGGCATGCAGCCGAAGCTTCTGGTCCCAGAGCAATCAGGGGCAGTATTCGGAAAGGCACTTCTGCCCACACGAGAACTCATCGTCAAGACCGAAGGCGCCCACTTCCCCGGTTTGGCCATCAACGAATACCTATGCATGTCCATCGCCAAGGAAGCTGGTATTCCGGTACCGGATTTTTTCCTTTCAGCAGACAATAAACGATTTGTCATGCGGCGATTTGATCGCACGCAGGCAGGGGCACCAATAGGCTTTGAGGACATTGCGGTCCTTGCGGGACTCAACGCAAGCTGGAAGTACAGCCTCAGCTATGAGCAGGTTGCCCAGATACTCAATGCCTACTGCTCGGTGGAGCATCGGCGGGCGGCGTTGGCGCAGCTATTCGACCAAGTCGCACTGTCAGTATTGGTCGGTAACGGTGATGCGCACCTGAAGAACTTCGGCGTGACCTACGAGAATCCTGCACAGGACACCGTGAAAATGTCGCCGGCCTACGATATCGTCTGTACCACCTGCTACCTTCCCAGTGATGTGTTAGCGCTGACCTTGAATCACCAGAAGGGTCTGTTGGCAGCAAGGGTGGATTTGGAAGATTTTGGGAAGAATAGCTGCAAGGTTGTCGACCCGCTCGCTCGGATCGCCCGGCTGGTGGAGGCTATGCATGTGGTCATGTACACCGAAAGCGATCGAATTGACCAGGTCCCAGGGTTACGACAATGCTTCGAACCTTCGCTAGCGCGGTTCGAAAAATTGGTGACCGGGCACCCCCCGTGCTTGCTCGACTCGTAGACCACCCACTGGCCGGCAACGATTGGCCTAGTTCCAATTACAACGCTGACACTATGCCGGTGCAGGTCCATTTGTGTATGAGGGCCTGCTACTAAACGGAGTGCGGCAGACGGAGGAGCCATGCAGTGCGCTTTCCGCTGCCGCGGCAGCTGGAAAAACTCCGAGCACCCGCTACCTGATCAACTCTCAGATGCTGTCTAGAGACATCCACAGCCCAGCGCGATCTACCATCGATCCTTTCTAGGCCAATACTCACTTTGCCCCTGAGCGCGGGTCAAGGCCTCTTTGAGCGCCTGAACTCTAGCCTCCGTAGCGCCGTCTTCAATCAGATCTTCGCAGGCGCTCTCAAGCGCCCAATACACGCGGGCCGCCTTGTTGATGTAGTCCAGCCAGCTGTCCAGCTCCTTGGACGCCGGGAGAGTTGAAGCGTGTACGTGTTTCGCAAGATCGGCGGACATATCTCGTAATGCAGTTGCCAAATCCCAGGAGTCAGCGTGCGTAGACATGAGCAGGGCACCTGTTTTAAAACGCTTGGAAGAATGTGCTACTCGATTGATATTGCCCTGCGCGATCCACGCCGCGCGGCCATCTGAGGCCGCATCCTGTGGCCCCGGCTCAACGCCCCCTTTCTGGGAGGGCTGTCCATTATCCCGCGGCGCTTGGCAATCAGAGCCACTGACCGCCGATATCGGCCTTCAGCCAAAATCGGGCACTCAGACGGACAGCGCCTGCCTACCGCGGCTCGGGCGGTTCAGACAAGCAGACAAGCAACTCAAACACCGAGAGCATACACTGAGTACTGACTGTGCAATGATTGCGCTCAAAATCCGCAATGCGCCACGGCAACCAGTAGCAAGAGTCCTGCCTACGGCAACAACTGCAAAGACAACAATCGGACGACGTTATGCGCGCCCCCTCAGAAATCTATGTTGGAAATTTCAAGCTGGATGAGGCGGGAGAAGCTATAGGCCAACTATCCATCGCCGGAAGTAGATCCGAGTTGGTGCTTAGCACTAGCTTTGCGGTAGATATGGAGTCACTTCCCCACGAAATATATGGAAGGTCGACAAAGGGCGAGGCGATCAGCTGCATAGACTGCATCCCACGCGGCCAGACCAACACGATCCACGGCGAAGAGAACAGCTACACGTCATCCACCTTATTTCCTCACTACGTGGTAATAGGGAGAGAGTGGTTAGATCAGAGTGCCGCAGAGATCGACTCAATCTCCTTCACCACAGAGGAGCTGGGAGCACTCGTCGGCGACCGTCTTGCGTTTGGCTGGATATTCCCTAAACCTGAAGACCTAAAGGCGCTGATAGGAGATTCCAGGGAAGAGGTATTCGATGGTGCGCAGGTGGCGTACTTTAGTGGAAAGACAACGATTGCAGAGCTAGAAACCAATCTAGGCCGTATCAGCATTTTTAACAGTCCCAGTGGAGAATCTGGTACAGCTCACGGTGTAGGAATCACGAACGTTGTACGCATCAGCGTGGATATGAGCGAACCAATTACGCTCAACGAAGCAGCTACCCGCATACTCGTGATCCTAAGATTCCTAACAATGCTAAGTGGTCGACACCAGACAGCACACCAGTTCACTGCACGAAGGTTCTCGCAGGACGAGCTTTCTTTGCCGGACACGGTTCACGTATGCATGGCACGCGCGTCTTCCGTCGAGAAGCTTCCCACATCGCTTCGATTTGACCTTCCACTAGACGCGGCAACGCGAACAGTAGAGTTCTGCAACGTCATGTCATCCTGGATCGCAAGGGATCCCAAGAGGCTCGCCGCACGGGTACAGCACGCTAACGGCATAGAGTACGGAAACCGTTACACCACCAATCGCCTCGTAGCAGCGGCCAACATGTTCGATCTTCTTCCCAAAGAAGACTGCCCACAACCGCCAGAGTTGCCTGACCGTCTACTGGCGGCTGCCAGTCAGACAAGGCTGCTATTCCGGGATCTCCCCGTCTCACCACAACGCGACTCAATGCTCCAGGCCCTCTCAAGGCTCGGCAGCTCGACACTTACATCAAAAGTTAAACATCGGGGCGAGATCTTACTAAACAGTCTGGAACCGTGGTTTCCGGAACTTCTGCAAGTTCTGGGACTGGCAGTGAAGTGCAGGAACTACTTCGTGCACGGCCCTTCCGGCGATCTCGACTATGAAAAAGTTTATCCCTTCCTCCCTTTCTTCACTGAGACACTGGAATTTACATTCTCTGTATCTGAGCTAGTAGAATGCGGCTGGGATGTCGAGAGGTGGTCTAGAGCAGGACATACAATGAGCCATTCCTTCACAGAGTTCCGTGCGTCCTATCGCGAGAGGGTTAAGGCACTAGAAGTAGCTGGACTTGTTAGAGGGAAATAGCGCACTTAGTTTAGGCGAGCGTGACTGAATCGCCCAAGGGGCCGAGGGTAGACACCGCCCACCCTCGGGGCCGGCTATCGGCCAGAACCGGACACCTTGGGCGACCACGCCTGAGGCAGGGTCGATCGGAGCGGGCTTGAGCGACGCGTTCCTCGAGAGGCGAGTCTATATTGGAGCAGGCCGCGCTCCCCCCCAACTCAACGCTCTCGACAACCCAGGTTCGGTACGACTATTCTTCATTTCATGTCCGCCTTCTCGGCCCGCCACCGTCGACTCATCCGGTTCAGCATTTTTGTGCTGATGCTGTTGAGCGTTGTTGTTCGGCCGATTGTGATCCAGCAGGGCGAGCTCCACACTGCCGAGCACGACATCGCTGCAACGGCGGAGCATGGGCACTCACACGCCCCTGGACATGGCGACAACGTAGATCCGAAGCATGCATCAGGCGTCCACAGCGTCCTTCACCAGGCTGATGTGAGCTTTGCCGGCATGCTGGTGTCCTCGAATCTGAACCTGGCTACGGTTCCGCCGGCATCTTTGTTGCCCGGCCTGCACTCCGTTGATGAGCCCTCCGGCCATCGCGGCTCACCTTTCAGACCTCCGATCGTCTAACGACTCCTGCCGCGCTGTAGCGGCCTGAGAGCGCTGTCCACCAAATGGTGGCCGGCAGCGCGTCGTCATGACCATTTGTCGGAGATTTTCCGTGAAATTACGTAGTTTGTGGGCGCTGGCCTTAGCCGGCGCCTGCGGTGTGGCCGTGCCTGGCCACGCCGCTGAAGTGCTGCGCCTGGAGGATGCGGTTGCCCGTGCCCTGGGCACTCATCCCCGCGTCCAGGCAGACGCCGCTCAACTGGAAGCTGTCAGAAGCCGTGCGGGCCGGGAGGCATTGCCTACGCCGCTCGTCCTTGGCGGCGAGCTTGAGAACGTGGCTGGCTCAGGTGGCCTGAGCGGCTTGGACGCCGCGGAATCCACCTTTCGCGTCTCCAAGGTTCTGGAACTAGGTGGGAAGCGGGCAGCGCGCCAAGCGCTCGGCGGCGCCGAGGTGGACGCCGCCCGAAGCGAAGCGGACGTCACCCGTATCGCTATCGCCACCTTGGCCGCGGGGCGCTTCGTCGACGTGCTGGCCGCTCAGGAGCATGTCGAGCACGCCGAAGAGCGCATCAAAATGGCCCAAGCCATGCGTCGTGAAGTGGCCCGCTGGGTAGCGGCCGCCCGCAATCCGGACTCGGACCTGAGATCCGCCGAGATCGCCCTGCTTGATGCCGAGTTGAAGCGGGAGCAGGCGTTGCAGGCCCTGGAAGGCGCGCGGATGTCGCTGGCGGCCATGTGGAGGGCGCCCAGCCCGGATTTCGGCTCGGTTGCAGGGGATACCGGGGTCCTTCCCCCTCTGGACGATTTTGATGATCTGAGCCTACGCCTCGCCACGACACCACAGCAGCGGGCCATGGAGGCCCAGGCCGGGGTTCTGGGTGCAAGAAGGGAGATCGCCCGGGCCAGCGCCAAGCCGGATGTCAGCGTTGGCCTCGGCATTCGCCGACTGGAAGCCACCAAAGACAGCGGCCTGGTGATGTCCATCGCTGTCCCGTTGGGGAGCCGGCGGCGATCGGACTTCTCCGTCGCCGAAGCAGACTACGAGCTGACCTCGCTCAAATACAGGCGCGAGGCGCAAATGCTGGAGGTGCGTCAGGAGCTGTTTGGCATCTACCAGCAGCTCAAGCAAGCGCAGTCCGAAGTGGAGTCAGTGCGCCAGCGCCAGTTGCCAAAGGCCAAGCAGGCCTTTGATCAGAGCCGCAGAGGCTTTGAGGAAGGACGCTTCTCCTTCCTGGTACTAAGCCAGGCGCAGCAGAGGCTCTTCGACCTTCGCGAACGGGAAGTCGAATCCGCCGCCCGCTATCTCCGTCTCCTGGTCGAGGCCGACCGCCTCACTGCTTCTGCCCTGGACATCCGCCCATGAACCGATACGTATTCTTGATCCTGCTCCCCTTCGCCTTGGCTGCATGTGGCGGCAACGAACCGTCGCAGGGAGACAAGCCTGAAGCCACTGCTGCGGCCGCAGGCGATTACGAACGAGGGCCGCATCGCGGGCGCATGCTTCGCGACGGCGACTTCGCCCTTGAAGTAACTGTTTACGAAACCAATACCCCGCCGCAGTTCCGGCTGTATGCCTATCGCAACGACAAGCCGCTGGCACCTGGCGAAGTCAAAGCGACGATGCAACTCAAGCGACTAGACGGCGAAATCAACAACTTCAGCTTTGTTCCAGAGAATGATTACCTGATGGGCAACGGGGAGGTGGTTGAACCGCACTCCTTTGACGTCAAAGCCGACGCGGTGGTGGGTGGGAAGAACTACAACTGGGCATACGCCTCGTACGAAGGGCGCACCACCATAGATCCGAAAGCGGCTGCCGACGCAGGTGTCGTGGTTGAGTCCGCTGAACCAGGGGTCATCCGGGACACTGTCGCCCTTATGGGGAACGTCGCAGTCGACACCGGTCGATTCGCTGCGGTGAAGGGACGCTTCCCGGGCGTGGTCCGCAGTGTGGCGGTCGAGATGGGACAACGCGTCTCGGCCGGTCAGACGCTGGCCACGGTGGAGGGCAATGACAGCATGCGGACCTACTCCGTCACGGCGCCTTTCAGTGGTGTCGTGCTCGCACGCAACACGGCGGTAGGAGATGTCGCTGCCGACAACACGTTGTTCGAGATTGCTGACCTTTCTGAGGTCTGGGTGGATCTGCGTGCGCTGGGAAGCGACGCCGAGCGCCTGTCCCCGGGCCAAGCGGTAACCATCCGTTCGGCAACAGGTGGTTTGGAAGCAACGGGAAAGCTGCAGGGCCTCCTGCCGCTGGCCAGCGCGAGCCAGACCGTGGTGGCACGCGTGGCCCTTGCCAACAGCGAAGGCAAGTGGCGACCGGGAATGGCCGTATCCGCCGAGGTCGTCATCGCGGAAACGGAGGTTCCTTTAACGGTAAAAGAATCGGGCCTTCAGCGTTTCCGGGACTTCACCGTGGTGTTCGCCCAAGTGGGCGACAGCTATGAGGTGCGGATGCTTGAACTGGGTAGGCGCGATGGCGAGCGCGTGGAGGTTCTGAATGGGCTCAAGCCGGGAACCCGGTACGTCTCCGAGCAGAGCTATCTGATTCGTGCCGACATCGAAAAGTCCGGCGCAAGCCACGACCACTAAGGACGCCCCATGCTAGAGCGAATCATTCGCGCGTCCATCGCGCACAGATGGCTTGTGCTCCTTCTGGTCCTGGCCTTCTCAGGCCTTGGGATCTGGAACTACAGCAAGCTTCCCATCGACGCCGTTCCTGACATCACCAATGTCCAGGTTCAGATCAACACCGAAGCTCCCGGCTACTCACCGCTGGAGGCCGAGCAACGGGTCACATTCCCCGTCGAAACAGCGTTAGCCGGGTTGGCAAAGCTGGAATACACCCGTTCCATCTCACGCTACGGACTGTCTCAGGTCACGGTGGTGTTTGAAGATGGCACGGACATCTACTTCGCCCGTCAGCAGGTCGCAGAGCGGCTTCAGCAAGCGGCATCCCAATTGCCCGAGGGACTCAAGCCCAGCCTTGGACCGGTAGCGACCGGCCTGGGCGAGATCTTCATGTACACCGTGGAAGCTGAGCCGGGTGCTGAGGAGACGTGGACGCCGATGGCGCTTCGTACGCTGCAGGACTGGGTGGTCCGACCGCAGATGCGCCACTTGAAGGGCGTAACGGAGGTCAACACCGTCGGGGGCTATGTCCGCCAGTTCCACATCACGCCGGACCCGAAGAAGCTCCAAGCCTACGGACTGACGTTGCAGGACGTGCTGGAAGCCGTGGCACGCAGCAACGCCAACGTGGGCGCCGGCTACATCGAGAAGAGCGGTGAGCAGTACCTGGTCCGCGTGCCGGGGCAGGTGGCCGACATGGCGGGTTTGCGCAAGATCGTTGTGGCCAACCGTGATGGCATGCCATTGCGCGTTGGCGATCTGGCGGACGTTGTTGAAGGCACCGAACTTCGCACAGGCGCGGCAACCAAGGATGGCAAGGAAGTAGTCCTTGGTACGGCCTTCATGCTCATCGGTGAAAACAGCCGGGACGTGGCTCAGCGAACCGCCGCCAAGCTCAAGGACATCGATGCCACCTTGCCTGACGGCGTGCGGGCGCATCCCGTCTACGACAGAACCGAACTGGTGGACCGGACCATCGAGACGGTGAAGAAGAACCTTCTCGAAGGCGCCTTGCTCGTCATCGCGGTCCTCTTCCTGCTTCTGGGCAATCTTCGCGCGGCGCTGATCACTGCGGCGGTCATTCCATTGACGATGCTGCTGACGATCACAGGCATGGTCCAGAATCGTGTCTCCGCGAATCTGATGAGCCTGGGCGCACTGGATTTTGGCCTGATCGTGGATGGGGCGGTCATCATCGTGGAGAACTGCCTGCGCCGCTTTGGCGAACGGCAACACCTTCTGGGCCGTCTGTTAACCCGCGAAGAACGATTCTCCTTGGCGGCAAGCGCCAGTGCAGAAGTGATCAAGCCAAGCCTGTTCGGCCTTTTCATCATCGCGGCGGTCTACATCCCGATCTTTGCCCTCTCCGGCGTGGAAGGGAAGATGTTCCACCCGATGGCGCTTACCGTGGTGATCGCGCTTACCGGTGCCATGGCGCTGTCTCTGACATTCGTGCCGGCCGCTGTGGCTCAGTTCGTAACGGGGAAGGTTTCGGAGAAGGAAACCAAGGCCATGCGCGGTGTCACCAAGCTGTATGGCCCGATGCTTGAGCGAGCTGTCAACGCACGCAAGGTGGTGGTCGCCTCGGCCGCAGTGCTCACCGTCCTGGCGGGTCTGCTTGCAAGCCGCCTCGGCACTGAGTTCATTCCGAACCTGGATGAGGGCGATATCGCACTGCATGCGCTCCGAATTCCTGGGACCAGCTTGACTCAGGCCATCGGCATGCAACGTCAGCTGGAAGCGGCGATCAAGCAGTTCCCCGAGGTGGATGAAGTCGTCGCCAAAATCGGCACTGCCGAGGTGGCTAACGATCCCATGCCCCCCTCCGTAGCCGACACCTTCATCATGCTCAAAGATCGGGACCAATGGCCCGATCCGCGCAAGCCGAAGGCGCAGCTTGTTGCCGAGCTTGAGAAAGTGGTTCGCGCCATTCCCGGCAACAACTACGAGTTTACGCAGCCGGTGCAGATGCGGATGAACGAGCTCATTGCAGGCGTTCGGGCTGAGGTTGCCGTCAAGCTGTACGGCGACGACCTGGAGCAGCTAGCAGCCATCGGCGCTCAGGTGGAGGACGTTGCCAGCGGAATCCAGGGAGCGGCCGACGTGAAAATTGAGCAGATCACCGGTCTGCCCTTGATGACGATCACGCCGGACCTGGATGCACTTGCACGATACGGTGTAGCCATCGACGACGTGCAAAAGACCATCTCGGTGGCGCTGGGAGGTGAATCGGTCGGCCAGGTGTTCGAAGGCGATCGCCGCTTCGACATCGTGGTTCGTCTGCCGGAGAACCTGCGCCAGGACATCGGAACACTGGCGTCACTACCTGTAGCCGTCGCGCCAGGGGCGAGCACAGGCCAAGAGCGTAGCTTCGTGCCTTTGGGTCAGTTGGCCAAGGTCGAGATTGCGCCCGGTCCTAACCAGATCAGCCGCGAGAATGGCAAACGCAGGGTGGTAATCACCAGCAATGTGCGCGGACGCGATCTGGGGTCCTTTGTCGAGGAGCTGCGCAGCAAAGTCGGAAAAGAAGTCCAGCTGCCCGAAGGCTACTGGATCGAGTACGGCGGCACATTTGAGCAGTTGATCTCGGCAAGCAAGCGCCTGTCCATCGTCGTGCCAGTGGTTCTGGTAATGATCTTCGGATTGCTGTTCATGGCATTCGGCTCAGGAAAGGATGCTGCGATCGTGTTCAGTGGCGTGCCGCTCGCACTGACCGGGGGCGTGGTGGCGCTATGGCTGCGCGACATTCCCTTGTCCATCTCCGCAGGCGTGGGGTTCATCGCGCTTTCGGGCGTTGCCGTGCTCAACGGCTTGGTAATGATCAGCTTCATCAAGAACCTGCGGGAAGAAGGCATGCCCCTGCATAGGGCAGTCACCGAAGGTGCTCTTACTCGCCTCCGGCCAGTCCTGATGACGGCACTTGTGGCGAGCCTGGGCTTCCTTCCCATGGCCCTGAACGTCGGTGCTGGCGCGGAAGTTCAGCGCCCGCTCGCAACCGTGGTGATCGGCGGAATCATCTCTTCAACGCTGCTGACACTGCTCGTGCTGCCGGCGCTGTATCGACTGATCCACCGCGAAAAACCTGATCTGGAAAGTCGCTCCCCATGAATCATCCATCTCCTTTCCGCACAAGGAACTCGTCTTTGACTTCCCCCACCAAGCTCTTTGCATGGCTTTCGATGCTTGCCGCAGTCCTCCTGCCGTTTGCGGCGTTCGCGCACGGTGTCAGCGAGGGCGACCAGGCCTTCCTTGAAGAAAGCACCGGTAGGCAACTGATCGCGTTCACCTACCTCGGCGCCAAGCACATGGTGACTGGATACGACCACCTTCTGTTCCTGTTCGGGGTGATTTTCTTCCTTTACCGCATGCGGGACGTGAGCATCTACGTCACTTTGTTCGCCATTGGTCACAGCACGACGCTGCTGCTCGGTGTGCTCGGCGGCTTTCACGTCAACGCCTATCTGGTCGACGCGATCATCGGCCTGTCGGTGGTCTACAAGGCCTTGGACAACATGGGCGCGTTCAAGCGCTGGTTCGGCGTGCAACCCAACACCAAGATTGCGGTCCTTGTCTTCGGCTTCTTCCACGGCTTCGGCCTGGCCACGAAGCTTCAGGACTTCTCGATATCGCCGGACGGGCTGGTCCCCAACATGCTTGCGTTCAACGTGGGCGTTGAGCTCGGCCAACTGCTAGCGCTTGCCGGCATCCTGATTGTGATGGGCTTCTGGCGTCGACTGCCGTCCTTCAACCGTCAGGCCTACGGCGTTAACACCATCTTGATGATGGCCGGCTTCGTGCTCATCGGCATGCAGCTCACCGGCTACTTCGTTTCCTGATTTCTGACCGAGACCCATTATGTCGATCACCACCAATCAACCACTTCCCACCACTGGCCGCCTGCTGAAGTCGACCCTTCTTGCCGCTGCCATTGCCGGCGCGCTTCTCGTCACGGCCGTTCTGCCGGCGGAGTACGGCCTTGATCCCACAGGGATCGGCCGGGCGCTGGGCTTGACCGCCCTGGCGGACGGCGGAAGCACCGTCATCGACCCGTCCACGCCGACGTCCTCAACAGCATCGGGGGCAGAGGCCGCCTTGGCGGAGAAGGCCGCGGCCGCATTCGGGGCGAACAAAGGGCAATCGCTTGATCCAGGCGCGATATCGCTCACCAACGGTGAGCTTCGCCAGGACGCGATGACGATCACGCTGGAGCCGGGCAAGGGAAAAGAGGTCAAGTCCCACATGGTTGCTGGCGCGGGAATGCTGTTCCGCTGGAAGGCAACTGGTGAAGTGGCAGTCGATATGCACGGCGAGCGCCCCGACGTGAAGGGCGCATGGACCAGCTACGCCGTCGAAGGTGCGCAGCGGGAGTCTCACGGCACCTTCATCGCGCCATTTGAGGGAACTCATGGGTGGTACTGGCAGAACCGAAGCGACAAGCCGGTGACCGTGAGCATCGAACTTATTGGCTACCAAGCCGACATCTATCAGCCGTAACACCCCGGCACTTTGCCGATCCAAACCGAGGAGAAACAACATGAAAGCTCATAGCGCGGTAGTTGCCGGCCTGCTTCTCAGCATGTCCCTTTTCACCACGGCGTCCGCCCATGATCCGGCCCTTCATGCCGATCCAGCCCCCTCGGCTGCCCCCAAGGCCAAGCCGACAACCTGCGAGCAGCTTGCGGACCGTTCGAAGTTCAAGGTGGACCTAAATGATGCCCAGACCAAGGTGCTAAAGGAACGTTGCGAAGCGAAGGCAGCGCCGAAGAAGAAGTAAATCCACTCGCGTTTAGCGAACGACCCCGCCATGCCGGCGGGGTCGTCACCCCGACCCAAACAGTGGTGGGCGTACACTCCGCCCGTCTGCCGCCTCTGCCCTGAAGCCAGGCAGATGGTGTCCACGAGTTGGGGCCGTCAAAACGTTGCTACCAGGACAATTCCATGCTCGAAGTACTGAGTCACCCGACGTTTCGCCGCCTATTTGGTGCACAGATAGTCGCCCTGGTCGGAACCGGCTTGGCAACTGTCGCCCTTGCCCTCCTGGCCTACGACCTGGCGGGCGCCCAAGCGGGCGCGGTGCTGGGCACCGCACTGGCCATCAAGATGGTCGTGTACGTAACCTTGGCTCCCGTTTCAGGAGCGTTGGTCCCAGCACGGCTGCGCAAGCGGGTGCTGATCGCACTCGACCTGATTCGCGCCGCTGTGGCGATCTGTCTGCCCTTCGTCACCGAGATCTGGCAGGTGTATGTCCTTATCGCTGTGCTGCAGTCGGCGTCGGCATGCTTCACGCCGCTGTTTCAGTCCACAATCCCCGAAATTCTTAAGGAAGAGCGCGATTACACACGCGCGCTCTCGCTTTCCCGATTGGCATATGACCTTGAGAGCCTGCTGAGCCCGGCGCTTGCTGCCGCGCTGCTGGCGATCATCAGCTTCCACGGGCTGTTCGCTGGTACCTCGGTAGGTTTCATCCTCTCGGCGGTGCTAGTCGCGTCCACCACGTTCCCCGCCCTCGCTGCGGTCGCTTCCAAGGATGGTCCCTATGCGCGAGCCATCCGTGGAATGCGAATTTACCTTCGCACCCCGCGATTGCAGGGCCTGCTTGCATTGAACCTCTGTGCCGCAGCCGGCGGCGCGATGGTGTTCGTCAATACGGTGGTCATGGTCCGCACCGTTCTGGGCGGGGCTGAGGAACAGGTTGCGTGGGCGTTGGCGGCTTTCGGCGGCGGCTCCATGCTGGTAGCGCTTGTTCTTCCAAAGGTTCTTGACCGCATTTCGGACCGCACAGTGATGCTGACTGCAGGACTGTTCATGGCAGCTGTCCTGGTCACCTTCCTCGGCATTTGGTTTTTCCTGAAGGGAAATCTTGGATGGGCGGCGGTCATCCCGACCTGGACGCTGTTGGGCATGGCATATGCCGGTCTGGTTACCCCCGGCGGACGGCTGCTGCGACGTTCGGCTGAGTCCGCCGATCTGCCATTCCTCTTCGCCGCCCAGTTTTCCCTATCGCACGTTTGCTGGCTGATTGCCTATCCGCTGGCCGGCTGGGTCGGTGCCCGCTACGGCCTGCATGTTGCCTTGGCCGCCCTGGTGACTCTGGCCGCACTCGGTTTGGTCGCCGCGTGGCGCAGGTGGCCGGCGCACGATCCTGAGGAGATAGCGCATCAGCACGAGCATCTTGCTGAGGACGACCCGCACCTGTTGGCACACCGCGACACGGATGGCATGCACCGCCACCGGTTTGTCATCGATCAGCTTCACACGCGCTGGCCAGGCTGACCAGGGCGCCGGCAGGCGGACAGCACGGGCGCGCTGCTTACTTGCGAGTTTGATCGCACACGTACATGTCCACGTCGACGTCATATCGACAGGCAAGTCCACATTCGTAAGAGCCCACTTCCTCCGACCCGGGCACTGGAGGCTTATTTCTCAGGGCGGCTATTGCAACTGCCTGGCAATGTTTGAATCGCCCAGGGTTTTCTAGACAGTCGTCAGCCGTTTAGTGCGTACTGCTTCTCGAACTCTACCGGGGACAGCCCGTCGTTGGAACTGTGCCGCCGTTTTGGGTTGTAGAACATCTCGATGTACTGGAAGACGTCGGCCCGTGCCTCGTCGTGATTGCTGTAGATCCTCCGCTTAATACGCTCCCGCTTCAGTAGCTGGAAGAAGCTCTCCATCGCTGCGTTGTCATGGCAATTGCCTCGTCGACTCATGCTGCACACGATGTCGTGCTCGCGCAGGAAGCTCTGCCAGTCTTCGCTGGTGAACTGGGTTCCCTGGTCGGAGTGAAGCAGAAGCCCGGGGCTTGGCTTGCGCCGCCACACTGCGGCCAATAGCGCCTGCAAAACCAGGTCCGTATGTTGAGTTGGTCGGGTTGCCCATCCAACGACCTGACGCGAAAACAGATCAAACACTACCGCCAAGTACAGGAAGCCGTCGTACGTGCGGATGTAGGTGATGTCCGTGACCCACGCGCGATTTGGCTCACTGACTTTGAAGCCGCGAGCCAGAACGTTCTTGGCGACTGATCCAACAGGGCCGCTCAATGGGCGTGGTCGCCGACCGTAGCCGACCATTGCCCGCAGCCCCTCGCTCTTCATCAAGCGTGCCACGCGATGACGACTACACGTCTCGCCAAGCTCGCGCAGATCTGTGGTCACTTTGCGGTGGCCATACACAGAGCCGCTTTCCAGCCAGCTGTGCTTGATTAGGCCGAGCAACCGCTGATCGTCCTTGTCGCGAGCGCTTGCCGGCTCTTTTAGCCAGGCGTAGTAGCCACTGCGATGGACGCCAAGCATCCGACACATCGCCGCGAGGCCGAACTCATCTGCGTGTTGCTTCATGAAGGCGTACTTTGCTCTTACCCCTTTGCAAAGTACGCGGCGGCTTTTTTTAGGATGTCTCGCTCTTCAGTGACCCTGCGTAGCTCAGCCTTGAGGCGGCGCACTTCCGCGTTCTGGTCCTGCTCCACGCGCCGGCCAACCTCGCCTTTGCCTTGTTGCCGCTTCCAGCCGTAAAGGCTGTGGATCGAGACGCCCAATCGCTCGGCAACCTCCGCTACCGGACGGCCGTACTCAACGATCTGCCGGACCGCCTCGATCTTGAACTCATCGGTGTACCGCTTCGTGCTCATAACCACCTCCGCCTAAGCCATAGTTTATGGCTGCGAGGTGTCTACGGAACCCTGGGCGATTCATTCCCCGTTTGAGACTAAGCACGGTGTCAAGGGCGATCAGTTCGAGAATGTTCTGGTGGTCTTTGGGCGCGGATGGAACGACTACGACTTCAATCTCTATCTGCAGATGGCGACCAACGAGAGCTTGATCGCATCGCGCCAAGTCGCCTACGAGCGCTATAGGAATCTGTTCTACGTGGCGGTTTCAAGGCCGCGGAAGCGCCTTGCGCTTCTCTTCACTCATAAGCTCGATCCGGCGGCAGTCGCCACGCTGCAGCATTGGTTCTCCGGCCATTCAGTCGAGGATTTGGGCTTCAGCCTGTGAAGGCTGCCCGCCAGTCGGATCATCCTGATTGCTGTGCCGGCAGTTGCCAGTCATCTAGAAGCGTGCCCCGCACTAGTTCCGGCGGTTGCACCGGCCACTCTAGATGCCCTTGTGTGGACTCTTCTTTTTCTGCGTCAGCCCCAAGTCAACCTCCGGGAGCGGACAATTCAGTTCGGCCTCGGACATTCCTTTCAGATGCGCGTTGTACTGCCAGATGACGAACTGACCCATCAGTCCTTCATTCTCTCGCCTTAGGCGGCCGTTTTCCGCCTCCAAGCGAACAATCCGTTCGCCTGCTGCGCGCAACGAGGATGGCAAAGGCACTGGCAACGCATCTGACCGCACCCGCGCCTTGGCCAGTTCAAACGCTTCCCGGATTCTCATCGAACGATAGAGTGTCTGGCGCACCGGCTGAAGGCCTAGGCGCTTTTGGCAGGCCTCGACCAACGCCTCCCAGGTCAGGCCCGATTTCCACCCATCGAGAATCTCGACAACGCGCTGGACATCGCGATCTCGCAGATGTCTACCCATTGTCAAGCATCCCGGTCTGTCCGTCTGCAGGAGGCAGTGCGAGGGAGCGCTTTCGAAGCGCCCTGCGCACAGGACTGAACTCCTGGTTGGCCCTGAGCCTGATCAAGGTGCCATCTGGAACCTGCGCGGACTGCATAACCTCGATCAGTTGCGCGAGCCTTTGCTGCGTCATTTGGTGCGTCTCGAACCAGCGATCCGCTCCCGCGGTGCCATTGGCGATCTCGGACGAAGCGCGCTCCACCAGCGCGTTCACCTGCATCAGCCGCTCTTGCATTCTCGCCAACCGCCGATCGCCCTTCACGCAGATCTGCTCACTGCAGTTCAGGCAGTCCCGGAAGCGCTGGCACGGCGCCATGACGAAATCGTGGACGCAATAGCCGTATTCGGTGACGTGCGCAGTCGGGACCAGCAAGAGGTCAAATTCCTGCCGGGTCATTGGAACCTTGTCCGCCAGCAGCTTCAGGTTGCTATCCACGACCGAATCTGTCTTTAGTACAGGGTCGTGGCGTTTGATCATCTCCACGACCTCAAACTCCGACAGGTGATCATAGACCCGGTTCTGCTCAATACTGGTTCGGCCGGACCAGTGTGCGATGTCTGCTTGGCTCATCCCCCCTCGCTGCGCCATGGTGTTGAGCAGGTGACGGAATTGGTGAGACGTCAACTTCTTTGAGCTCTTGTCGACCGACATCCCATGCCTTTCGAAGATCGACGCGGAGTTCTCCCGGCTTCCCACGTCGTCATTGAAGGTGTTGGACGTTGGCTTCTTCAAGACAAGGGGCATGACCCGTCGCTCTGTATCGAGCAAGTTTGACAGGCAACTAAACAGGGCGTCGGCGAAACGCAGGCCACGATCCTTGTCATACCAAGGGAACTCCTTGGGCAACTTTGACCGGACCCATTCGTTGAGCATTCTCAGTGTGATGGGCCCCTGCCTCAGAAAAAACCCTAGACGGTTGATTTCGCCCCTGATGTAGTTGGAATCCACATCCAGGCATCCCAGCGCCGCCCCGATCTGATCTAGGCTCAGCGCATCATCTTCTGCGACCCTAGGGCATTGCGCGTGTCTGGGAAACTGGTCGGGATTGCGCTCAAGCCAGGAAGCCAACCAGCGTGCATCCTGCGTCATGTGCCTTACGCGACCGATGGCCTCCTCCGCGAGCGGGGCCATGACGCCGGGAATCCACTTTACATAAGGCGCTGCGCCTTTTCCGGGCCAGAGTCGCCAGCCATATGAGATCGATCCGTCTTTGCAGGTCTCTCGCACCTCACACTCACTTTCCAATGCGAGCACTTCGGCGATGCGTGAAGGCGCGCAAAGCAGCATCGCCGACAACGAGGTTGTAAAGACGTCACGTGGCTCGGAAGGATGGGAGGCGAATAGCTCCGCCATCGCTTCCACGGCGGCCGCATCAGGCAACTTGCGCACCCGTTCCTCCCTCGCCTGCCGTCCGGTTCTGACTGTATCCGCTGGACGTGCTATCGGGCTCGCCCATTGCAGGCACCTAGGCACCAGACGCTCGTCCGAAAGGAACGTGGCGAGCTTGGCCAACTCCCTTCCCGCCTGATACGCCACCCCCGCAGAGTATGCTTCGCGTGCCAGCATCGCCGCCGCATCCAGGATGCACCCATCGACGTCGGCGATGCTGGCGCCGCCGGTTCGATTAACGAGCGCCCGTTCCAGCACTCGCAATGCCCGCATCTCCGTGAAGGCCTTGCGCTTGCCGGCGCGCTGCATGTAGCGAAAGTAGGCCTTGGCAAAAGTCAAGAAAGGCTCTTGCAGGACATTCTCAGGTTTCAGCACGCGGCTCGTCTGATCCAGGTTTCCAAACGAGACGCCAGGATTTGGCCATTGGTTCTCATCCCAGCTCAGGTCCATGCCGAATACCGTGAGCTTGTGTCTGCATGTCTCAATGAACGATGCACGATTCTGCGCGGCACTCTGCTGTCTTCTCGAACTAAACGGCAGCGGCCTAGTCATGGTCGCGCAACTCCGTCTTACGTTGCTCACACAGGCAAATGACCTGCGAAACCGCAATGATGGTCCGGTCATTGATCGCCGCAATCGAGTCGTCCATCGTGATGGTGCGGATGCGCCCACGCTCCTGGACGAGTCGATCCATGACTTCGCGGTGCGGCGCGTCAAGCCAAGGCTGGAAGGCCTTGCAGGTGTAGCAAGCCAGAGGTGCAATGGCGCCGCAAAAGCCAAACGAGCCGCAAGTGCCCACATTGGACCCGCTGTCACACCGAATCCGGCTGGCGATGTCATTCCCGCGCAGCGCCTCGGCTTCCTTGTCCACCAACATGCCGGAAAATGCCTGAACGATGGGCGCCAGCTGCGCAGCAACCGCCGCATCAATGGCCGCCACGTGTTCCGGCACATTCTCGGTGTACACACGTGCGTTTTGATCGTCGGTATGATCAAGTAGCTCTGCTATCACGACCGTCCCGAGCCCCTCCCTAGCGGCGCGGGTGGCAACCGTCCTCCTCAACCTTAGCGGAAAGACATGCAGACTCTTGCGTGTGCGCTCGGACGGGACCTCTAGACGCGCCACCGTCCGCTCTAGACGAGCGGTGATGGTTGCAGTCCGTATATGGAACGCCTCCGACCTTAGCCTTTGCCTCACCTCGGCGAGAGGGAGACCACGCGCACGCCGCACTGTGCGCCAAGAGGGGAACAGCGGCGCCTGGTCGATATCGTCTTTTGACAGTGCCGGCCAGAAGCGCCTCATGCGCCGGGTGGTGTGTTCCACCAGCTCCAACATCGGCGCCGCCTTCTCATGGGTGAGGTAGGCGGGCTTGAACTCCGATCTCCAAGTGCAGGCCTGCTTTCTCCGCGGAACCAGCACGACCAGGCCACACTCCTCTTGAACGCTCCCGTCTGGGCGTTTTATGTCGGCCAACTTGAGGTCTCCCAGCTGACTCGGCCTTCGGCCCGTGCTGACCAAGAAATCCGCCAGGACATAACTTCCCAGACTTACAGATCGATCGGAGAAAGCCTGTACCAAGCGATCTGTCAAACCCTCGTACTCCAACTGCGAGAGCGGACCCTTCTTCGAGCATCGCGTCCTGACCGCCACGCCTTTTGGCGAGCTCTTGTCCTTCCATGCGCAAATCGTGTTCAACACATCTCTGTCGATTCCCGGCGCTTTAAGCCGGACCCAGTGCCGGAGCAACGTCACAAACCCTGGCAGGTGACACCGTTCCCGCTCACTTAGGGTGTTTCGATAGTTGATCAGGTCTATAGAGTCCACGCACAACACACGATCGGCACGATGCGTCAGGAACGTGATGAATTTCCTGAACCCACCAAGGGCCGCCATCACCGTGCCAGGAGCGAATTTTGATGCATACCAAGATGCAACACTTAGGAATCCGTCGCGCAGTTCTCCATCAAGTGACTCCCGAACCCACTCCAAATGGATGGTCACATCCCGGGACAAAACCCATACGGCTTCTTCTACATCCAGCTCGTATCCCTCTCGGCTCAGGATCTTCATGCCCGTCCCTTGTCGCGCCTGGACTTTTGAAGCATCAAGGTCGCTTCCATGGCTTTGCGCTGGGTGTGACGTCGCGTGTAGGTGGCTGCCGAGCCCGAACCTTCCCGCCAGCCCATGATGTAAGACCGCATCTTCTCCTCCTGGGCAGGCGGTGTACCCAGCGAATCCATCTGCCGGGAGAAACGATCGTTCGCGGTGTGCCGAATCACGTGCGGCGATAATCCGTCGAGTCTTCCATGCGCAGCTTCGCGTAGCTTGGCGAATGCCTTGGACAGCGCCTGGTAGGACATGGGCTGTCCGTGATGCGGGCCCAACTTGTGCGTCACCAGCAGGAATGAATGCCGTCGCGACGCGGCGCAGCTTTTTCGTTCACTCGATACGTAGCCTAAAATCCGCCGCGCGAGTTCGTCCGTGATCGGCAGGACCCTGTCCCTTGTCTTTACGACCGGCTGGCTCCTGCGCGGGTCGGAGCTATCACCGTGCCGCCGCGCGACCGTGAAGGTGTTGGCCTGAAAGTCGAAGTCCGAGACCTTCAGGGAAAGCAGTTCACCCGCCCGGAGCCCCAGATCCAGTAGGTCGAGGATGACAGCGTTCCGGATCTGGACTTCAAGTGGAAACGGGTTGAGGGCGCTGCCGGTGCCCATCATTTCATCGAGCAACGATTTCTGCGGTTCATCCAGACCCATTCGCGCATTGATGCTGGACTTACGCTTCCGGCCTCGCTTGCATTTCAGGCGTTCTCCCATCAGCGCGATAGTCAGCGCTGCAGCCTGATCCATGCCTTTTGCTTCACGCTCTAAGAGGTACTTAGCGAGCCAGTCCAGATAGGATGCAACCGCCGTGATTCGGTTATAGGCCGTGTGCGGGTCTACCTGCCTACGCGCCGCACCGGGCGCGGCGCGGACGCGACTGGCATATCTCACCAACGATAAAGGCCGACTACTGAGCGCTGCCTTGGCTGCCCGCGTTCTGAGGAACGTAGCAAGCAGCTGTATCTCAATGTCTGAAAGAAACTGACGGTGAGCTAGCCTTGCTTCAAGGTTGATGCGTTCTGAGTCGGCCCACGCATTCAAGAGCTTGATTGCCTCCAGAGCTGCTTTCGTCGTCGAGGGCGCCAAGCTCGCGTTTCTGAGCTGGGTAGTCATATACAGCGTTGGATTCCACAGAGGAGTTCCCTGCTCGTCCATCAGTATCGGGAACCGCTCCCCATCCCTGAAAACGATGGTCGAAACAACGGGGCCAGTCCTTATGCTCACGGCTATGTACCAAAGCGGCAGGTGGTAGCGAGAACTCTACTCCGGAATGGCCTATACGCAACGGCGCCCAGGTACAGAAAAGCCCGCGCGAAGCGGGCTTTTCCTCTAAAACTAACGTTTAAGACCGTGGTACAACCTAGAACGGAATATCGTCATCAGCGAAGTCGTCCATCGGCGGCGCCGACTGCTGCGGAGCCTGCTGCTGCGGGCGCTGCTGGCCGTAGCCACCACCACCACCGCCACGCTGACCACCACCGCCGCCGCCACCACCGCCGTACTCCTGGCGCGGGGCCTGCTGGCGCTGCGGACGTTCGCCGCCACCGCCACCACCGCCTTCACGGCCACCGAGCATCTGCATTTCATCGGCGATGATGTCGGTGGAGTACTTCTCCACGCCATCCTGGCCGGTGTACTTGTCGTAACGCAGGCTGCCTTCGACGTAGACCGAGCTGCCCTTGCGCAGGTACTCACCAGCGATCTCGCCGAGCTTCCCGAAGAACACCACGCGGTGCCATTCGGTACGCTCCTGCTGGTTGCCATCCTTGTCCTTGCGGACGCTGGTGGTGGCCAGGCTGATCCGGGTGATCGCCATACCGCCCTGGGTGTACTTCACGTCCGGGTCGTTGCCGAGGTTGCCGACCAGGATGACTTTATTGATGCCGCGCGCCATAGGGTTGCTCTTCCGTTGTCCGAGGGCAGGCCGCAGTCATATCACAGCCCCGGGCGGGGTGCAGATCTGCCGGGCCGCCCTTGGGAGAATTGGGGGGATCCAGATTGCACCATCTTATCATCGCCGCCGTCCCCGACCCTGTCGGAATTCCGGCCGGGAACGACCGGAAACCTGCTCGAGCCATATGCCGCAACGGTGACGGCGGTTCAGTCCCCGCGCCGCAGGCCGCTGGCCGCCAGCCCGAGGGACCTCCCGGCCCCGCCATCACGGCGCATGGCATGATGTCTCTTCACTGTCTCCCCGCCTGCTGAAATGACCATCCGCGGTAAAGCCACCTCCCTCGATATTGCCCACCTGGCCGGCGTCTCCCAGCCCACGGTGTCGCGGGCGCTGCGCGGCAGCCCGATGGTCAACGCCGAAACCCGGCAGCGGATCCTGGCCATCGCCCGGGAGCTGAACTACAAGGTCGACAAGAACGCCTCCAGCCTGCGCCTGCGCAATGCCGGCACACTGGCCCTGCTGTTCTTCGAGGACCCGACCAATGACGATTCGCTGATCAACCCGTTCTTCCACGCGATGCTCGGCTCGATCACGCGGGCCTGCGCGCTGCGCGGTTATGACCTGCTGGTCTCCTTCCAGCAGCTGTCCACTGACTGGCAGGCCGATTACGAGGACAGCAACAAGGCCGACGGCATCATCCTGCTCGGCTATGGCGACTACCACGAGTCGCGCGAGCGCCTGCAGCGGCTGGTCGAGCAAGGCACCCACTTCGTGCGCTGGGGCGCTTCCCTGCCCGACCAGCCCGGTGTCTCGATCGGCAGCGACAACTTCCAGGGCGGTTTCGACATCACCGCCCACCTGCTCGACCAGGGCTGCCGCCGGATCGCGTTCGTCGGCCACGCTTCCAGCCACTATCCCGAGTTCGAGCAGCGCTATCGCGGCCACGTCGACGCAATGCGGGCGCGAGGCCTCACCGCCGAGCCCTCGCTGCAACACGATGCGATCACCACCGAGCAGTCCGGCTTCGATGCCTGCCAGGCGCTGCTGGCACGCGGTGAGCGTATCGATGGGCTGTGCGCGGCCAGCGACCTGATCGCGATCGGTGCGATGCGCGCCCTGCGCGAGCATGGCCTGCGCGTGCCTGAGGACGTGGCGGTCACCGGCTTCGATGACATCCCGCTGGCCGCCTCGGTGTCCCCGCCGCTGTCCACGGTGCAGCAGGACACCAAGCAGGCCGGGCACCTGCTGGTGGAGAAGCTGTTGGCGCTGATCGACGGCCAGCCGGTGGAAGGCCAGAGCATCGCGGTGAAGCAGGTGCTGCGGGAATCCTCGCTGCGCCGCTGACCGTCCACCGCTGTTGGCTTATTTCAAGCGGCGATCCAGCACGAAGTACACCACGTTGCCCAGACCGGTCGCCCCGAGCAGCAGCGCGATCGCACCCGGCGTGACCCGGTCGATGCCGAGCAGATCGACCAGCCCGAAGGCCAGGGCCAGGGTCAACATCACGCAGCCCCAATGCAGCGCGGCCAGCCGGCGCTTGGTGGTATCGCCGGCCAGCAGCGAACGCACCAGCTCTTCCGAGCCGCGGGCTTCGACGATACGGCGGCGCGTGTGGCCATCGACCACGCTCTTGATGGCATACACGATGCCGAGGATCAGGACGACGGGCAGAATCAGGTTGTAATCCATGGTGCGTTCGTTCCGTTGAGGAGGGGCTTGTCCACTGAGATACGGCCACGGCGGGATCGGTTGCACGGCACACGGTTGCAACCGATGGGGCACTCGCCGTATCTCTATGGAACATGCGCACGTCGCCGCCCCCTCCTGCCGACTGTCTCGATGCCGACCGGCTACTGGTCGCCGCCATTCTGTCGCGGCAGCCCGGCGCGTTCGAGCAGCTGGTGCGCGAGTATCAAGGCCTGTGCTGGCGCGTGGTCGATCGCATGGTCCGCCACCCCGAGGACACCCGCGAGCTGTGCCAGGAAGCCTTCCTGCGCATCCATCAGACGTTGCATCAATACCGCGGCGAGAGCGCACTGAAATCCTGGGTCGCGCAGGTTGCCTATTCGATCGCCAAGCGGCACCTGGAACGGCGACGCATCCCACTGGTGGAGAACACCGTAAGCGACGACGGCACCGCCTTGATCGATCGGGTCGGCGATGGCATCGATCTGGAAGCCCTGACCAGCGAGCAGGACATCAACGCCCACCTGCATGCGGCCATCGACGCCCTGCCCCCGCTGCAGCGCACCCTGCTCACGCTCTATCATCTGGAAGAGATCTCCATCGCCGAGATCGCCACCCTTACCGACCTGGCCGAAGGCACCATCAAGAGCCACCTGTTCCGCAGCCGCAAGCGGCTGCGCGAACTGCTCGAATCCCGCATTGGAGTGCCCGCATGAGCAGCGCAGACGATTTCCGGATCGACCCCGACGAATGGCAGGCCCAGGAACGCGGGCTGCGCGCGGCGCTGAGCGGCCAACGCGCTGGACCGGACGCCACCGATTACCTGCGTATTGCCCAGGCGATCGCCTCTGCGCCGCAGAGCGGGCCGCCGATGCGCTTCGCCCGCGATGTCGCCGTGCACATCGCCCGGCATGACGCCGGGATCGAACGCTGGGTCTCCCGGACCCTGCTGGCGGTGCTGGCGGTCGCGGTGCTGGCGTTGGTTTCGCTGTTCGGCCCGGCATGGTGGCGCGCGATCGAGCACGCCGCGGGCAGCGCGGCGACCGGGTGGCTGCTGGCTGGCGCAGCCTGCGTGGCGCTGTCGTGGCTGGCGGCTCGTTGGCGGGCGTCCGGCCGGAAGCACCCATGACTTACGGCGGATGCAGGCTATCTGAATAGGGCGGATAACCGATCCATCGCCCATGGGAAGCTGTCCGCATGCTTGAGATCCGCGCGCTGTCCAAGACGTACGCCAATGGGGTCCACGCCCTTGCCGGTGTCACCCTCGATATTCCCCGCGGCATGTTCGGGCTGCTCGGCCCGAACGGCGCCGGCAAGTCCTCGCTGATGCGCACCCTGGCCACGCTGCAGGAAGCGGACAGCGGCACCGCCACGTTGTCGATTCCGGGCGAGGCGAGCATTGATGTGCTGCGTGACAAGGATGCGGTGCGCCGGCGGCTGGGGTATCTACCGCAGGACTTCGGCGTGTATCCCAAGGTCAGTGCACTGGATCTGCTTGAGCATTTCGCGGTGCTCAAAGGCCTCACCCACAAGGGCCAGCGCCGCGAGGTGGTGGATGCCCTGCTGCAGCAGGTCAATCTGTGGGACGCGCGCAAGCGCAAGCTGGGCACGTACTCCGGCGGCATGCGCCAGCGCTTCGGCATCGCGCAGGCGCTGCTCGGCGACCCACGCCTGGTGATCGTCGATGAACCTACCGCCGGGCTCGACCCGGAAGAGCGAAACCGCTTCCTCAACCTGCTTGCCGCGATCGGCGAGAACGTAGCGGTGATCCTGTCCACGCACATCGTCGAGGATGTCACCGACCTGTGCCCGAGCATGGCCATCATGAACAAGGGGCAGGTGCTGCTGACCGGCAAGCCCAGCGATGCGATCGACGCGCTGCAGCACCAGGTCTGGCGCAAGCAGGTGGACGTTGCCGAACTGCCCGCCTACGAAGCCAACCATGTGGTGCTGTCCACCCGCCTGGTCGGTGGCCGGCCGGTGATCCACGTGCACAGCGCGACCGACCCCGGCGACGGCTTCGCCGCCGTTGCTCCCGATCTGGAAGACGTCTATTTCCAGCGACTGCGCCTGCAGTCGCGGGCCGCCTGACCGGAGCCCGCCGATGATCGCTGCCTTCTTCCGCTTCGAGCTGCGCGAGCAGCTCCGTTCCCCGCTGCTGTGGCTGCTGGCGGGCCTGTTCGCGCTGATGGCCTTCGGTGCGGCCTCCTCCGACGCCGTACAGATCGGCGGCGGCGCCGGCAATGTGCACAGCAATGCGCCAACCGTGATCGCCTCGATGCTGGGCATCTTCACCCTGCTCGGCATGCTGGTGTCCACGCTGTTCGTCAGCAACGCGTTGCTGCGCGACTTCGACCTGGGCACCGCCGAGCTGATCTTCGCCAGCCCGATCAAACGCCGCGACTATCTGGCAGGGCGCATCGGTGCGGCCCTGGTCAGCGGGCTGCTGGTCTACATGATCATCGCCCTGGGCCTGGCGCTGGGGCCGTTCATGCCCTGGGTGGATCCGGCCCGCATGGGCCCGGTCTCGCTGTACAGCTACGTGTGGGCCTTCGGGGTGATCGTGATCCCGAACCTGGTCTTCACCACGGCGCTGCTGGCGTTGCTCGCGGCCACCACGCGCTCGATCCTGTGGGTCTACATCGGCGTGATCGGTTACTTCGTGCTGTACGGCGTCAGCGCCGCCCTGCTCAGCGACATAGACAACACCTGGGTGGCCGTGTTGAGCGAGCCGCTCGGCCTGCGCGCGCTGTCACGGACCATCCGCTACTGGTCGGTGGCCGAGCGCAACAGCGGCCTGCCCGCCGTGGCCGGTCAGCTGCTGGCCAACCGCGCGCTGTGGCTGGGCGTGGCGGCCGTACTGTACGCCGCCACGTTCGCCTTGTTCCGCACCGAACGCAGCGGCAGCGCCGGACGTCGCTGGGGACGCAGGACCGCCCTCGTGACGACCGCGCCCGCACAGCGGCCGAGCCAGGTCGTAGTGCCCCGCGTGGTGCCGGGCCACGGCGCCGGCACCGCCTGGAGGCAGTTCCTGCACCAGGTCCGCTTCGACACCAGCGGCGTGCTGCGCAGCGTGCCGTTCCTGGTGCTGCTGGTACTGGGGCTGTGCAACTTCCTGCCCGGCGCGCTGTTCCGCCAGACCCTGTACGGCACGCCGATCTGGCCGGTCACCTCGGAGATGCTGACCGCCCTGCAGGGCGCCTACAGCTGGCTGCTGATCATCATCGTGCTGTTCTTCGCCGGCGAACTGGTCTGGAAAGAGCGCGCGGCCCGGATCAATGAAGTCACCGATGCGATGCCCGTCCCCAACTGGGTCCCGCTGCTGGCCAAGTTCGCCACGCTGGTGGCGGTGATCGCCTGCTTCCAGGCGATCGGTGCGCTGGCCGCGATCGCGGTGCAGCTGAGCAAGGGCTACACGCAGATCGAGCCACTGGTGTATCTCAAGACCCTGGCACTGGACTCGGCCGTCTACCTGTTGATGGGCGGCCTGGCGCTGGTGCTGCAGGTGCTGACCAACAACAAGTTCATCGGCTACGCGCTGCTGATCGTGGTGATGATCGGCCAGGCGGTGCTGGGCATGCTCGACTACACCCAGAACCTGTACAACTTCGGCAGCTGGCCGATCGCGCCGTACTCGGACATGAACGGCTACGGCCATTTCCTGCCGGGGCAACTGGCTTTCCAGGGCTACTGGGCGCTGTTCCTGCTGGCGCTGCTGTGTGTCGCCTCGGCGTTCTGGGTCCGTGGTGTCGGCACCAGCCTGCGCCAGCGCCTGGTGCTGGCGGGCCGTCGCCTGCGCGGCCCGGCCGGGCTGGGCGCCGCCGTCGCAACGCTGGCCTTCATCGGGCTGGGCGGCTGGCTGTACTGGAGCACCAACATCCGCAACGAATTCCTCTCACCGGACCAGCAGCTGGACCTGCAGGCCCGCTACGAGCGTGAACTGTCGCGCTACCGCGACCTGCCGCAGCCGCGCATCGTCGCGGTGGACAACCGGATCGACCTGCACCCGGAAACCCAGTCGGTGGTGATCGATGCGTACTGGACGGTGCGCAACACCCACACCACCCCCATCGCGCAGCTGCACGTGGCGATGAACGACGACAAGCAGCTGACCGCGGTCGACCTGGGCGGCCAGACGCTGGCGATGCATGACGCCGACCTGGGCTATCGCATCTACCAGCTGACCGCCCCGCTGCAGCCAGGGGAGGAACGCCGCATCCACTTCCGCGTCAACCAGCATCCGACCGGCATCACCTCCGATCAGGCGCCCACCGACCTGGTGGAGAACGGCAGTTTCTTCAACAGCCGGCTGCTGCCCTCGTTCGGGTACGACCAGGGCGTGCAGATCACCGACCGCAACGAACGCCGCAAGCGCGGCCTCGGCGAACCGAGCCGCATGCCCAAGCTGGAGGACCAGGCCGCCCGCGCGAACAATTACGTGACCGACGATGCCGACTGGCTGGCCTTCCGCAGCACCATCTGCACCGCGCCGGACCAGATCGCGCTGGCGCCGGGCTACCTGCAGCACGAAGCGACCATCAACGGGCGGCGCTGCTTCAGCTACGCCATGGACCGGCCGATGCTCAACTTCTATGCCTACCTCTCGGCGCGTTGGGAAGTGAAGCGCGCCGCATACAAGGGCATCCCGATCGAGGTGTACTACGATGCCCGCCACGGCTACAACGTGGACCGCATGATCGAGGCGGTACGGAAGTCGCTGGCGTATTACGAGGCCAACTTCACGCCGTACCAGCACCGGCAGGTGCGCATCATCGAGTTCCCGGGCTACGCACGTTTCGCCCAGTCGTTCGCCAACACCATCCCCTACTCCGAATCGATCGGCTTCATCGCCGATCTGCGCAACCGTGACAAGGTGGACTATGTGTTCTACGTGACCGCCCACGAGGTCGCGCACCAGTGGTGGGCACACCAGGTGATCGGTGCCAACGTGCAGGGCGCGACGATGTTGTCTGAATCGCTGTCCCAGTACTCGGCGCTGATGGTGATGGAGAAGGAGTACGGCCGGCAGCAGATGCGTCAGTTCCTGAAGACGGAACTGGATGGCTACCTGTCCGGGCGTGGCAGCGAGGGTATCGAGGAGCTGCCGTTGGCACGGGTGGAGAACCAGCAGTACATCCACTACGAAAAGGGCTCACTGGCGTTCTACCGCCTGCGCGAAGAGATCGGCGAGGCCGCACTCAACCGTGCGCTCAAGCGTTTCCTGCAGGACAAGGGCTTCCAGCAACCGCCCTACACCACCTCGACCGAACTGCTGGGCTACATCCGGGCGGAGACGCCGGCCGACCGCCAGCAACTGGTGACCGATCTGTTCGAGAAGATCAGCTTCTACGACAACCGCGTGCTGGCCGCGACCGCGCGCAAGCGGGCGGACGGCAAGTACGACGTCACGCTGAAGCTGCATGCCGAAAAGCGCTATGCCGACGGTGACGGCAAGGAGACCGCTGGCGCCATGGACGACTGGATCGAGCTCGGCGTGTTTGCCAACGCCCCCTCGGGCAAGGAGCGCGACCAGAAGGTGCTGTACCTGCAGCGCCACCACGTCACCGAGGCCAACCCGTCGATCACCGTGACGGTGGACGGCAAGCCGGATGAAGCGGGCTTCGATCCCTACAACAAACTGATCGATCGGGTCTCCTCGGACAACCGGCGCAAGGTGACGCTGCAGTAGAACGCAGCGTCAGCGCGGGCCGTCGGCGAAGTCCTTCAGGATTTCGCCGACGCCCGATGGCGAGATCTCAAACCCCAGCGGCGTGCCGGGGTTGATCACCACGCCGTAGCCGCCGGGAACGCGCTTGAGCACGTCCAGCATCAGCATGCGGAGGGTGTGCGGGGCCTGCTGGCTGTGGAAACCGACCCGGCTCATATCGGTGAACACCGACACGTGCAGCACGCCCTGCTTGTCGAACAGCAGCGGATCGAAACCGCTGCCGTCCGGTGTCACCAGGCTGCCGGTGAGCAGCACCACCTCGGACGCCACGAAGGCCTTCATGAACAGGCCGATCGGCAGCTGGCCGTCCATTGCCGTCTTGAGCAGCGTTTCGATCGGGGTCTGGGGGGCAGCAGCGTCGGTCATGGAATGCAGGGGTATGGGTGGGGTTCGCTAGTGTACCGCCGGGGGTGCCAGGAGCCGGCCAGCGGCCGGCACTACGGGCTGGCCGGATCGCCGACGAGGTAGAGGTGGAACGTCGGGTCCTCCTCGGTCAGCGCGACATGCAGGAGACCGAGCCGCGGCAGGGTCCGCAGCCAGTAGGCATGCGCCGCCAGATCGCCGCGGAACACCGCGAGCAGCCATTGCCCCTCGCCGGGGCGCAGCAGTGTGCTGACCACATAAGCGGCCAGGCCTTGCCGCCGGTACTTGGGGAGCACGAAGAGGTCGGCCAGTTCGGGATAGTGGTGGCCGTCCCGTTCCACCCGGTCCACCAGCACGAAGCCGGTGAGTGCTTCGTCGACGAACAACAACCGCGCCCACTGCGGCGCGTTGCGCAGGGAGGCCTCGACATCGCTCCGATCACAGTCGAACAGGCCGTCGGAGCGTACTTCTTCTCCGCTCCAGGCCGACGCCTCGAAGTAGTAGAACTGCATCAGATGGAACAGGCGTTCGGCGTCGCCGGGCGTTGCGTGGCGCAGGGACAGGCGTGACATGGACAGCTTACTCGGGAGGACCGCACTGCGCGGTCGCGAGCCCGATTGTAAGGCCCGGCCCACCGCGAACGGCAGACCGGGCATCGCCCGGCTACTTCGCCAGGCGCTTCGTGCGCGCACGCTGGTCGTCGACCGCTGCCTTCAACTGCTGCTGCAGCGCCGTCTGGTCGACCTGTGCATCCAGCACGAACACGCGCACGCCGTGTGCAGGTACCTCGGCGGTCAGCGATCCCTTCACCGTCTGGCTGGCACCGCCCAGCGCGTCGCGCCAGGTCCCGGCCTGCAGGTAGCGGCTGACCTCGAAGGTGCGCGCCGTGTCACCCTTGTTGAGCAGCACCAGTGCGGTCTGTGCGGTATCGCCCTGCTGCAGCACACGGAAGAACACCGCTTCATCGCCGTGCAGGCGCTCGTTGACCTGCAGGCCGCGCTGCAGGGCGGGGGTGGCCTCGCGCAGCTTGGCGATGCGCTGCAACGGCGCAAAGATCGGGCTCTTCGGCGCCTCATCGACGCGCGCCTGGCCGAAGTAGGCACGGTTGCCGGCATGCTCGGCGCGGCTGCGCATGAAGCCGGTTTCCGAGCCGTAGTAGATCACCGGGATGCCGCGCGCGGTGAACAGCCAGTTGTGGGCGTCGATGAACCCGGCATCGCTGGCATCCAGCCGCGCCATGTCGTGGTTGTCGTAGAAACTCATCAGCTCGTACGGATTGGCATACGGCCCATCCAGCAGGTGCAGCGGCTCGGCCAGGGCCTCAAAGCCTTTCTGCTCCCTGCCAAAGACCGACGACAAGGCGCCGCGCAGCGGGAAGTCGAGCACGGAAACGTTCGCGTTGGCCGGCCAGGTGTGCTCGGCGATCTTGCGGGCGTCGTAGTCGAACGCTTCGCCGAACATGAACATGCCCGGATGCTCCGCGCGGATGCGGTTGACGAAGGCATGCCACCACGGGTGTGGCAGCCAGCCGATGGTGTCGATGCGCAACGCATCCACGCCCTGCGCGGTCCACTGCAGGTACGCGCCGACCAGGTAGTCCATCACCGCCGGATTGTGCTCGTTGAAATCGGAGAGTTCGGCCAGGTTGCCATCGAAGATCAAGCCGCTCTTCCCGTCCACCGGGCCGATGTTGTTGTAGAACGCGTGCAATGGGTTGTGGACCGGGTCCAGCTGCTGCGGCGGGAGGTTCTGATGGTCGGCGATCAGCCGGCCGTCCTTGTCGAAGATCTGCCCGAACTGCGGCTGCGCCACCGGCATCGTCCACGCGGGCGAGCCATGGTTGCCCACGATATCCAGCACCACCTTCAGATCGGCCGCGTGCAGGCCACGGGTGAAATCGGCGAAGTCCAGGTCCTTGCTCGGCAGATGTTCGTCGAGCGTGTAGAAGTTGACGCCCCAGTAGCCGTGGTAGCCGGTCTTGCCGCGGTCGGTCAGCGTGCTGGTGCAGCTGATCGGCTTGCTGCCGGTGAAGGCCTGGTCCGGGTTGTCGATGATCGGGGTGATCCACACCGCGCCGAAGCCCAGATTGCGGATGTACGCGGCGTTGTCGAGCACACCCTTGAAGTCACCGCCGAGATAGCCGATGTTGCCGTCCACCTTGTCCGGGCACGGCACCGGGATGTCGAAGGTGGGGTGTGCACCGCCCTGATCGCGGTGATCGTTGGACGCGTCGCCATTGACGAAGCGGTCGGTGACCACGAAGTAGACCGCCTGGCTGGCGAACGGCTCACGCGTGCCGACATAGTCCGGGCGCTCGACGGCCAGGGCGGGACTGGCGGACAGTACGAATGACAGGGCCAGCGACAACGACGAATACCGGGACATCAGACAACCTCCTGTTGGGATGGCACATACAGCACGCACAGGCCGGCCAGCAGCAGGCTGCCGCCCCCAAGTGCGAGCACGTGCATCGGGTCACCGCCCAGCCACGTGCGCAGCAGGAAGCCGAGCGCACTGGCCGCGACCAGCTGCGGGATCACGATGAAGAAATTGAACAGGCCCATGTAGATCCCCATCTTGGCCGCCGGCACGCTGTCGGACAGCAGCGCATACGGCAGCGACAGGATCGAGGCCCAGGCGAAGCCGACGCCGACCATGGACAGCAGCAGCCAGTGCGGATCTCGGATGAACAGCATCGAGATCAGCCCCAGGCCGCCCAGCCACAGGTTGACCAGGTGACTCCAGCGCAGGCCGAGTGCACGCACCATCAACGGGATCAGCAAGGCCGCCAGTGCGGCGAAGCCGTTGTAGGCACCGAACAGCACACCGACCCAATTGGCGCCGTCGTTGTAGGCGGCCGAGGCGGTATCGGTCGAGCCAAAGTGCGTACCGGCGACGGCGGCGGTGGTGTAGATCCACATCGCGAACAGCGCGAACCACGAGAAGAACTGCACCCACGCCAGGCGACGCATGGTGCGCGGCATCGCACGCAGGTCGTCGACGATGGTGGCCAGCATGTTCGCCCCCGGCACACAGCGCGCCACACCCAGCAGCACGCCATAGGCGATGCACAGGCCAGCCAGCACATACAGCATGCGGTCACCCTGCCGCGCCGCGATGGCGGCGGCCAGCACGATGCCCACCGCCACCCAGCCGCCAATCTGCGCCCACGGCGGCGGTCCTGCCACGCGCGCACTCTGGTGCACCGCGGCCGGCTCGGCATCGTCGAAGCGGGCCAGTTCGGCAGGCGAATACTCCCGGGTGCTGACCACCGTCCAGGTGATCGCCGCCAGCAACACCGCCGCGCCGAAGTAGAACGCGTAGCGCACGGTATCGGGTACCTGCCCCGCTGCGGCCGTATTGGCCACGCCGAAGTGGGCCAGGATGAAAGGCAGGAAGCTGGCGACGATGGCGCCGATGCCGATGAAGAAGCTCTGCATCGCAAAGCCGGTCGGCCGCTGCCGCGGGGCCAGCTGATCGCCGACGAACGCGCGGAACGGCTCCATCGATACGTTGATCGAAGCATCCAGCACCCAGAGCGTGCCGGCCGCGATCCACAGCGTCGGCGAATTCGGCATCACCAGCAGGGCCAGCGTGGTCAGTACCGCACCGATCATGAAGAACGGGCGGCGGCGGCCCCAGCGCGTCCAGGTGCGGTCGGACAGGTAGCCGATCACCGGCTGCACCAGCAGGCCGGTCAGTGGCGCGGCGATCCACAGCCCGGGCACCGCATCCATCGGGGCGCCGAGCGTCTCGAAGATGCGGCTGGCATTGGCGTTCTGCAGCGCGAAGCCGAACTGGATGCCGAGGAAGCCGAAGCACATGTTCCAGATCTGCCAGAACGACAGCGTCGGCTTGGGCGAACGGCTCATCGGCGCGGCTCCGTCGAGGCCGCCATCGGCATCAGGGTCAGTGCGGATACGCGCGCCTGGTTGAGCACGCCCGCGCTGCCGCCCTTGCCGCCGTTGTACTGCGCGAAGTGGGTCAGCGCGCTCATGTTGAAGCCCTCCTCCAGCGAGATGCGGCAGGCCCCTGCCGTCGTCTCGAACTCTACGGCTGTCGAATCCTGTTCGCCCACGCTGTGCGGCATCACGATGGGGCGGCGCTGATCTGACTGACCCTCGCATTGCAGCACCAGCGTCTTCACCGCTGCAGTCACGCCGGTGTTGATCGGGCCGTTGGGGTTGTCGTAGCGCAGGCGTGCACGCCAGCGGCCGGCGGTCGGTGCGATCCACTGCCAGTGCGTGTCGCCGGCCAGCACCTGCTGCGGGCCGATGCAGGTCATCGGGCTGTGCAGCGATTCCAGCGCGCCCTCCCGGCGGGTCAGGCTCAGGCAGTGACTGGCACCGTCCCGGGCAATCGTGGCGACACCCCGTGTGGGCGCCAGCGTCTGGCCGTCGCGCCACAGCACGTGCCCGGCAGGCACCGTGATCTGCCAGCCCGCCGTCGTTTCGCGAGGCACCGGGGTGGCTGGGGTGGCCGGGGCGAACACCGCCGAGGGACGCAGGATGGCCGGTGATGGTGTCGCCCCCGTCGCATGCAACGGCACCAGCTGCACCGTGGTGGTGCTGCCATCGCGCTGGATATCACCCGCCACCAGCAGCTCGCCGGCAAGCTTCTTCGGTCGCACCAGCACATACCGCTGTTTGCCATCGTCCAGGCGGATGCGGTCATGCGCACCGAACAGCGTCGGCACCAGCGACACCGGCAGCTTCGGCGCGATGCGGCCATTGTCTTCCACGCCGAACACCCCTTCCAGCACCATCGAGAGGTACCCGGCCACCGACCACAGCTGCCGCGGCGAATTGACCACCGGGCCGCTGAGGGCGCCATCATCGACATGCACGGCCAGCGTGCGCATCTCGTAGTTTTCCATGTTCGAACCGGCCAGCGCGGTGCCGCGCATCAGCGACTCGATCTCCAGGGCGATGCGCGGGGCATCGTCCAGCCGGCGCGCGGCGCGCAACGAATACGCGCTGACGAAGGGCCAGATGCCGCGGTTGTGATAGATCGGCTGCTGCGCTTCCTGCGGCCAGACGACCGGACTGCCACCGGCCACGGCGGGGTAGTTCGCCAGCGCGCGCCGTGCGCGGTCGGCCGGGAACACATCGGCCAGCACGCCCAGCGAGAGCGCGAGCAGGTCGTACTTGGCGTACGGCACCGGGTGCGCCGCCTCGCCGATGTAGCTCATGTACTGACCGGCCTCCTCGCGCCAGAAGCGTGTATCGATCTGGCCAGCCAGTGCATCCGCCCACTGGCCGTAGGTGGCAGCACGCGCATCGCCGTGCTGGCGGGCCAGTTGCTCGGCCAGCCGCAGCGCCTGGTAATGCAGCACGTTGGTGGAGAGCGCGAAGGACTCGCCGATGAAGCGCACGTCCTCGCGCGTCCAGTCCGGATAGGTCTGCTCGCGCCAATCCAGGAAGGAGGTTTCGCCGCGATACAGGCCGATCCGTGCATCGAACACCGCCCCGCGATCCTGCGCCAGGGTCGCCTGCAGTGCCTGCCAGACCTGGTCGGCGAAGGCCGCGTCATCCAGCAGCCCGCGTGCGGCCAGGAACCACACCACGCGGTCGCTGCTGATCGGCCAGCTGCCCCCGGAGCCGGTGTCCTGGGCGACGAACAGGCCCGGCGTTTGTCCATCGCGCGCGGTGGAAAGCTTGAACTGCAGCGACTGGCGTGTGCGTACCGGATCCAGACGCGACAGCGCCAGATCGGCAGCGAAGCTGACATCACGCGTCCACACATACGGCCAGCGCTCACCGGTCTGGAAGCATGCGCAGGGAACCGGCTTGCCGTGATTGAAGGCCGGGTCGCGGATCGCCTCCACGCGGTCGGCATCCATCTCCTGCTGGGCCAGCCCGAACAGCGCATCGAACAGCACACTGCCGGTTTCGCTGCGCATCGGCTGCGCGTTGACGCGCACCTCGCCCTGCGGTGCGTGCAGACGGTAGCCACCTTCAGCGGCGGTCTCGGCACGCGCATGGCGGCCATCGAAGTCCAGGTCGGCCGCACGTGCGGTGGACCCCATCGCTGCCCCGAGGGCAACGGTCAGGCAGATCATCTTCAGCATCGAAGTGGCGAACCGGCTCGCGCCTGTTGCCTCCCTCCCCTTTGCTCGCGTTGTAGGTCCGCACCGCCTCGCGGCGATGCGCTCGCGGCCCCCTCCCAGGGTGCCTTGGGCCCATGGTAGACGGCACGCCGCAGCCTGCATCGAGCTGCATACGTATTCATGGCCAGGGCGGTCGGCAATCGTGACCGCCTCGCTATAGTCCGGGGGTGTTTTCGGCCGCCTTGGGAGGGGAAATGCCGTCACTGTCGCATCGAACAAACGGGCATTTCGCACGTCGTCGCCTGCCCCTGCTGGGCTGGATCCTCTGCGCATTCAGCGCCACCGCCTTCGCCCAGCCGGTCACTGTCGCCAGTGTCGAGTCGCCCGGCAAGGTACTGCGCGTGTCGCTGCAACTGGATGGTGGCAACCCCAGCTACCGGGTGGACCGTTTCGGCGAGACGGTGGTGGACAACTCCAAGCTCGGCTTCCAATTGCGCGATGGCCGCCTGGACCGCGACCTTGCCGTGGTCGGCCAGCAGTCGCGCAGCGTCGATGAGACCTGGGAGCAGCCCTGGGGCGAGCGCCGGCTGACCCGCAACCACTTCAACGAAGTGGTGGTGCAGCTGGTCGAGCGCAGCGGCACCAAGCGGCGCATCGATGTGGTGTTCCGGGTCTACGACGACGGCCTGGGCTTTCGCTATCACTTCCCGCAGCAGCCGGGGATGCGCGAGGCGATCATCGATGATGAGCTGACCGAGTTCGCGATCGCACCGACCGCCACAGCCTGGTGGATTCCGGCCGGCGAGCCGATCCACTACGAATATCTTTACCAGCGTACGCCGCTGGACCAGGTGCCGCTTGCGCATACGCCGATGACGCTGCGCAGCCGCGATGGACTGCATGTCTCCATCCATGAGGCGGCCCTGGTGGACTACGCCGGCATGTGGCTGCGCCGCACCGAAGGCCAGCGCCTGCGCGCGCAACTGTCACCCTCGGCCGAAGGCTGGAAAGTGCGGCGCAGCCTGCCCTTCGATACGCCGTGGCGCACGCTGCAGATCAGCGACACCGCCGGCGGGCTGGTCGAATCCAGCCTGATCCTCAACCTCAACGAACCCAATGTGCTGGGTGACGTGAGCTGGGTGAAGCCCTCCAAGTACCTGGGTGTGTGGTGGTCGATGCATCTGGACAAGGAAAGCTGGGCCACCGGCCCGCGACACGCCGCGACCACCGCCAAGACCCAACGCGTGATCGACTTCGCTGCCCGGCATGGCTTCCGCGGCGTGCTGGTGGAAGGCTGGAACCCCGGCTGGAACGGCGACTGGGTCGGCAACGGCTACGCGTTCGATTTCACCCGGCCCACTGCGGACTTCGACATCGAGGCGCTGTCGGCCTACGGCGCGACGAAGGGCGTACACCTGATCGGCCACCATGAAACCGGCTGCGCCATCGAACACTACGAGGATCAGCTCGGCGCGGCGCTGGATCTCTACGCGCGGCTGGGCGTGGACTCGTTCAAGAGCGGATACGTGTGCGATGACGGCCAGGTGGATCGGCGCAACCCGGCGGGTGGGCCACTGTGGCGCGAGTGGCACGATGGCCAGTTCATGGCCCGCCATCACCTTAAAGTGGTGCAGGAGGCGGCCAGACGGCATATCGCGGTGAACCCGCACGAGCCGATCAAGGACACCGGCCTGCGCCGCACCTACCCGAACTGGATCACCCGCGAAGGTGCACGTGGGATGGAGTACAACGCCTGGGGACAGCCGCCGAATCCGCCTGAGCACGAGGTCAACCTGGTGTTCACCCGGATGCTGTCCGGGCCGATGGATTACACCCCCGGCATCCTCAGCCTGAAGGGCCGTGGCGGCCAGGCGATCCCCAGCACGCTGGCGCGCCAGCTCGCCCTGTACGTGACGATCTACAGCCCGATCCAGATGGCCGCCGACCTGCCCGAGCACTATGAGCAGCACCGTGAGGCCTTCCGCTTCATCGAAGATGTGGCGGTGGACTGGGAGGACACCCGCGTGCTCAACGGCGAGGTGGGCGACTTCGTGACCATCGTACGCAGGGACCGCCACAGCCGCGACTGGTTCCTGGGCAGCATCACCGACGAGCATGGCCGCGTGCTGCCCATCCCGCTGGGCTTCCTGGAGCCGGGCGTACGTTACCGGGCGGAAATCTATCGCGATGGGGACGGCGCCGATTTCCGCAGCAACCCCTTCGCCTTCGTGCGCGAGACCCGCGAGGTCACCAGCGTCGACGCGCTGACGCTGGTGCTTGCGCCGGGCGGCGGCCAGGCGATCCGCTTTACCCCGCTGTAGACCTGATCAGAGATCTCGACGCAGGCCCATGACGGGTAGTGCGGGCCGCTGGCCGGCTCCTCGGGATGCCAGGCAGATGGAGGAGCCGGCCAGCGGCCGGCACTACCCGTCGACGTTTGCATGGCAAACCGTGGCGCGGTGGCGCGGTGGCGCGCATGCGCCAACGCAGCTGTAATCGATTCCAATGCAGCCAACGTCATTGAATACGTATGCAGGGTGATTCCCGCGGCAGGCGCGCTGCCTACCATAGCCACGCAGTCAACGGCCACCGCGCCGTGACGCTCCCGGGTCCTCCGGGCAACCACAAAATCGATTGGCAACATTGCCTGGGAGGGGAAAATGTTGAACCGCAAGCGCAGCGCGCTGAGTCTCGCGCTGGCCGTCGCCCTGACGCCGTTGATGGCGTCGGCGCAGACCGCCGAATCCAGTACCACCACCCCACCGACCGGAAATACGGCAACCAACCTGGACACCGTCCAGGTCACCGGCATCCGCCGTGGCATCGAGAACGCGATCGCGATCAAGCAGGACGCCACCTCGGTGGTCGAAGCGATCTCGGCCGAGGACATCGGCAAACTGCCTGACGTGAGCATCGCCGAATCGCTGGGCCGCCTGCCCGGCCTGGCCGCCCAGCGCGTGGCCGGCCGCGCCCAGGTCATCAGCGTGCGCGGCCTGTCGCCGGATTTCGCCACCACCCTGCTCAACGGCCGCGAAGTGGTCAGCACCGGTGACAACCGCAGCGTCGAGTTCGACCAGTACCCCTCGGAACTGGTCAACGGCGTGACCGTCTACAAGACCCCGGACGCCGCCCTCGTCGGCCAGGGCCTGTCGGGCACCATCGACATGCAGACCGTGCGTCCGTTGAGCTTCGCTGAGCGCGTGATCGCGATCAGCGGCCGCTACCAGAAGAGCTCGCTGGGCAAGGCCGCCAACGTCGACCCGTACGGCAATCGTTTCAGCGCCAGCTACATCGATCAGTTCCTGGACAACACCCTGGGCATCTCGATCGGCTACGCGCACAGCGACATGCCCATCCAGGAAAACCAGGTCGGCCTGTACGAGCCATGGACCACCGAGCAGACCGACCAGGGCAACCGCCCCGGCCTGGCTCCGGGCACCGTGTTCTCCGATGGCATCAAGGCCCTGCGCCGCACCGGCAACAACGAGCGCGACGGCGTGATGGCCACCGTGCAGTTCCGTCCGTCGAACGTGTGGACCAGCACGCTGGATGCCTTCCACACCGAAGCCGAGCAGATCGACACTGCCAACCAGTTCGAGGTCAACCTCAGCAACTACAACGGCGGCTATACCCCGGGCCTGCTGATCACCAACCCGCAGATCAACGCCGACGGCACCTTCGCCGGTGGCGTGGCGACCGGCGTGTACCCGCTGGTGCGCGGCATGTACAACAAGCGCAAGGACAAGATCGACGCGTTCGGCTGGAACAACGAGTTCAATTTCGAACGGGTCAAGGTCGTTGCGGACGTGAACTACTCCAAGGCCACGCGCAATGAGCTGAACCTGGAGAACAACCTGCAGCTCACCCCGATGCCGCAGCTGGATTCGGTCGGCGTGGTGGTCAAACCGGATGGTTTCTCACAGATCAGCCCGGGCCTGGACTATTCCAACCCGAACGCGCTGTTCCTGACCAACACCATCTACGGCTCCGGCTACGGCAAGGTGCCGATGGTCGAAGACCGCCTGAAGGGCGCCCGCCTGCAGGCCACCTTCGCGATGCCCGATTCGCTGCCGTGGTTCTCCGATGTGGACGTGGGCGTGAACTACGCCGACCGCCGCAAGGACAAGACCCAGGCCGAGGGCAACATCCTGCTGGGCGACCAGGGCGATGCCAACATCGCCAGTGACCTGCAGTACGCGCCGGTCAATCTGGGCTTCGCCGGTATCGGCTACATCCCCGCCTGGAACGTCCCGGCCGCGGTGGACCGCTACATGGTGTTCAACCCGGTCACCAACCTGGACTACCTGATTCCCAAGGCCTGGACGGTGCAGGAAAAGACAAGCACCGCCTGGATCCGCGCCAACATCAACACCGACCTGGGCGAGGTCGGCCTGCGCGGCAACATCGGCGTACAGATGGTGCGTACCGACCAGAGCTCGCAGTCCAACTACTTCGACCGCTCACGTCCGGACGGCCAGAACATCCTGCCGATCGATGACGGCAAGACCTATACCGACTGGCTGCCGAGTTTGAACCTGGCCTTCATGTTCCCGCACCAGCAGACACTGCGCTTCGCCGTGGCCAAGCAGGTGGCACGCCCGCGCGTGGACCAGATGCGGGCCGGCCTGGAGTTCGGCGTGGACACCGCCACCGGCAAGCCCGGCGGCAGCGGTGGCAACCCGCTGCTGGATCCGTGGCGCGCCAACGCCATCGACCTCTCGTACGAAAAGTACTTCGGCGAGAAGGCCTACGTGGCCGCCGCGGTGTTCTTCAAGGACCTGAAGTCCTACGTCTACACGCAGTCGCGCGATGACTACGACTTCAGTGACCTGCTGGCCAGCTACGTGCCGCCGCCGGGCATGATCGTGCCGGTGCTGCCGACCGGCACCTTCTCGGCCCCGCAGAACGGCCAAGGTGGCAAGCTGAAGGGGCTGGAGCTGACCGCCTCCTTCCCGCTGGAGATGCTGACCGAGAGCCTGCGCGGCTTCGGCGTGCAGGCCAGTGCGACGTTCAACGACAGCGACATCAAGATCCTGGACCCGGAAAGCGCCTCCAGCGTGGGCAGCGATCCGATCAGCCTGCCGGGCCTGTCCGAGCGCGTGTACAACTTCACCGCGTACTACGAGCGCAGTGGATTCGAGGCACGCGTGAGCCAGCGCCGTCGCTCGGACTTCATCGGCGAGATCGGCAATTTCAACGGCAACCGCACCCTGCGATACGTGGTCGGCGAGAACGTGACGGATGCGCAGGTCAGCTACACCTTCGCCGACAGCAGCAGCCTGCATGGGCTGACGCTGCTGCTGCAGGGAAGCAACCTGACCAACGAGCCGTATCGGACCTATGCCGGCACCAAGGATCGCCCGCTGGAGTACGTGGAGTGGGGCCGCACCTACATGCTGGGCGTGAACTACAAGTTCTGATTGAGGTGGCGTCAGCGACGTAATGGCAACATCGAAGAACCCGCTGCTTGTGCAGCGGGTTTTTTGTTGGATTTTCTCTGCCCCTGAAGAGCGTCAGCGCCGGCTGTCCTTGGTCTGGTCGGGGGGTGTGTGGCCGATCCGACCATTGCGCATGCTTCAGCTGCTTCAGCTGCTTCAACTGTTTCAACACCTGAGACCAGCGCGACAGCTCAAGCCTGTCGATTTACGGTCGACATCAGCATTGCGGTTGCCAGGACGCGCTGGCCCCGCGTCGCTTTTCCCTTGCGCACCAGCCCATTGTCAAAGGGCGGGCACAAGCGCAGCCCAACGCGCCGTTGCCGTTGCTGTGGCCCAACGCACGAACGCAAGACAAAAAAAGGGCGAGGCACCCGGCCCCGCCCTCTCAACACCACCGGAAACCCACTCAGCTGCGTCGCGCGCAATACATCGACTGCGCCGGCAACACCAGCTCACCACCGACCACCTCGCCGACATCCGGACCCGGCACATGCATCGCCTGCCAATCACCCACCGGCAGCGCAACCCGAGCCGTCCCGGCCGACAGATTGAACGCCAACAGCAACGTCTCCTCCCCGTGCACCCGCTCGAACATCAACACCGGCTCGGCGCACTCGAGGAAACGAATATCCCCCACCAACAGCGTCGGCATCGTCCGCCGCCATGCCAGGAACTGACGGAACGAGTTCAACACCGAATGCGGATCCTGTTCCTGCGTCGCCACCGACGCGGCCTGATGCTCCGCCGGAATCGGCAGCCACGGCTCGCCCGTCGTGAAGCCCGCCTTCGGGGCATCCAGCCACGGCATCGGCGTGCGGCAGCCGTCGCGCCCCTTGAAGTTCGGCCAGAAGGTAATGCCGTACGGGTCCTGCAGCGCCTCGAACGGCACGTCCGCCTCGCCCAACCCCAGTTCCTCGCCCTGGTACAGGCAGATCGAACCGCGCAGCGAACACAGCATCGCTACCAGCATCCGCGCCAACCGCGGTTGGGCCGGATGGCCGCCCCAGCGCGTCACTGCGCGCTCCACGTCGTGGTTGGAGATCGCCCAGCACGGCCAGCCTTCGGTCATCGTCGCTTCCAGCCGCGACACCGTATCGCGGATGTAACCGGCGCTGAAATCCTTCACCAGCAGCTCGAAGCTGTAGCCCATGTGCAGCCGGCCCGGCGCGGTGTACTCGGCCGTGGTGGCCAGCGAATCTTCCGCGGAGATCTCGCCCAGGCTGACCGAGCCGGGATACTCGTCCAGCAGCACGCGCAGCCGCTCGATGAACCCGATGTTCTCCGGCTGGGTGTTGTTGTAGTAGTGGTACTGGTAGGCGTACGGGTTGTCCGCGCTGAAGCCACGGCCCAGACGCTTCTCCAGCGGCTTGGCCGGGTTGTCGCGCAGCTGTGCATCGTGGAAGCAGAAGTTGATCGAATCCAGGCGGAAGCCGTCCACGCCGCGATCCAGCCAGAACCGCACGTAATCCAGCGTGGCCTGCTGCACCGCCGGGTTGTGGAAGTTCAGGTCGGGCTGGTCGGCCAGGAAGTTGTGCAGGAAGTACTGCTCGCGGCGCGGCTCCCACTGCCAGGCCACGCCGCCGAAGATCGACATCCAGTTGTTGGGCGGGGTGCCGTCCTCGCGCGGGTCGGCCCATACGTACCAGTCCGCCTTGGGATTGGTGCGGTCCTGGCGGCTCTCCTGGAACCAGGCATGCTCGATCGAAGTATGGCTGAACACCTGGTCGATCATCACCTTCAGGCCCAGCGCATGCGCCTTGGCCAGCAGCTGGTCGAAGTCGGCCAGCGTGCCGAACATCGGATCGACATCGCGGTGGTCGGCGATGTCATAGCCGAAGTCGGCCATCGGCGATTTGAAGAACGGCGAGACCCAGATCGCGTCGACGCCCAGCGCGGCCACGTAGTCCAGGCGTTCGATGATGCCGGGCAGGTCGCCCACGCCATCGCCATTGGCATCCAGGAAACTGCGCGGGTAGATCTGATAGATGACGGCACCGCGCCACCATGGAGACTGCGACATTGAGGCCCCCCTTCGGGCTTCCACGGCACCCGCGAGGGGGCCAGAAACGAACCCGACAAGCTTAGCGGGGCGCCTCCAGCGGTGGGGTCGCATGCATACGTATTCACGCCAGATGGCGGCGCGGGGCGCATTCCCAGCGCCCGGCCGGGCGGCAGCCAACCGGGCACGGCGCATCGGTGGCGGCGCCCAGGATCGGCAGGGCCCGCCCCTCCCCCCCGCGTCTGCCGCGCACCTTGGCCGGGCCACAGGCGCGTCTTCGCAGGCGGAATACGACGGCACCGCCTATAATTCCGGCCAAGCCTGAAAGTCAGACCGCATGACCATCACCGAAGACACCCGCCCCGCGCTGGGCCTGCCCCAGATCCAGTCGCTCGCTGCGCCCGACATGGACGCCGTCGATGCGCTGATTCGTCGCCGACTGTCCTCGGATGTCGTGCTGATCAACCAGATCGCCGACCACATCATCTCGGCCGGCGGCAAGCGCCTGCGCCCGATGCTGGTGATGCTGGCTGGCCGCGCGGTCGGCCAGGCCGGTCCGGAACACCACCAGCTGGCCGCGATCATCGAGTTCATCCATACCTCGACCCTGCTGCACGACGACGTGGTGGACGAATCCAGCCTGCGGCGTGGCCGCAGCACCGCCAATGCACTGTGGGGCAACGCCCCGAGCGTGCTGGTCGGCGATTTCCTGTACTCGCGCAGCTTCCAGCTGATGGTCGAACTGGACCGCATGCCGGTCATGCGGATCCTGGCCGACACCACCAACCGCATCGCCGAGGGGGAAGTGCTGCAGCTGCTGCACGTGCATAACCCGGATACCGACGAGGCCGCCTACCTGCGTGTGATCGAGCGCAAGACCGCGGTGCTGTTCGCCGCCGGCACCCGTCTGGGCGCGCTGGCCAGTGGTGTCGATGAGGCCACCCAGCAGGCGCTGTACGACTACGGCATGCACCTGGGCTACGCCTTCCAGATTGCCGACGATGTGCTGGACTACTCGGCCAACGCCGATGAGCTGGGCAAGAACCTGGGCGACGACCTCGCCGAGGGCAAGGCCACCCTGCCGCTGATCCACGCGATGGCGCATTCGGATGCCACCACCCGCGAGCGCCTGCGCGAGATCGTGCAGAACGGTGACGCCGAGGCGATGCCGGAAGTGTTGGCGGCCATCCACGCCACCGGCGGCCTGGACTACAGCCGCGCGCGCGCCGAGGAGTATGCCGACGCCGCCGAGCGTGCGCTCGACGGCCTGGCCGACAACGATGCCGTGGCCGCCCTGCGCGGGCTGGCCCGCTACGCGGTGCAGCGTTCGCATTGAGGGAGGGCGTTCCGCCCGACGGTTGTAACCCTCAGAGGTAGAGCCGACCGTTGGTCGGCTTCTCGTCCTCCCGGCGCCGCGATCCCCGATGAACGCACCACGCCATGCGCGTTGCAGCCGACCAACGGTCGGCTCTACCGGGCTCTGGTCTCGAACCGCTCCTCGAAGAATTCATCCAGCGCCTTCCAGGCACGCTTGGCCGCCCGTTCGTTGTACAGGCAGCCTGGCGGGCTGTTGGCATCGGACTCGGCGAAGCAGTGCACCGCGCCGCTGTAGTTGGTGAACTCCCAGTCCACCTTGGCCGCGTTCATTTCCTGCTCGAAGCTGGCGATGTCCGCTTTGCTCACGCCCTTGTCGTCGGCGCCATTGAGCACCAGCACGGAGGGATGCGTCCCGCCGGCCTTGGCCGGGAGCGGTGAGCCCAGGCCACCGTGCAGGCTGACCACGCCAGCCAGCGGTGCGCCGGCGCGCGCCATCTCCAGCACCGTAGTCCCGCCGAAGCAGAACCCTACCGCGCCGATCCGGCTGGCATCCAGCGGCGCCTTCCCGGCCTGGGCCTTGAGCACCTCGATCGCCTTGAGCGCACGGGCGCGCAGCACGGGGCGGTCGTTGCGCAGCTTGGTCGCCACCGGACCGGCCTCGGCGTCGGTCTTCGGTCGCACGCCCTTGCCGTACACATCGGCGACCAGCACCACGTAGTCATCGCCGGCGAGCTGCTTGGCCTTGGCGATGGCCGAGTCGTTCACGCCCTTCCAGTTCGGCACCATCACCAGACCGGGGCGCTTGTCATTGTCACTGTCGTCGTAGACCAGCACCCCACTGAACGTGGTGCCGTCCTGGGTCCACTCCACCGGCTTGGCCTGCATCGCCGCCAGCGCGGGCAACGCCGTCATGCCCAACAGCACCGCCGCACCCCACCGCCATTGCCTGTTCATGCGTCTGCTCCCGACAGAAAGAGCCCCGAGTGTATGACGGCCGGTTGACGGCACCGTGTAGAAGCGCCTGGGCACCTCCCCCCCGTGATCCGGCAGGCCGGCCACGCCCGACCTCATCTGGATTGATCACCGCCGTCCCAGTTATTGGATTAACTCCCTCCGTCCCTGTTATGGCAGGCTGGCCGGCCCCGTGTACGGAATACCCCATGAGCCTTGTCGACCGCTTCCTCTCCGGCCTGGTGCCGCGCCTGCCCGACGACGATGCGAGGATGTGGGCCTGGGTCGAGGGCGCCAGCACGGCCGATCTGCAGCGCCTGCGCGAGCGCTGGCCACAGGCGCCCGAGAGCCTGCTCGCCTTGTTGGCGCGGGTCGATGGCACGCATCTCCGTGCCTACCCCGGTGGCAAAGTGACGGTGCTGATGCTGGGCTCGGATGTCGAAGAGGGACACTACCCCTACTACCTGCGTTCGGTGGACCAGGTGTTCGAAGACAGCGCGCAGTGGGATGACAGCATCCGCTCGATCTACGAGGAATGGCTGGAAGAAGACCCCGGGATTCTCGGCGAGGGCATCGATGCGGACCTGCCGATGGGCAAGCGCCTGTGCTTCTCGCACTGCATGAACAACGGTGGCACTTCGGTGCTGTACCTGGATTTCGATCCCGCGCCGGGCGGCACCGTCGGCCAGGTGGTGCGCTACCTGCACGACCCGGACAGCTACCGGGTGATCGCGCCGGGTTTCGATGCATACCTGCAGCAGCTCATCGAAAACGACTACGCCTTCATCGATGAGGAAGAGGTCTGACGCGTAGATCACCGACGTGCCCCGCGCGGATGAACGATGCCGCACATCCCAGGGGCAGAGCCACGCCATGCGTGGCTGCGCCATCCACACCACGGTAGAGCCACGCCATGCGTGGCTGCGCCATCCACACCACGGTAGAGCCACGCCATGCGTGGCTGCGCGATCCACACCAACGGCAGCCACGCATGGCGTGGCTCTACAGCGACCTATCAGGCGATCCCGATGCCCGGGATCGCCGTGATCGCATCGGGATCGAAGCCGGCCAGTTCGGCGAAGTGGCGGCCACGGGCGACGTAGTCGCGGTACACGCCATAGCTGGGCGCACCCGGCGACAACAGCACCACCCCGCCCTGCCCGCCGAGCGCGGCCTGCGCCAGCTGCATGGCCTCGGGCAGATCGGCGGCCGCATGCAGACTGAAACGGCCGGCATCGGCCAGCGGCTGCAGCAGTGCGTGGATGCGCGGGCCGTTGGCGCCCATCGTGACGATCTCCACCGGCGGTACGTCGTGCGCCATGTGCGCGACGAAGTCGTGCCAGTCCAGTCCACGATCATGCCCGCCCACCAGCAGCGCGATGCGGTGCCCGGCGAAACATTCCAGCGCCGCCAGGCTCGCGTGCGGCGTGGTGCTGATCGAATCGTTGACGTAGATAATCCCCTCGCGCGTCCCGATGGTCTGCAGGCGGTTGGGAAGCGGGCGGAAGTCCTGCACCCTCGGCGCGAGCGCCACAGCGTCCAGGCCCAGCGCTTCGATCGCCGCCAGCACCGCGCACAGGTTGCCGCGGTTGTGCCGGCCGGGCAGCGGGGTATGCGAGGTATCGAACACCGGCTGCTCGCCGCGATGCACGACATCGCCGCGCATGTGCCAACCCAGCGGCTGGTTGAACCAGATGATCTCGCTGCGGGGCAGCGACAGCCCGGCCAGGTGCGGATCGGCTGCGTTGAGCACCGCGATCCGCGGCGCGGCCCCGGTGACCAGCTGCAGCTTGTCTTCGATGTAGCGCGCTTCGCTGCCGTGCCAGTCCAGGTGTTCGGGGAACAGGTTCAGCACGATGGCGACCTGTGGGTGCGCGCCACTGCGCGCGACCTCGCCGGTCTGGTAGCTGGAGAGCTCCACCGCCCAGTACTGCGGCACCGGCTGCGGGTCGAGCACTTCCAGCAGCGGCAGGCCGATGTTGCCGATCAGCCCGGTGCGCGCGCCCGAGGCGCGCAGCAGATGCGCCAGCAGCGCGGTGGTGGTGCTCTTGCCCTTGGTGCCGGTCACGCACACGGTATCGTGCACGATGCCGTCGGCGGCGGCCTGTTCGGCGAACCACAGCGAGGTACCGCCGATGAACTGCGTGCCCTGCGCCGTGGCGTGCAACGCAGCGTCGCCATACGGGCTGATGCCCGGCGACTTGATCACCACCTCGAACGCGGCCAGCGCCTCGCCGGTGACATCCGAACGGACCGTCAGCGCGCCGTGGGTTTCCTCGCGCGCACCGGTGGCCTCGGCCTCCGGGCAGAACAGGGTCAGCGGCAGCGACGGCAGCCGCTGCTGCAGGACGCGAAACGCGGCGCGTCCCTCACGTCCCCATCCCCACAATGCAACGCGTTTGCCATCAAGCTGCGAAATTCGCACGCAGACGCTCCCAGATCGCCGGCGGAATGCGGTGCTCGCCTTCCAGTACCAGCAGCGGTTCGATCTGCAGTTCGGCGGCCTCCAGCTGCGGGCGGATCTCGTGGACGAAACGCTTCACCAGCGCGTCTTCATTCCACTCCGGGCGCGCGGCCAGGGTCGCCATCGCCGCACGCGATTCGCGGCCTTCGCCGACGCACTCGAACGGCTTGTGGTCCTGGAATTCCAGCAGCGCATCGAAGCCGGGGGCCTGCTCGATATCGTCGAGCAGATTGCGGCCGAAGATCCCGACCAGGCGCATCTTCGGCATGAACGGGGCCAGCGCCAGGAACACGAAGTGGCACTTCGGGCAGACACCGCACCAGCGGTTCACCGGGCGCTCGCCCAGGATGTGGAAATTGCGGTTGCAGCTGGAGAAATGCGCGTCGTAGAAATCGCTCTTGGCGAACTGACGCGCCACCGCCAGCTCCGACAGCGGGCGCAGCAGCGAGTAATAGTGCAGGTCCGCCGCAACGTGCCGCTCCAGGTGCTCGCCGAAGGCCTGCTCGAACGCCCAGCCCTTCGACCACTGGTGGTTGACCTCGCCGGTGCCGGGAATCTGGCTGCCATAGCTGGCCGAGCGTTCGTTGGAGAACACCACCTGGTCCACGCCCTGCAGCAGCGCGGCCAGCACCATGATCGCCGAGTTCACCGCGGTGACCGGGATATGCCCGTTCCAGGCGCCCTGGCGATTGAGCTCGAACAGCTCCGGCGCCAGCGTTCGGCCGATGTTGAGGATCGGCAGGCCGGCGCGCTCGGCGCAGGCGCGGATCAGCTGCGAGCCACCGATCCAGGTGACGGTCTCGGCGATGCCCAGGTGGCGCAGCGCTTCGATGCTGACCAGCGAATCCTTGCCGCCGCCGATGGCGACCAGCGCGTGTTCGCGCAGGCCCAGTGCCGGCGCGGCGAAGGCCTCGCCCTCCACCGGCAGGCGGAACCGGCCACGCAGGTTCAGCCCATTGCGGTAGGCGAACTCGCCCAGGCCGTTGAGGTAGACCGTCTCCACCAGCGCGGCGGTGGCCGCATCGATGGTGTAGCTGTCGATGCGCACCTGCTCGGGAACGCCCGCCTTGTAATAGCTCACACCGGCGATCAGGTGCAGCAGGCGCAGGGCGCGCTGCACCGCTTCGGCGCGGTCGCCCTCGAGCACGAACGGCGCACCGGGGATGGTGACCGTCTCGATCAGTTCCGGGCCGTCATCGAAGGCGTAGACCAGCTGCGCCACGCCGGTGTCCGCGGCGAACGCGCAGCGGACGAAGCGGAAAACGGCAACCTGGTGTTTATCAAAAGCAGTCATGGTGTATCCGGTTTGAAAGACGGCAGGCAGCGGTCACGGGCCATCATCGATGACGTCCTCGCGCGGCAGCTCGCGCTGGTTGTAAGTGTTGGCCATGACGTAGCCATACGCGCCGGCGTCGGCGATCAGCATCACATCGTCCGGCGCGGTCGAGGCCGGCAGGCGGCGACGCTTGCCGAACACATCGCTGGATTCGCAGATCGGCCCGACCACATCGAACATCGCTTCGGAATAGCCACTCAGGCGGCTGAGGTTCTCGATGTCATGCCAGGCGTCGTACAGGGCCGGACGCATCAGCGTATTCATGCCCGCATCCAGACCGACGCGGCGGATGCCGTCCTTCTCCACCACCTGGGTGGCCCGGGCCAGCAGCACGCCGGACTCGGCCACCAGATAGCGGCCCGGCTCGATCGCCAGGCGGAACGCCGGGTGCACGGCCTTCACTTCGGCAAGGCCGGCGGCCCACGCGTCCAGATCGAAGGGCTCGTCGTCGGCGCTGTACGGGATCGGCAGGCCACCGCCGATATCGATGGTCTCGACGCTGCCGATGCGGCGGGCGAACCCGGCCAGCTCATCGCACATCAGGCGCCAGTGCTGCGCGGTTTCCACGCCGCTGCCCAGGTGGGCATGCAGGCCGACCACGCGGGTGCCCAGCTCGCCGGCGATGCGCACGAACTCATCCACGCGCGCGATCGGCAGGCCGAACTTGGAGTCCTTGCCGCCGGTGCGGACCTTGGCATGGTGACCTTCGCCACGGCCCAGGTCCACGCGCAGCCACAGCTCGCGGTTGCTGAACAATTCCGGCCAGCGCTGCAGCGCTTCCACGTTATCCAGGGTGACGGTGACGCCCAGCGCGAACGCGGCATCGTATTCGGCGTGCGGCGCAAAGCTCGGGGTGAACAGCACGCGCTTGGGCGACAGCGTCGGCAGCGTGTTGAACACGTGCTTGAGCTCGCCGTGCGAGACGCACTCCAGGCCGAAGCCTTCCTGCTCCAGCACTTCCAGGATGGCCGGGTGCGAGTTGGCCTTGATCGCGTAGTAACGCTGGTCGATCGCCTTGATCGCGTTCAGCGCGCGCGCACGCGCCCGCACCGTCGGCAGGTTGTAGACGTAACGCGGCGTACCGGCCTGGGCGAGCGTCAGCAGGTGCTCGCGCTGGCCCCGCCACCAGGCGGTTTCGCGCGGGCGGATGGTGCCGGCGATCTCGCGCCAGCGCGGGCCGAATACTTCGCCCTCTTCCACCGGCATCGCGCCGCTGTCGATCAGCTCGGCGTGCAGGATCGGCAGCAGCCCGTCCGCATCCGCCTCGTCGATCACGAAGGTCAGGTTCAAGTCGTTGGACGACTGCGAAATCATGTGCACGCGTTCGCGGCCGAAGGTGGCCCACACGTCCGAGAGCTTGTGCAGCAGCGAGCGCATGCCGCGGCCGACCAGGGTGATCGCCGCGCACGGCACGATGATCTTGACCTTGCAGATCTGCGAGAGGTCGGCCGACAGCGCGGCCAGCACGTCGGTGCTGACCAGGTTCTCGGAGGGATCCAGCGAAACGGTCACGTTGGTCTCGGCCGAACCGATCAGGTCAACGGACAGGCCATGCTTCTTGAACAGCCCGAACACGTCGGCCAGGAAGCCGACCTGCTGCCACATGCCGATGCCCTCCATCGAGACCAGCACGATCCCGTTGCGGCGGCTGATCGCCTTCACGCCCGGCACCGCCGCGGCGTTGCCATCGATGCTGGTGCCCGGCAGCTCGGGGCGTTCGGTGTCCAGGATCGCCATCGGCACCCCGGCGTCGCGGCACGGCTTGATCGAGCGCGGGTGCAGCACCTTGGCGCCGGTCGTCGCGATTTCCTGCGCCTCGTAATAGTCCAAGCGGGTCAGCAGGCGCGCGTCCGGCACGTCCTTCGGGTTGGCACTGAACATGCCCGGCACGTCGGTCCAGATCTCCACGCGGCTGGCGCCGAGCAGCGCACCGAAGTACGCCGCCGAGGTATCCGAACCGCCACGGCCGAGGATGGCGGTGCCGCCATCGGCGTGGCGGGAGATGAAGCCCTGGGTGATCAGCATGCGGGTCGGCTGGGCGCGGAAACGCGCGGCCCAATCGGCCTCGGCACGCCACTGGCAGTTCACCGACAGGCGCTGCGACCACTCGCTCTGGCTGGGCTGCGGCGGCAGCGCATCGAGCCACTCGCGCGCGTCCATCCAGCCGAAATCCAGACCGCTGGCGCGCAGATAGGCCGCACCGACGGTCGAGGACAGCAGTTCGCCCTGGCCCAGCACCTCGGCCTGCCATTCCAGCGGCCGCCCGGCGGCGCGCGGATCATCGAGCAGCCCGGCCAGCGCGTCCAGACGGACGTCCAGCGCGGTGGCATCCAGCTCCAGCTCGGTCAGGAACGCGCGGTGGCGCGCGACCAGCGCCGCGACGCGGTCGCGGCTGTCGGCGGCGCCGTCGGCAATGGCGGTCAGTTCATTGGTCACCCCGGACAGCGCCGACACCACCACCAGCACGCGCGAGCCCGTTTCTTCCGCCCGTTTTTTCGCCAGTTTGCCGATGGTGTCCCAGCGGTGACGACGCGACACGGAGGTGCCGCCGAACTTCAGTACGATCCAGCGATCGACAAGGGGGGAAGCTGACATGGAGGTGGAGGTTTGGGTAGTGAGGGGAATCGCCCGGCACGCCGGGCCGAACCCCCGATTCTATGCCAAGCCTGGCCGTTGCAGGGCCCGGGCGGCCCAGGCCGGGCGGATTTGGCCGGTCGCCGGTGCGCGGGGCGCCGGTCACGGCCCGGAACGCAGCCCCGATTGGTAAGCTGCCCGCCCGTTTTTCGTTGAGCGATCTGCCATGACCTCCCGTCGTTTCCTGCAGCTGGATGTGTTCTCGCCCTACCCCGGCGCCGGCAACCCGCTGGCCGTCGTGCTCGATGCACAGGGGCTGGACGCGGCGGCGATGCAGGCCATTGCCCGCTGGACGCGGCTGCCGGAAACCACCTTCGTGTTCCCGCCGCAGGCCCCGGGTGCCAGCTACGGCATCCGCATGTTCAGCCCGCAGAAGGAAGTCCCGTTCGCCGGCCACCCCAGCGTGGGCACCGCCCATGCCGTGCTGGAACTGGGCGTGGCCGCGCCGGTCGAGGGCGTGCTGGTCCAGGACGGCATCGCCGGGGCGCTGCCCCTGCGCGTGGACGGCAGCGGCGCTACCCGCACCATTGCGATCCGCACGCCGCGTGCAGCGGTGGCCGAAGTGACGACCGCCAACGATCCGCGCCTGCAGGCCGCGCTGGCCGGGTGGCCGCTGGGCAGCCTGCCGCCGGCGCGCATGGCCGGTGGCCGCAGCTGGTGGGTGGTTGAACTGGCAGACGAAGCGGCCCTGCGCGCACTGACCCCGGACTGGGATGCCGTGGCCACCCTCGCCGAAGCGACCGATAGCATGGGCGTGTTCGCCTATGCGCGCAGCCAGGGCCAGGCCTGGGATCTCGCGGTACGCGCCTTCGTCGGCAACGGCCGTCGCTTTGAAGATGCCGCCTCCGGTGCGGCCAATGCCGTGCTCGCTGCCTGGCTGGACAGCCGCGATGCCCTGCCCGGCACCGCGCACGGCTACGTGGTCAGCCAGGGCCGCGAAGTCGGCCACGACGCGCGCCTGACCCTGCGCATCGATGACCACGGCGATGTCTGGTCCGGCGGCCAGGTGCAGACCGTCATCCGCGGCACGCTGGACTGGTGATCCTGCGGCGGCGACTCAGCGCGCCGCGTCATACACCGGTGCGCCATCGACCCAGGTCGAGCGCACCTGCAGGTCGGCCAGCCCGGCGGGCGGCACGCTGAGCGGGTCGCGATCAAGCACCACGAAGTCCGCGCGCAGGCCCGGCTGCAACCGCCCGACCTGGCTGTCGTCATGACCCGCCCAGGCCGCATCGGCGGTGAACCCGCGCAGCGCTTCGGCTGCGGTCAGCCGCTGATCAGGCTGCCAGCCACCGGGCGGTCTGCCGGCACGGTCCTGGCGGGTGACCGCCGCATACAGGCCCAGCCGCGGGTCGACCTGCTCGACCGGGAAGTCCGAGCCCAGGGCGAGCCGGGCACCGGAGGCCAGCATCCGCCGCCAGGCATAGGCGCCGAGGATGCGCTCGGGGCCGACCCGATCCTGCGCCCAGCCCATATCCGAGGTGGCGTGGGTAGGCTGAATCGAGGCGATCACGCCGAGCTGGGCGAAACGCGGAATGTCCTCCAGCGCAACCACCTGCGCATGTTCGATGCGCCAGCGATGGTCGCCACTGCGGCGCTCGCCGAGCACCCGTGCATAGGTGTCCAGCGCGATCCGGTTGCCGCGGTCGCCGATCGCATGCGTGGCGACCTGGACATGACAGGCATCGGCTTTGCGCACGGCGGTCTCGAAGTCCTCAGGTGAGGTGACCAGCAAGCCGCGGTTGTGCGGGTCATCGCTGTAATCGGCCAACAGCGCCGCACCGCGGCTGCCCAGCGCGCCATCCATGAACAGTTTGACCCCGCGCATTTCCAGCCGGCCGCCGGCGTGCTGGTAGGTCCCGTTCACGCACAGATCGGCCAATGCGTCGCTGTTGCCATCGGCATAGGCATCGATGCGCAGCGGCAACCTGCCGGCGTCGGCGAAGCGGCGCATCAGGGCCAGATCGGCGCGCGATACGCCCATGTCGTGCACGCCGGTCAGGCCCTGGCTGACTGCTTTGTCGAGCGCGCGGGTCAGCATCTGCTCGCGTGCGGCCTCGCCCGGGGCCGGTATCGCCGCCTGCACCAGGGTCATCGCTTCATCGATGAACACCCCGCTCGGCTGGCCCTTGGCATCGCGCACGATGCGCCCGCCTGCAGGCTGCCAGTTGCCCTTCAGCGCGCGTTGCCCGGGGCGCTGGGCGACCGCGCGCAGTGCCGCGCTGTTGCCCCAGCCGGCGTGGCCGTCGATGCGGCCCAACCAGACCGGGCGGTCCGGGAATGCAGCGTCGAGATCGGCCAGGGTCGGAAACTGTTTGACCGGCCAGCGGTTCTGGTCCCAGCCACTGCCCAGCAGCCAGCCCTCGGGGTTCTCCGCCGCAAAGCGCTGCAGGCGCGCGACGATGTCGGCAGTGCTGGTCGCGCCGGTCAGGTCGGCCTGCATCAGGGTGCCGCCGAGAAACATCAGGTGCGCGTGCGCGTCGATCAGGCCCGGGATCACGGTCGCTTGGCCGACGTCGGTCAGCGCCGCCAGTGGATACAGCTCGAGCATCGCCTGCCGGTCACCGACGGCAAGCACGCGCCCGGTCTCGGTCTCCCATGCCAGCGCGGTGGCGGTCGGCGCGTCCGGATCGCCGGTGTGGATGGTGGCGGCGGTCAACAGGCGGACATCGGCCTGCGCGGTCCCCGCCAGCAGGCAGGCCATCAGGGCAGCGAAAGCAGTCGGACGCATGCAGACACCCCACAAAAGGAAAGCGGCGACTATGCGGCCGCCGCTTTCCCATCACAATCTGCTGTGCACCAATCCTGCGCCGATCAGCTGGCCAGTTCGGCTTCCAGCGTGATCGGCACCGCACTGAGCGCCTTGGAGACCGGGCAGTTCTGCTTGGCGTCATCGGCGATGGCACGGAACTGGGTGGCCTCGATGTTCGGCACCACGGCCTTCACCTTCAACGTGATCTGCGACAGCTGCGGGCCACCTTCCATCGAGAGGTCGACCTTGGCTTCGGTATCCAGCGAGGTCGGCACGAAACCGGCTTCGGTGAGCTTGGCCGACAGCGCCATGGTGAAGCAGCCGGCGTGTGCGGCGGCGATCAGTTCTTCCGGGTTGGTGCCCTTCTCATCGCCGAAGCGGCTGCTGAAGGCATAGCGGGTTTTGTCCATCAAGCCGCTCTGGGGCGTGCTCAATTGTCCCTTGCCTGTCTTGAGGTCACCTTCCCAATGCGCGGTGGCATGACGCGAAATACCCATCGTTGATCTCCTGCGGGATGAATGGCCAGGCCATCGTAGACCGGTCCGCGTTAGCACCGTGTCTGGCCGCCGCCAGCCTGCTGCCGGGTGTCGCCCCCAGCTGAATCGTCGATCAGGATGGATGCTGTTTTCAAGTGGTTTTCGTGCGACAGTCGGGGTGCGACGGTCCATGACCGATGGCACCCGCCGCGAGGGCGGACCCTGTTTTTTGGCTATGACCTGATGCACCGCGGTAACGAAGGGCGTGGAAATCACGAATTTTTATGCGTCTGCCTATTGGCGGCGCCCCACAGTTGCCCTACATTTCGCTTGCCGACGGGGTTCGGCGCGACCAAACAACCAACCGTTCACGGAACAGGAAACCATGGCAAAGACCGCTAAGAAGGCTGCCCCGAAGAAGGCAGTAAAGAAAGTCGCTACGAAGGCAGCCGCGAAGCCGGCCGCTCCCAAGCCGATCAAGGAAGTGCTGAGCAAGTCTGGTCTGGTTGCACACATCGTTGAAGCGTCCGGCGTTGTCGCCAAGGACGTGCGCGCCGTGCTCGCCTCGCTGGAAGGCGCCGTCGCCGCTTCGGTGCACAAGAAGGGCGCTGGCAGCTTCACCCTGCCGGGCCTGCTGAAGATCTCCACCGTCAGCGTGCCGGCCAAGCCGAAGCGCAAGGGCATCAACCCGTTCACGAAGGAAGAGCAGTGGTTTGCCGCCAAGCCGGCGTCGACCAAGCTGAAGGTGCGTCCGCTCAAGAAGCTCAAGGACGCCGCGCTCTAATCTGCGCGCTTCCTGCAGCACCCGACGGGACGGCTCACACCGTCCCGTTTTTTTTGGAGGTTCTGCCATCCCATCGAGGCGGCGGGTGGGTCCGACGCTGCCGAAACACAGCGTTTCCAAAGCCATCAACGGCGCGCCCTTCCCGCGCAGATGCCTGTCCTGCCGTGATCCACGCGATGGCAGGACCGGCCGGAACGCACAGGGTGGAACACTGCGTGCGACCGCGCCTGTCGTCGCGGTGCGGATCGCAGCCTATGGTGGCCTTGTCCCCCACCGCGCAGGCAGCCATGGCCAGCTCTTCTTCCCAGCGTTACCGCATCACCGTCACCCCGATCGAAAAGGACGGCCTGCAGTGCAGCGGGCGCTGCACTATCGAGCTGGAGCATCGTGCGCAGCAGGACTGGATGCGCCTGCTGGAAATCGCACGGCGCAACACCGGCCTCAGCGGAGACGAACGGGCCGCGGCGATCGTCGCCACCCAGCTGCTGCGCGATCTCGCCCAGCGCCATGCCAATGAACCCAGCCACCCGCTGACCGTGCTGCAGCCGCAGCTGGACGAGGTGCTGGCCGCGCTGGAATCGATCCAGGGCGCGCCCTGAGCCCACCACCCGCACGCGTCAAAGCTGGATTCAGCCGCGCGCGTTATTGTTGGCGTCTCATTCCCGCACGGCCTGCCGTCATGAACGTTCGCCCGCTGTTATCCCGCCTCGCCGCCTGCACCGTGCTGCTGGCCGCCGCCATCGGCGCTCAGGCTGCGCCCAGCATTTCCGGCCGTCAGTTGTCGGTGGGCGCCACCGATGTGCAGCAGTACCTCGATGGCAGTTTCCCGCGCACGCAGGACGCGCTGGGCGGCCTGATCGCGATGACCATGAGCCATCCCCAGCTCACCCTGCCGCAAGGCAACCGCCTGGATCTGGGTTTCGACATCGCCATGGCCACTGCCGGCGGCAACCCGGCCCCGTTGGGCAAGGTCAAGCTGAGCAGTGGCCTGCGTTATGACGCGCAGACCCAGGGCTTCCACCTGCAGGAGCCGACGGTCGATGACTTCACGCCGGCCAACAATGGCGGCAAGCTTGATTCGCGCACGCGTGGCCTGCTCAACGCCTGGCTGGTCGATTACGCCCGGCGCGAGCCGATCTACAAGATCGACCCGACGGTCGCGGCGGTGCTGGGCACGCTGCAGGTGCAGTCGGCGCAGGTAGAGAACGGCAAGCTGGTGGTCACCTTCAACCAGGACCTCGGTGCGTTGGTGCCGGCAGGCTTGCTGAGCAAGTAACCGGAAATGGCACCGACCCACGGTCGGTGCCTGCATCCATCAAGCGGCCAGCGCCTTGGCCACGGCATCGGCGAACGCCGGGATGTCACCCGGCTTGCGGCTGGTGATCAGGCCACCATCCACCACCACCTCGGCATCGGTCCACTCGGCACCGGCATTGCCCAGATCGGTTTTCAGCGACGGCCACGAGGTCACCTTGCGGCCCTTGGCCAGGCCGGACTCGACCAGCAGCCACGGCCCGTGGCAGATCGCAGCAACCGGCTTGCCCGCGGCGCCGAAGGCCTTGATCAGGGCCACCGCGTCGGTATCGATGCGCAGCTTGTCGGGATTGATCACGCCGCCGGGGAGGACCAGCGCGTCGTAGTCGTCGGCCTTGGCGCCCTTCAAGGGGGCATCGACCTTCACGTTCTCGCCCCAGTCCTTGTCTTTCCAGCCGCGGATCTGGCTGGCGTCACCGGGGGCGATCACCTTCACCGAGGCGCCCCAGGACTCCAGCAGTCGCTTGGGTTCCTGCAGCTCGGACTGTTCGAAACCATCGGTGGCGAGGATCGCGATGTGCTTGCCGTTGAGTGCATGTGCCATTGAGCGGCTCCATTAAGTAGGAGCCTTCAGTGTGGCCAGGCACGCATTGGGCGACGGTGACCAGGATGTGCACAGCGTGTCGGCGCAGTCACCGGCGCACGTGGCCGGTGACCGCCAGCGCGGTCAGCGCTTGGGCTGGAGCATCGTGCCGGTGCACTTTTTAGAGCCGCAGCGGCATTCCCAGATCTTCTTCAGGCGCGCGGTGTGACGCTCGGCCAGGGTGATGCCGTAGTTGTAGGTCAGCTCGTCGCCCGGCTGGATGTCCTTGATCGCCTCGATGAAGACCTTGTCCTCGCGGCGGTTGTCGCCCTCGGCTTCCTCGATCACCGCTTCGCAGTTGGGCTCGCAGCTGTGGTTGAGCCAGCGCGCGTCATTGCCCTTGTAGTTCGCATCGATGACGTAGTCGTCATTGAGGGTGAACAGGAAGGTATGACCACTTTCCACATCCCCGGTGTCGTCGGCATCCACGTCGGCGTGGCTGCGCAGCAGACCCTTGTACTGGATGACCCGCTCACCTTTCTTGATCGGCGCCAGCGCGAACACGCCATTGCCATGGATGGTGGACTTGCGGGCCTGGATCTTCTTGGGCATCTGGCTGACCGTTGCGGTGGGAAGCCCCGATTCTCGCTTAATCTTTGTGATTGCCAAAGCGATGCGGTTCAATACGCCTCAAAGGCCGCCCTGCGGGCGCCTGAACGGGCGGGTTGGATGCCGGCGGAGAAAAGCGTACAATTTCAGTCCGCTTTATGGTTCTGCCCCCACCATGCTCCGCGTCACCAAGCTTACCGATTACGCCACCGTCGTGCTGACCGTACTCGCCGCCCGCCCGAGCGAGGTGCTCAGTGCCACCGAACTGGCCGAGTTCGCCCGTCTGGAACCGCCGACCGTCAGCAAGCTGCTCAAGCCTCTGGCCCAGGCCGGGCTGGTGGAAGGCCTGCGCGGCGTGCGCGGCGGCTACCGGCTGACCCGCGCGGCGGACCAGATCACCCTGTTCGAGATCGTGGAAGCCATGGAAGGGCCGCTGGGCCTGACCGAATGCGCCCACGACCACAGCCAGTGCGGCCGCGAGCTGCAGTGCGGCGCCCGCAGCAGCTGGCGGATGATCAACGACGTGGTGTCCGAAGCGCTGCGCGCGGTCACCCTGGCGCAGATCCTGCCCCCTCTTCCCCTTGTTGACGCCCACCGCCGCGCGATCGCGGCGGATGTCGTCTCCTGATCAGGCAGCCCCCATGGCCACCGATACCCTCGATACCGTCGCCACCGGCGATACCCCCAACCGCGAGATCCATGAGCAGCTCGGCCGCAAGTATTCGGCCGGCTTCATCACGGACATCGAATCGGACTCGTTGCCGCCCGGCCTGGACGAAGACACCATCCGTGCCCTGTCGGCCAAGAAGGACGAGCCGGAGTGGATGACGCAGTGGCGCCTGGACGCCTACCGCCACTTCCTGACCATGCCGATGCCGGACTGGGCCAAGCTGCAGATCGCACAGATCGACCTGCAGGCGCTGAGCTATTACTCCGCGCCGAAGGGCCCGAAGTACGCCTCGCTGGACGACGTGCCCAAGGAACTGCTGGATACCTACGACAAGCTCGGCGTGCCGCTGCATGAGCGCGCCAAGCTGGCCGGCGTGGCCGTGGATGCGGTGTTCGATTCGGTCTCCGTCGGCACCACGTTCCGCAAGGAACTGGCCGAGAAGGGCGTGATCTTCTGCTCCATGTCCGAAGCGATCAAGGAGCACCCGGCGCTGGTCAAACAGTACCTGGGCACCGTGGTGCCGGTCGGCGACAACTACTTCGCCGCACTCAACTCGGCGGTATTCTCCGATGGCAGCTTCGTGTTCATCCCCAAGGGCGTGCGTTGCCCGATGGAGCTGAGCACCTACTTCCGCATCAACGCCGGCCACACCGGCCAGTTCGAGCGCACGCTGATCATCTGCGAAGACAAGGCATACGTGTCCTACCTGGAAGGCTGCACCGCGCCGATGCGCGATGAGAACCAGCTGCACGCCGCGGTGGTCGAACTGGTCGCGCTGGAAGATGCCGAGATCAAGTACTCCACGGTGCAGAACTGGTACCCGGGCGACGAGAACGGTGTGGGCGGCATCTACAACTTCGTCACCAAGCGTGCCGAGTGCCGTGGCGCGCGCAGCAAGGTCACCTGGACCCAGGTCGAGACCGGCTCGGCGATCACCTGGAAGTACCCGTCGTGCGTGCTGCTTGGCGATGATTCGGTCGGCGAATTCCACTCCGTCGCGCTGACCCACCATCGTCAGCAGGCCGACACCGGCACCAAGATGATCCACATCGGCAAGCGCACCAAGAGCAAGATCGTCAGCAAGGGCATCAGCGCCGGCCACGGCCAGAACACCTACCGCGGCCTGGTGAAGATGGACCGTGGCGCCGAGGGTGCGCGCAACTACACCCAGTGCGACTCGCTGCTGATCGGCAAGAAATCCGGCGCGCACACCTTCCCCTATATCGAGGTGAAGAATCCCACCGCGACCGTCGAGCACGAAGCGACCACCTCCAAGATCTCCGACGACCAGCTGTTCTATTGCCGCGCCCGCGGCATCGACCAGGAAAACGCGGTCTCGATGATCGTCGACGGCTTCTGCAAGCAGGTCTTCCGCGAGCTGCCGATGGAGTTCGCGGTGGAAGCCAAGAAGCTGCTGGAAGTCAGCCTGGAAGGCTCGGTCGGATGAAGAGCGTGCTGACCTTGGCCCTGCTGCTTGGGGCTGCGGCGCCGGCGTCTGCCGAATCGGCCTGCGATGACCTGAGCACGCAGATGCAGATGAATGAGTGCGCCAACGAAGGGTTCGAAGAAGCCGACGCCGCGTTGAACGCGGTGTATCGGCAGGTGGTGGGCAAGCTGGCCGGTGCACCGGTGGCGCTGGCCAACCTTAAAGCCGCCCAGCGCCTGTGGGTGCAGCTGCGCGATGCCGATCTGGAAGCGCAGTACCCGGTCGGCAAGGATGAAGACCCGCGCATGCTGTACGGCTCGATGTACCCGATGCTCTATTCCGGGGCCAAGACTGCATTGACTCAAACCCGCACCGATTACCTGCGCAAAGAATTCCTCGAGCGCAGCGAATACGACCTCTGAGTCGCGCTGCCTCCAGTTCCCCTATCTGACAAGACGATTATCGACATGTTGAAGATCGACAACCTCCACGCACGCATCGGCGAAAAAGAGATTCTCAAGGGCCTCTCGCTCGACGTGAAGCCCGGCCAGGTGCACGCCATCATGGGCCCCAACGGCGCCGGCAAGTCCACCCTGGGCAATGTCCTGGCCGGCCGCGACGGCTATGACGTGAGCGAAGGCAGCGTGCAGTTCGAAGGCCGTGACCTGCTCGAGCTGGCGCCGGAAGAACGCGCCGCCGCCGGCCTGTTCCTGGCCTTCCAGTACCCGGTGGAAATCCCGGGCGTGAACAACACCTACTTCCTGCGCGCCGCGCTCAACGCCCAGCGCAAGGCGCGCGGCGAGGAAGAACTGGATTCGATGCAGTTCCTCAAGCTGGTGCGCCAGAAGCTGGCCGTGCTGCACCTGAAGGACGAACTGCTGCACCGCGGCGTCAACGAAGGCTTCTCCGGTGGCGAGAAGAAGCGCAACGAGATCTTCCAGCTGGCCGTGCTCGAGCCGAAGCTGGCGATCCTGGATGAAACCGACTCCGGCCTGGACATCGATGCGCTCAAGAGCGTGGCCGACGGCGTCAACGCGCTGCGTTCGCCGGACCGTTCCTTCATCGTGATCACCCATTACCAGCGCCTGCTCGACTACATCAAGCCGGACGTGGTGCACGTGCTGGCCGATGGCAGGATCGTGCAGAGCGGCGGCCCGGAACTGGCCCTGGAACTGGAAGCCCATGGCTACCACTTCCTGAAGGACCGCGTGGTGCCGGAGGCAGCGGTCTGATGAGCGCCCTGCTCGATTCCCTCGCCAGCGGCTTCTGCGGCAGCGATGCACGTCGCGCCGAGCTGGATGCCGCGCTGCAGGCCGGCCTGCCCGGCCCGCGTACCGAAGCCTGGAAATACACGTCGCTGCGCCAGCTGGAGCGTCGCAGCTTCCAGCCCGCCCCGCTCGCCGCGGCCGTGGTCGATGCCGCCCTGCTGGCCGACATCCCGTCGCCGCGGCTGGTGTTCGTCAATGGCCGCCCGTCCGGCGCGCTCAGCGAAGTCGCGGCGGTGCCGGCCGGTGTGCAGCTGGCCACACTGTCCTCGGCGCTGGCCGCCGGCGATGAAGCCGCCCGTTTCCTTGGCCGTCGCTTCGAGCGCAGCGAGGAAGTATTCGCCCGTCTCAACGCTGCACTCGCCGATGAAGGCGTGCTGCTGCGCGTGGAAGAAGGCGTGCAGGTCGAGGCGCCGCTGCAGCTGGTCTTCATCAGCGTGTCCGGCGAGACCGATCTGTCCTGGCATCACCGCCACCTGATCGAACTGCGCAGCGGTGCCGCGCTGGGCGTGGTCGAGCATCACCTGCATGTCGGTGATGCCGCGCACCTGGACAACACCCTGGTGCACGTTCACCTCGCGCAGGATGCCGTGCTCTCGCACGCTCGCGTGCAGGCCGATGCCACCCGCGCCACCTCGCTGCTGCGCACCGACGCCGTGCTGGCCCGCAACGCGCAGTACCGCCGCGTGGACCTGGAGCTGGGTGCGGCGCTGAGCCGCCATGAGCTCAACGTCCGCCTGGAAGGCGACAACGCCCAGCTCACCGCCAACGGTGTGCTGCTCGGCAATGGCCGCCGCCATGTCGATACGCGCCTGGGCATCGAGCACATCGCGCGCGATACCGCCTCGGAAATGGTCTGGCGTGGCGTCGCAGCCAACCGCAGCCGCGTGGTCTTCCACGGCGGCATCCACATCCGCGAAGGCGCCGATGGCACCGACGCCAACCTCTCCAACAAGAACCTGCTGCTGTCGGCCGATGCCGAGATCGATACCCAGCCCACCCTGGTGATCGATGCCGACGAAGTAAAGGCGGCACATGGCGCCACGGTTGGCCAGCTCGACGCGAACGCGCTGTTCTACCTGCGCTCGCGCGGCTTGCCGGCCGATCGTGCACAGCAGCTGCTGAGCGCCGCGTTCTGCCATGAACCGTTGAACGTCCTCGACGCACGCCTGACCGAGCAGCTCACCGCCCAGCTCAGCCGTGCGCTGGCCGTGGCGGGCGTGGCATGAACCTGTCCACGCCGCGCCCGGCTGCCGATACCGGCACCGCGCCCGACTGGGACCGCGTGCGCCTGGACTTCCCGCTGCTCATGCGTGAAGTGCACGGCAAGCCGCTGGTGTACTTCGACAACGCCAACACCGGCCAGAAGCCGGTGCAGGTGATCGGCGCGGTGGACGAGTTCTACCGCCGCTACAACGCCAACGTCAGCCGCGCGGTGCATGCGCTCGGCACCGAAGCGACCGATGCTTACGAAGGCGCACGCAACAAGCTGGCGCGCTTCCTCAACGTGCGCGCGAACGAACTGGTGCTGTGCAGTGGCACCACCTTCGCGATCAATCTGGTCGCGTATTCGTGGGCGTTGCCGCGGCTCAAGGCCGGTGATGTCATCCTCGTCTCGCGCATGGAGCACCATGCCAACATCGTGCCGTGGCAGCTGGTCGCCCAGCGCACGGGCGCGACAATCCGCGTGGCCGAGATCACCCCGGAGGGCGCATTGGACCTGGACGCGCTGCGCGCGGCGATGACCCCCGAGGTCAAGCTGCTCGCCGTCGCCCATGTCTCCAACGTGCTGGGCACGGTCAACCCGGTCCGCGAAATCTGCCGCGAGGCCCGCAAGCGCGGCATCATCACCGTGGTGGACGGCTCGCAGGCCGTGCCGCACCGCAAGGTCGACATCCCCGCGATCGGCTGCGACTTCTATGCCATCACCGGCCACAAGATGTGTGGTCCGACCGGCACCGGCGCCCTGTGGGCCAGGCGCGAACACCTTGATGCCATGCCGCCGTTCCTCGGCGGGGGCGAGATGATCAAGGAAGTGAGCTTCGAAGGCACCGTGTTCAACGACGCCCCGCACAAGTTCGAAGCCGGCACCCCGAACATCGCCGGCTTCATCGGCCTCGGCGTGGCGGTGGATTACCTCGAGTCGCTGGGCCTGGATCACGTGGAAGCCCGCGAAGGCGAGCTGCTGGCGCACTTCACCGAAGAGCTGAACAGGATCGACGGCCTGCGCATCTTCGGCACCACGCCGGACAAGGCGGCGGTGGTCTCCTTCCTGGTGGACGGCGCGCACTCGCACGATCTGGCCACCCTGCTCGACCTGGAAGGCGTCGCGGTCCGCTCGGGCCAGCACTGCGCGCACCCGCTGCTGCAGTACTACGGCGTCGCCGCCACCTGCCGTGCCTCGCTGGCGTTCTACAACACCCATGAGGAAATCGAGCGCTTCATCGTGGCGCTCAACAAGGTGCGCAAGCTGCTGGGCTGAGCCCGCGCCAGACTGCGCCCCACTCGAACGCCGTGGCCTGCCACGGCGTTTTTCATTGCGCGCCCCGCACATTTCCGTAGCGCTTCCTGCGGGCCTAAAATGGCGCCATGAGCACCCTGACCTTCCGCGCGGCCACTGCCGCCGACATCCCCGCCCTGATCGCCCTGGTCACTTCCGCCTACCGTGGCGATGCCAGCCGGGCCGGCTGGACCACCGAGGCCGACCTGCTGGACGGCGCCCGCATCGATGCCGACGGCCTGCAGGCCGACCTCGCCAAGCCACGCTCGACCATCCTGCTGGCCGAGCGCGATGGCCAGCTGCTGGCCTGCGCGCACGTGGCCGATGACCACGGCAAGGGCTACTTCGGCATGTTCTCGGTCGACCCGTCCCAGCAGGGCGGCGGCATCGGCAAGCAGCTGATGCTGGCCGCCGAGGCCCACGCGGCGCGCGAGTGGGGCGTGCCGGTCATGCAGATGACGGTGATCGACGTCCGCGACGAGCTGATCGCCTTCTACGAGCGCCGCGGCTACCAGCGCACCGGCATCAAGAAGCCCTTCCCGTATGGGGATGAACGTTTCGGCATCCCCAAGCGCGACGATCTGCGCTTCGAGATCCTGGAAAAGCCGCTGGCGGTGCCGGCATGAGCGAGACCTGGACCTTCGTCTGCGCCAGCGCCGAGCTGCTGCCCGGCGAGATGAAGAGCACCTTCGACGAAGTGACCGGGACGCCGATCGTGGTGTTCAACCTGGACGGGGAACTGTACGCACTCGAAGACCAGTGCACCCACGATGAGTTCGAGCTGTCGTCGGGCACCTTCGATACCGGCGAGGGCAGCATCGAGTGCGTCCTGCACGGGGCCCGTTTCGACGTGCGTGACGGCGCTGCCCTCTGCGCGCCGGCCTATTCGCCAGTGGCGAAGTTCCCGGTCAAGCGGGAACACGACGCCGTCTGGGCCCGCGACGACCGCGACTGATCCGGCCTGAACGCGGGCGTTTTGAAAACGCGAATTGTTCCTATTACCATAGGCATTGCGGTCACTTGGCCGCTCCTGCCCGGTAAGCCGTGTCCGCCAACCGCTCCGCCCTTGGTCTCGCCGCCCTGTGGGCCACGTTCTGCGTGGTGCTGCTGGCCTGCGGCTGGCTGACGGCCGGCGGCGCCGGTACCGCCGGTCCGGCGGCGGCGGCGGCGCACACCGCGGGCCTGCTGAGCGCCGACAGCGCGCGCCGGGCATCGGCGCCGTCCACGCCTGCACCGGAGCTTCCTGCCGAGCCGACCCTGGCGGCGGAGACCGGTGCCGACCCCGAGCCCAGCGCGCCGGCAGTACTGGCCCAGCTGCGCCGCACGCCCTGGGTCGCCGTCGTCCCGCTGTGGCCGTCCGACGCGCTGCGCTGGCAGCGGCTGGAACCTTCGCTGCGGCTCAACCCCGGCCACGCCCCGCCCCACGCCTGATTCCGGCGGCGACGCTGCGCGTCGCTGCCCGCCCACGCCCGCGCCATCGCGCCGCCGTCGGCCGTCTGCCCGTTTTCCCCACCTGCCTCCGCTCCGCCGTGACCGCCACACGCTGTCCGGCCTTCGTCCGTCCTGCCAGGAATCACCATGACCGTCCGCCCGACTCCGTTGTCGTCCGCCCTGCTGCTGGCCATCGCCGCCCCCGCCATCGCCCATGCCGAGGCCGACGCTGCCGATCCGCAGCGCGCCACCGAACTGGATGGCGTCGACGTCCACGGCGAGCGCGTGCGCGCGCAATCGTCCAAATTCACCGCGCCGCTGCTGGATACGCCCAAGTCGGTCAGCGTGATCTCCCAGCAGGTGATCGAACAGACCGCCGCCACCACCCTGCTCGATGCACTGCGCACCGTGCCGGGCATCACCTTCGGCGCCGGCGAAGGCGGCAACCCGACCGGTGACCGTCCCTTCATCCGCGGCTTCGATTCGGCCTCGGACATCTACGTCGATGGCATCCGCGACGCCGGCAGCCAGACCCGTGAAGTGTTCGCCATCGAGCAGATCGACGTGGTCAAAGGCCCGAGCTCGGCCTACTCCGGCCGCGGTTCAGCCGGCGGCACCATCAGCCTGGTCAGCAAGACGCCCAAGCTGGAGAACTTCGTGGCCGGCACCCTGGCCGCCGGCACGGACAGCTACTACCGCGGCACGCTCGATGCCAACCAGGTGATCGGCGACGGCATCGCCGCCCGCGTGAACATCATGAAGCACGAGGCCGACGTGGCCGGACGCGATGAAGTGAACAGCAGCCGCTGGGGCATCGCGCCGTCGCTGGCGTTCGGTCTGAACGGCCCGACCCAGGCGGTGATCAGCCACTACCACATGGAAACCGACGACCTGCCCGATGCCGGCGGCTTCCCGTACAACAACCCGTTCACCAGCGGCCCCAACCTGGCGCTCAATGGCGACGGCAGCCCGATCGTGACCAACCGCGACGCGTTCTACGGCCTGGTCGACCGCGATTTCCAGAAGACCAAGGCGGACATCACCACCTTGAACCTGTCGCATGATTTCGGCGGCATCGTCCTGCGCAACATCACCCGCTACGGGGACACCAGCAACGATTACCTGTGGACCCAGCCGGACGACAGCAAGGGCAATCCGAACCTGTTCGGCACCGTCTGGCGCCGCACCAACGCGCGCGCCACGCAGACCGACAGCTTCGTCAACCAGACCAGCGTTACCGGTGAGCTGGAGACCGGCCCGCTGCGCCACAGTTTCAACGCCGGCGTGGAATACAGCAGCGAAAAGACCGTGCGCGGCACCTACGCGATCGCCGACGTGCGCCGCCCCAATGGCCAGACCACCGCAGGCACCAACAACCCGCTGACCGGCAACCAGAGCTGCCCGACCACCGGCGCGGCCACCGGCTACAACTGCACCGACCTCACCAACCCCAACCCGAACGATCCGTGGTCGGCCACGCATACCGTCACCCGCAGCGACCCGGCCCGCGACGTGCGTCAGACCACCCGCACCAAGTCGGCCTATGTGTTCGACACGATCAGCTTCAGCGAGCAGTGGATGCTGAACCTGGGCGCGCGCTTCGACGACTACAACACGCATCAGTTCAACCCGACGGCCGCGGCCAACCTGCAGCACCTGCGCAACGACACCTCGTTCTGGAACGGCCAGGCCGGCCTGGTGTTCAAGCCGGTCGCCAACGGCAGCATCTACCTGTCCTGGGGCACCTCCTCCACCCCGGTCGGCGTGGACGGCGGTGATGGCGCCGACGGCATCAGCGCGACCATCCAGGACCTCAAGCCGCAGCGCAGCCGCAACATCGAGCTGGGCACCAAGTGGGATCTGTTCGATGCCCGCCTGTCGCTGACCGGTGCGATCTTCCAGACCGAGATGAGCAACGCGCGCGTGACCAGCGATGCGGGCACCACGCAGAACGCCGGCACCAAGAAGGTCAAGGGCGCCGAACTCGGCTTCAGCGGCACGATCGTGGAGGGGTGGCAGGTCTTCGGTGGCTACACCTACCTGGATGCCGTGGTCGAGGACAACGGCTTTGCGCTGGTCAACGGGGTCTACGTGCCATCGCCGTTCAACGGCAACGCATTCCCCAACACCGCCAAGCACAGCGCCAGCCTGTGGACCACGTGGGCGCCGTCGTTCGTGCCGGGCCTGAGCCTGGGCGCCGGTGCCAACTACGTGGACAAGGTCTACGGCAACGTCAACAACACCAAGTGGGTGCCATCCTATACCCGTTGGGATGCGATGGTCGGCTACGCCTTCAGCGAGCGCTACAGCCTGCAGTTGAACGTGCAGAACCTGACCAACAAAACCTACTTCACCAAGGCGTACGCTTCGCATTACGCCGCCATCGCGCCGGGCCGCTCGGCCACGTTGGCCTTCAATTTCAAGTTCTAAGCGATACGCCCCCTCCCGCGCGCTCGTGCGGGAGGGGCTGGAGCCCACCATGCTGCTGCACATTCCCGACGTCCTCACCGCCGAGCAGGTCACCCAGGCCCGCCAGCAGCTGGCCACGGCCGGCTGGACCGACGGCCGCCTGACCGCGGGTTACCAGTCCGCGCAGGCCAAGCACAACCTGCAGTTGCCCGAGTCCGATCCGGCCGCGCGTGCGGTCGGCTCGGCCATCCTCGATGCACTCGGCCGCAACAGCACCTTCTTCTCGGCCGCGTTGCCGCGTCGCATTTTCCCGCCCCTGTTCAACTGCTATCAGCCGGGGCAGACCTTCGGGTTCCATGTGGACAACGCCGTGCGCTACGACTACACCGCCCCCGGCCAGCCGCAGCCGGTGCGCACCGACCTGTCGGCCACGTTGTTCCTGAGCGACCCGGATGAGTACGAGGGTGGCGAGCTGGTGATCGAAGACACCTACGGCAACCAGCGGGTGAAACTGCCGGCGGGCCACATGGTGCTGTACCCGGGCACCAGCCTGCACCAGGTCACCCCCGTCACCGCCGGCACGCGGCTGGCCTCGTTCTTCTGGATCCAGAGCATGCTGCGTGATGACGGCCAGCGGCGCCTGATGTGGGACCTGGATGTCTCGATCCGCCGCCTCACCCATGACCACCCCGAACACCCTGCGCTGGTGAATCTCACCGGCGTGTATCACAACCTGCTGCGGCAGTGGGCCGATGTCTGAGGCGGCCCTGCCCGCGTTCAACGTGGCAGCACTGGCCGACCAGCTGCAGCACGATCCGGCCGCCGCGCTCGCCACGCTGGAAGCGACCGCGCAGCGCGGCGACCCACAGGCGCAGTTCCTGCTCGGGCAGGCCCGGATGGAAGGGCGCGGGATCGCGCCCGATGCGGCGGCGGCCGTGCTCTGGTTCGAGCGCGCCGCCAACGGTGGTCTGCCCCTCGCCATGAACATGCTCGGCCGCTGCCACGAACTCGGCACCGGGACGCCGATCAACCTGGCACTGGCCGCGGTCTGGTACCGCAAGGCAGCGGATGCCGAGTTGGACTGGGGCCTGTACAACCTGGCCAACCTGCTCGGCACCGGCCGCGGCGTGCCGCGCGATGACGCCGCCGCATTCGCGCTGTACCTGCGCGCGGCACGGCTGGGCCATGCGAAATCGATGAACCTGGTCGGCCGCTGTCTGGAAGACGGCATCGGTGTACCGGCCGATCCGCGTGCGGCACCGGCCTGGTACCGGCGTTCGGCCGAGGCCGGCGACTTCCGCGGGCAGGCCAGCCATGCCTCCCTGTTGCTCGCCGCCGGTGATATCGACGGTGCGGCGGACTGGCTGCGTCGCGCACTTGCACACGGGAGCCCGTCGTTTCTGGCTCACGTGCGCCCCACCTTGGCGGCCTCTCCGCATCCCGCGATCCGGGCGCTGGTCAGCTGATTCCTGCGCTCCGGACGCGCAGGGACCGAAATCATTAATCATTCTCATTTGCGTCCGCTAACGAATCTCACCTACAATCCCGCCGCGTTGCTGGTCGGCTGATCGACTGGCCGTTCACAGGGGCCCGCCTTGCGCCATCCACACCGCCATCGCAGCTTTGCTCCCGCCATGCGCGGGCGGCAGCAGGCGTTGTCGAGCGTGCTGGCATGGCTTGGCCTGCTGTCGCTGCTGCTGGCCGGCCTGCCCGTGCTGGAACGGGCCGCCCCGGGCAGCACTGTGATGGTCCTGCAGATGCCAATGGGCGAGCACCCGGCCGGCGGTGGTGAGACCGCACAGGAAGAAGCCCCGGCCAAGCCGCGCCGGGTCGCCAGCGCGCGCCCTGCCGCGACGCCGCCGCTGCCGCCCGCGTTGCCGCCGGTCGTGGAATCGCTGGATTCGCTGATGGCCACACTGGTGGCACAGCCGCCGCGGGTCGTACCGGCCATTGACTCGGCACCGGCCACGCCGCTGCCTGCCGCACCCGGCCTGCGCGTCCAGCGCGGCCAAGCCCCACCGCAGGGCTGATGCCGACCTTCGGCGGCGCCACCGTGCCCGCCTCCGGTCCTGCGCGTTCCGCCCGCCCCGGGCGTTCCTGATTCCTGCGCGTGCTGCCGCCCTGCGGCCTGCCACGTCGCGTCCGTTTTCTCCTTGCCGAGGTTGCCCCCATGGCCCAGCGCCATCGTCGTCGCACGTCCCTGTCCCGCTGCACCCTGTCCCTCGCCCTGCTCGGTGCGCTGAGCGCCCCGGCCTTCGCCCACGGCGACGCCGCCGCTCCGACCACGCTGGACAAGGTAGTGGTCACCGCCGCCGGCTTCGAACAGAAGATCGCCGATGCCCCGGCCAGCATCAGCGTGATCAGCCGCGAAGAGTTGAGCAAGCGCCCCTACACCAGCCTGGTGGATGCGCTGCGCGACGTGGAAGGCATCGACGTGGGCATGGAACCGACCGACAAGAACGGCCGCGCCACCATCTCCATGCGCGGCATGCCCTCGGACTACACCCTGGTGCTGATCGACGGTCGCCGCCAGAGCAACGCCGGCAACCTGTACCCGAACAACTTCGGCGGTGGCCAGTTCTCGTACATGCCGCCGCTGGATGCGATCGAACGCATCGAAGTGGTGCGCGGCCCGATGTCCACACTGTATGGCTCCGATGCCATGGGCGGGGTGATCAACATCATCACCCGCCGCAACCAGGCCGAGTGGCATGGCGCGGTCACCCAGGGCTTCACGGTGCAGCAGGACGACCAGTTCGGTGACGCGCGCAGCACCGATGTCTACCTCAGCGGCCCGCTGGTCAAGGACCGTCTGGGCGTGTCAGTGCGCGGCAGCTATTACGACGCCAAGGCCTCCAACCCGGAATGGGATGACCTGCCGCTGCCGGACGGCACGATGTGGTCGCGCAGCATCGGCTTCGGTGCCGGTGGCAAGGCGGTGGCCAACACGAACTGGAACGCGGGCATGCGCCTGAACTTCATCGTCAATGACGACCACGAGCTGTGGCTGGATTACGACGTGTCGCGCCAGAAGTACGACAACAGCGAAGGCCAGACCGGCACCCTGGACAGCCTGGCCAGCCTGTGGCGCGTGGGCAATGCCACGATCCCCAACCCGAACGGCCCCGGCAACGTCACCCGCCGGGTGGTGCAGCCGCGCGTGGGCTACACCGCCTACCAGCGTTACGAGCGCGACCAGCTGGCGCTGACCCATCAGGGCCGCTATGAATTCGGCACCTGGCAGACCACCCTGACCCACATCACCAGCAACAACCTCGGCCGCTCGCTGCCGCTGACGCTGGACGAACGCGCCGATCTGCAGACGCTGTGGAATGATGTCTGCCGCCGCACCGGCGCCGCCGCCAACTGCGCTGCCGGTGCACGCAACGGACTGGGCGCGCTCAACCCGGCCGAGATGGCGCGCCTGCAGGCCTTCCTGCCACGCCCGCTGCGCACCATGGAGCTGAAGGGCAACGTGCTGGACACGATGCTCGACCTCACCTTCGGTGCGCACAAGCTGACCGTGGGCGGCCAGTACAACGACACCGACATGGTCGACGGCGTGTTCGGCATGGATGGCGCCGGCTACAAAGACAACGTGAAGCAGCAGCACCGCATGTGGGCGCTGTTCGCCGAGGACAACTGGTCGCTGACCGATACCCTGACCGCCACGGTCGGCGTGCGCTATGACGATCACAACATCTTCGGCAGTCACGTCAGCCCGCGCGCCTACCTGGTGTGGAATGCCAACGATGCCTGGACCGTCAAGGGCGGCGTCAGCACCGGCTACAAAACACCGCGCCCGGACCAGTTGTTCCCCGGCATCGTCGGCTTCGGTGGCCAGGGCGTGACCCCGCTGGTCGGCTCGCCCAACCTGAAGCCGGAGACCAGCACCAACTACGAAATCGCCGCGTACTACGAAGGCGATCGCTGGGGCTTCAACGTCACCGGCTTCCTCAACAAGTTCGATGACAAGATCGCCAGCGGCGGCACCTTCGCCAACTGCGAAGTGGCCCCCAACGATGGCAGCTATTGCGTGGACATCGGCCCGGGCTGGGCCGAGCTGGGCTACAGCACCTTCGGGCAGAGCGTGAACATCGACAAGGCCGAAACCCGCGGCGTCGAGGCGGCGGCCCAGGTCGATCTGCTGGACAACCTGCAGCTGCGCGGCAACTACACCTGGACCAAGAGCGAGCAGACCAGCGGCATCGGCAAGGGCCTGCCGATCACCGGCAACCCGGCCAGACACATGGCCAATGCCAGCCTGAACTGGCAGATCAGCGAGGCGGTGAGCCTGTCGCTGATCGGCGAAGGCCGCTACGACCGCTACCGCGACACGCTGGTCAGCAATGTCGGCGGCGTCAGCAGCTCGCAGACCCGCTACTACGAGGACTACACGATCTTCCACCTCGGCGGCAGCTGGGACATCAACAACTGGCTGACCGTCAACGCGCGGGTCAACAACCTGTTCGACAAGGACTTCGTGTCGCAGTCCTGCGTGCTGATCAGCGACAGCGAATACAACTGCGTGGATGACTATTCCACCAAGGACCAGCGCCGCAGTTACTGGATCTCGTTGAACGCCAAGTTCTGAGGCACACCGGCGCGGCGTCCGTGGTGACGCCGCGCCCGGTCTTGACCTCGGGCAGCGGGCCGGCAACGGGCCGCTGCCTTCTTTGTCTACAAATTGCGAATCATTCTCATCAATGGTGTAATTCGCCCCTCAGTACTCTCTCTTCCGACCGTGGCCGCCAGCGCTCCCTCTTCCAGCGTGCAACAACAACGCCGCGGCTTCTGGCTGCGCACGCTGCACCAGTGGCACTGGATCAGCTCGGCGGTGTGCCTGATCGGCATGCTGCTGTTCGCCGCGACCGGCATCACCTTGAACCACGCCTCCCGGATCGAAGCCACGCCGGAGGTGGTCAGCCGCCAGCTGGAACTGCCTGCCGACCTGCTCGGCAAGCTGGGCGACCGCGCCGATGGCAAGGCACCGATCCCCCGCGTGGCCAGCCGCTGGCTGGATGCACAGCTCGGCATCTCGATCGGGCGTCGCCCGGCCGAATGGTCCGATGGCGAAATCTATCTCTCCATGCCCAGCCCGGGCGCGGACGCGTGGCTCAGTATCGACCGGGAATCCGGGGCGGTGGAATACGAATCCACGGCGCGCGGCTGGGTCTCCTATTTCAACGATCTGCACAAAGGGCGCAATGCCGGGCCCGCCTGGGGCTGGTTCCTGGATATCTTCGCCGTGGCCTGCCTGGTGTTCTGCATCACCGGCCTGTTCCTGCTGCACCTGCATGCCCGCCAGCGCCGCATGACCTGGCCGCTGGTCGGCCTGGGCCTGCTGATCCCGCTGCTGATCGCCCTGATCCTCATCCACTGACCGTCCCCTTCCGGAGCCGCACCATGCGCGTCACCCTGACCATCGCCCTGAGCGGCCTGCTGGCCACCTCGCCGGCCTATGCCACCACCCTGGACATCAATGTCGAGGTGCCCAAGCTCAACGTGGCCGAGTATCACCGCCCGTATGTGGCCGTGTGGCTGGAAGGCGCCGACCAGAAGGTCGCCGCCAACCTGTCGGTCTGGTATCAGCAGACCGGCAACGCCGAAGGCCATGGCACCAAGTGGTTGCCCGACCTGCGCCAGTGGTGGCGCAAGAGCGGCCGCACGCTGGAGGTGCCGGTGGACGGCGTGACCGGCCCGACCCGTCCGGTCGGCAAGCACGCGCTCTCGTTCAACGACAAGCAGCCCGCGCTCAAGGCGCTGGCACCGGGCAACTACACCCTCGTGGTGGAAGCGGTGCGCGAAGTCGGCGGACGCGAACTGCTCAAGATCCCCTTCACCTGGCCGGTCACGTCCGCACAGACGGGCAAGGCCCAGGGCGCGACCGAACTCGGTCTGGTCACCCTGTCCGCCAAGCCCTGATACCCCATCCACCTGGAGTTTTTCGATGAAGCGCACGCTCGTCCTCGCCGCCGCCATGGCCGCCGCACTTCCGTTCTCCGCCCTGGCCCACAAGGCCTGGCTGCAGCCCTCGCAGACCGTGATCGCGGGCACCAACCCGTGGATCACCGTCGATGCGGCGGTCTCCAACGACCTGTTCTACTTCAACCATGTGCCGCTGCGCCTGGACAACCTGGTCATCACCGCGCCGGACGGCAGCACCGTGCAGCCGCAGAACGCGGCGACCGGCAAGTTCCGCAGCGTGTTCGATGTCGAACTGACCCAGCAGGGCACCTACCGCCTGGCCACGATCAACAATGGGCTGTCGGCCAGCTGGGAAGAAGACGGCAAGCCCAAGCGCTGGCGCGGCACCCCTGCCACCTTCGCCACCGAGGTACCGAAGAACGCGAAGAACCTCCAGGTCTCGCAGTCGGTCGGTCGCGTGGAAACCTTCGTCACCAATGGCACCCCGAACGACACCGCGCTCAAGCCGACCAACCAGGGCATCGAGATGATCGCGCTGGCCCACCCGAACGATCTGGTCGCCGGTGAAGCCGCGCGCTTCCGCGTGCTGGTCGACGGCAAGCCGACCGCCGGGCTGGACTTCGAGATCACCCGTGGCGGTACCCGGTACCGCAATGCGCAGGAAGAGATCAAGGTCAGCACCGATGCCAAGGGCGAATTCGCCGTGACCTGGCCGGAAGCGGGCATGTACTGGCTGGAAACCGGCACCGAGGACAGCAAGACCTCGATCAAGGAAGCCAAGAAGCGTCGCCTGAGCTACGTGGCCACGCTGGAAGTGCTGCCGGAGTAACGGCATCCGGCGCGCCGTGCGCGCGCCGTCCTCCCCACCCGCCCCCGCCGACCTGACGGGGGCTTTTCACCCGACGCATTCCGGCCATCGGGCTTACCAAGGCCCGACCTGCCCCTCCCCCATGACCAACCCGGATTTCGACATCGCCCGCCTCGGTGGCCACACCATGGGCACCACCTGGCAGGTAAAACTGGCCGTGGCGCGCACCCGCGACCTGCACCCGTTGCATGCCGGCATCCAGGCGCAGCTCGATGCCATCGTGGCGCAGATGAGCACGTGGGAAGCCGACAGCGATATCGCGCGCTTCAACAGTGCCTCCGCCGGTGAATGGCAGGTGCTGCCGCCGTTGTTCGATACGGTGATGCAGTGTGCGCTGGAGATCGCGCAGCGCAGCGGCGGCGCCTTCGATCCCACCGTGGGCCCGCTGGTGGCGCTGTGGGGGTTCGGGGCGCAGGCGCAGGCCCGGCGGATTCCCGATGCCGACACGCTGGCGGCAACGCGCGCGCGCTGTGGCTGGGAACGCCTGCAGTGGCAGCCCGGTCGCCTGCTGCAACCCGGCGGACTGGCACTGGATCTGTCGGCGATCGCCAAGGGATTTGGTGTCGATCAGGTCAGCAGGTGGCTGCGCGGGAACGGGGTGCACGCCGCACTGGTGGAGGTCGGCGGCGAGCTGCACGGCTTTGGCCGCAAGCCTGATGACCAGCCGTGGCGCGTGCTGGTGGAATCGGCCCCGGAAGACGATGCACAGGCAGACCATCCGCCACGCGTGCTCGCGCTGGGAGATCGGGCGGTGGCCACCTCCGGTGATCGCTGGCATCACTTCGAACAGGGCGGCGAGCAGTTCAGCCACACGCTGGACCCGCGCACCGGTGCGCCGGTCACGCACGCTGCGGCCGCGGTCACCGTGGTCGCCGACAGTGCCATGCAGGCCGATGCCTGGGCCACCGCATTGACGGTGATGGGCCCCGACGAGGGCATCGCATTTGCGCGCACCCATGCACTGGCCGCCCGCGTTGTCAGCCGGGGCGCGCACGGGATCGAGGAACAGATGAGTCCCGCATTCGAGCACCTGCTCGCCGACGACCGCGTGGGCGCGGCATGAGTCTGCGTCCTTCCCGTGCGTGGCTGGGCAACCTGGCGGTCATGTTGTTGCTGGCGGTCATCGCCTGGGCGCTGCTGCGCCTGCATCTGGGTGACGCGTGGTGGCAGAGCGCACCCCTGGCCTCGCAGTGGCGCTGGGCAGCGGGCAGCCTGGTGGGCTATGCCGCGTTCTGCACGCTGATCTGGTGGCGCGGGCGCGCGCGCGAAGACCACGTGGCCGACAACGGACCCGCACCGATCCTGCTTGTCTGGGCGAGCCAGACCGGCTTCGCGCAGCAGCTGTGCGAACGCAGTGCGCAGGCGTTGCGCGCTGCCGGCCTGCCGGTCCGCATCCGCGCGCTGCATGCGGTGACGGCCGAGCTTCTGCAGCGCAGCGGGCAGGTGTTGTTCGTGGTCAGCACCACCGGCGAAGGCGATGCGCCGGATCATGCCCTGCCCTTCCTGCGCAAGGTGATGCCACAGGCGCTCGCATTGCCGCAGCTGCAGTACGGCGTGCTGGCGCTGGGTGATCGCAGCTACGGACATTTCTGCGCCTTCGGCCACCAGCTCGATGCGTGGCTGCGTCAGCACGGCGCGCATCCGCTGTTCGATACCGTGGAGGTAGACAACGCCGATCCCGGCGCACTGCGCCACTGGCAGCAACTGCTCGGCCAGCTCGGTGGTGAAGCGACCGAACTGCCGGACTGGGCCCCGGCCGATTATCTGCCCTGGCAACTGCAGGCGCGCCATCTGGAAAACCCGGGCAGCCCGGGCGCACCGACCTACCGCATCACCCTGGTGCCTGCCGATGGCGTGCTGCCGACGTGGCAGGCCGGCGACGTGGTCGAGATCGGGCCGCAGCATTCGCCGGCCGAGGTCGAGGCCTGGCTGCGCGATACCCCCTGGGAGGGCGATGCGGACATCGATGGACAGCCGCTGCGTGCGCATCTCGCGCGGGCGCATCTGCCCAGCAGCGACGAGACGGCCGCGTTTACCGACACAGACGCACTGGTCGCCGCGCTACGCCCGCTGCCGCACCGGGAGTACTCCATCGCCAGCCTGCCTGCCGAAGGCCAGGTGCAGTTGCTGCTGCGCCGTCAGCTGCGTCCTGATGGCACCCCGGGGCTGGGCAGTGGTTGGCTGTGCGATCACGCTGCGTTGGAGGGCCGCATCGATCTGCGCTTCCGCAGCAACCCGAACTTCCACGGTGCGGCAGCGGCAACGCCGCTGATCCTGATCGGCAACGGCACCGGCATCGCCGGCCTGCGCGCCCACCTGCGGGAGCGGATCAGCGCCGGCGCGCGCCGCAACTGGCTGCTGTTCGGCGAGCGTACGGCCGCGCACGATTTCTTCTTCGGCGACGACCTGCGCGCCTGGCAGCGCGACGGCTGGATCGCACGGCTGGATACGGTGTTCAGTCGCGACGGTGATGAGCATCACTACGTGCAGGACCGGCTGCAGGCGCAGATCCACACGCTGCAGCAGTGGGTGCACGACGGTGCCACGATCCTGGTCTGCGGCAGCCTGCAGGGCATGGCACCGGCGGTGGATGCGGTGATCGAGCAGGCGCTGGGCCGCGACGTGAAAGAAGCGCTGATCGTGGCCGGACGCTACCGGCGCGACGTGTACTGAGGAGTGCCTGCAGGCCCTCAGGCGTTGCGGCCCACCGCACTGACGCGGATCGCCAACAACTCCCCGCCGCCGTGCAACGCAAACCGGCGGCGCTCGCCGGCCGCCAACCACGCGGTATCACCGGCAGCCAGCGGCGTCAGCGATGGCTCGCCTTCGAATTCGGCCTGGCCGGCAAGCAGATGAATCGCCCACGCCGCCGCCGGTTCGGTGAAGAAGAACATGCTGCCCACCAGCGGCCGGTGCAGCAGCTCGGCCTGCACGGCATCGCGCCGCCACATCAGATTGAAATCGTGGGTCACCCCGTCGATCAGTTCGCCGGTCACCTGCGCTTCGCCCGCAAACCGCAGGCGGTCGTGCGGCGGCATCAGGGTATGCAGTGCGCCATCGGCGAACCGCAGGTGCAGGCCTTCGCCACGCAGCAGCACCAGTTCGCGGTCGATCCCGGGAAAGGCCGAGAACGCGGCGTCCTGCTCGATCTCGGCGATCGACAGGCGCACCTGCCAATCGTCGTTGTCGGGCACGCGCAGGATCTCGCGGGTCCAGCCCAGGCCGTTGCGCCAGCGTTCGCGGCGGTATTCGAAGGAGGGGATGACGCGGCTGGCCGCGCTCAGGACGGTATCGGTCGACATGGCGCCAGTGTGCCTGAGCCGACGCAGCAGAGCTGCCTCAGGACACGCCGCCACAATCGGGTTCCAGCAGCCGCGAACGCGCCAGCCAGTCCTTGTCCGGGTAGTACGCGAACACCATCGTGCCACCGCGCAGGCTATCGATCAGCGGCCGCGCCACCGACAACCGCACCGCCGGGCAGCCCAGGCTGCGGCCCAGGCGACCCTGCAGCCGTGCGATCGCGGGATTCACGTACGGCGCGCCGTGGATGACGATCGCGCGGTCGCGGGCATGGTCGTTGAAGCCGGGTTCCAGCCCTTCCAGCCGCAGCGAATAGCCGTTGCCGCCCATGTAGGTTTCCTTGGCGGTGAACGCGCCCAGGCTGGACATGAAGCTGCCGTCCTTGTTGGAGAAATGCTGGGTGCGGTTGTCACCGCTGTTGCGCCCATGCGCAACCCACTCCTCGAACAGCAGCCGCTGGCGGGTCAGATCGAAAATCCACATGCGCGGTTCGGTCGACGGCCGCGAGTAATCGATCACGCTCAACTTGCCCGGGTCGACGCCCAGCTCCGGCCGGCGCAGCGCACAGCGCATCGCGCGGGCGGCGAGCTGCAGCACGTGCTTGTCCGCCGCAGGGGCGGCCCTGGAGAGCATCTCGGCCATCTGCACCGGGCTGCCGGTCGGCGCCGGCGCAGGGCTGGCCGCGCCCGCCGTGGCGGACGCGATCAGGCCACAGAACGCAGCAGGCAGCAATTTCACAACGGGCATGGGCAGCTCACCAGGCGGAGGCAACCCTTACAAAGTGGACCCACCGGCGTCGGATTCCAAGACAGGCTGCAGGTTCTGTTCATCGGCCACCGGGCGTACCGCCGGCAGGCTGGTCACCAGCAGCGTGGTGCCGGGCACCAGCACGCTGTACAGCTGTTCGGCGAATTCCGGCGGCAGCGCCATCGGCAGGCTCGGCGTGGCGAGCAGGTCCGGGGTCGCATTGGCGGCGGTCTGGCCCAGCAGCGGATACGCGGTCCAGCGGTGCAGCGGACGGTGCGGATCCAGCGGGCTGGGGTTGTCCTGGTAGCCCTGGCCCATCACGAACAGGGTGGTCCCCTCGAACGCCGGCAGCGCCTTGGCTTCCAGCCGCGACTCGCCGATCAGCACGCCATCGCGCAGCACGTACAGGCGCTGGTCGTGCAGGCTGACCAGGATGCCGACCTGGCCCGCCGGTGCGGCCGCATCGTTCCAGTAGTGCGCGGGTGCGTCGGTGCTCTCCACCAGCGGCTTGCCGGTGCTGCTGACCGGGGCCAGCACGGCCGGATAGGCCAGCGTCATCGGCGCGCTCTTGGCATCGGCCACCACCACGGTATCGCCGCGATGGGTCTCGCCGAACAGCTTCTGCGCGAACGCCTGCGGCAACCGCACGCAGCCGTGCGAGGCCGGATGCCCGGGCAGGCTGCCGCCGTGCAGCGCGATGCCGTCCCAGGTCAGGCGCTGCATGTACGGCATCGGCGCGCTGTTGTAGAGGTTGGATTTGTGGTCCTTGTCCTTCTGCAGGATCGTGAACACACCGGTCGGGGTTTCGTGCCCGGCCTTGCCCGAGCTGATCGTGCTCATGCCGATCGCGATGCCGTTGCGGTACACGTAAGCGCGCTGCTCATCGAGGCTGACCACCAGCACGATCGGGCCGGACGGGGAGATCTCCGGATGCCAGAGGAACTCGCCGGGCTTGAGATCGGTGGGGCCGCGCGGGGCCTCGGTCGTCCTGCTGGCCGTCGGCGCAGTGTTGGCGGCCGTGGCGGGAAGCATCCCGGTCGCCAACAGCGTTCCGAGCGCCAGACTCAACAGCGTGCTGCGTACTGCCATGTCGTGCATCCATTCGAAGAGATGCCGCCACGCTACACGAAGTGCCGCCATGCGTTCGCGAAAACCACGGGCGGCCACGCGTCGTATTTCGTTCGCCCCAAACAGTAATTGCCCGGCCACACCTCCGTGTGCAGACCGGGCAATCGATACATCCTTGTCGGCATCCCGCCTTCCCCCTGTGCGTCCTGCGCAGTCTGGGTGCCGGCCATGCTCCGTGCACTCGGCCGTATATGCTTCCGCCATCTCAGCCCTTCCCGGGGTCTGGATGCCACCGTCCTGGTGGGTCCGCGCCGCTCCTTCCGCGCCGCCTCCGTGCGTGCCGCCTCCCTGCAGCGGTCGGTGCCACCGCGGCATCCTGCCGTGGCAGCCAGTGACCGGCATCCTGCCCGTCCCGACGTGTGCTGTTGTTCAGCGCCTTGGTACGGTGGCCGGCGCTGCCCTCCTGGGCGGTGCCTGGACCGGCGCCTGCCTGGCCCCGGTGGTCATCCGTTGTCGATTCCGTTCGACGGTAGCTGTCCCTATCCCCTTCACCCGCGCCAGATCCTCGACGCGTTCAAAAGGGCCGTGTTGTCGCCGGTATGCGACGATCGCTTCGGCCTTCATCGGGCCCACGTTCGACAATCCCTGCTGCAGCGTCGACGCATCCGCCGTATTGATGTTGATCCGATCGGCCGCGAAGGCCATTCCGCTCAACAGCAGTCCCAGCACCAGCGCCCTGCACGAAAACCAAGGTCCCACTGTGTAGCTCCTTGTGGCTCGGAACCGGCCCCTGCCGGCAATCCTGTCGAAGGTTCCAGCGTCCCTCGCCACATACACACAGCCTATCGTCCACGGCGCCTTCACACAGCAGGCCTAACACCCGACGTGATGTAGGGAAATACCTACCCCAGCGCAGGCGTAGAATGGACGGACTTGTCAAAAGCACTCCGGAGTTCAGATGGACAGCGCCAAGCTCGGCCAATTCGTCAGTGAAAAGTGGGACAACGAGATCGTCCCGCAATTGGTCGATTACATCCGTATCCCCAACAAATCGCCGATGTTCGACGCCGATTGGGTCGCCAACGGCTACATGGAACAGGCCGTCACCCTGATGGAAACCTGGGCCAAGGCCCAGAACCTGCCCGGCCTGACCGTCGAGGTCGTGCGCCTGGAAGGCCGCACCCCGCTGCTGCTGCTGGAAATCCCGGCCTCCGGCGCCGAGACCGGCGACGACACCATCCTGCTGTACGGCCATCTGGACAAGCAGCCGGAAATGACCGGCTGGGACGATGACCTGGGCCCGTGGATCCCGGTGCTGCGCGGCGACAAGCTGTACGGCCGCGGCGGCGCCGATGACGGCTACGCGATGTTCGGTTCGCTGGCCGCCGTGCTGGCGCTGCAGGAACAGGGCCTGCCGCACGCGCGCTGCGTGATCCTGATCGAAGCCTGCGAAGAATCCGGCAGCTACGACCTGCCCGCCTACGTTGATCACCTGGCCGAGCGCATCGGCAAGCCGTCGCTGGTGGTGTGCCTGGATTCGGGCTGCGCCAACTACGACCAGCTGTGGTGCACCACCTCGCTGCGCGGCCTGACCGGCGGCAACTTCTCGGTCAAGGTGCTCAACGAAGGCGTGCATTCCGGCGATGCCTCCGGCGTGATCCCGTCCAGCTTCCGCCTGCTGCGCCAGCTGATCTCGCGCATCGAGGACGAGAACACCGGCCGCATCCTGATCGACGGCATGAATGTAGAGATCCCGGCCGAGCGCCAGGAACAGGCCAAGCGCGCCGCTGAAGTGGTGGACACCGCCATCTTCGAGAAATTCCCGATGGTCGACGGCCTGCGCCCGATGAACGATGACCTGGCCGAACTGGTGCTCAACCGCACCTGGCGCCCGGCGCTGTCGGTCACCGGTGTGGACGGCCTGCCGCCGCTGGCCTCGGCCGGCAACGTGCTGCGCCCGCATACCGCGGTGAAGCTGTCGCTGCGCCTGCCCCCGACCGCCGACGGCAAGGCCTGCGGCGAGCTGCTCAAGGAAGCGCTGCTGCGCGATCCGCCGAACGGCGCCGAAGTGAAGCTGGACCTGGAGAAGGCCTCCAGCGGCTGGAACGCCCCGGCCATGGCGCCGTGGCTGACCCAGGCGATCGACGATGCCAGCCAGACCTTCTTCGGCAAGCCGGCGATGTACATGGGCGAAGGCGGCTCGATCCCGTTCATGGGCATGCTCGGCGAGAAGTTCCCGGGCGCGCAGTTCATGATCACCGGCGTGCTCGGCCCGCACTCCAACGCACACGGCCCGAACGAGTTCCTGCACATCCCGATGGGCAAGCGCGTGACCTCGTGCGTGTCCAAGGTGATCAGCGAGCATTACGCGGCCAGCCTGCGTGGCGAGACCAGCGGTTCGCCGGTCGCCGCCGACAGCGGTACCCGTCACGGCGGCCACGGCTGCTGCTGACGTTGGCGGACGCAGCCCGGCCTTGCTAGGCTGCGTCCACCTCTACTGACGCATTTGGCATGAACGGACTGTTTGGCAGCACCAGCTGGCTCTACATCATCCTGGTCGGCTTCGTCGTCGGTCTGCTCGGGCGTTTCTTCATGCCGGGCAACAACCGCATGGGCTGCCTGCTGACCATCGTGCTCGGCATCGTCGGCGCCCTGCTGGCCGGCTGGTTCGGCCAGTACATGGGCTGGTATGCCCGCGGCGAGCCGGCCGGTTTCATCGGCGCGATCCTGGGTGCGGTCGCGGTCCTGGCCGTGCTGCGGTTGTTCAGCAGCAAGCGCTGAGCATCGCCCTTTCTTCCCGCGCGCCGTCCGGCGCCGCTTCGACGTACCCGTCCATGAACGATCCCGCTTCCGATCCGCTGCGCGCCGAACACCGCCGGCAGTGGACCTGTGCCGCCCTCGGCGACCCGGCCACTGCGCTTGACCGTGCGTCGGTCGATGCCGGTTTCCGCAGCTACTGGCGCGCCACCAGCGCGCGCGGCAGCCACATCGTGATGGACTCCCCGCCCGGGCTGGAGGACGTGCGCCCGTGGCTGCGCATGCACGACCTGCTCGAGCCCAACGGCGTGCGCGTGCCGCAGGTCCTGGCGCGCGATGAGGACAACGGTTTCCTGCTGCTGGAAGACCTGGGCGGCCCGACCCTGGCGCGCCATATCGACAATGACAACGCCGATGCCTGGTTCGATGCCGCCTTCGCGCAGCTGATCCGGCTGCAGTCGATCCCCGTGCCCGAGGGCATGGGCAGCTTCGGCGAGGCGCTGCTGCAGCGTGATGCCGGGCTGTTCGACGAATGGTTCCTGCAACGTCACCTCGGCCTGGCACTGGACGGCGGCGAGATCGAGCACCTGCAGCGCATGCACCGCCTGCTGATGGACAACGCCCTGCAGCAGCCGCAGGTGCTGACCCACCGCGATTTCATGCCGCGCAACCTGATGCCGATCGACGGCGGGCCGGCCGTGCTGGATTTCCAGGATCTGGTGCGCGGGCCGATCGCCTACGACCCGGTCAGCCTGTTCAAGGATGCGTTCCTGAGCTGGCCGATCGAACGCGTGGACGCGTGGTTGGCGCGCTATCACGCGCTCGCCCTGGCCGCCGGCCTGCCGGTGCGGCCGTGGCCGCAGTTCCTGCGCGACGCCGACTGGATGGGCGTGCAGCGCCACCTGAAGATTCTCGGCCTGTTCGTGCGCCTGCGCGACCGCGACGGCAAGGGTCACTACTTCGAGGATGCACCCCGTTTCATCCGCTATCTGGATGAAGTGCTGCCGCGCCATCCCGAGCTGGCCCCACTGCACGACCTGTTCGAGCTGCGCATCAAACCGGCCCTGGCCCGCATCGCCGAACCGGTGCAGGCGCGCCCATGAAGGCCATGATCTTCTCGGCCGGCAAGGGCGAGCGCATGCGCCCGCTGACCCTGCACACGCCCAAGCCACTGCTGGTGGCCGGGGGCAAGCCGCTGATCGTGTGGCACCTGGAACGGCTCGCTGCCGCCGGCATCGATGAGGTGGTGATCAACACCGCCTGGCTGGGTGACCAGTTCGCACCCGCGCTGGGCGACGGTGCGCGCTGGGGGCTGCGCCTGCACTTCATCGATGAGGGCGCCGTGCCGCTGGAAACCGGTGGCGGCATCCTCAATGCCCTGCCGATTCTCGGCGAGGCACCGTTCTTGGTGATCAACGGCGATGTGTGGACGGATATGGAGGTCGCCACGTTGCCGCGCACGCCTGCCGGCGATGCGCATCTGGTGCTGGTCGACAATCCCGCGCAGCACCCGCGCGGTGATTTCATCCTGCACGCCAATGGTCGCGTCAGTGATGACGGCGACAGCGCGCGGCTCACCTATGCCGGTATCGGCGTGTACCGCCCGGCGATCCTCGACGGCTGGCGGGCGGTGATCGGCGACACCACCGGGGCCGGCGCGACACCGCCGCAGTTCAGCCTCGTCCCCCTCCTGCGCCACGCGATGGCGCAGGGCCGTGTGACCGGCCAGCACCATCGCGGCCGATGGACCGACGTAGGCACGCCGGAGCGTCTGGCGCAGCTGGACGCCCAGTTGCAATCCCCGCACGGATAAAACACCGCGCCCCCCCTTTGGGCGACCCGGAGGTAGAGCCGACCGTTGGTCGGCTGCTCTCCGCCCGATGGTAGAGCCGACCGTTGGTCGGCTGCTCTCCGCCCGAGCCCGCCAGAGCAGCCGACCAACGGTCGGCTCTACACGGTGGGGGCCGTCTCCTGAGCAGCCGACCAACGGTCGGCTCTACACGGTGGGGCCGTCTCCTGAGCAGCCGACCAACGGTCGGCTCTACAACAGGTGTGGGCCGTCTTCCAGGACCTGGCGCAGGAAGGGTACGGTGATGCGGCGCTGCGCCGCCAGCGATTCGCGGTCCAGCCAGTCCAGCAGGCTGACCAGGCTGCCCAGCTCGCGGCCGGTACGGGTCAGCAACCATTCGATGGCGGCCTCGTCGATGGCCAGGCCACGTCGCGCCGCGCGCTCGCGCAGCACCGCCGCACGGCCTTCGTCGTCCAGCGGCTGCAGCACCACGCGCACGCACTGCTGCAGGCGTGAGCGCAGGTCCGGCAACACCAGCCCCAGCTGATCCGGCGCGTGCTGCGCGGTGTACAGCAGGGTGATGCCCGCCGCGCGCGCGCGGTTGTGGAAATCGAACAGCGCCACTTCGTCTTCGCGCTGCCCGGCCACGGCATCCAGCCCATCCAGTGCGACCAGGTCGCGGCCTTCCAGTGATTCCAGCGCGGCGCGCGTACGCCCCACCACCGCCTTCAGCGGCAGATAGGTCGGCTGGCGGCCGGCCTGTTCGGCCAGCGAACACATCGCCAGCGCCTGGTGGGTCTTGCCGGTGCCCGGCGCGCCTTCGAGGTAGACCCAGTCGTGCGCCGCGCCCACGGCGATGGCGCGCAGCTGCGCCAGTGCGCCATCCGGCGCACCGATGAAGGTCTCCAGCCGCTCGTCCTGCGGGTAGCGCAGGGCAAGCGGCAACTGCGGCACGACACTCACTGCGCGTCCGGCCCCTTCGGGGTGCCCACGATCACGATCTCGGGCTTGTCGACGTAGGCATCGAGCACGATCGCCGACTTCTCACCGGCATACAGATCACTCTGGCGATAGCGCTGGTGCGCATAGCGCAGCAGCACGTTGCTGACCGCCGCCACCGGCAGCGCCAGCAGCATGCCCAGGAAGCCGAACAGCTGGCCACCGGCCATCACCGCGAAGATCACCGCCACTGGGTGCAGGCCGATCTTGTCGCCGACGATGCGCGGGGTCAGCACGTAGCTTTCCAGCAGCTGGCCCACGGTGAACACCACGCCGACCAGGATCAGCAGTTTCAGATCGAAGCCCTGCGCCTGCACCAGCGCGGCCACCACGGCCATCACGATGCCGGTGGTCGCGCCCAGGTAGGGAATGAAGCTGATCAGGCCGGCCACCAGCCCGATCAACAGGCCCAGCTTCAGGCCGACCAGCGACAGGCCCGCGGCGTACACCACGCCCAGCGCGATCATCACCAGGAACTGGCCGCGGATGAACGCCCCCAGCACCTCGTCCGATTCACGCGCCAGGTTGGTGATGGTGCCGACGTGGTTGCGCGGAATCATCGAGGCCACGCGCTCGACCAGCTTGTCCCAGTCGCGCAGGAAATAGAACGCCAGGATCGGCAGCAGCAGGATGTTGACCACCCAGGTGACCATCGTGAAGCCCGAGCGCTGCACGTAACCGAAGAAGGTCTTGGCGAAGCCGCCGGCCTGCTGCCAGTGGCTGCGCACCCACTCGATCAGCCGGTCCGGGTCCATCCACTGCATGACCTCCAGCCCGGTCTTGTGCTCGAACCACGGGATGCCTTTTTCCATCAGCCATTGCTGTGCCTGCGGAATCGCCGCCACCAGCGTGGCGACCTGGCGCTCGATCATCGGCACCAGGATCAGCAGCGCGGCGGTGACCAGCAGGATCATCGCGACGAACACCAGCACCACGCCGGTGTTGCGCGAGCGGCCGGTGGCCTCGATCCGGTCGACCAGCGGGTCGCCCAGCCAGGCCAGCGCCAGGGCCAGCACGAAGGGGGTCAGGATCGGGCCGAGCAGCCAGATCACCCAGCCGGCGGCAAGTGCCACCAGCACATACTTCAACCGCCTGAGGAACTGCGCGATTTCCGCTTCGGGGGTGAGGATCATCGCAGGCGGTACTCGTTGCTGGGCGGCGGCGGCAGGGCCGAGGGGTTGGTTTCATCGATCGGCACCGGCAGTGCCAGCGGCGCGGTCGGCGCGATCACGCCGTTGTCGCCGAGCATGCGGTTCAGGCCGGCCAGGCCGGTGGTCAGTTCCAGCGACAGCTCCAGGCGGTCGCCCGAGGCGCGCACCGGGGTGACGTTGCGCACCACCGCGGTCTCGCGCAGGCCGGCAGCCAGGCGCATGTAGTCCTCGGCACTGTTCAGGCCCAGCACCACGATCGTGTAGGTCCCGGCGGCACCGGTGGCGGCCCCGGCCTTGGCGTAACGGCGCACCAGCGCATCGGCGGCGCCGTCGGCACCACCGGCCATGGCGCGGCGGGCGTCACTGTCCTTGGTGCTCCACTTGTTCAGTTCCTTGCCGCCATCGACGAATACCCAGTCGGCGACCCAGCCACTGCCATCGCGGTAGAGCTTGCCGATCAGCTGCATCGGCGGGGCATAGCGCGCCGAGGCGCGGGCAACGGCGGCCGTGTCCTGGCGCCAGATCGCGCCGACCAGCGCCTGCTCGGCCGCGCTGCCCGAGGGCAGGCCCAGCTTGTAGCCGCGTTCGATGGCCCGGTTGAGCAGCGGGCGCGCCGCGTTGGCCTGCTGGACGGTGACCAGGCGCGGGCCGGAGCCATCGTCGATGGCCAGCCAGATCACCGGCTTCGGGCGGGGCTGCGGCCACAGCGGCAGGCCCAGGGCCGAGATCAGCCCGTCGACGTCATCCTCGCGGAAGCGCGCCACCAGGATCGTGCGGTAGCTCGGGGCGCCGCCGGCCGAGGTGCTCTGGTCCTGGCGGTAGTCATAGCTGGCCACGTAATCCTTGGCGTTGCGCAGGGCCTGCATCACCCCGGGGCGGCTCATCACGCTGCGGTCGCCCGAGAGTTTGGCCAGCACATTGCCCAGCGCCCTGGCCAGGGCACCGTTGCGGTCCGAATCGGCCTGGCTGTTGACCGGGACCTCGGCCTCGTAAGCGCCACTGGCGGTGGCCACATCGCCTTCGGTGCGCAGGCCGCTCTGGGCCATCGAGGCCACCGGCAGGCACAGCGCGAGGAACATCATGAAAAAGAGGCTGCGGCGCATCAGGACTTCCATTGAGCGTATCCGGGGGGAATTGTTGCCCGAATAGGGCCTGCGCGCCAACGTGGCCTGTTAAAATCGCGCTTTCACCCCAGCGCAGCGCCGACGCCCGTGACCAATTCCCCGTCCAACCCCTCTCCCCTGACCTACCGCGACGCTGGTGTCGATATCGACGCGGGCAATGAGCTGGTCGAGCGCATCAAGCCGCTGGTGAAGCGCAGTTTCCGCCCGGAAGTCATGGGGGGCCTGGGTGGCTTCGGCGCCCTGTTCGACCTCTCCAGCAAGTACCGCGAGCCGGTCCTGGTCTCGGGGACGGATGGCGTGGGCACCAAGCTGAAGCTCGCACAACAGCTGGGCCGCCACGACACGATCGGCATCGATCTGGTCGCCATGTGCGTGAACGACGTGCTGGTCCAGGGGGCCGAGCCGCTGTTCTTCCTGGATTATTTCGCCACCGGCAAGCTGGACATCGATACCGCGGCAGCGGTCGTGGGCGGCATCGCCAACGGCTGTACCGAGGCCGGTTGCGCGCTGATCGGTGGTGAGACCGCTGAAATGCCCGACATGTATGCCCCGGGCGAGTACGACCTGGCCGGCTTCACCGTCGCCGGTGTCGAGAAGAGCGAACTGAAGGACGGCGCCAGCGTGGCCGCCGGCGACGTGCTGATCGGCATCGCCTCCTCCGGCCCGCACTCCAACGGCTACTCGCTGGTGCGCCGCATCTATGACCGCGCCGGCCAGCCGGCCGACCTGGAACTGGAGGGCGGGGTCAAGCTGGTCGATGCGCTGATGGCGCCGACCCGCCTGTACGTCAAGCCGATCCTGGCGCTGCTCAAGACCCATAGCGCGGCGATCCACGGCATGGCCCACATCACCGGTGGCGGCCTGACCGAGAACATCATCCGCGTCGTCCCCGAGGGCCTGGGCCTGGACATCCAGGCCGATGCCTGGACCCTGCCGCCGGTGTTCCAGTGGCTGCAGAAGGAAGGCGCGGTGGCCGACAGCGAGATGTGGCGCACCTTCAACTGCGGCATCGGCTTCGTGCTGATCGTGGCCGCCGACCAGGTGGCCTCGGTCGCTGCCGCCGTCACCGCGCAGGGGCTGGACCACTGGACCATCGGTGCCGTGACCCACGCCGATGGCACCGAACGCGTCAAGATCGGCTGAGCCCGGTCATGGAGCCCCGCCTGGAGGCCGCTGCCCAACCGCCGTCGCTGCCCGCCGCAGCGGCGCCGGCCGTGCCGGGCACCGCGGTTGACACCTCGCAGCTGCAACTGCTGTCGGTCTTCCACTATGTGCTGGCCGGCCTGACCGCGCTGTTCTCGCTGTTCCCGCTGATCTATCTGTTGATGGGCGTGGCCGTCATCTTCGCCGCACCACCGCCGTTGGCGCCGGGCGAGGCGCCGCCGCCGTTCGATCCGCGCCTGCTTGGGTGGGTGTTCGTGCTGATCGGTGGGCTGGGCTGCGCTGCCGGGCTGGTGCTGGCCGGGTACATGGCCTATGCCGGGCGCTGCCTGGCGCAGCGCCGGCGTTACCTACTGTGCATGGTGGTGGCCGGTATCGCCTGCATCTTCATGCCGTTCGGTACCGCCCTGGGCGTGTTCACCCTGGTGGTGCTGTCGCGCCCGGCAGTCAAGGCGGCCTTCGAAACCGCATGAGCAGCCGTATCGCCGTACTCGCCTCCGGCCGGGGCAGCAATCTGCAGGCCATCCTGGACGCCATCGCCGCGCAGCGGCTGGATGCGCAGGTCGTGGCCGTGCTCTCGGACAAACCCGAGGCCTCGGCCCTGCTCAAGGTCGGCCCGGCCCAGCGTTGGGCGCGCTCGCCCAGGGACTTCCCGGACCGCGCCGCCTTCGATGCGGCGATGGCCGATGCGCTGGACGCGTTCGCCCCGGACTGGACCGTCTGCGCCGGTTACATGCGCATCCTCGGCCCGGCCTTCGTGGCGCGGTTCGATGGCCGCCTGGTCAACATCCATCCCTCCCTGCTGCCGCTGTACAAGGGACTGCACACGCATGCGCGCGCGTTGGAAGCCGGTGATGCCGAGCACGGCGCCAGCGTGCACTTCGTGGTGCCCGAACTGGATGCCGGCACCGTGCTGGCACAGGCCCGCGTGCCGGTCCAGGCCGGTGACACCGCCGAAGCGCTGGCCCTGCGGGTGTTGGCCGTGGAGCATCCGCTGCTCATCGCCAGCCTCGGGCTGCTGGTCAGCGGCCGCGTAACTGAACAGGCAGGTCAGCTCCAGCTCGACGGTCACCCCCTGTTTAGCCCGCTGCGCCTAGATTGCGCCGGACAGCTGAACCGATAAGCGCCGCGCACACACGCCGCTGATCCCGGCGCTGGCATTCTTCCCCTTCCCCCACCGACCGGCCCGCATGAGAACGCCTTTGTTCAAGCCCGTGCTGCTGATGGCCTCCCTGCTGTGCACTGCCGCCCTTGCCCACGCGCAGGAGACGGCGCCCCCCCCGTTGCCCGCCCTTCCTGCAATGGACTGGGAGGCACCGCCGCTGCAGCCATTCACCGCTACCTACCAAGCCCTCTACAAGGGCAAGCAGGCCGGCGATGCGACCATGCGCGTCACCCACACCGGCGGCGACCAGTGGCGGGTGGACATGCAGGTGGTGGGTCGCAGCGGCTTTGCCAGCGTTCTCGGCCTGAACCTGGAGCAGAGCACGGTGTTCGAGAACCGCAACGGCACCTACGTGCCGTTGAGCCAGAGCACTGTCCGCAAAGGCCTGTTCCTGGGCAAGAAAGTGACCGGCACCTATGACTGGAAGGCCGGCACCGCGCAGTGGCTGGGCGATCTGAAGAAGGAACGCCGCCAGCCGATCCCGCTGCAGCCCGGCGACCAGAGCGCGCTGCTGCTGAATCTGGCGATCATGCGCGACGCCCGCCCCGGCGGGCAGATGCACTACCGCTATGTGGACGTGGGCCGCGTCCGCCAGCACGACTACCAGGCCGCGCCGGACACGGAGAACGTGCCGGTGGGCGACCTGTCCTACAACGCGCTGCGGGTGTACCGCACCAACGGCGGCAACGACGAAACCATCCTCTGGATCGCCAACGGTGTTCCCACGCCGGTGCGCATCCTGCAACGCGAAGATGGCGAAGATCGGATTGATCTGCGCCTGATCGAATACCAAGGAGTCTGAGCATGACCACACTGAACCGTCCGCTGACCTGGATCGCCGCTGGCGCCCTGGCTGTCGTGAGCCTGCCCGCCATGGCGCTGCAGCCGTTCAAGGCCGATTACCAGGCCAGCTACATGGGCATGCAGGCCAATGGCACCATGACCCTCACCAGCGAAGGCGCCAACAAGTGGCGCTACAGCCTCAACGTCAAGAACCAGCTGGCCGATCTCAGCCAGAACACCGTCTTCGAGGAAGCCAACGGCCGCCTGCGCCCGCTGAGCAGCAACGACCGCTCGGTGCTGCTGGTCAAGAAGCGCAACGTGGACGCCAACTACAACTGGACCAGCAACCAGGCGACCTGGACCGGCGACGTCAAGCCGGACCGTCGCGGCCCGGTCGCGCTCAAGGCCGGCGACATGGACGCCCTGCTGATCAACCTGGCGATCGCGCGGGATCTGGCTGCCGGCAAGCCGCTGAACTACCGCATGGTCGACGAAGGCCGGATCAAGCCGATGTCCTACAAGGTGGTCGGCAAGGAAAAGATCACCGTGGCCGGCAAGTCCTACGACGCGACGAAGGTCTCGCGCGTGGACGGCAACAAGGAACTGATCGCCTGGATCGTGCCGGAGTTCCCGGTGCCGGCGCGCCTGCTGCAGCGTGAGAGCGGCAAGGATGCGCTGGACCTGACGATCAAAGGCATGAACTGACCAAGAAAAACGCCCGCTTGCGCGGGCGTTTTTTCATTCCGGCTTGGCCTCGCCGAAGACCGTCCTGCAGTCCACCCGGATCTGCTGCCGCGTATCGCGCCAGTAGTAGGTGCTGCAGTGGCGGTTGCCGTCGACGCTCTTGTCCACGCCGACCGCATAGAACGACTGGAACACCTCGGTACGGCTGACCGTGCCATCGGCGTTCCAGTCCATGTCTTCCTGCTGGATGCCCTGGGTGATCGCGATGCCGGCATACCAGGCGTAGCCCAGCCATGCCAGCACGATCAGCACCAGGACCAGCAGCGCCTTGCGGCGGCGGGTGAACCGGCCGCGCAGGATCATGCCGCGACGCGCCGGATGGTGGCGCCCAGCGAGGACAGCTTCTCTTCGATGTTCTCGTAGCCGCGGTCCAGGTGGTAGATGCGGTCGATGGTGGTATCACCCTCGGCCATCAGGCCGGCCAGGATCAGCGAGGCCGAGGCGCGCAGATCGGTGGCCATCACCGGGGCGCCGCTGAGCTGCTCGGCACCCCGCACGATCGCGGTGTGGCCTTCCACCTGGATGTCCGCGCCCAGGCGCAGCAGTTCGTTGACGTGCATGAAACGGTTTTCGAAGATCGTTTCGTTGATCACGCCCACGCCGTCGGCCACGCAGTTGAGCGCCATGAACTGCGCCTGCATGTCGGTCGGGAACGCCGGATACGGCGCGGTGGTCAGGTTGACCGCACGCGGGCGCTTGCCGCCCATGTCCAAGGTGATGCTGTCTTCGGTGGTCTCGATATGCGCACCGGCCTCCACCAGCTTGGCCAGCACCGCGTCCATGGTGTTCGGGCGGGCACGGTTGACCGTGACCTTGCCGCCGGTCATCGCCGCGGCGACCAGGAAGGTGCCGGTTTCGATACGGTCGGGCAGCACTTCATGACGGCCACCGGAGAGCTTCTCGACGCCTTCGATGGTCAGGCGGGCGGTGCCCAGGCCTTCGATCTTCGCGCCGAGCGCGATCAGGCAGTGCGCCAGGTCGGTGACTTCCGGCTCCATCGCCGCGTTGTCCAGCACGGTGGTGCCTTCGGCCAGCACGGCGGCCATCAGCACGTTTTCGGTGCCGGTGACGCTGACCATGTCGAAGGTGAAGTGGGCCCCCTTCAGACGCTTGGCCTGGGCCTTGATGAAGCCGTTCTCGACGGTGATTTCCGCACCCAGGGCCTGCAGGCCCTTGATGTGCTGGTCGACCGGACGCGAGCCGATCGCGCAGCCGCCGGGCAGCGACACTTCGGCCGCGCCGAAGCGGGCCAGCAGCGGGCCGAGCACCAGGATCGAGGCGCGCATGGTCTTGACCAGCTCATACGGCGCCACGTGCTGGTCCACCGAGCGCGGGTCGACCACGATCGCGCTGCCGCGCGACAGGGTGCCCTGGTCGATGGTGACCTTGGCACCCAGCTCGCCGAGCAGCTTCACGGTGGTCACCACGTCGTGCAGGTGCGGCACGTTGGTGATCTCCACCGGCGCATCGGCCAGCAGGGTCGCGCACAGGATGGGGAGGACAGCGTTCTTGGCGCCGGAAATGTTCACTTCACCGTGCAGCGGCTTGCCGCCGGTCACTACGATCTTGGCCATGGAATCTACTTGGAATGAGGTAGAGCCGACCGTTGGTCGGCTGAATGGTCTGGGTAGCCGACCGTGGGTCGGCTGAAACGATAACCGTGAGGGGTACCCCGGAATCAACCGCCCGCTTCGGCCGGGGTGACCGTCTTCAGCGCCAGCGCATGAATCGCCCCGCCCATCAGATCGCCCAGGGTCGCGTAGACCATGCGGTGACGCGCCAGCGGCATTTTGCCGGCAAAGGCGTCGCAGACCACGGTGGCCTCGAAGTGCACGCCGTCGTCACCCTGCACGTCCGCGCGGGCGCCAGGCAGGCCGGTTTCGATCAGATTGCGGATGGTCTCGGCGTCCAACGGGCTTTCCTAATAAAATGAGCGCTCATTCTACTCTTCCACGTGGCGCTCGCATGGCTGTCTCGCCCCAACTCCCCCATCCGGCCGACGCTGCGGCACTGGTCGCCAGCGGCCGCCGCGTGTTCGAGATCGAGCGCGATGCGCTGGGCGCGGTCGCCGAGCGGCTGGGCGAGGCATTCAGCCAGGCCTGCCAGCTGGTCCTGCAGGGCAAGGGCCGCGTGGTCGCCACCGGCATGGGCAAGTCCGGCCATGTGGCCCGCAAGATCGCCGCTACCCTGGCCTCGACCGGCACCCCGGCCTTCTATGTGCACCCCGGTGAAGCCGGGCACGGCGACCTGGGCATGATCACCGAGGCCGACGTGGTGCTGGCGCTGTCCTATTCGGGCGAGTCCGACGAACTGCTGATGCTGCTGCCGGTGCTCAAGCGCCAGGGCAACCGTCTGATCGCGATGACCGGCCGGCCGCAGTCCAGCCTGGCCAGCGCCGCCGACGTTCACCTGGATGTCAGCGTGCCGGCCGAGGCCTGCCCGCTGGCCCTGGCCCCGACCTCCAGCACCACCGCCTCGCTGGCCATGGGGGATGCGCTGGCCGTGGCCCTGCTCGATGCGCGTGGCTTCACGGCCGATGATTTCGCCCGCTCGCACCCGGCCGGCAGCCTCGGCCGCCGCCTGCTGCTGCACATCACCGATGTCATGCACAGCGGCGATGAGCTGCCGCGCGTGGACGTCGGTGCCAGCCTGAGCGAAGCCCTGGTGGAGATGAGCCGCAAGCGCCTGGGCATGACCGCCGTGGTGGACGCGGACAACCACCTGATCGGCCTGTTCACCGACGGCGACCTGCGCCGCGCGCTGGATACCGACCTGGACGTGCGCAGCGCGAAGATCGCCGATGTGATGACCCGCGGCCCGCGCACCATCGGTGCCGACCAGCTGGCGGCCGAGGCCGCGCAGTTGATGGAAGCCCACAAGATCAACGGCTTGATGGTGGTCGATGCCAACGGCCATCTGGTCGGCGCGCTCAACATTCATGACCTGTTGCGGGCCCGGGTGGTTTAAACCACAGTTGCCTTCCTCCATTCAGCTGAGCTGCCCCCAGACGATGCCTTACTCCCCGTTGCCCGGTTTCCCGTCCCACCTGCATGCCGTCGCCGGCCGTATCCGGCTGGCGTGCTTCGACGTGGACGGCACGCTCACCGACGGTCGGCTTTACTACGACAAGGACGGCAACGAGAGCAAGGCGTACTACGTGCAGGACGGACTCGGCCTGAAACTGCTGCAATACCACGGTATCCACCCGGTGCTGATCACCGCGCGCAACAGCCAGTCCGCGCTCAAGCGCGGCGCGGACCTGGGCATCGATACCCAGATCGCGGTCGGCGACAAGCTGGCCAGCGTCAAGGCGCTGTGCGGGCAGCACGGCATCGGCCTGGACCAGGTGGCCTTCATGGGCGACGACCTGCCCGATCTCGGCCCGCTGTGCGCGGTCGGCCTGGCGGTCGCGCCGGCCAATGCCCACCCGTGGATCGCCGAACGCGTGCACTGGCAGACCCGCAGCGACGGTGGCCAGGGCGCGGCGCGTGAGCTGTGCGATGTCCTGCTGGCCGCACAGGGCCATGTGGACGCCGTGCTGGCGAGGTTCGGCGCATGAACGTGCGTACCGCCATCGGCGGCCTGCTGCTGGTCGCCGCACTGCTGACCGGCTGGCTGGCCCTGCACCATCGCGACAAGGCCCCCGTGGCCGAGGGCGAGGATGCCACCAAGGATTACGTGCTGCACGATTTCCAGATCGTGGCGCTGGACGAACAGGGCAAGGAATCCACCACCCTGCGCGCCCCGCTGCTGGAGCGTGCGCGCAGCGATGAAACCATGACCCTGACCACCCCGGTGTTCCTGCTGCCCGACCAGGACGGCAATCACTGGGAGATGCGCGGGGACAGCGGCTGGGTCAGCGCCAAGGGCGACCAGCTCAAGCTCATCGGCAACGTCAGCGGCGACAGCCCCAAGGTCCCCGGCGTTGTGCCCACCACCTTCCGCACCGATCATCTGGACGTGTTCCCGAACGAGAACCGCGCCAGGACCGATGCCCGGGTCACCATGACCCGCCCGGGCCTGTCACAGACAGGCGTCGGCTTTGAAGCCGACATGAAAACCCGGCAGTACAAACTCCTTTCACAGGTCAAGACCCGCTATGAACCGAACGCTGCCCGCTAAGCTCGCGCTGCTCGCCCTGCTGCTGCCCGGCGTGGCGCTGGCCAAGTCGTCCGACCGCAACCAGCCGATGAACCTGGAATCCAACAGCAACGACTGCAACCTGACCGACGATGCGGGCAAGTGCACGTTCACCGGCAACGTGGTGATCACCCAGGGCACCCTGGTGATCCACGCGGCCAACGCCGATCTGTTCCGCAAGAACGGCGATATCGAGCGCGTCGTGCTGACCGGCAAGCAGGCCACGCTGGAGCAGGAAATGGATGACGGTTCCAAGATGAATGCCTGGGCCGACAACATGGATTACAACGTCAACAGCGAAGTGATCATCCTCACCGGCAACTACAAGGTCGAGTCGCCGCGCGGCACCAACAGCGGCCAGAAAATGACCTACAACACGCGCACCGGCAACATGCAGAGCGGTGGCGACGGCACCCGCGTGCGCACCGTCATCCAGCCCAAGAACAAGGGCGCCGCACCGGCCGCCCCGGCGGCCAAGCCGGCCACGCCCGCGGCCAAGCCAGCCACCCCGCCCGCCGCCGGGAGCAAGAAGTAATGCTCGTCGCCAAAGGCCTGCGCAAGCGCTACAAGCAGCGTGAAGTCGTCAAGGATTTCGGGCTGACCCTGGAGGCCGGTGAAGTGGTCGGCCTGCTCGGCCCCAACGGTGCCGGCAAGACCACCTGCTTCTACATGATCGTGGGGCTGGTCGAGACCGATGCCGGCAGCATCGTGCTGGACGGCAAGGACATCACCAGCGACCCGATGTACACCCGTGCCAAGCAGGGCGTGGGCTACCTGCCGCAGGAACCCTCGGTGTTCCGCAAGCTGACCGTGGCCGACAACCTGCGCTTGGTGCTGGAACTGCGCGAGGACCTGGACAAGGCCGGCCGCGAAAAGGAACTGGCCAGCCTGCTGGACGAACTGCAGATCAACCACGTGGCCGACCAGCTCGGGGCCAGCCTCTCCGGCGGTGAGCGCCGCCGCTGTGAAATCGCCCGCGCGCTGGCCGCCAAACCGCGCCTGATCCTGCTCGATGAACCCTTCGCCGGTGTCGACCCGATCTCGGTCGGTGAAATCCAGCGCATCGTCACCCATCTCAAGCAGCGCGGGATCGGGGTGCTGATCACCGACCACAATGTCCGCGAAACCTTGGGAATCTGCGACCGCGCGTATATCCTCAACGAGGGCAGCGTGCTGGCACAGGGCGCGCCGGACGAGATCCTGGCCAACGCCGACGTCCGCCGCGTCTACCTTGGGGATACCTTCAAGCTCTGATCCAGCGGCCGCCGCAACGCCTTCCTTCCGTTCGGCACAGGCATGAAAGCACGGCTGCAGACATCGATGGGGCAACACCTGGTCATGACGCCGCAGCTGCGTCAGGCGATCAAGCTGTTGCAGATGTCCAGCGCCGAGCTGGAGCTGGAAATCAACGAGGCGGTGGAAACCAACCCGCTGCTGGACTGGGCCGAGAACGCTGAACCGGCGCTCGAGGCCAGCCCCGGCGAGGACAGCCCCCCGCCCGCCCCCGCCGATACCCATGCCGATGGGGAGCACCAGGTCTCCGCCGGCGACGAGTGGTCGCCCGGCGAGGGCGACTGGACCAGCGGCAGCAGTGGCGGCTCCTTCGACGATGACGACAACGGCAGCGCCGCCGAACGCGTGGCCGAGACCGAATCGCTGGCCGACCACCTGCTCTGGCAGCTGCACCTGTCGCACCTGTCGGTCCGCGACCGCAGCATCGGCGCGGCCCTGATCGACGCTTTCGAAGAGGACGGCTACCTGCGCGAGCCGCTCACGGCCATCGCCGAGACCCTGCGCCCGGCCATCCAGGCCGACGAGGCCGAAATCCTGACCGTCCTGCACCAGATCCAGCGCTTCGACCCGGTCGGGGTGGGTGCGCGCAGCCTGGGCGAGTGCCTGGACCTGCAGCTGCTGGTACTGCCCGCCGATACCCCCGGGCTGGCCCTGGCCCGGCGCATCGCCGATGGGCCGCTGGAGCGCCTGCCGCGCAGCGGCGTGGCCGGCATCGCCCACGAGCTGCGCGAGCCGCTGGCCGAGGTCGAGGTGGCGGTGCAGCTGCTGCGCTCGCTGGACCCGCGCCCGGGCACCCAGATCGGCGAGCTCTCCCACGACAGCTACGTGGTGCCCGACTGCGTGGTCTGGCGCCAGAATGGCGTCTGGCGCGCGGCCCTGGCCGGCCACGCCGGGCCGCGGGTGGTCATCCACCGCGGCTACGAACAGTTGATCCGCCGCTGCGGGGAGGCCGACGCCGGTTACATGCGCGCCCATCTGCAGGAGGCGCGCTGGCTGCTCAAGGGCCTGGAGGCCCGCGGCGAGACCCTGCTGCGGGTGATGCGCTGCCTGCTCGACCAGCAGGCCGCCTTCCTGGAGTTCGGCGAACAGGCCCTGCGCCCGCTGACCCTGCGGGAAGTGGCCGGCGAGCTCGGCCTGCACGAATCCACCATTTCCCGGGCGATCGCCCGCAAGTACGTGCGCACCCCGCGCGGCACGCTGCCGCTGCGCGCGTTCTTCGCCTCCGGCATCGACACCGACAGCGGTGGCGAAGCCTCCAGCACCGCCATCCAGGCCATGCTGCGCCGCCTGATCGATGACGAGAACCCGCGCAAGCCGCTTTCTGACGCCAAGCTGGCTGACCTGCTCAAAACCTCGGGAATACCGGTGGCGCGACGCACCGTGGCGAAGTATCGTGAAGCCATGAACATTTCCGCCTCGCACGAAAGGGTACGAATCGTCTGACGCTCCACCGCGCCCGGCGGGAAGGTTCATTGGCACATCCGAACAAAGGAGAAACCCGATGCACATCGAGACGTTTGGCAAGGACCACCTTGAGATCACCCCGGCTCTGAACGAGTACGTGGAGACCAAGCTGGAACGGCTGAGGAAGCATTTCGACCAGCACTGCGAGGTCCGCGTGCAACTGTCGATCCGCAAGCCGGAGCACCATGCCGATGCGAGTGTGAATGTTCCCGGGCAGACTCTGCACGCGGACGCCAGCGGCCCCACCATGTATGCGGCAATCGACATCCTGGCCGACAAGCTCGACCGCCTGGTCATCAAGCACAAAGAGAAAAAGCAGCAGCACGCACCGCAACCGCTGCCGGTGGGCGACAATGAGGGCTGATGCCCCCGTTTCCACCCCGACATGCCTCTGACTGATCTTCTGGCGGCCGTCCGCACGCAAGTGCTGCCGGCCGCCGATCGCGACAGCGTGCTGATGGCCGCAGCCCGCCTGCTGGCCTGCCGCGAAGCCAACGCCGAGCTGCTGTACCAGAACCTGTGCCAGCGCGAGACGCTGGGCAGCACCGCGATCGGCCACGGCATCGCCATCCCGCACGGCCGTGCCCCGCTGCTTGAACGCCCCCGCGGCGCATTGCTGCGGCTGGAATCGCCGGTGGAGTTCGGCGGCGATGAGCCGGTCGATCTGGTCTTCGCGATTGCCGTGCCCGCGCACTACACCCATCAACACCTGATGCTGCTGTCCGAGCTGGCCGAGCTGTTCTCCGAGCCGGCCATCCGCCAAGCGCTGCGCGAAGCGCGCGACGGCGACGCGCTGCGTCGGGTCATCGAATTCCCCCCGCCGGCGAGTGCCGCATGAATACCAGCATCACCGCGCGCGAACTGTTCGAACAGCAGCGCGACCGCCTGAGCCTGCGCTGGGTCGCCGGCCAGCAGGGCGAGCGCCGTGAGCTGGAGGCCGGCAACAAGGTCTCCCGCCGCCCCTCGCTGGCCGGGTACCTCAACGCGATCTACCCCAACAAGGTGCAGATCCTCGGCACCGAGGAGCTGTCCTGGCTGGATTCGCTGGACTCGCGCCAGCGCTGGGAAACGATCGAGCGGATCATGCAGTCCCATCCGCTGGCGCTGGTGATCACCCGCAACCAGTCCTGCCCGGAAGACCTGCGCGCGGCTGCGGACGAATCGCAGACCCCGCTGTGGATCTCGCCCAAGCGTGGCCACGAGCTGCTCAACCACCTCTCCTACCACCTGGCGCGCACGCTGGCGCCGCGGGTGATCCTGCATGGCGTATTCATGGAGATCTACTCCATCGGCGTGCTGATCACCGGCGAAGCGGGCTCGGGCAAGAGCGAGCTGGCGCTGGAACTGCTCAGCCGCGGCCACCGCCTGGTGGCCGACGATGCCCCCGAATTCACCCAGATCGCCCCCGACGTGCTCGACGGCACCTGCCCGGAGCTGCTGCAGGACCTGCTGGAAGTGCGCGGCCTGGGCGTGCTCAACGTGCGCGAGATGTTCGGTGACACGGCGGTAAAGAAGAACAAGTACCTTCGGCTGATCGTCCACCTGACCAAGCCGATGACCGAGCCCACCCCTTACGGCTATGAACGCCTGACCGGCGACTCGGGTACCCGCCACGTGCTGGACCTGGATGTGCCGCTGATCACCCTGCCGGTGATGCCCGGCCGCAACCTGGCCGTGCTGACCGAAGCCGCCACGCGCCTGCACATCCTGCGGACCAAGGGCATCGACCCGGCCGCGATGTTCATCGCCCGCCACAGCAACATGTTGGAACGCCGCACGCCATGACCACCCCCGCCCCCGCCTCCGCCCCGACCGCCGCCACCCTGATCATCGTCAGTGGCCTGTCCGGTTCCGGCAAGACGGTCGCGCTGAAGACCTTCGAAGACCTGGATTACTACTGCTCGGACAACCTGCCGATCGACCTGCTGCCGGATTTCGTGCGCAGTCTGCTCGGTGATCCCGGCCGCGAAGCGCCGCGCCGGCTGGCAGTCGGCATCGACGTGCGCGCGCAGAGCGATTTGACCCAGCTCTCGCACTGGCGCGAAGACGCCAAGGCCGCCGGCCTGGATGCGCAGCTGCTGTTTTTCGATGCCACCGATGAGACCCTGCTCAAGCGCTACGCCGACACCCGTCGCCGCCATCCGCTGAGCCAGCTGGGGCTGTCGCTGCCCGAAGCGATCGCCCGCGAGCGTGAACTCACCGCGCCGCTGCGCCGCGCCGCCGATGCGGTGATCGACACCAGCAACCTCAACGTGCACCAGCTGCGCCGCAAGGTGGTCACCGAATTCGCGCTCGCCCACGGCAACAAGCTGTCGCTGCTGTTTGAATCGTTCGCCTACAAGCGCGGCGTCCCCGCCGAGGCCGACTTCGTGTTCGACGTGCGGGTCCTGCCCAATCCGCATTGGGACCCGGAGCTGCGCCCGCTCTCCGGCCGGGATGCCGGCGTGCGCGAGCACCTGGACGAGCAGCCCGACGTACAGCACTACGCCGGCCAGCTGGTCGATTTCCTCGACACCTGGCTGCCACGGCTGGGCAATGACACCCGCAGCTATGTCACGGTCGCCTTCGGCTGCACCGGCGGCAAGCACCGCTCGGTCTACATGGCCGAGCGCATGGCCCGCCATGCCCGCGACCAGGGCTGGCCGGAAGTGGCCACGTTCCATCGCGAACTCGACTGAAAACGGCATCGCCGGCGGCCGCCGGCATGCACTGCGGCCGGGCGTGGCGACATGCCTGCCCGACCCTCGACGCGGCGTCTACCCATCGCCCTGTCCTGCGCCGACCCGGGACAGGTCATCGACACGCTGAACCGCGGAACACAGCAGTCTTTCACGCGTGCTATCGCCAATTCATGTTGACCTGTTAACGTTCGGCAATGACCTGTGGCATTCTCCTCGTAACTCATCCCGGTGTCGGCACGGCCCTGCTGGACGTGGCGACCCGTCTGCTGCGGCACCTGCCGCTGAAGACCGAAGCTTTCGAAGTACCGTTCGACGCAGATATGGACGTCCTGCTCCCGCTCGCCTCGGCCGCCTTGCGCCGGGTGGACAGTGGCCAGGGCGTGCTGATCCTGACCGACCTGTACGGCGCCAGCCCCAGCAATCTGGCCGGGCAACTGGCTCGTCTGGGCACCCCGGCACGCCGGGTTTCGGCGCTGAGCCTGCCGATGTTGATGCGGGTGATGAATTATCCGGAACAGGGACTGGATCAACTGCCTGCCACTGCCGCGGCAGGCACTCGCAATGGAGCGATTGTCGACGATGCTTGAACGTGAACTCACTGTTTCCAACCGCCTGGGCCTGCATGCCCGCGCCACTGCCAAGCTGGTGCAGGAGCTGGCGCCTTTCCGCTGCAACGTGACCATGGCCGCCAAGGGCCGTGAGATCAACGCCAAGAGCATCATGGGCGTCATGCTGCTGGCCGCCGGCCAGGGCACCCCGGTCACCGTGCGCATCGACGGCGAGGACGAAGCCGCCGCGATGGACGCGGTGGTGGCCCTGTTCGAACGGCGTTTCGACGAGGACAACTGAGCATGGGGGGGCAACCGCGACCGGGATCCTCCGCACCGGCCCGGACCGCGTCCGGGGCGATGCTGTTGTCCGGCCACGGTGCCTCGCGCGGCAACGCCCTGGGCCGCGCCCGGGTGCGCCTGCCGCATGCCCTGGAAGTGGCCGAGCAGCGCATTCCGCCGGCCAAGGTCGAGGCCGAACTGGAGCGCCTGCACGTGGCCGTGGAAGCGGCCCGCGGCGAAATGCACGATCTGCGCCAGCGCCTGCATGGCGCGCTCAACCAGGAAGTCGGCGAGTTCCTCGACCTGCATGCGCTGCTGCTGGATGACCCCGAACTGCTGTTCGGCCTGGACGAGCTGATCCGCAGTGGCCCCTACAGCGCCGGCTACGCGCTGCGCGTGCAGCGTGACCGCCTGGCCAAGGTCTTCGATGGCATGGACGATGCCTACCTGAAGAGCCGCATGGACGATCTGGACCATGTGATCGGGCGCATCCATGCCTTCCTGCAGAAGCGCCCGCCGGACGTCAAAGGCATGGCCGGCGAAATCCTGATCTGCGACAACATCGCCCCGTCCGAGCTGGCCCAGCTGCAGGCCCACGGGGTGGTCGGCATCATCACCGCCGGCGGCAGCGCGCTGTCGCACAGCGCGATCCTGGCGCGCAGCCTGCACCTGCCGTTGATCGTCAACGTGCCGAACGTGCTGCAGAAGGTCGCCGATGGCGACGTGCTGATCATGGATGGCAGCGACGGCACGGTGACCATCAACCCGCAGGCACCGGACCTGCGCGATTACCGCGTGCGGCTGCGCGAGCATGCGCGCGAACAGCGCGAACTCGGGCGCCTGCGCACCAAGCCCAGCCGCACCCGCGACAACGTCGACATCGCGCTGCTGGCCAACGCCGAATCCAGCGAAGACGTCACCCAGGCCCATGCGCTGGGCGCGCACGGGCTGGGCCTGTACCGCACCGAATTCCTGTTCCTGCAGCGCAACGAGCTGCCCGACGAGCAGGAGCAGTTCGAGACCTACCGCGATGCCGCGTTGGGCATGAGCGGACGGCCGGTCACCATCCGCACCCTGGACCTGGGCGCGGACAAGGCCGACCGCACCGGGCTGACCCTGAGCAACGAAGAGAACCCGGCGCTGGGCCTGCGCGGCGTGCGCCTGTCGCTGGCGCGGCCGAAGGTGGCCGACACCCAGCTGCGCGCGATCCTGCGCGCCTCGGCCTACGGCAAGCTGCGCATCCTCATCCCGATGGTCAGCACCCGCGAGGAGATCCTCGCGGTCCGCCGGCGCCTGGCCAAGCAGGCCGAGCTGCTGCGCGCCGAAGGCCACGAGGTGGCCGAACACATTCCCTTCGGCGCGATGATCGAGGTGCCGGCCGCCGCGATCGCGCTGGAGAGCTTCATCGATCTGGTCGACTTCCTCTCGATCGGCACCAACGACCTGGTCCAGTACCTGCTTGCCGCCGATCGCAACAACGAGGCGGTCGGCGAGCTGTATTCACCGCTGCACCCGGCGGTGGTGCGCCTGCTGGCGCATATCCTGCGCACCGGCCAGGCCTACAACATCCCGGTGGCGGTGTGCGGCGAGATCGCCGGCGACCCGCTGATGACGCGTCTGCTGCTGGCGCTGGGGCTGACGGAATTCAGCCTGCACCCGGGCACCCTGCTGGAAGTGCGCCGCGCGGTGCGCGACAGCGACCTGTCCGTGCTGCAGGCGATGGCGCCCAAGCTGCTGCAGGCGCGCGACCGGCGTGGCATCGAACGCTGGATCGAAAAGGCCCGGTAGTGCCGGCCGCTGGCCGGCTCCGCATGAACCTTCGGATCGGTATGCGTGGTTGCCGGCCAGCGGCCGGCACTACCAACGCCACCAGTAGGTATCGACCGTTGGTCGATACGCGCTTGACCGCGCGACGTCGCATGTGCGGCACGGCCAACGGTCGCGCCCTACCCGATTGACACACAAGCACGCGATAATGACGCGGTGACCACCGCCCATGCCGCATCCTCCACCGGATAGCGGCCTTTTTCTTTTTCCGCAGGAGCTGCGCATGGCCGAAGCCGTACGCCACGACAAGACGGCGCGCCAGCTGCGGCTGTTGTCCGATGCACTGGACAGCGGGCGGTTGGGGCCGGTCCGTCGGTTGGTCAATACCCTGGCGCCGGCGGAAATCGGCAACCTGCTCGAATCGCTGCCCCCGGGCAAGCGCGAGATTGTCTGGGGCCTGGTCGATCCGGAAGACGATGGCGAGGTGCTGGTCCACGTCGGCGAGGAAGTCCGCGAAAGCCTGCTGGCCGACATGGACCCGGACGAAATCATCGCCGCGGTCGAAGACCTGGACATCGATGACCTTGCCGACCTGGTCGAGGATCTGCCGGACACGGTCATTGACGAAGTCCTCAAGTCGATGGACCGCGAGAACCGTGAGCGGCTCGAGCAGGTGCTGTCCTATCCCGAGGACAGCGCCGGCCGCCTGATGAACCCGGACGTGGTGACCGTGCGCGCCGACGTCAATGTCGATGTGGTGCTGCGCTACCTGCGCCTGCGCGGCGAACTGCCCGACCACACCGATCACCTGTTCGTGGTCAGCCGCCGCCATCAGTACCTGGGCCGCCTCTCGCTGGCCGCGCTGGTGACGCATGAGGACAACACCCCGATCAACCGCCTGATCGATGACGAGCAGCCGGCGATCGATGTCGGCGAGAGCGCCGATGAAGTCGCGCGCCAGTTCTCCGATCATGACTGGGTGTCCGCCCCGGTGGTGGACGACAACAACATCCTGCTCGGCCGCATCACCATCGATGACGTGGTCGACATCATCCGGTCGCAGGCCGAGCACCAGGCGCTGGGCGCCGCCGGCCTGGATGAAGAAGAAGATCTGTTCTCGCCGATCAAGCGCGCCGTGCGCGGTCGCGTGGTCTGGCTGGGCATCAACCTGTGCACCGCGTTCCTGGCGGCCAGCGTGATCGGCCAGTTCGAGCTGACCCTGCAGAAGGTGGTGGCGCTGGCCGTGCTGATGCCGATCGTGGCCGGCGTGGGCGGCAATGCGGCCGTGCAGGTGCTGACCCTGATGGTGCGCGGCATCGCCCTGGGCCAGGTCGGCCAGAGCAACGCGCGCATCCTGCTGTGGAAGGAATCGCGCGTCGCGCTGATCAACGGCACCCTGATCGGCACCGTGGTCGGCATCATCGCCTACCTCTGGTTCCACAGCTTCCTGCTGTCGCTGGTGATCACCCTGGCGCTGATCATCAACTTCTGCGCCGCGGCCCTGGCCGGCGTGCTGCTGCCGCTGCTGCTCAAGCGCATGAACGTCGACCCGGCCGTGGCCGGCACCGTGGTGGTCACCGCCGTCACCGACGTCATGGGCTTCTTCAGCTTCCTCGGCCTGGCCACCCTGATCCTGCTGCACTGACCCTAGACCCCGCATGGCCGTGACCCTCGACAATTATTTCGTCCCCGGTTGGCGCGACGCGACGTATACCTGCGCTGCCTGCGAATGGCAGGGCAGCGCGCGGCAGATGCCGATGGAACTGCACGAAGACGAAGCCCAGTTCGACTGCCCGCAGTGCGAGAACCCGATCCTGCTGGTGGTCCACCCCAGCCTGGCCCAGATGCAGGCGGCAGCCGCCGAAGGCCACCCTGAAGCCGTCGAACAGCTGGACATCCTCGCCGCGGCGCCGCGCCCGGACTGATGCACTGCAAGATGCTCCGACACGCTACCGGGCCTAGACTGAAATCGATTTCAGACAAGGCACGACAATGGCGCGACGTTGGAGTGGATGGCTGCTGTGGGCAGTGGCGATGATGACGGTAGCCGGCTGCGCGAGCACTCCGGCGGCCTCCGGCGGCCAGTTCGTCGGCCGTGCGGTCAAAGTGGATGGGCAGACCGCGTATTACCAGGTGTTCGTGCCGCGCAATGCAGCGGCCTCACGTGGCGAACTGCCGGTGGTGCTGTTCCTGCACGGCTCGGGTGAACGGGGCCGCGACGGCCGCCGCCAGACCCAGGCCGGGCTGGGGCCATACCTCCGCCAGCACGCCTCCACCTTCCCCGCGCTGGTGGTGTTGCCGCAGACGCCGGATGACCAGGAGTGGTCGGGCGAGAACAACCGCATCGCGCTGGCTGCACTGGATGCCGCCATCGCCGAATTCGGTGCGGATCCACAGCGCCAGTACCTGACCGGGATGTCGATGGGCGGCTACGGCAGCTGGAACATCGCGCTGGCCGAACCGACCCGCTTCGCCGCCATCGTGCCGGTCTGCGGCGCAGTGCTGGCGCCGCGTGCAGTGCGCCCCACCCTGTTCGTGGAGGACGTCGCCCACGAAGCCGATCCGTACGCAGCCATCGCCCAGCGCCTGAAACAGGTGCCGATCTGGATGTTCCATGGTGCGCTGGACGACGTGGTGCCGCCGGATGACGACCGCAAGCTGCACGCCGCGTTCCAGCAGGCCGGCGCGAAGGACGTGCGCTACACCGAGTATCCCGAAGGCAACCACAACGCCTGGGACGCCACCTATGCCGATGCGGCGATGTGGGAGTGGCTGTTCGCGCAGAAGCGGTAATGGCATTTTCGGTAGTGCCGGCCGCTGGCCGGCTCCGCAACAGACATCGGGAGCCAGCCAGCGGCCGGCACTACCGGTCATGCATCGACCAACGGTCGATGCCTACCGTGTTAAACGGACGCTCACCCCAACAACGTTTCCAGCACCGCCATGCGCACGGCCACGCCGTTGGCGACCTGGCGCAGCACCCACGACTGGGGACCATCGGCCACCTCGTCGGTGACCTCCACGCCGCGGTTGATCGGGCCCGGGTGCAACACGGCGGCATCGGTGCCGGCGCGCTTGAGGCGCGTCGCATCCAGGCCGTACTGCGCGTGATACTGCTCCAGCGAGGGCACCAGGCCTTCTTCCATGCGCTCGCGCTGCAGGCGCAGCATCATCAGCGCATCGGCGCCTTCCAGCATCGCGTCGAAATCGTCGCCGACGATGCAGCCCTTCAGGGTGTCATCGTCCGGCAGCAGCGACTGCGGGCCGCATACGCGGATCTCGCCGACGCCCAGCGTGCGCAGGGCATGCAGGTCGGTGCGGGCCACGCGCGAGTGCTTCACATCACCCACGATGATGACCTTCATTTTCGAGAAATCGCTGCCCTTGGCCTGGCGCAGGGTCAGCATGTCCAGCAGGCCCTGGGTCGGGTGCGAGCTGCGGCCGTCACCGGCGTTGACCAGGGCCGTGCCCTCGCCCGCTGCGGCAGCCAGCGCCGCCACCGCACCATCATCGGGATGACGCACCACGAAGCCGCGCACGCCCATCGCTTCCAGGTTCTTGAGCGTGTCGCAGGCGGTCTCGCCCTTGCGGGTGGACGAGGTGGAGGCATCGAAGTTCAGCACGTCCGCGCCCAGCCGCTGCGCGGCCAGCTGGAACGAGCTGCGGGTGCGCGTGGAGGGTTCGAAGAACAGCGTGCAGACCGCCGAGCCGCCGAGCACGTGGCGCTTGTTGCCCACCCGCCCGACGGCCGCATCGCGGATCTGGCCGGCGCGGTCGAGCAGCTGCAGCAGGGTTTCGCGGGGCAGACCTTCCAGGGTCAGCAGGTGGCGCAGGCGTCCATCGGAATCGAGTTGCGAGGCGGTCATGGGCAGGGTCTGAGGGTCAGGAAACGGGGGTGGCGTCATCCGGGCAGGAAAGCCAGCGTTCGATGATCACCGCCGCAGCCACTGCATCCAGGGCGGCGGCGTCGCGGCGGCGTTTGCGGCCTTCGGCGCGCTCGACCGCGAACCGGCGCGCGGCCTCGACCGAGCTGGAGCGCTCGTCGACCAGCACCACCGGCAGTTTGAAACGTTCCCGCAGCTGGCGGGCAAAGCCCTGCGCGCGCTTGCGGTTGGGCTGGTCCTGGCCATCCAGGGTGAGCGGATCGCCCACCACCAGGCCATCCGGCCGCCACTCTTTGATCAGGCGCTCCACGGCGGTCCAGTCCGGCCCGTTGCCATGTACATCGACCACCGCGATCGCACGCGCATGGGTGCCGAACGAGCTGCCGATGGCCACGCCGATCCGGCGCGAGCCGACATCGAAACCGAGCACCGTGCCATCACGACGGATCGTCGGCGGTGCGGCCGCGGCGGGCGCAGGCGTGGCCGGCTCAGACATGGCCGCTGTAATCGGTGAGGCGGAACAGGTCCACGCCGATGCGCGCGGCCGCGCCCTGCCAGCGCTCGTCCAGCGGCGTGCTGAACAGCAGTTCGGCATCGGCCGGCACGGCCAGCCAGCTGTTTTCGGCGATTTCCGTTTCCAGCTGCCCTTCGCTCCAGCCGGCACAGCCCAGGGTGACCAGCGCATTGCGCGGGCCTTCGCCGCGCGCCATGGCTTCGAGGATGTCGCGCGAGGTGGTGAGGAAGACGCCCTCGCCCACGGCCAGGCTGGAATCCCAGCTGCGCGCATCATCGTGGATCACGAAGCCACGCTCCGGGTGCACCGGGCCGCCGTTGAGCACGACCTGGCCGCGCAGGGTGTCACTGGTGGTCGTGATCTCCATCTGGGCCAGCACCTCGCCGAGGGTGTACTCGGAGGGCTGGTTGACCAGCACGCCCATCGCGCCGTTCTCGTCGTGCTGGCAGATCAGCGCCACGGTACGGGCAAAGGTGGGGTCGGTCAGCGACGGCAGCGCGACCAGCAGGTGGTGGGCAAGCGAAGTGGACAGTTCAGACATGGCCCCATTCTAGCCGCTGGCCGTGATGTGCGCTTTCGCGCTGACATAATGCAGGCCTGCGCGCGTGCCCCCGGCCCGCGCGCCTGATCCGCCATCGCAAGGAGCTGCACGTGTCCGGTTATTGCCTCATCGCCCCCGGCCATCCGGTCCACGGCCACTACCATGACCACGAGTACGGCTTCCCGCAGCGCGAAGAGCGCGAGCTGTTCGAGCGCCTGATCCTGGAGATCAACCAGGCCGGCCTGAGCTGGGAGACCATCCTGAAGAAGCGCGAGGGCTTCCGCGCCGCTTATGACGGCTTCGAAGTGGACACCGTGGCCGCCTATGGCGAGCGCGATATCGAGCGCCTGCTCAACGATGCCCGGATCATCCGCAACCGGCTCAAGGTGCACGCGGCAGTCCACAATGCCCAGGTGATCCAGCAGCTGCGGGCCAGCCACGGCAGCTTCGCCGGCTGGCTGGATGCCCACCATCCGCTGGACAAGGCGGCGTGGGTGAAGCTGTTCAAGAAGACGTTCCGCTTCACCGGCGGGGAGATCACCGGCGAGTTCCTGATGAGCCTGGGCTACCTCCCTGGCGCGCACAGCCCGGACTGCCCGGTGTTCAAGCGCATCGACACGCTCAAGCCGGCCTGGCGCCAGGCGTGACGCACCCCGTCGTGCGGGCTGTGCTGCTCGCTGCCCTGAGCCTGCCCCCGCTGGCGGCCGCAAGCGACCTGGACAACGTGCTGGAGCGCCTTCGCGCGGAGATCGCCGCCGTGGCGGCCGACGACCCGGCCCCGATCGATACGGTGCTGGCCCGCTACCGCGACGAAACCGGCATCGACCTGCAGATTCCGGTGGCCGGCGATAGCGATGCCCCGCTACCCGCGCTGGTGCGCCCACCCACTGTCACCCCGGCCGATTGGGCGGCGGTGACCCGCTATCTGCGCGAGACCGACGCCCGGCACATCGTACCGGTGGAGATGGGCGAGCTGTCGCTCTCCCTGCTCGATCTGGATGGGGACGGCAAGCGCGACCTGGTGCAGAGCGCCTACAGCGGCGGCACCGGCCTGTATACGCAGGTGGAGATGCTGCGGCGCGATCCGCAGCGCGGCTTCGTGGTACCCGACAGTCTCGACCCGCAGCGCCCCTGGGCACAGGGGCAGTACGGCATCAGCGGGCGCGGCAGCGACCAGGCCCTGTACTGGCTGCGCATCGATGGGGTCAGCTACATCGCCTACCGCGATGGCGACTACTACGGCGACACCCTGCTGCTGAACCGGCCGCTGTCGGTTGACCCGCGCGAGCGCAGCCCGGCGGTGCAGTTGCAGGTGCGCTACGGCCGCGAGCACTGGCTGGCCGACCCGGTGATGCATGTCGATGGCGAACCGCTGGATGCCGATGCCGCGGCGATCGCAGCGGACCGGCGCCTGCTCACGCACATCGACCAGCTGTTGGCTGGCCTGACCATCGATGGTGACGGCGTCGCACACGTCGGCGATGAGCAGGGGCGCTGCCCGATGCCGGCCGGGACCGACCCGGACCAGACCGGCGCGTGGCCCTGGCGCGGCGCCGGCAGCTATACCTTCGATACCGCCGCCGACACCGTGATCCGCTCGGGAGGCCAGTGCTACAGCGCTTCGCTCATCGCCCTGCGCAGCAGCTATGCCGGCGACCACGCGCTGTGCTGCCAGCTGTGGCTGTACCGCGGCCCGGGCCAGCAGGCGGCGACGCTGGACCTGCGCAGCCGCCGCTGGGTCTCCGGCGTGACCGTCGTGCCGGTGCCGCCGCAGGGTGAGTAACCGGCGTCAGACGCCCATGTAGCGGCCCGGGCGGTGGTTGAACATCAGCACCAGGCTGAGCACTACCGCACCGATCGCCGAGTACATCACCTTGGAGGGGGACAGTACCGAGAACGCCACGCACATCAGCAGCGTGTCGAACGACATCTGCACCTTGCCGGCGCTCCAGCCCCGCGTGCGCTGCAGGTACACCGCCAGGATGCCGATGCCCCCCAGGCTGGCCCGGTGGCGGATGTAGAACAGGATGCCCAGGCCGGCCAGCGCGCCGCCGACGATCGCCGAGTACAGCGAGCTCATGTGGGCGAAGTCGGCCCAGCGCGGCAGCAGGTCGGTCAGCACGCCGCAGGCGGTTACCGCCGCGAAGGTCTTCAGGGTGAATTCCCAGCCCATGCGCCGCACGGCCACCCAGTAGAAAGGGAGGTTGACCAGCACGAACACCAGGCCGAAGTTCCAGCCGAAGGCGTAGTGGGCCAGGAAGGCCAGCCCGGCCATGCCGCCGATCATCAGCCCGCCCTTGGCGAAGATGGCCAGGCCCAGCGACGCCACCAGCGTGGCCAGGATCATGCCCTGCACGTCCTCGGCCACGGAATGGCGCAGGGCTTTCTCGTCGGCCACGGTGCCGGCGCTGTCGGGGGGCGGGGTCAGCGGGCCTGCGGTGACCAGGTGGCCGTCAGCGTCGTCGCACGGCGCGGGGCCATGGGATTCAAGGGACATGGGGGTGGGGGTGTGGCGTGGGGAGCGGTATTAGACACGATCGGCGTGACAGTTGCTGGTGAAATTGATTCAGCCGCCGCCGGCGGAGGTGCCGGGCCACCGACCCCGGACCGACATCCGCCGTTCATCCCCGCTGAACACCCCCCAGCCGCAGCATGTGCGGGTACCCCGCCGTGCCCTCCCCTCCCTCAGGAGTTCCGTGCCATGCCCTACGTCACCACCGCCGACAACACCGAGATCTTCTACAAGGATTGGGGCAAGGGTCAGCCCCTCGTGTTCCATCACGGCTGGCCGCTCAGCGCCGATGACTGGGATAGCCAGCTGCAGTTCTTCCTGCTGCAGGGCTATCGCGTGATCGCGCACGACCGCCGCGGCCATGGCCGCTCCTCGCAGACCAGCGGGGGGCATGAGATGGACACCTACGCTGCCGACGTCAATGCGCTGGCCGATCACCTGGACCTGCGCGATGCGATCCACATCGGGCATTCCACCGGCGGTGGCGAAGTCGCGCACTACGTCGCGCAGGCTAAGCCCGGGCGCGTGGCCAAGGCGGTGCTGATCGGTGCGGTGCCACCGATCATGGTCAAGAGCGAGGCCAACCCCGGCGGCACGCCGAAGGAGGTCTTCGACGGCTTCCGGCAGGCACTGGTCGCGGGTCGTGCGGCGTTCTACCGCGACGTGCCGATTCCGTTCTACGGGTTCAACCGCGAGGGCACGCCGCCACAGCAGGGCATCGTCGACAACTGGTGGCGGCAGGGGATGATGGGCGCGATCAACGCGCACTACGACTGCATCAAGGCCTTCTCGGAAACCGACTTCACCGACGACCTGAAAAAGATCGACGTGCCGGTGCTGGTGATGCACGGCGATGACGATCAGATCGTGCCGATCGCCGATTCGGCGGAGCTGGCCATCAAGCTGCTCAGGCACGGCACGCTGAAGGTCTACAAAGGGTACCCACATGGCATGTGCACCACCCATGCGGACGTGATCAACTCGGATCTGTTGGCGTTCATTCGCGGGTGAGGTGTGTGCCGACCAACGGTCGGCACCTACCCGAATGTGTGGGACGGTATCGCGCGAGCCGATCCTGGCTGCGTTGGCCGGTGTCGTGCGCCCAGCGCCCCGCTCAGCGCGCGACCAGCTTCTGCCGCTCGGCGTTGTAGCGATCCCCGACGATGGCGATGCTGTCCAGCGCCGCACCGATCTGCTGCAGGTCGGCCTCACTCAGCACCACCGCAGCCGCGCCCAGATTCTCGGTCAGGCGATGCAGCTTGGTCGTGCCGGGAATCGGCACGATCCACGGTTTGCGCGCCAGCAGCCAGGCCAAGGCGATCTGGGCCGGCGTGGCCCGCTTGTCGGCGGCTATCGCGCTGATGCGGTCCACCAGCACCTGATTGGCCTGGCGGGCTTCGGCCGCAAACCGCGGCACGCTGTTGCGGAAGTCATCGGCCGCGAACTGCGTGCCTACGTTGATCGCCCCGGTCAGGAAGCCCTTGCCGAGCGGGCTGAACGGCACGAAGCCGATACCCAGTTCTTCCAGCACCGGCAGCACGGCCTGTTCCGGCTCGCGCCACCACAGGGAGTATTCGCTCTGCAGCGCCGCCACCGGCTGCACGGCGTGCGCCCGGCGGATGGTATCGACGCCGGCCTCGGACAACCCGAAGTGCTTCACCTTGCCCTCGGCGATCAGGTCCTTGACCGTACCGGCCACGTCCTCGATCGGCACATTCGGGTCGACCCGGTGCTGGTAGAACAGGTCGATGCGGTCGGTCTTCAAACGCGACAGGCTGGCCTCGGCCACCGCGCGGATGCGCTCGGGGCGGCTGTCCAGGCCGGCGTCGGCGTGGCCATCCTTGAAGCCGAACTTGGTGGCGATCACCAGCTGGTCACGGAACGGCGCCAGCGCTTCGCCCAGCAGTTCCTCGTTTAGGAACGGCCCATAGGCTTCGGCCGTATCAAAGAAGGTGACCCCCTGCTCGACCGCCGCGCGCAGCAAGGCGATCGCCTCGGTACGGTCGGTGGCCGGGCCATAGCCGTAGCTCAGCCCCATGCAGCCGAGCCCGAGGGGCGAAACCCGCAGGCCGCTGCGGCCCAGTTCACGTGTCTGCATGGTGGTACTCCTGCCGGTGGGACCGGCGTCATGGGGGAGTGCCACCATAGCCCTGCCGGCTGCCGGGATTGGAGGGTGTGGAGTGCTGTCGGTCATGAGCGTGGCTAATCAATCCATGCACGAGGCAGATACGCATCATCCCGGTAGCGTGCAAGTAATCTTTTCAGCCTTGATCGTTATGCGTCGGCGCTGCTGCAGCTGTTGGATCCAAGGTCTTCAGCTGCACGTGCTCGTCGTCGATCAGGATCAGCTGCGCACTGCCACCATTATCCAGCCCTCAGGAAACGCCATCGCCGCGCAGGGTGCCAACCAGCGTGAGCAGCAGGAAGAGACCGCCCACGACCACCGCAAGGATGTGCCACACCCCGAAGCGGTCCAGCGCCCGCGTGTCCATGCCTTCATCACGATGGTAGCGCCGCAGGAGGCTGTTGACCGGCAACAGCGGGACGAAGGTGAACAGCGCGACCAGCCACATGGGATCGGGCAGTCGGCTGGCCACATACAGCAGGAAGTAGGCCACGCCCAGCAGGCCCGGTGCGATCGCCAGCGTGCGGCGGCGATTGGCGGCCACATCGCGCAGGTCGCTGAAGCACAGGAACGACCAGAGCGGTGAGAACCACCCGCGCGCCCACGGCCACTGATCTCCACCGGTTTCACGCTTGATCGCGCGCCAGTTGCGCCAGAACCAGTACACCGGATAGAGACCCAGCGTGGCCAGCGACAACGCCGCGATCTTCAGCGTGGGTGGTGCGTAGTACGTTGCGACGCCGTTGGTGGCGAAAGTCGCCGCCGGCAGTGCGGAAGACGCCGCCGGCGCGCGGTACGGATCGTGCATGTCCATATGCCCATCACCTGATACGTTGATACCGGCGAGGTGCCGGCGCCCCCTGCATCGCGGTGGCCCGCGACGGCGCGACTATCGCAGAGCCGCGCCGGCTTTTACAGCCCCCGCTCAGCGGATCTCGGAGATCTCCACCCCGTCCAGCCCCTGCGACAGCGTGCGTGCGTCGCCGCCCTGCGAGAGCTTGATGCGCAGGCGTACTTCATTCTGCGAATCGGCGTAGCGCAGGGCGTCTTCGTAGCTGATCTCGCCGGCCTGGTACAGCTCGAACAGGCTCTGGTCGAAGGTGCGCATGCCCAGCTGGACCGAGTCCTTCATCACTTCCTTGAGCTTGTGGATCTCACCGTCGCGGATGTAATCCTGCACCAGCGGCGTACCCAGCATGATTTCCATCGCGACCTTGCGCGTCTTGCCGTCCGGCGAGGGGATCAGCTGCTGGGCGACCACGCCCTTGAGGTTCAGCGAGAGATCCATCAGCAGCTGGTTGCGACGATCTTCCGGGAAGAAGTTGATGATGCGGTCCATCGCCTGGTTGGCGTTGTTGGCGTGCAGCGTACACAGCACCAGGTGGCCGGTTTCAGCAAAGGCGATGGCGTGGTCCATGCCCTCGCGGGTACGCACCTCGCCGATCATGATCACGTCCGGGGCCTGGCGCAGGGTGTTCTTCAGCGCCGCCTCCCAGCTGTCGGTATCGATGCCGACTTCGCGCTGGGTGATGATGCAGCCTTCGTGCTTGTGCACGAATTCGATCGGGTCTTCGATGGTGATGATATGGCCGGTCGAGTTGTGGTTGCGGTAGCCGATCATCGCCGCCAGCGAGGTCGATTTACCGGTACCGGTCGCGCCGACGAACAGGATGATGCCGCGCTTGGTCATCGCCAGCGTCTTGACGATCGGCGGCAGGCTCAGCTCTTCCACGGTGGGAATGCGCGTTTCGATCCGGCGCAGCACCATGCCGACCTGGTTGCGCTGGTAGAAGCAGCTCACGCGGAAGCGGCCGACACCGGACAGGCCGATGGCGAAGTTGCATTCGTGGGTCTTTTCGAACTCTTCGCGCTGCGCCGGCGTCATCACATTCAACACCAGGTCGCGGCTCTGCTGCGGCGTCAACGGTGTCTGGGTGATCGGCGAGATCTTGCCGTTGACCTTGATCGCCGGCGGCATGCCCGCGGTGATGAACAGGTCCGAGGCCTTCTGGTGCGCCATCAGCTTGAGGAACGAGGTGAAGTCGATGGTGGTGGTGCTCATCGCGGTGTACTCCGGAGGTTTTCAGGAGCCGGCCAGCGGCCGGCACTACCACTATTCGAAAATCCGCTTGTCCTTGGCGTACTCGCGTGCCTGGTTGCGGGTGATCAGGCTGCGCTTGACCAGGTCCTGCAGGTGCTGGTCCAGGGTCATCATGCCCATCTGCTGGCCGGTCTGGATCGCCGAGTACATCTGCGCGACCTTGTCTTCGCGGATCAGGTTGCGGATGGCCGGCGTGCCGACCATGATTTCCCACGCAGCCGTACGCCCACCACCGACCTTCTTCAGCAGGGCCTGGGAGATCACCGCGCGCAGCGACTCGGACAGCATCGAGCGCACCATCGGCTTTTCGCCGGCGGGGAACACGTCGATGATGCGGTCGATGGTCTTGGCGGCCGAGCTGGTGTGCAGCGTGCCGAATACCAGGTGGCCCGTTTCCGCGGCGGTCAGCGCCAGGCGGATGGTTTCCAGATCGCGCAGTTCGCCGACCAGGATGATGTCCGGATCCTCACGCAGTGCCGAGCGCAGCGCTTCATTGAAGCCGTGCGTATCGCGATGCACTTCGCGCTGGTTGATCAGGCACTTCTGCGAGGTGTGCACGAATTCGATCGGATCCTCGACGGTGAGGATGTGGCCGTATTCGTTCTTGTTGATGTGGTCGATCATCGCCGCCAGCGTGGTCGACTTGCCTGAACCGGTCGGGCCGGTGACCAGGATCAGCCCCTGCGGCTGATCGATCAGCTCGCGGAAGATCGGCGGGCAGGCCAGGTCTTCCAGGGTGAGCACCTCGGAGGGAATGGTACGGAACACCGCACCCGCACCGCGGTTCTGGTTGAAAGCGTTGACACGAAAGCGCGCCAGCGAGGGAATCTCGAACGAGAAATCGACCTCGAGGAACTCTTCGTAATCGCGACGCTGCTTGTCCGACATGATGTCGTACACCAGCGCGTGGACCTGCTTGTGGTCCAGGGCCGGAATATTGATGCGACGGACATCGCCGTCAACGCGGATCATCGGCGGCAGGCCGGCCGACAGATGAAGATCCGACGCTTTGTTCTTTACGGAAAACGCCAACAGTTCGGCGATATCCATGCGCTGCTACTCCCCATAACTGCTGCGACTGGAAGGTTCTTTCCCCGGGCGGCAGTATAGAGCGAGATGTGCACAATACGCGCCAGCCCCTGATCCACCGGACCCGCCGTGACCCCCCAGCCTCTGCCCACCCTCCTGACGAACCTGCACAACGCGGCCGCGGCCGCCGGGCGGCCAGATCCGGTCCTGCTGGCGGTCTCCAAGACCCAGCCGGCCGAGGCCGTGCAGGCCCTGGCCGCGCAGGGCCAGCGCGCTTTCGGCGAGAACTACGTGCAGGAGGCGGTCGCCAAGATCGAGGCACTGGCATCGCTGGGCCTGGAGTGGCACCTGATCGGTCACCTGCAGTCGAACAAGGCCGAACTCGTCGCCCGCCATTTCGACTGGGTGCAGAGCGTGGACCGCCTCAAGCTGGTCACCGCATTGGCCGCGCATCGCCCGGCCGGCCAGCCGCCGCTGAACGTGCTGATCCAGGTCAACATCGACGACGAAGACAGCAAGCACGGCTGCGCGCCGGAGGACATCGATGCCCTCGCCACCGCCATCGCTGCCGCGCCGCAGTTGCGCCTGCGCGGGCTGATGGCGATCCCGGCCCCGTGGCCTGACGCTGAACGCCGGCAGGCCGCTTTCACCCGCATGGCCACGTTGTTTGCCAAGCTGGCGGCAGCGCACCCGCAGGTGGATACGCTGTCGATGGGCATGAGCAGCGATTACCCTGAGGCCATCGCCCATGGCGCCACCCTGGTCCGCGTCGGCACCGCGCTGTTCGGTGCACGCCCGCGACCGGCCTGAGCGCCCCGCCCGTTCCAAGGAGAGTTCATGAGCACGTCCCCCATCACCTTCATCGGCGGCGGCAACATGGCCCGCAGCCTGATCGCCGGCCTGGTCCGCCAGGGCGTGGCCCCGGCCAGCATCCATGTCGCCGAGCCGGTGACCGAGCTGCGTGACGCGCTCACGGCCGAATTCGGCGTCAGGACCTACGCCAGCGCGACCGAAGCTGCCGCGCAGGGCACCGTGTGGGTGCTGGCGGTCAAGCCGCAGGTGCTGCGCGATGTCTGCGCCTCGCTCACCGCCGTCGCCCACGGCAAGCAACCGCTGGTGGTCTCCATCGCCGCTGGCATCACCAGCAGCCAGCTGGACCGTTGGCTGGGCGGCGGCCACGCCGTGGTCCGTGCGATGCCCAACACGCCCGCCCTCCTCGGCGCCGGTGTCACCGGCCTGTTCGCCACTGCCACGGTCAGCGCCGCGCAACGCGCCCAGGCCGATACCGTGCTGGCCACGGCAGGGCGCACCGTGTGGATCGACGACGAAGCGCGCATGGATGCCGTTACTGCGGTCTCCGGCAGCGGCCCGGCGTACGTGTTCCTGCTGGCCGAAGCGATGGAGGCGGCTGGGATCGCGCAAGGCCTGCCGGCCGAGGCGGCCCGCACGCTGGTGGTGCAGACCCTGCTCGGTGCCTCGCGCATGTTGGATGAATCCGGCGAAGCGCCGGCCGAACTGCGTCGCCGGGTGACCTCGCCGAACGGCACGACCCAGGCGGCGATCGAAAGTTTCCAAGGCGATGGCTTCGAGGCGATCGTGGCGCGCGCGATCGACGCGGCGACCACGCGCGGGCAGGCATTGTCGGCGGCGAATGACTGAGGACCAAGCGTCGCCACGCATGGCGTGGCGTTACCTTGGCCGCCCCCTGACCGGGTAGAGCCACCCCTTGGGTGGCTGGCCCGCGATGCGGGAACAAGAAGCAGCCACGCGTGGCGTGGCTCTACCCCTACGTTTACGGGAGACATGCACATGAAGATCCTGCTTGTCGGTGCCAGCGGCACCTTGGGCCAGGCGGTTGCCAGTACGCTCGGCGTGCACCACGAACTGATCCGCGCCGGCCGCCACGGCGGCGACGTGCAGGTGGATCTCACCGACGACGCCAGCGTGCAGGCGCTGTTCGAGAAGGTGGGCAAGGTCGACGCGGTGATCGCCACCACCGGCCAGGTCCACTTCGGTCCGCTGGCGCAGATGCGGCCGGCCGACTTCAACCTGGGGCTGCAGGACAAACTGCTGGGCCAGGTGCGGCTGAGCCTGGCCGCCCAGCATCACCTCAACACCGGCGGCTCGATCACCCTGACCAGCGGCATCATCAGCGCCCAGCCGATCCGCGACGGCGCCAACGCCACGGCAGCCAACGCCGCGCTCGAAGGTTTCGTGCGCGCCGCAGCCTGCGAGCTGCTGCCGCGTGGGCTGCGCATCAATGCAGTCAGCCCGAACGTGCTGGCCGAATCGATGGACGACTACGGCGCCTACTTCCCGGGCTTTGAACCGGTGACGGCGCAGCGCGCGTCGCTGGCCTACCAGCGCAGCGTGGAAGGCATCCAGAGCGGGCAGGTGTTCACCGTCTGGTGAGGGCAGCCGGCCAGCGGCCGGCACTACGGGTGGCAAGCGGGGGCCCCCGCCGGCCGCTGGCCGGCACTACTCCCAGCGGCGCGGGCCGTCGCCCTGATCGCCAAGCGTGTCGCCGGGATTGGTAAGGCGGCAACGCTTCAACGACAGGCAGCCACAGCCGATGCAGTCGGTGAGCTGGTCGCGCAGCAGCAGCAACTGCTCGATGCGCTGGTCCAGCTCACTGCGCCACAGCGCCGACATCCTGGCCCACTCGGCCTTGGTCGGCGTTTTGTTCTCCGGCAGGGCGGCAAAAGCGGTCGCCACCGCCTCCAGCGGCATCCCGACCCGCTGGGCGACCCGGATCACCGCCAGCCGGCGCAGCACGTCGCGGGCGAAGCGGCGCTGGTTGCCGGCGGTGCGCAGACTGCGGATCAGGCCCTTGCGCTCGTAGAAATGCAACGCCGAGACGGCAACGCCGCTCCGTTTGGCGACTTCGCCTACACTCAGTTCCTGCGCGATCACTGCTTGACCTCAACCTTGGTTCAGGTGGCATCCTGCGCGCCGCCGGAGTGCACTGCAACCCCGGCCCTCCCCCCGATGTCTGGAATCCGCATGTCCGCTGACGCCTCCACTCCGCCCGCCACCGCTCCGGTGGAGGATGCCCCGATCCCCTCGATCCTGTCGCCGGCCTACCGGGCGACCACCATCGGCATGGTCGCGCTGGTCTCGCTGCATGGCTTCGAAGCGCTGGCAGTGGCTGCGGCGATGCCGACCGTTGCCCATGACCTGGACGGCCTGCGCCTGTACGCGCTGGCGTTCGGCGGCACCCTGGCCACCAGCGTGATCGGGATGACGCTGTCCGGCCGCTGGAGCGACCAGCGTGGCCCGGCACGGCCGCTGTGGCTGGGCCTGGCCTGCTTCGTTGCCGGCCTGCTGGTGGCCGGCTTCGCCCAGCACATGCCGGTGCTGGTGCTCGGGCGGCTGATGCAGGGCCTGGGGGCCGGCGCGATTTCCGTAGCGCTGTATGTGCTGGTCGGACGTTCGTTCCCCGAACCGATGCGGCCGCGCGTGTTCGCCGCCTTCTCGGCCGGCTGGGTGGTGCCCTCGCTGGTCGGCCCCAGCATCAGCGGCCTGATCGTGCAGCACCTGGGCTGGCGCTGGGTGTTCCTGATCGTGCCGCTGCTGGCCATCCCGGCGGCACTGCTGCTGCGCCCGGCCCTGCGCCAGGTGGGCACGGTCGCCACCGGCACCAGCAGCCGCAACGTGGTGCCCTGGGCGGTAGGGGCCGCCTTCGGCGCGCTTGCGCTGTACATCGGCGGCCAGCAGCAGGGATGGCTCGCCGTGGCACTGCTGGCCCCCGCCCTCGCCCTGCTCGCCCTGTGCAGCTGGAAGCTGCTGCCGACCGGCACGCTGCGCCTGCGTCGCGGCCTGCCCAGCGTGATCGCCCTGCGCGGGATCGCGGCCTCGGCCTTCTTCGGCTGCGAAGCGTTCCTGCCGCTGCTGCTGCAGCGCGAGCGCGGGTTGACGCCGGTCGTGGCCGGCGTGGCACTGAGCCTGGGGGCACTGGGCTGGTTCTCCGGCTCGTGGCTGCAGGGCCACCAGCAGCGTGGCTGGTCGCGCCGGCAACTGCTGCAGGCCGGTGCCTTATTGATGTGCACGGGCATCCTGGCCACCTCGCTGGCGATCCAGCCCGGCGTGCCGCTGTGGACGGCCATGGCCGGCTGGGTACTGACCGGGCTGGGCATGGGGCTGATCTATCCCAGCCTGTCGGTGCTCACGCTGTCGCTTTCACCGCCAGCGCAGCAGGGCGCCAACACCTCCGCCCTGCAGCTCAGCGAGGCCTTGGGCGTGGCGACCACGCTGGCCGTGTCCGGGTCGCTGTTCGCGCTGTTCCTGGAGGGCCGGGAGACGCTGGGCTACCTGCTCACCTTCGCGATCATGCTGGTGCTGGCCATGCTCAGCGTGGTGGTGGCGCGGCGCATCTGAAGCAGGAGATGCCACGCATCCTAAGGATGCGTGTCGCCGACCTCTTCCAGATCCTCGTGCAGGATGCGGCGGATCTCCAGCACGGCCTGCGGGGTCTCCTGCACGCTATGCCCGGAGATGATGACCTTCTCCGACACGGCGCCATCCAGGTGCGCGCTCCAGTACGGCACCAGGCCATCATCGGACTGCTGCAACGGCACCTCCGGTTTGCGCTGGGCGATGATCGAGTGGTACTTCAGCCCCGGCGTGATCGGCAGCGCGCCAGCGGCCTTCACGAACGGATCGCTGGCCTTGAGATTGTCGATGCTGTTGGGAATCTGCAGCTTGGTCGTGCTGTTGGCCGATTCGGATTCCTGCAGGGTCAGGAACACATCCTCGAACTTGCCCAGGATCGTGATCGGCAGGCGCACCAGCCGGCCGATCAGGCGCCCCAGCCGATTGCCCGCGATGTCGGTGCCCTTGTGCGGGGCCGCGATGAAGATCACCCGCTCCACGTTCGGCTCGGCGGTGAAATGCAGCAGGGGGCCGAGCTTGGCTTCCACCCGCTTCAAGCGCTCGCCCTTGAGGTCGTAGTTGGCCAGCAGGTCGTTCCACAGCACATCGCCGGAGGAGGTCACCAGCAGTCGCGCGAGCACGCCACCCATGCTGTGGCCGATGAACACCATGTCCTTGGCCGCCGGTGTGCTGCCGGTCGGGTCGAAGTGCTTGAGGGTGTTGTTGAAGGCCTGGTTGATCTCGTAGCGGTTCAGCGCGATGGGCGCGTTGGTCGGGTAATAGACCTGCCAGACCTGGAAATGACGGCGCAGCTCGGGATCGCCCATGATCTCGTTGGCCACGTTCACCCAGGCTTCCGGGCTGCTGCCCAGGCCGTGCAGCATGAAGATGATGCGGCGGTTCGGGTCCCACGGCTGCATCAGGTACATGTGCGGCGCACCGATGCCCTCGCTCATGCCGAACAGAGTGCGCAGCGACTGCGTGGCGAAGCCGGACTGGGCCAGCCACAAGCCGTAGGCCGCGGTGAAGTTGCCCGCCAGCGGCACTTTCTCACCGTGCAGGTCCACGCTCTCGGTGGACTCGGGCGAGTACACGTCGAACAGCACCTGGGTGGTATCGAGCACCTGCTGCAGGTTGTCGCCCTTGAAGCGCAGCAGGGCGGTGGCGTTGATCGCCGACATCTCGCTGTACTGCGGAATCTCCGCTTTCTCGCCATCGGCCGGTGCCACCAGCTTGGGCGGGTCCATGATCACCACCAGCTCGGCGCCGAAGCCATCGCGGCGATAGGTGCTGCGCAGGCCGGCGAAACTCACCGCCGAGGCGGACACCATCCGGGTCGGGATGCTCTGCATGCGCAGCTCATCGAAATCGGAGGTCAGCGTCCAGCGCTCACCGGCCACCGCGGCGTTGTAGTCCTCGCCTTCCAGCGCGCTCTCGCGGCTGCGCTTGAACACCACCGAGGCGGTCTGCTCGGCAGCGTAGTTGTAGTAATCGCGAACCTGGGTCTGGCGATCCTCGAAGGCGCGGTCCGAAGGCGTTCGGCCGCTGAAGAACAGGTAGGCGTAGGCATAGCGCGCAGCTTCCAGCCATGCATCCAGCGCCGCATCGGACATCGGCGTCTTCTCGCGGTCCTTGGGCTTGGGGGTCAGCGCCAGCGCGGTCTTCACCCACAGCTCGGACTGTGCGGACAGCCGCTGTTCCTCGGGCAGCACGTCGGTGTCTTCCAACGTCTTCTGGCAGGTGGCCACGTCCTTTTCGCACTGCGCCACGTCCATCCCGATCACGCTCAGCGTTTCCTGCGAAGCGGCACTGAGCTTGCCTGAGGTCAGCACGTCGCCGCGCTTGTTGGCCAGGTATTCGGTCGGGGCCACCTGTTTCATGGTGACCATCGCGCAGCCGCTGGAGAGCAGCAGCGAGAGCACCACGGCCAGTATCGGCAACGCGCGGTGCGGCAACAGCTTCAATGCGGAACTCATGGAACGCTTCCCTGCCCTGTCCCCGGGACGCCCCGGCGGATCACCTGTGAAAAATCATCGTCTGCATGGCTCGCCCGCGCACGGTCGGTAATCCGGCCGCGTGCCTTCAGCGTTTCGAACGGTACGCCCGGCGTGAGCACGCCCAGATCGCGCGCGTACTCGGCGAAGTAGCCCGAGGCCAGCAGCCGGTAATCCATCGGCAGGCCCGGCGCGATCTGCTTGGCCAGTTCGTACACGATGGTGGTGCAGTTGCTGGTCAACGTGTTGTAGAACGCCGGCGCGGCGTCGAGCTTGCGCGCCTCGCCAAGGTAGGAGACGAACAGGGCCTTGAGCTGCGCCTGGGTCATGCCGTGCAGGCGGTACAGATAGACGTCTTCGCCACGCGCGTTGGTACGCGTGCGCACGATGTCGGTTTCCTCCGAGGCGACCAGGGTCATCTCGAATTTGCGGAAGAACCCGCCCAGCGCGGAGAACGACTCGCCGCGCTCCTTGCGGATCTCCAGCGAGAACACCAGGTAGCGGCCATCGTCGAAACCGAAGGAGATCAGCGTGTGCGCGATGGCCGGCCCCATCCAGTAGGACAGGATCAGATCGGCCGAGCGCAGCTGGTCCAGGTTGTACTCGCGGCGCACCCAGCGCGCGTCGTAGTCGGTCTCGCTGCGCCAGGTGAAGTCACGGACGTTGTCGAGCACCACGCGTGGGCCATCCACCTCGACCACCTTCAGGCGCTGGGCGACATCGTCGGCCCAGATCCGGTCCTGGCGCGGGGTGAGCAGCAGCCACCAGATGCCCGAGGCGACCAGTGCCACGCCGTACAGCACGCCCGGCCAGCGCCCGGCGCGCGCGCGCGCGACGCCAACCGCACCGGTGACGGCGAACACCGCCCACAGGCCGACCAGCAGATACCGCAACCAGCCGGGCCCCGGCAGCTGGTAGGCCAGCAAACCGGTGATCCACAGCGCCGCCAGCAGCATCAGCAGCGCCAGCCCCCATCGTCCTGCCTTCTTCACGCATCGATCCGTCGTCTGTCCGGGGCGCTAGTTAGCCATAACCCCTGTGTTCGCCGCATGTCGAGCCTGTTCAGCTTCGACCCTGCGTTCACCCCCGACGCCGTCAGGGCCTGGCCTGGCCGCCCCGCGCGATCGCATACTGGGGCTACTCATTGGCTACCAGGGACGTGCCACCCATGCAGGGACTGACCACCATCGGGGGGGTGCCCATCCAGCGCCACCATCTGCTGCGCTGCCATTGCGGGGCCGTCGTGCTGCGCCTGCACCTGCCGGACGGCGTGGTCTCGCCCCGCCGCTGCGATTGTTCGATGTGCAGGCGCCGCGGCGCGATCGTGGCCTCGGCGAAGCTGGCGGATCTGGAGATCGTGCAGGGGCAGGACGAACTGCGGCTGTATCAGTTCAACACGCACGTCGCCCGCCACCACTTCTGCAGCGTGTGCGGCATCTACACGCACCATCAGCGACGTTCTTCACCGGATGAATATGGCTACAACGTCGGCTGCCTGGACGGCGTCAATCCGTTCGATATCGAACAGGTGCCGGTGAATGACGGGGTCAACCACCCCGCCGATGCCAACCGCGTTTAGCGACGGCCCGGGCCGATCTTCTGCCACGGGGCCATGCCCTTGCGCCCATGCAGCAGCGGGCGCTTGAGCGGCATCCGGCGCGGCATCGGGATGCCCACCCCGGGCGCGGCGGTATCGTCCTGGCGCAGCGACTCCGCGCGCTGGCCGACCAGCAGGGCCGCCACTTCTTCCAACCCGTTTCGCATGGTCCGAGCGACCGTCTGCAGGGGATTCATGGCATGTCTCCAAGCGGTGTGGGGACGATCTACGCTAATGGCCCGCCGGCATGGAGACCGTGAACGGAATGGGTCAAGAAGATGAAATCCGGGATCCGGGGCGCCCCGCCATTCAGTGTTCTGCCGCCCTATCCGGGCGGGGCTTGCCCAGCCGCCGCACCAGCACGAAGAACAGCGGCACCAGCACGATCGCCAGCAACGTGCCGGAGAGCATCCCGCCGATCACGCTGACGCCGATCTCGCGCCGGCTCACGGCGCCAGCGCCGGTGGCCAGGGCCAGCGGGATCACGCCGGCCACGAACGCCAGCGAGGTCATCACGATCGGCCGCAGGCGCAGGCGGGCGCCCTTCAGCGCCGCATCCACCGCTGAACTGCCCGCGCGGTACTCGGCCTCGGCGAATTCCACGATCAGGATCGCGTTCTTGGCCGACAGACCGATCGTGGTCAGCAGCCCCACCTGGAAGTAGATGTCGTTGACGAAGCCCGCCGCGGTGGTGGCGATCACCGTGCCGATCACGCCCAGCGGGATCACCAGCATCACCGCCACCGGCACGGTCCAGCTCTCGTAGAGCGCGGCCAGGCACAGGAAGATGAAGGCGATGGAGGCCGCATACAGCCACAACGTCTGGTTGCTGGACAGCTGTTCCTGGTAGGACAGTCCGCTCCACTGCAACGCGAACCCGGGCTGATCGGCCACCAGGGACTGCATCGTCTGCATCGCCTCGCCCGAGCTGCGCCCTTCGGCGGCACTGCCCTGGATCTGCATCGCCGGCAGGCCGTTGAAGCGCTGCTGCAGCTGGGGCCCGCGCGACCAGTGGCTGCTGGCGAAACTGGCGAACGAGGCCATCTGCCCGTTGCTGCCGCGCACATACCATTGGCCGATGTCATCGGGCACGCTGCGGTAGGGCTGGTCGCCCTGCACGTACACGCGCTTGACCCGGCCGCGGTCGAGGAAGTCGTTGACGTAGGTGCCGCCCCACGCAGAAGACAGCGTTGAATTGATGTCCGCCTGGGCCAGGCCCAGCGCACTGGCCTGCGCCTGGTCGATGTCCAGATGCAGCTCGGCCTTGTCGCCAAGGCCATTCAACCGCACCGAGGTGAGCCGGTCGTCATCGCTGGCGGCCTGCACCACCTTTTCCTGCGCCGCCTGCAGCGCCGGACGCCCGGCCGCGCTGTTGTCCTGCAGCCACAACTCGAACCCGCTGGACTGCCCCAGCCCACGCACCGCCGGTGGCGCCAGCACGTTGACCTTCGCATCGGGCAGGTTGCGGAAGTGCGCGTTGGCACGGGCAATGATGGCCCCGGCGCTGTGCTCGGCGTCGCGCTCGGACCACGGCTTGAGCGCCATGAACCCCTGCCCGGCGTTCTGGCCGGTGCCGGCGTTGTTGCGGCCGACCACCACGAACACCACGTCCAGGCTGTCTTTTTCATGCTCCATGAAATAGCGGCTGATCTGTTCGCCCAGCGCCTCGGTGCGCGCCATCGGCGTGCCTTCGGGCGTGGAGAACTGGAACGTCACCTGGCCCTGGTCTTCCACCGGCAGGAAGCCGGTCGGCATGCGCGCGTACAACGCGACCACCCCGATCACCAGCAGCACATAGAAGGCCATCCAGCGCCGCGGATGCGCCACGATCCCGCCCAGCTTGCCGCGATACCCGTTCTGGCTGCGCTCCACGCCGCGGTTGAACCAGGCAAAGAAACGGCCCGGCGGCTTCTGCGCGCTGGACGGCTTGAGCAGGGTCGCGCACAGCGCCGGGGTCAGCGTCAGCGCGACCAGCGCCGACAGCGCCATCGCCGAGGCGATCGTGATCGAGAACTGCCGGTAGATGATGCCGGTGGAACCGCCGAACAAGGCCATCGGCAGGAACACCGCGCCGAGCACCACGGTGATGCCGACCAGCGCACCGGTGATCTCGCCCATCGATTTTTCGGTCGCCTCGCGCGGCGGCAGGTGTTCCTCGTGGATGATGCGTTCGACGTTCTCCACCACCACGATCGCATCGTCCACCAGCAGGCCGATCGCCAGCACCATCGCGAACAGGGTCAAGGTGTTGATGGTGAACCCGGCCACCGCCAGCACGCCGAACGTGCCCAGCAGGACCACCGGTACGGTAATCGCCGGGATCAGGGTGGCGCGCAGGTTCTGCAGGAACAGGAACATCACCGCCACGACCAGCACGATCGCCTCGATCAGGGTGTGGATGACGCCCTCGATGGAGACCCGCACGAAGGGCGTGCTGTCGCGCGGGTAGGCCACTTCCAGCCCCGGCGGGAAGCTGGGACGCAGGCGCTCGATCTCCGCGCGCACCGCATCGGCGGTTTCCAGCGCGTTGGCGCCGGAGGCCAGCGTCACCGAGAAACCGGCCGCGGGATAGCCGTTGAGGAAGCTGCTGGTCTGGTAGTTTTCCGCGCCGATCTCCACCCGCGCCACATCGCCCAGGTGCACGGCCGCGCCGCTGGGCAGGGTGCGCAGTATGATCGCGCGGAACTGCTCGGCGGTCTGCAACCGCGACTGTGCGGTCACGGTCGCGTTGAGCGCCTGCTCCGGCCCGGTCGGCAATGCGCCCAGTTCACCGGCGGTGACCTGGGTGTTCTGCGCCTGGATCGCGGCACGCACATCCGAGGGCATCAGATCGAACGCGCGCAGCTTGTGCGGGTCCAGCCAGATGCGCATCGCATAGGGCGAGCCGAACACGTTGATTTCGCCCACGCCGGGGATGCGGCTGATCGGGTCCTGCACATTGCTGACCAGGAAATCGGAGACGTCCACCCGTTCCATGCGCCGGTGGGTGTCATACAGCGACACCACCATCAGCGAATCGCCCTGCGATTTGGCCACGGTCACGCCCTGCTGCTGCACTTCCTGCGGCAGCCGGTTGATCGCCTGGTTGACGCTGTTCTGCACCTGCACCTGGGCAATGTCCGGGTTGGCGCGCTGGTCGAAGGTGACCGTGATCCGCGCCTGGCCCGAAGACGAACTGGTGGAAGAGAAATACAACAGGTGGTCGATGCCCTTGATCTGCTGCTCGATCACCTGGGTGACGCTGTCTTCCACTGTCTGTGCCGAGGCGCCGGTGTAGTTGGCGGTGATGTTGACCTGCGGTGGCGCGATGTCCGGGTACTGCTCCACCGGCAGCTGGGTCACCGCGATGGTGCCCAGCGCCATGATGCAGATGGCCAGGACCCAGGCGAAGACCGGGCGGTGGATGAAAAAGCGCGGCAGCATCGGCCGCTCAGCCTTCGCCGGCCGGCGCGGCGGCAGGCGCCGGGGCCGGTGCGGCTGCGGTGGCGGGCTTGATGCGTACCGTGGCGCCTTCGCTCAGCCCCTGGCGGCCACTGAGCACGACCTGCTCACCGGCACGCAGGCCCTCGAGCACCAGCCACTGGTCGCCCACCGCACGCGCCGTGGTGAAGGTGCGTTGATGCACGCGGCCATCCGCCCCCACCACCCACGCCAGCGCCTCGCCCTTCGGGCTGCGGTCCACCGCTGCCTGCGGTACCAGCAAGGCCTGCTGGCGCGTGCCCTGCCCGACCTGGGCGCGCACGTACATGCCGGGCAGCAGCTGTCCCTGTGGATTCGGGAACTGCGCACGCAGGGTAATGCTGCCGGTTTCCTGATCGACATCGATGTCGGCGAATTCCAGCGTGCCGGCCAGCGGGTAGGCGGTGCCATCGGAGAGCTTGAGCTGCACCGGCGCGCGGGTCGCCTCCACGCCACCGGCGGCGATCGCCCGGCGCAGCGCCAGGTATTCGTTGCTGGACTGGGTGATATCCACGTTCATCGGGTCCACCTGCTGGATCCGCGCCAGCGGCTCGGCCTGGCCATCGGTCACCAGCGCGCCCGGGGTGAACAGCGCGCGGCCGATCCGCCCGCTGATCGGCGCGGTCACCCGGGCGAAGCCCAGGTTGGTACGTGCGGTATCGCGCACTGCCTGCGCCGCTTGCACCGCCGCCTCCGCCTGCTGGTGGGTGGCCACCGCGTCATCCACATCCTGCTGCGCTGCCAGCTGGCCCGCGCCCAGCTGCTGCATGCGCTGGGCACGCAGCCGTGCCGCCACCGCAGTGGCCTGCGCGGTGCGCACGTTGGCCTGCGCTTCGTTCACCGCGGCCTGGTACAGCGCCGGTTCGATCTGGAACAGCGGCTGCCCGGCCTTCACCCTCTCGCCCTGCTCGAACAACCGGGCCTGCAAGACCCCGGAGACCTGCGGGCGCACCTCCGATTCCTGCGACGCCACGGTCCGACCGGGAAGCTCCTGGGCCAGCGCCAGCGATTGGGCCTGCAGGGTCAGTACCGTCACCTCCGGCGCCGCGCCGGGCGCCTTGGGCGTCTGCTTGCTGCAGGCGCCCAGCGCCAACGCCGCCGCCAACCCCAGCAGCGTCAGACGCCAGGGGCCGGGCAACGGGCCAGAAGCCGGGGAGGACGGGAGCGGGTCGGTCATGGGGGGCGGGATTCCAGGCGAGAACGGGGCAGGCGGCCCGGATGGCAGGGCCACTGCTCGGGGCGAATATAGGAGAACCCGGGCGAGGATCCGGCGAAAACCGCATGAAACATTTTTCATTTGCAGTCCCCACAGGGGGTTGCGACGATGCACCCGTCCCAATCGTCAAAGTGGCCCATGCCGCGCGTACTCACTATCGAGGACGACCTCGTCACCGCCGAGGAAATCGCTACGGAACTGCGCAGCCACGGCTTCGAGGTGGACCGGGTGGGCAACGGCGAGGACGGCCTGGCGATGGCCGCCCGCGGGGACTACGCCGTGATCACCCTGGACCGCATGCTGCCGGGCATCGATGGCCTGGCCCTGGTCACCTCCCTGCGCCGCCAGGGCATCACCACCCCGGTACTGATGATCAGTGCCCTTTCCGACGTGGATGAGCGGGTCCGTGGCCTGCGCGCCGGCGGCGATGACTACCTGACCAAACCCTTCGCCTCGGACGAAATGGCGGCCCGCGTGGAGGTGCTGATCCGTCGCCACGGCCAGCCCGCCGTGACCGGCAACCAGCTGCGTGCCGGCGATCTGGAGCTGGACCTGATGACCCGCACCGCGCGCCGCGCCGGCGAGGAGATCCCCCTGCTGCCGACCGAGTTCAAACTGCTGGAGTTCCTGGTGCGCAACGCCGGCCAGGTGGTCACCCGCACCATGTTGTTCCAGGAGGTGTGGGGCTATCACTTCGATCCCGGCACCAACCTGATCGACGTCCACATCGGGCGCCTGCGCAAGCGCATCGACCAGCCGGGCCGTGCCCAGCCGATCCGTACCGTGCGTGGCACCGGGTATGTCCTGGACGACCATGTCTGATCAATGGCGTTCCTCCAGCAGCCGGCTGCTTGGGCTGTACTGCGTGCTGTTCGTCGCCTGGTCCAGCGTGCTGCTGGGCGTGATGTACTGGCGCGTCTCGGACTATCTCAACGACCTCGCCGAATCCGGCCTGCAGCAGCGCGCCCACCTGTTCGAGAAGTTCAACGGCCAGGCGCTGGACGATGCGCTGCGCGACAGCCTGCGCTACGACCTGCACGGGGCGTATGCCTATGGCATCTTCAGCCGCGCCGGGGAGCCGCTGGCCGGCCCGCTGCTGGCGATTCCCGGCGACCTGCGCATGGATGGACATGCCCAGGCAGTGGATAGCTGGTCATTGCGCAGCGGCCCGATCAATGCCCCCGGGCGCGCGCTCGGGGTGGAAACCCAGGATGGCCGGCTGCTGGTGTTCGTGCGCCAGAGCGGCAAGCTCACCGCGGTCAACAGCATCATCCTCGATGCACTGCTGTGGGGCGTTTCGCTGACCATCATTCCCGGCCTGGCCGGCTGGCACATCCTGCGCCGGCGCCCGTTGAAGCGGATCCAGGAGATAGAGGCCGCGACCAAGCGGATCATCGCCGGCGATCTCGGCCAGCGCCTGCCGGTGTCCGGGCGCCCGGATGAGATCGACCGCCTGTCGAGCATCGTCAACGCCATGCTCGAACGCATCGAGCAGCTGATGACCGAAGTCAAAGGCGTGTGCGACAGCATCGCGCACGATCTGCGTACCCCGCTCACCCGCCTGCGCGCGCATCTGTACCGCACCCGTGTCGGGCTGGAGGAAGATGACCCGCGCGCGGCGCAGCTGGACAAGGCGCTGGACGAAACCGACCGGCTGATGGCCCGCTTCGGGGCGCTGCTGCGCATTTCCGAACTGGAAAGCCACCAGCGCCGCTCCGCCTTCGTCGAACTGGATGCGGGCGAGCTGCTGCGGGAGCTGCATGCGTTCTACCTGCCGCTGGCCGAGGAGAAGGACCAGCAGCTGCTGCTGGAGATCGACCCGCAGGTGGGCACGTTGTGGGGCGACCGCGAGCTGCTGTTCGAAGCATTGGCCAACCTGCTCTCCAACGCGCTGCACTTCACCCCCACCCAAGGCCGGATCGTGCTGCGCGCGGTGGACGACCGCGGCACACCGCGGATCGATGTGATCGACAATGGACCGGGCATTCCACCGCAGGACCGCACCCTGATCTACCAGCGCTTCTTCCGCGGCGGCAGTGGCGGCGAGTCCACCGAGGGGTTCGGGTTGGGGCTGTCGATCGTGGCCGCGATTGCCGGCCTGCACGGCTTCCGGGTCCGCGCCGGGGATGCCCCCGGGGGCGGGGCGTGGTTGAGCATCCGCTGTGCGGCCGAGGGCCTTCGCTGAACGAGGGCGCATCGCGTCTGGCCGGTCTGGCCGGTCTGGGGGGAGGCTCTTTTGTATTCCCACCCGGCATCCGGATAATCCGTCGCGACCTGCCCGCCGGTCGCAACACCGCGTGCCTCCAGCCATCGCCCGAGAGCCTTCATGCAACGTGCCACCATCAAAGCCTGGTTCCTGATCCACAAGTGGACCAGCCTGGTCTGTACCCTGTTCCTGTTGCTGCTGTGTCTGACCGGCCTGCCGCTGGTGTTCGGCGAGGAGATCGCCCACCTCAGCGAGCCAGAGGTGGTCACCACGGCGGCCGATGCCACGCCGCGTGATCTGGACGCGCAGGTGCGCACCGCACTGGCGCAGTATCCCGGCGATGTGCCGCTGTTCGTCGGCTGGGATCCGGACGCACCCACCGTGTACGTCAACACCGGTGCACGTCCGGACACCCCGCCACCGCAGATGCACACCGCGCTGCTGCACGCGACCACCGGCGAGGTGCTGCCAGCCGCGCAGTTCAACGAAGGCGTGATGTACTTCCTGTACCGGTTGCACACCGATCTGTTCCTCGGCCTGCCCGGCATGTTGTTCATGGGCGCGATGGGGCTGCTGTTCGCGGTGGCGATCATCTCCGGCCTGGTGTTGTATGGCCCGTTCATGCGCAAGCAGCGCTTCGGCACGCTGCGCACCGGTCGCAACCGCCGGTTGGCCTGGCTGGACCTGCACAACGTGTTGGGCGTGGTCACCCTTGGCTGGGCACTGGTGGTGGGCGTCACCGGCGCCATCAACACCATCGCCAAGCCGCTGGAACAGGCCTGGCAGAGCGAGCAGCTCGGCGAGTTCGCGGCCCGCTATGCTGGCCAGCCACGGCCGGCCACGCTGGCCTCGCTGCAGGCCGCCGTGGACACCGCACGTGCCGCCGAGCCCGGCATGCGCCCGGCCTTCGTCAGCTTCCCCGGTACCGGCTACAGCGGTGAACACCACTATGGCGTGTTCATGCAGGGCAACACCGCCCTCACCGAGCGCCTGTACCGCCCGGTGCTGATCGATGCCAAGACCGGCGAGCTCACCGCGCAACCGCAGTTGCCGGCCTACATGAGCGTGTTGCTGCTGAGCCAGCCGCTGCATTTCGGCGACTACGGCAAGCTGCCGCTGAAGGTTATGTGGGCCCTGCTGGACCTGCTCACCATCGCGGTGCTGATCAGCGGCCTGTATCTGTGGGTGAAGCGTGGCAGTACCGACGCACGCGTCACCGAGATCGAGCGCGCCGCGCAGCATGGGGGTGCCGCATGAGCGCACCGCTGAAACCACCGCGCAGCCCCTTCATCGCCCCGGCGTGGATTGCACTGGCCAGTGTGGTCGGCTTGGTCAGCGCGCTGATCGGCGACGGGCTGTTGGACCTCATCTCCTGGCTCGTGTTCACCGCGTTGATCGCGCTGGTGGTGCGTGCGTGGGTGAAACGCACGCGCTGACGCGGCGCAGGCGCATCTGCACAGGACGCCGATGCCCGGGTCGATAGCATGGAGCGCGAGATCCACTGCGTGCAAAGGCGTTGTCCCGATGAACCGATTGCCCGGCCCCCGCTTCCTCAACACTATCCTGCTTGGCGGCGACACGGTCGACAAACTCGAGGCCGTCGCCGCGGCAGGATTCGCGCAGGTCGAACTGTGGCGTGAGGATGTCGCGTCCTCATCCGTCGCCGACGTGCGTAAAGCCGTGGCGCGCACCGGCCTGCAGCTCACCGACGTGCAGGTGCTGCTGGATTTTGATGGCGCTTCAGCCGCCACTCGCCAGAGCAAGCGTGCCGAGGCGATGTCGTTGCTCGCGCTGGCAAACGACGTCGGTGCAGGCACTGTGCTGGTGCCTGCCTGCACGGCAACCGACTACGCGCCCGAGCGGGTTGCCGACGACCTGCGCTGGCTGTGCCTGCGTGCCGCTGAGCACGGCCTGCGTATCGCCTACGAAGGCATGGCCTGGAGTCGTCTGCACTCCACCCTGCCCTCGGCGTGGCAGCAGATCGAGCAGGTCGGGGCGCCGAACCTGGATATCGTGGTCGATGCCTTCCACCTGTTCGCCGCCGGGCGTACGGCCGATGACCTGCACGACATCCCGGCGGAGCGCATCGCGCTGGTGCAGCTGTCGGATGTACTGGCCCAGCCGTTGCCCGGGCAGGTGACCACGCAGGCGCGGCATCACCGCTGCCTGCCGGGCGATGGCCTCTGGCCGCTGGAGACGCTGATCGATGCGCTGGCCGAGATGGGTTACAGCGGGCCGATCGGGCTGGAGGTGTTCAACGACGCGTTGAAGGCCCGTGATCCCCATGAGGTGGCGCGCGAGGCCATGGCGGCGCTGGAGGCGGTGCTGGCGCACTGATGTGTTTCCGGCTGCCCACATGCGACGGCACCAGTGTGCCGCGCCAGGCGCTCAAGCAGGCACGGGCGTGGCGTCAGCGCGGCTCGACGGTCGGCCTTGCCATGTCCTGCCACTGCGCGGCGACGTCGTCGATACTGCGGGCGGAAACTGCCCGCAGATCACGCGGGTAATGCACGCCCTCGGCCTCGGTCAGTCGGGTCGCATGGAACTGCCCGTTGCTGGCCCGCAGGATCCAGCCGCCCTCGATGCAGGCACGTGAAGCCAGGAACACGACACCCGGCGCCACGCCCTCCGGATGCAGTTCATCCGGTTCGCCCTCCACGCCCCACATGCGGGTCTTGGCCACCGGCGATACCGCATTGACCACGATGCCATGCGCCGCGCCCTCGGCTGCCAGTACGTTGACGATCCCGACCGCGGCCGACTTCGCCGCCGCATACGCCGCCAGCCCATGCTGCACGTACTGCGGATACAGCGCGCGGTCGGAGGTGGTGAGCACGATGCGGCCGTGGCCCTGCGCCTGCATGGCCGGCCATGCGGCCTGCGCCAGCCACAGCGGCGCCTTGGCCGCGAGCGCCATCATGTGATCGAAACGATCCTCGTCCACCGCATCGATACGCTGGTACTCGACCCAGCCGGCGTTGTGCACGATCGCATCCAGGCGGCCGTGCCGCTGCAGGATATCGGCGACCAGCGCTGCTGCCCCGCTGCGGGTATCGATGCCATGATGGCTGGCCTCGACAGAAAGGCTCTGTGCATGCAGGCGCGCCACCGCCTGATCGATCCGCCGCGGATCGGTGCCGGTGCCGTCCAGGGCGGCGCCCACATCCTGCATCACCACGTGTGCACCGCGCTGTGCCAGCAAGCGACTGTAAGCGAGTCCCAGTCCGCCAGCGGCACCGGTGACCAGGGCAACCTGCCCGGCAAAAGAAAGTGTGTCGTTGATCGTCATGCAGACAGCATCCGCCTTGCGCAGCGCGGATGCCAATACCGATGACAGCTTGCTGCAATACTCAGGGCATATCGCACGCAGGATGCCTAGACGTGCGTGGGCTCGACGATCACCGCCGTGCCGTAGCACAGCACTTCGGTCAGGCCGGTCATCACGTCGGTGGCGTCATAGCGCATCGCGATGATCGCATTGGCGCCCAACATCCGCGCATGGTTGGACATGTCGCGATAGGTCTCTTCGCGCGCCTGCTCGCACAGCTGCGTGTAGATGGTGATGTTGCCGCCGAAGATGGTCTGCAGCCCGCCGAGGAAATTGCCCACGATCGAACGCGAACGCACGGTGATGCCACGCACCACGCCCAGGCTGCGCACCACGCGGAAACCGGGCAGTTCCATCGCCGTGGTCACCATCGCATCGTCGAGCCGGGTTGCGGGGCCTGCGCGGCCACCGCTGTTGTAAGGATCCGCCATTGCTGCCTCTATCCAGGGTGAGAGTATCGATCCGGCCAGCGCGCAGGGTGCGGCTGGAGCTGGCCGAAGGATAGCGCCAAGCAGAACGCGGATGCGATGCCGGGTGACCTTCCAGTGCCCCGCCTAGACGCCACCGAGCCTGACCACCTGGTATACCGCCACATTCTGCTCGGCCAGCGCCCGCACCACCTCGGGAATCAGCTGCATCGGCAGGTCCACTTCGTACCCGTGTGGACGCGCGTGCAGCAGCGAGGCGTCGAAATCGAAGGCAGGGTGGTCGCTGGCGCGCTCGACCAGGAACGTGGTGATTGCATCGCGCGCGATGCCCTCCCACTCGCCCACTTCGAAATACACCCGGTACAGCGTGTCGCCGTAATCGTCGGGCGTGCCGTGCACGGATGTCACCGCTGAATCGGTCATCGCGTCCTCCTGTGTGGGCGCAAGCGCCAGGGCCAGCCGAAACCATACACCTCGGCCGGTTCCCGGCGCCTGCACACCGCGGTACGTCCGGCGGCCCTCAGCGACCCCGCGGATCGACCAGATCGCGCTTGCTCCGCGCGAACACCGGTGCGCCTACGTCGAGCTCGGCATCACCCACCGCCCGTCCGGCCAGGAAATCGGCGATGCCCGCGGCGATGGTCGGATTCCCCAGCCACATCTCGTTGTCATGACTGGCGCCGCGCGCCAACAGCGTGCGGCTGTCGCGGAAACCCGGCCGCAGCGCCTCGGCGTTGGCCGGCGGCGTGCGCCCATCCAGCGTGCCACTGATGAACAGCACCGGCACGTTGCTGCGCAGCGGCCCGCGGAAGGCGTCGCCGAGATCGACCAGCCCCAGGCCATCGCCGAGCGCCGGGAACGGGAAGTTCAGCGCATCGCCGAACAGGCTCTCGCGGGCCTGCGCCTCGGCCAGGGCCCGGCGCTGCGGGCTCTGCCCGGAGGCCACGTCCATCGCCAGCGACATCGCGCCGTAGCTGCCGTACTCACTGCGCAGCAGCAGCACCATTGCCGCGAGCAGATCGTAGTCGCCATTTTCGGCATCGCGCAGGATCAGCGGCAGCCACTGCTGCGTCATGCGGCGTCCCAGGCTGGCACTGATCGCAAGCTGGGCGTCGTACTCGCCGATCATCACCGGCTTGCCGCCATGCATGACACTGCGCCCCTGGCGCGGCTGCTCACGCAGTGCTGCCAGCACCCGCATGGCCGAGCCGGTCAGGTCATCGAAGCCCGCCTCCTTGGCCGCCCCGCTCAACTCCGCCAGCAGCGCATCAGCCGACAGCGGCAGCTTCAATGTGTCATCGGGTCCCTCCGTGCCCATCAGCACTACCCGGCCGAGACCAGCACCGTGCAGGCGCACCGTGGCCAGCGCCAGATGGGTGCCGTAGCTCATGCCCCACAGGCTGATCTTCGGCACCTTCAACGCCCGCCGCAGGTCCTCCAGGTCAGCGGCACTCTCGGCGGTGGTGTAGGCCCCCAGATCCACGCCGGCATCCCGCCAGTACGCCACGCAGCGGGCGGCCACCCCGCGCAGCGCGGCGAGCGCGGCGTCGTGCTGCAGCGGCTGTGCATCGTCGAACGTGTGCTGGTGCGGGCACGGCGGCGGCGGTTCGGACTCGCCCGCCCCGCGCTGGTCGAGCAGCAGCACGTCGGTCTCGCGCCGGACCTGATCGAACACCGGCCAGCGCGGACCGCGCCCGGTCCCGATTCCCGAGCCACCCGGGCCGCCGGCCAGGTACACCACCGGTGCGGCGCGGCGATCGCCACCGGTCGCCGGCAGGCGTACCACCCGCAGTCGCATGCGCGGTCCGTTCGGATCGGCATGCCGGCGCGGCACCTCCAGGTAGCCCGCCTCGGCCGCGATCGTGCCGTGCTCCTGTGTCTCGAACGCATACGGGGTGAACACCAACGGCGCCGGCGCATCGGCTGCCAGCACGGGTGACGCACCGACCAGGGTCAGGCAGAGCGCTGCCCACCGGGTGACCCGAAGGCACAGGCCGGGGGCAGGAGAACGGAACAGGGACATCGGGACGTTGGACATGACGGCCTCCGGTTGGGCGATAAGGGAATCGAGCGGCGAGTGACAGCGCGTGCACCACGCCTGCAGCATCGCCGTCCCCACGGCGGCCGAGGACGGCCCGTCCGCCGACCAGCTCCAGACGGGGGTCCAGCAGCTCCATGCAACCGATACGATGGGCCCATGCAGATCCCACGCACTCTGGCCGCCCCCGCCGTCCTGCTCATCGCAATCGCCGCGTGGCTGCTGTTGGTCACGCCCGCACCGGGGGTGCGCTACTACGAAGCCCAGGAGATGGCGCGCGCTACGCTGGGGGCGGATGGCGCACTGCCAACCGCGCCGCCGAAGACACTGGCCTGGCAACCGGCCAACCAACGCGAACTGGTGCAGTGGCGCGGTCCTTACTGGCTGCGCTGGCGCCTGCCCGCGCCGGCAAACCAGGACGCGGCCGACCGCGCACTGCGCGTCTCGGTGCGCGCCGCCAGCCGGCCCTTCTGGAATGGCCAGCCGTTGGCCGCAAACGGCATCGTCGGCCGCAGCGCAGACGAAGAGCAGCCGGGAAAGGTGGACATCATCCGCATGCTTCCGCCCTCCTCGACCCGCGGCACCGATGAGGTGGTAATGCTCGCCTCCAGTCATCACCAGTGGATCACGCCGCGCGGCGCGGATGCCTTCGTTGCCGTCGGGCCAGCCGCCTCGATCTACGGCCACGGCATCGGAGCGTGGTTGATCGCCGCCCTCGCCACCGGTGCACTCGGCGCGGCGTGCCTGTACTTCCTCGCCGCACAGCGCGGCCGGCCGCGTGTGCCCGGTGCGCGCCTGTTGCTCGCCTTGGGCGTCGTCGGCCTTGTGTTGCCCGTGGTCGAAGCATGGCGGCCGCTGGTCGGGTATGCCTACCCGTGGCACGGTCCACGCCTGCTGATGCTGCTTGTGCTGCACCTCGCCGCTGCGATCCTGCTGCCGGCTTACCTGGCGCGTCGTTTCGGCGTCGCGGTGCCGAAGCCCGCCCGCATCGCCTATCTCACCACCCTGCTGGCGCTGGCCGCCTTCGTGCCCAGCTTCGATGGCCGCGGGGCCGCGCTGCTGCTGCTGAGCCTGCTGACCTCCGCCTGCGTGCTGCTGCGCGCCCATAGCGAGCCTGACGAACGCTGGCCGATCCTGACGCTGGTCGTGGCAGGCGCGCTTGCCGTCCCCTTGGCCGGCGGCATCGTCCTCGATGGCCCCTACTTTCTGTTCCTGGCGGTGCTGATGGGCTTCCTGCTGATCCGCCACGCCGCGCAACTGCGTAGGCTGGACCACCACAACGCGCAGCTGCGCGAAGAGCGCGCCCGCCTCTCGCTGCAGCTGCTGCAGCGAGGGATTCACCCGCATTGGCTGATGAACACCCTCACCGGGCTGCAGGAACTGATCGAACAGGCACCGATGCGCGCCAGCCGCCTGGTCGAATCGCTGGCCGAGCAGTTCGACCGCCTGCGCGAGAGCAGCACCCGCCCCAGCGTGCCGCTGGAGGAAGAGCTGGCGCTGTGCCGCAACCACCTGGACATCGTCGGGCTCGCGCTGGATCGCCACATCGGTCTTGAGGTCGAGGGCGAACACACGGGCCTGTGGCTGCCACCCGGCGTGCTGCATGCACAGGTCGAGAATGCCCTCACCCATGCGGGGGCGGTGGCGTGCGCCGGGCATCCGTTCCGCCTGCGTGTTCAACGCGAGGGCGACCGATGGATATTGGAGCTTCGTAGCGCACGCGGAACCGCCCCGCATCGCAGGCAAGGCACGGGCACCCGCTACATTGAGGCAAGCTTGGCCGCCACCTGGCCGGAGGGCTGGCACTTTGAGCAGGGCGCCGATGGCAACGACTGGTACGGCCGCATGGAGCTGACATGCGCATCCTGATCGTCGAGGATGAACTGCTGGTCCGCCAGAGGCTGCTGCGGATGTGCACCGAACTGGCTGGCAGCCGCGCCCGATTCGATGCCGTGGCCGACCTGGACGCCGCGGGTGACCGGCTGCAGCGCAGCGTGTATGACGGCCTGCTGCTGGATTTGAATCTGGGTGGGGAGGATGGTTTCGACCTGCTGAAGCGCGTGGTGGCTGGCCGATACCACTGCGTGGTGGTCTCCGCGCATCGGGAGCGGGCGCTGCAGGCGTTTGAGCATGGCGTGCTGGATTTCGTGCCGAAGCCCTTCTCACGCGAACGGCTGGGGCAGGCGCTGGAGCGACTGCTGGATGTCGGGCGGTATCGGTCTGGCGCGGCGCGTTACCTGGGCGTCTGGCATGCACAGGGGACCGCAATGGTGGAGCTGGCGGACGTGCTTTGGATCCGTGCTGATGGGGATTACAGCGAGGTGCGCATGCGTGATGGGCGCAGTGAACTGCATGACAAATCGCTGGCGAGTCTTACTGCCGTGCTGCCGCCGGATTTTGTGCGCTGCCACCGGTCGTATATGGTCAATCTGAAGCATGTGCGGACGCTGCACGCGGCGTCGGGGAGCCGGTATTGGTTGATGTTGAAGGATGGGGCTGAGGTGCCGGTGGGGCGGGCGTTTGTTGAAGAGATTCGTAGGGACATCGGGTCGACTGCTTGAATCCCAGTCCAGAACCGGCATGTAAAACACAAGCACTGTTTGCCCGTGGGACGCTGGCTTCACTTCATGCACCAGTGACCGGCAAGGCTACGGCGCGAATGCAACTTCCCACTTGCCGTACGGCGTCAGCCCGAGCGACTGTGCAAGCGCATTCGATGCGACGTTGTCACACTGGCAATGGTACTGCGCCTCATATCCACGGCTCTCAGCATGATCAACCATGGCTCGCACCAACGATGGTGAGGTTCGGGTTTGTGACGACTGACGCTGTCCGGATCTGCCATGTTCTTGGCATCAGCACGATTGACGCGCCGCAGCTTCCGCCGTCAACCCGTTTGGACAGGAGCGCTGCTGCGAAAGCGCTCCCGGTAGTCGCCGGGTGCCACGCCAAGCACACGAAGGAAGGCACGACGCAGGGTCTGTTCGTCTGACAGCCCCGTCAGCGCCGCAACCCGCTTGATCGGCAATGTGCCGGACTCGAGCAGGCGCCGTGCGGCTTCCAGCCTCAACATTTCCACTGCCTTGGCAGGCGTGACGCCACATCTGCTGCGGTAGACACGGGCGAAAGTGCGCGGCGACATGTTCATCCAGTCAGCCAGCACATCCACGCGCAGATCCTCGTGCAGGTGAGCCGCCATCCAGCCGTGAAGCTCGGCGAAATCGCCACCGGTGCTGGACTGCGCCGACAGCGGCGCACTGAATTGCGACTGCCCGCCCGAACGCTTGACGAACACGACCAGCTGTCGCGCCACGTCGATGGCGAGCCGGTGTCCGTGATCATCCTCGATCAACGCAAGCGTCAGATCGATGCCTGCGGTGACACCTGCCGAGGACCACACATTGCCATCCCGCACGAAGATCCGGTCAGCATCCACGTGTACGCCGGGGTACAGGCTCGATAGCCGCGTTGCCCAGTCCCAGTGCGTTGCCGCGCGCCGCCCCTCCGACTGCCCTGCGGCGGCCAACAGGAACGCGCCCGTGCAGATCGAGCACAATCTCCTCACTGTCTGGCCCCGCGCTGCCACCCACGTCACCAGTGCTGCGGATGCCTCGTACACGTCACCGCGGCAGCCACCTGGCGCCATCAACGTATCGATCGCGACGTCCTCCAGGCTGGCCAGTGCCTTCGACATCACCTGCAGCCCGGCGCTGGTGGCCACCAGACCGCCATGTTCGGATACGACGGTAATCTCATAGCGCAGCCTGCCCTCGGCCAGCGGCCTGCACTGATTGGCCGTGTGCAGCGCCTGGAGCGGCCCGGTGAGATCAAGCACGTTCATGTTCTCGTGGGCGAGCAGTACAACGTGACGCGTTGCGGATGGGTCGGACATGGGGCCCTGTGCGTTCAACGCGGAAAGTCGGGGTACTCGAACGCCAGCGCGACGCCCGTGGCCGTTGCGCGGCCATATCGATGCATGATGCCATCGAGTGCAGCATCCAGTGCCCTCACTGGCGCCAGGTCGGCGGCAATCACCAACGGGGCGTCACTGTCAGTCATGCGCTGGCGATCAGGCAGGACGCGCAGTCCGTGGCGTGTCACAAAGGGTTCGCCAGTGGTGGACACAAGATAGGCTTGGCTGCGGCCGGTGGTCGAGTACGCATCGATGGTCAACGCGAGCGCGCCCTCATCGATTCCCGGTACCCCCATCACATCGATCTGATCGCGGCCGTGCAGCCATCGATTGGTGTAAAGCACTTTTGCCAGCGGCACCGCCGTTGTGCCCAACCGGGGGGAAAAGGCATCGCTGTCATGCTCCGCCGACCACGCCATGACGCCCACCGCCCGGGCAACGTGCTGGGCCTGCTCACGCCCGCTGATGGCCTCCACGAGCGCGATGGACGCGGGGATGGCAGCGCTTACGCCCGCGGTCGACACCCAGTTTCCATCGGCAACATACCGTCGATTCGGCAACCAGCGTATCCCGGGGTACTGCTTTCCCCGCGTCGCAGCGGTCGACCAATGCGCTGTGGCGCGCCGCCCATCGAACGTCCCCATCTGCGCGGCGACAAGGGCACCGTTGCAGATGGTGACGATCATCGCCCCTTGGCCGGACTGCCGCTTCAGCCACGCGATGAGGCGCGGCGTGGCGGCCTGCGCGGGCACGATGATGTAGTCGGCCCCCTCTGGATGGATCACATCGAACTGCGCCACCGTGGTGTCCGTCGCGATCCGGAACCCTGGCCGCCCGAGGTCGGTAAATGTGGACAGCGGCCCCGGGTCGAGCGTCACCGCGGACACATCGAGGGTGCCGGTACGGGACAGGATCGCGAACGGCACCAGGAAGTCGCTGACCTCCACGCCGATGTTTTCCCCCACTACCGCGATCACGGCCCGGGCGCGGCCGGGCCTTGGACGATAGGCGGGGATCACCGACTCCTGGGTGGAAGAGGCACTCGACGCTTGCTCGGCGGGTCGCGTCGTTCTGGCTGGCGGCCCTGCACATCCGGCCAGCACCACAGATACAGCCCACGCGGCATGCAGACCGCGTCCAGGGAAAGTGCGAGATACCATGGTGCTGCCATAGGTAAGTGATGTGCGTGCATTCTTTGCTCCCTGCGCCACGGCAACAATGTCGCGGTTGCGTCATTTCCTGCCATGACCCTGTCCTTCCGGTTGAGGAGAGACCGCCAGCTACGCTTCGATGCCTGCCGCGAAGTCCGCCTTGAGCAGGTCCGGCTCACGCGCAGCGTGGGTGCACAGCGCTGAGATAGTGAAGCTTTGGCGCCGTGACATCCGCAGCAAGGCCAAGCAGCGCAGGTGACCACCAACCTTCCTTCCTGCTCATGCAGGCCGAGGGACAGCGGTGCAGCGCGATCTCCTCAGTGGCCAAAATCCATTGCGATCCGTCGGGTCATCGAGCGGATCTTCCCGCTCCTGCAGACCGAGGTCGCCTTGGCCAGGTGCTCTTTGCAAAATCTCCGTACGCGTCTGCTCCTGACCAAAAGCGGACTCCGAACACTGTCAGCACATCTGTGAATGCCGAGCTGACGGGCCGACGTGTCCGTCCAGCCAGGCTCACTGCTACTTGATCTTCAGCTCCGGCAGAAGAGCGTCAACATCAACCAGCTCCAGGGACTTGACCATGTGCAGCGTCCCGTTCTTGTACTTGAGGAAGTGCGGACTCTTCAGATGCTGCTCGTAAGCCTCACGACTCGCATAGATTTCAAGGATCGTCAGCCGAGTAGGATCTTCCTTGTCAAAAACCGCATACAACGACAGCACGCCTGGCTCAAGCGCCATTGAGGCGCGAACTTCTTCCGCCAACTCGTCTCGATAGGCGGGCAGATGGTCTGCATCAACGGTGATCTTTGATAGTCGTGTCATCTGTGCCTCCTCCGCTCCAACACGGAAGGAGCACGCCAACATACTGAACAACGTGGCCATGATGATCTTGTTCACTTGGGTCTCCCAGGTGCGCATGACAGTAAAGAAGTCTTTCGCGCAGGCATCATTCTTTCCGCACTTCCAGCTGAGTTTGAATGCCGACGCGAACACGTTCCGCGGCCTCCACGCCGACGTGCGCTTCGAGCACATCAGCCAGCTGGTACAAATGCTCTGGCCGCAGTCCGATGTTCATGCTCATGCCTATGTGAGACTGCAACTGAGGGCCCACCCCGGACATCGCCGCCAGCATGCTGACCGTGGCCAACTCACGGCTCTGCCAATCCAGGTTGTCGCGCTCGAAGATGTCGCCAAACAGGTGCGTACGCAGATAGTCGTTTGCCTGCGGTGCGAAATCGAACAATGGCCCTGAGACCGGACCACCAGCCAGCTTGGTCTGATTCGCGGTGCCTGCAGCGAGCAACGCGGCGCCCTTGGGGATCGGCTTGGCAGGTTCGCGGCCAGCTTCATCCTGGATGCCCCTCTGCCTGCGCGCCTCCGCCACCTTCATCAGTCCGGTCAACGCGTTCAGGCTGCGCGGAAAGCCCGCATAGGCGTAAACCTGCACGAGGATTTCTCGCGCTTCGGCAAGACTCAGCCCCGCGTCCAAGCCTTGATTCAGCGCCTCCCGAAGGCTATCCATGTTGCCGGCAGCTGCGGAGGCGCTGATCGGAATGATGGCTTGCTGGCGGGAATCCAGTTCGGTGGTAGAACCCCCGTCTGAGTTGACGTTCATAGCTTCTCCTTCGTGTGCGAAAGGCGGCATTGAGCGGATCGATGCGGACCGTGCCCGTAAACCAGTCCGTCGATCCTTTGATGGACGCTTGGGCGCCATGGCGTTTGATTTCCATGTAGCTCACCCATTTGTGGTGTGGTTGGGCATGCAACCAACGGCTACTCGGACTCAATCCGAACCGCGAGCGGACCTTCCGTGCGAAGGACCTGCAGTCCTCCTTCGATTCGACCCAGTCGGATCAAACCCTTCGAGTACGCAAATGGCCTGTGGAAAATCGCCAGATTTCCCCACGGCGCATAAAAGGCGATGTCGCCCGCCGCCGGCGTGAATCCCTCCGGCTCACCCGCCACACTGAGACGGCGCGGAAGCTGCGCGATTTTCTCGTTCGCGGCGTAGTCCTCAAGCTGCAGCGTCAGCGGCAACTGGGCGATGAACTCGCGCGCCGGGATACTGTCTTCCATGGTGGCCGACAGCACCTGATCGTTGATGATCAGTCGAATCTTCATGGAATGAACTTCCGGGTTTGACTCTACCTTCCTGGCTGCAATGGCGTGATGAGCGGGCTCGGCAGAGCATGCCGCTATTCCCCCGAATGCAAGCAGGAGGCAAAGTAGCTTTCCTGTGAACGACGTAACGCGCCTCATCAGCCCCGTGCCTCCACAGCGACCACCGGCCCGGGCGTGGTCGCCCGGTCGGACGCCGTGGCATAAGCGAGCAGCGCGGCGCACAGCAACAGGCCAGCACTGGCCAGGAACGTACTGGCAAAGCCGAGACTGTCAAACAGCAGTCCGCCCACGGTCGAGCCAAGTGCGATGGAGCACTGCACCACCGCCACCATCAGCCCGCCGCCGGCCTCTGCGTTGTTGGTGAAAGTGCGGGCCAGCCAGCTCCACCAGCCCACCGGCGCGGCCGTTGCCAGCAGGCCCCATGCCGAGAGCAGTGCGGCGGTCGGCCAAAGCTGGTGCCCCAGTGGAACCAAGGCCACAGCAATGAGCGCCATCAAGGCTGGAATGGTCACCAGCGTTCGGTAAAGCCCACGCCTGATGAACGCGCCAATGACGAGCGTGCCCACGAAGCCACTTATGCCGATGGCCAGCAGCACCAGTGGTACAGCAGACGCTCCTGCACTGGTCACCCGCTCCAGGAACGGCCGCACGTAGGTGAACAGGGCAAATTGCCCCATGAAGAAGGCACCGCAGGCAAGCATGCCAAGTGCCACCACACGCCGCCGGAACAGCGCGACCAAGCCGCCTTGTGACTGCCCGCTCTCCGCGGGCATGGAGGGCAGACAAACCCACTGCCATGCGAGAGCTATGGCAGCCACCGGCAGAAGGCACAAGAAAGCGCCGCGCCATCCGATCATGCCGCCCAGGTAGCTGCCCAATGGCGCCGCAACTACCGTTGCAAGCGCGTTGCCGCTATTGAATATCGCCAAGGCTCGCGGAATCTTCGCAGCCGGAACCAGCCGCATTGCCGTTGCGGCAGACAGTGACCAGAACCCACCGATCACCACGCCGATCAGTGCACGCCCCATCATGTAGACCGGATAGTTCGGAGCCAGGGCCACCACCACACCCGACACTGCCATCAATGCGGTGAGGATCAGCAGCAACGTTCGTCGATTCATGTTGCCCGCCAACCGGGAGATCAACAGGCTGGTCAGCACCGCAAAGGCTCCCGAAATGGCAATGCCGTACCCGGCAAGCCCTTCGGTCACGCCCAGATCTGCCGCCAAGGGAGTAAGCAGGCTCACCGGCATGAATTCCGAGGCTATCAACGCGAAGACGCACAACGTCATCGCGAGCACGCCCCCCCCAGTTGGCGCGATCTGCAATCGCGTGTGTGCGGCTCATTTCCCGGCCAGGCCGCGCTGGAAGAACGTCGTCAGTTTCTCGAAGGGAATCAGGTTGGCGCGGTCATACAGGTCCACGTGACCCGCACCCTTCACCCAGTAGAGTTCCTTCGGTTGGCCGGCCCTTTGGTATGCGTCTTCGCTGAACTCGCGTGAATGTGCGGCGTCGCCGGAGACGAACAGCATCGGCCGGGGTGAGATGGTCTCGATGTCATTGAAGGGATAGAAGTTCATGAATTTGACCAAGCTGCTGAAGAGCGGCTGGGTCGTCAGCTCTGCCGTATCGCCCTTTGGCGTGTAGGCGCCGCGCGGGGTACGGTAGAAGTCGAAAAACTCGCGTTGGATGGCAGGGGTGTCAGCATCGAGTTTGTTCACCGTGCCTGGCACGTACACTGCCGCCCCGCCCTTGAACTCTGCCAGGCGCTGGCCCGTTGCGGACTGGATCATCGTCTTGCGCTGCTCCAGCGATTGCCCGTTGTTCAGCCCCTGCCGTGCCGCCGCACCCATGTCGTACATGCTCACCGTAGCAATGGCCTTGATGCGCGGGTCGATCTTGGCGGCGCTGATCACAAAGCTGCCGCTGCCACAGATGCCCAGGCCGCCAATCCGATCCGGGTCCACATAGGCCTGCGTACTCAGGAAGTCGACGGCCGCACTGATGTCGTCTGAATAGATTTCCGGCGCCACCATGTGCCGCGGGGCGCCGCCGCTCTCTCCCCAGAAGGAAAGATCGATCGCCAGCGTAACGAAGCCCTGTTCGGCCAGCTTCTGCGCGTAGAGCTGCGAGCTCTGCTCCTTCACCGCGCCCATCGGGTGGCCAACCACCACGGCGGGCGCGCGGCCGCCGCGAGGCAAGCCATGAGGGCGGTACAGCGTGCCTACCACTTCCATCTGGTACTGGTTGTGGAAGCTGACGCGCTCACCCGTGACCGTGGGGCTGCGGTAGAAGTTGTCTGCCCCGGCCGGACGGGCTGCCCCAGGCGTTTCGGCAGCCATGGCGGGAAGCGGAAGTACGTAGCTGGCAAGCAGCGCCAGCAGCAACGTGGTCGGTTTCATGCGAGTGCGGCCTCGGTTGGGGGGACTGAGGTCGCCACGATAGGCTCCGCCCGCTACTGCGATAAGCCGGCTGAAAGTTGATGCATTGTTGAGTTGAGCTCACAATTGGTCCATGAGCGCCGTGAAGACCAATGATCTGCAAGCCTTTCTGGTGGTGGCCCAGGAGCAGAGCTTCACCAAGGCCGCCGTTCGCCTTGGGGTGACGCCCTCTGCGCTGAGCCATTCGATGCGGTTGCTGGAAGAGCGCCTGGGCATTCGCCTGCTGGCCCGCACCACCCGCAACGTTTCCCCCACTGAAGCCGGCGAGCGCCTTATGCGCTCCATCGCACCGCACTTCGAGGCTATCGGTGCCAGCGTGGAAGCATTGGGGGACCTGCGCGACCGGCCGGCGGGAACGCTACGGATCTCCTGCACGGATGATTCGATGGAGACCATCATCCGACCACGGCTTGCCGGGTTCCTGGCCGAGTACCCGGACATCACGCTTGAGTTCTACGTGGATTACGGCTTTACCAACGTGGTGGAGCAGCGTTTCGACGCTGGCATCCGGCTCGGGGAAGCGCTGAGCAAGGACATGATCGCTGTCAGGGTCGGACCGGATTGGCGGCTGGTGGTGGTTGGATCCCCCGGCTACTTCCAGAAACATCCCAAGCCCAGGAAGCCCGCCGACATCACCCGACATCGTTGCGTACACATCCGGCATCGCCCAAACGGTGCAATTTACGCGTGGGAGTTTGAGGAGAAGGGCAAGGAGTTCACGGTGCGCGGCGATGGACCGTTGGTCTTCAACAGCATGACCCACGTCATCAATGCCGCCATGGACGGCCTGGGTTTGGCCTATGCGCCCGAGCCGATGGTCGCCGAGCATATCGCGGCGGGCAGGCTGGTTGCCGTGCTCGATAAGTGGTGCTTACCCTTCCCCGGCTACCACCTTTACTACCCAAACCGCCGGCAGCCCTCGCCCGCATTTACGGCGCTGGTTGGGTGGCTGAGGCTGGAATGAGGAGGAGCAGAAAGCTCGGATTGAATCGCCCAGTGTGTCGATACCGCCCGGGCAGTGGCGCTACCTGCTGGTCGGCGAGAAGTTCTGGGCTCCACGCGTCTTTCGCCACTGGATCCACGCGACCGCGGCGACGAAGAAGACGCTGCACAGGTAACTGCCTTCCGGCCCTTGCGCGCCACCGGTCAGGGTGTCGAGGCCTTGCGGGCGCAGCGCCACCAGCAGCGCCGGCAAGTGCGTATCGATGCCGGTGACAGGCAGCTCGAAGCCGGTCGCGAGCAACCAGTTCCACCCCGCGTGCCAGCCCATCACGCCCCAGATATTGCCGGTCCGCAGCGCCCAGGCGCAGGCGAACAGCGAGAACAGGAACGTGCCGAGCATGACCCGGAGCGGCTGGTGCGGACTGAAATGCAGGAAGCAGAAAGCGAGCGACACCAGCAGCACTGCCACCGTGACATTGGTCTTGCGCGCCACCACGGACAGCATCCAGCCGCGGAAGATGACTTCCTCCACGCTCGCCTGGAACATGAAACTCAATAGCAGTAGACCGATGTGCAGCAGGCTGACGGGCGACCGCCAGGCCTGCCCCAAGCCCGCCGCCTGCATGCCGCCAGCCATCCAGATCGCGACTACGACCAGCGCGATCGTGCCGAATCCAACGGCCAGTCCGCGCAGGAAGGTTTTCAGCGGTGCCGGACCGGTCAGTCCGATACTCGCCAGCGAGCGCCCTTCGACGAAGCGTACCCAGGCGAGCACGGCCGCCAGCGTCGGCGCGAAGCCGATCCACAGCAGCGCATACAAGCCAGCGAGACCGATCGGATCGCCGCCCGGCGTCGACCAATGCTGTGACTGCATCCACCCGTCCAGCGCGATCACCGGTACCGCGTTGAACAGGATCATCAGGATCGGCGTCAGCCAGGCCCAGGGCAGCCAGCCGCGGGCCGGATCGGGCGAATACAGGGCAACGGGGGTCATGCAGGGCACCAGGTCGACGTGATCGTCGCTGCAAGGTGCCGTCCGCGCGGGGGGCGTGGCAACCGGTTTGCGACCAAGACACAGAAGCCGCCGATGAATCTCCCGGATCGCCGACGAAATGGCGCTGAGTCGTCGCCCGTGGTGTCCGCTTTGGGTGGCGGTTTCGTATGTTCGATGAAACACAGACAGCTGCCCAAGCAGCAGGAGTGTCGCGGAGGCGGACCACGGCCGCATCAGCGACACCGCGTCGATTCCCGAGCGTCTTTGGCAGCGCGGCTCGAACGAAAACACGAACGGGCTGCTGCGTCAGTAATTCCCGAAAGGCGTTGATCTGTCGAGCTTCTCCCAAGCCAAGCTCAACAGCGTGGCCAGGCAACTAAACGAGAGGCCACGCAAGACCCTGGACTTCCAGACACCAATCGAGCGATATCAACGAGCTTCCGCTTTCGGCCAATAGCAGACCTGCCGGACTCGCTGCACGGACTGAAGGTATGGCAGCAGTTGCTAACATTGCAGGCCACGCCTCCTGGAAGGAAGTCGCCCGCATGCCTTTGCCCCCGGCGTTTTGGCGAGTCGCCATGCTGACGGTCGTGGCCTTGCCAGTCTGGCCATTCGCTACCCTGTCAGCGGCGGAGCCGGATTATCAGACCAGCGCCTTCACCCACCCCATCAACCGTGCCAAAGACGCCCCTTTGGCAAGCCTGGGCAGCGATGGATTGCTTCGCTATGGCGTGTATACCGAGCGCGGTGGCGATCAGGCCCGCAACATCCTCCCGGACTTCTCCCGCGCCGGCTACCAGGGAGGCGGCGTCAGCCTGCCCACCCGCTCCAGCATTCCTGTTATTGAGGTCCTTGAGCCAAACGCGGAGGGTGACGACTATCCCCGCATCCAGGCAGCGATCGATGCGGTCTCCCTACGTGCCACGGACAGCCGGGGCCTGCGCGGCGCGGTCCTGCTCCGTCGCGGCCACTACAGGGTGAGCAGGACGCTGACCATCCGTGCAGGCGGCGTGGTGCTGCGCGGTGAAGGGCGAGGTGCAGACGGCACGGTGGTCCGCTCCGAAATCAGCGATCGGCAGGGCAGAATTCTTGAAGTGGGCAGCAGCGAATCCGCGGTTCCCCGCGCCGCTCTGGATCCACGCCGTACCGCAATCACCATGGACTACGTCCCGGTGGGGGCGATGCGGATCAAGTTAACGTCCGCAGCCGGCTATCGCGTGGGCGATACGGTGTCGATCGCGAGGGAACCCAACGCGCGCTGGGTCGGCCCAGAGGGCATCGATACCGCGCGATACCGGTGGACGGCCAGCGACTATGCCATGTACAGCGAACGCGTCGTCACCGCGGTAGACCATGACACCATCACTCTCGATGCCCCGATCATGGATGCCATCGAGTCCCGCTTTGGTGGCGGCAGCATCTATCGCACGGATCCGATCCGCATCTCCCAAGTCGGCATCGAAGACCTCCGCCTTGAAGGTGACCCCGAGACCGGCACGGTCAACGGCACCGCCGATGCCGGCCCCTTTACCGCACTCCGCCTGGGTGCAACCCACAACTCATGGGTTCGCGATGTAACCGTGCGTTATGTATCGCATGGCTTCGTGACCCGTAATGGCGCGCAGTTCAATACCCTGCAGGACATCGCCTATCTCGACCCGAGGTATGGCGAGACCCAGGGCGCCCGCCGCTATGTGTTCCTGTACGAGGGCAACGCCGCCTTCAATCTGATCCAGCGCTGCTACAACCAGGGCGGCCGGCATACCTTCGTCATCGGTGCACGGGTGCCCGGCCCCAACGTGTTTCTGGACTGCCTGGCCGTGGGCGACAGCAACGACAGCGGCCCCCATCACCGCTGGTCCACTGGCACGCTGTACGACAACACCAAGGGATACATGCTGCGAGCGCAGAACCGCCGGTACAGCGGCACGGGACACGGGTGGGCAGGCGCACAGCAGATGTTCTGGAACACCGAGCACGACATCTACGTGGTCCAGGCGCCGCCCTTCGCGATGAACTGGAGCGTGGGACAGGTGGGCGCCATTGCACCCGGGAAATTCCCGCCGGAGGAGCCAGCGGGGATCGTGCAGGCGATGGGCCAGGTGGTGACACCTCGCAGCCTGTATCTGCAGCAGTTGCGTGATCGTCTGGGCGAACAGGCGGTGGTCAACATCACCACGGAAGCGCAACGTGACGGGCGCATCTGGGACAGCCTGGCCGATGGTGCGGGGGAATAGCGCTCATAGCGGAGAGCGCTGGCAGCCAACGCATTGACGATCAGCTCCGCGATAAGCGGCAGGTGGAGCGCACGACCAACAAAAAAGCCGCCGTTTCCGGAGGCTTTTTCGACTGAATCATGGTGGGCGGTACAAGGTTCGAACTTGTGACCCTTGCCGTGTGAAGGCAATGCTCTACCGCTGAGCTAACCGCCCGATGCTGCTGAGCCGCTCATTATAGGGCGGCAAATTTGGACGTCAACGGTTTCGCCGAAATTTCTTCACATCGTGTGCGTGGGCTTGTCCGCGGTCAGGATGCCGGCCAGCAGGGTCTCGATCCGGTGGCGGACGGTCTCCCCTTCCGCACCATCGGCCAGCTGTACGCCGATGCCTGCCGCGCGGTTGCCCTGGGCCCCGGCGGGGGTCACCCAGATCACCTTGCCGGCCACCGGCAGGCGCTCGCCGGAGTCCGGCAGGGTGAGCAGCAGGAACACCTCATCGCCCAGGAAGTAGCGCTTGGGCGTGGGCACGAAGATGCCGCCGTTCTTCACGAACGGCATGTAGGCGCTGTACAGCGCGGCCTTGTCCTTGACGGCAAGGGACAGGATGCCCTGTCGGGCGTTGGTGGCGCTCATGCTCTATTCCCCTTGGCGTGCCGTTCGTTGACCTTTCCCCAGGCCAGCAGCAGCTCAACCACCGCAAGATCGGCGCGCACCGTGGTGCGCAGCAGGTCGCGGGTGCGGTTGGCCGCATCGAACCAGGCGGCCAGCTTGTGCAATCGATCAGGATCGGTCAAGCCACCGCCGGTGGCCTGGGCCAGGGCGAGATCGGCGGCGTGGCGCAGGCGCAGGGCGGCGTTGTCGTCGGCGGTCCAGCGCTGGGCCAGTTCCACCGCGCCGGCGCGGCCGGCGACGAGCGCTTCCAGATCCGTAGCGACCTGGCGGCGCAGGGCCAGGCCGTCCTCGCGCAGCCACTGGTCGGCCAGGCCGGGATGGCCACGCGCGGCGTCCAGCGCTTCGCGGGCGCTGGCCTCGCTGTGGCCCAGGGTCTGCAGCCAGGCGAGCGCTTCCTCGCGCGGCGGCAGCTTGAACTCCAGGCGCTGGCAGCGGCTGCGGATGGTGGCCGGCAGGCGGGCGGGGTCGGCGCTGATCAGCCACAGGTAACGGCCGGGCTGCGGCTCTTCCAGGGTCTTGAGCAGGGCGTTGCAGGCGGCGCGGTTGATGGCGTCGGCAGGATCGACGATCACCACCTGGGCCACGCCGTACTGGGGGGTCAGCGAGAGCTTCTGCGAGACCTCGCGGATCTGCTCGATCACGATTTCGGTGCGCAGCTTGTCGCCGGATTTGTTGGGAATGAACGAGATCCGCTGCAGGTCCGGGTGGGTCCCCGCGGCCAGCAGCTGGGCGCTGCGCTTGGCCGCGGCAGGTTCGCCCTGCTCCAGCACGTGCTCGGCCAGCCGCAGCGCGACGCCCAGCTTGCCCAGGCCGGCCGGGCCGCAGAACAGCAGGCCATGGCCGAGGCGACCGGCGTCGAGCGCGGCCACGGTCTGGTCATAGGCGCGCTGCTGCCAGGGGGAAAAGGGTTCAGCCACGTTCCGGCTCCTGTGCCAACCATGCATCCACGGCCGCCACCACCGCGCCGGCGACGCCGGCCTGGTCCTGGCTGGCATCGATCAGGCGGTAACGTGCGGGGTCCTCGCTGGAACGCTGGCGGAACACCGCGCGCACCCGCTGGAAGAAATCATCGTGCTCGCTTTCAATGCGGTCCGGCCACAGGTCGCGGCCGTTGGCGCGCGCACGGCCGACCGCTACGTCCACATCCAGCAGCAGGGTCAGGCCGGGCAGCAGGCCGACGGCGCGGCGCTCCAGATCGGCGATCCACGCCGGGTCCAGGCCGCGGCCACCGCCCTGGTAGGCGTAGCTGGAATCGGTGAAGCGGTCGCACAGCACATAGGCGCCGCGCTGCAGCGCCGGGGCGATCACCTGGCGCACGTGCTGGGCGCGGGCGGCGAACACCAGCAGCAGCTCGGCTTCGGCCGAGAGCGGCTCGGCGGCGATCTCCTCGTCCGGCTTGAGCACCAGCGCGCGGATGCGCTCGGCCAGCGCGGTGCCGCCGGGCTCGCGGGTCAGCACCACCTCATGCCCACGCGCCTGCAGGGCCTCGCGGATCGCGTTGATGGCGGTGGTCTTGCCGGCGCCCTCGCCCCCTTCCAGGCTGACGAAGTGCGGGTGCCGGTGCAGCGCGGGACTCATTGGGGGGCGGCCTCGTTGGTGCGTTTGCTGCGCAGTTGCTGCAGGTAGCGGGCAACGGCGGCGTTGTGGTCGGTGTAGTTGGCCGAGAAGATGTGCGCGCCACTGCCATCGCCCACGGCCACGAAGTACAGCGCGTCCCCCTTGGCTGGCTGCGCGGCGGCATGCAGCGCGTCACGCCCGGGCATGGCGATCGGGGTCGGGGTCAGGCCGGCGCGCGTGTACGTGTTGTACGGCGTATCGGTGGTGAGGTCGCGCTTGCGGATGTTGCCGTCGTAGCTGCTGCCGATGCCGTAGATCACGGTCGGGTCGGTCTGCAGCCGCATGCCGATCTTCAGGCGGCGCATGAACACCCCGGCGATCTGCGGGCGCTCGCTGGGCAGTGCGGTTTCCTTCTCGATGATCGAGGCGAGGATCAGCAGCTCATACGGCGAGTTCAGGGGCAGATCGTCCACGCGGCTGTCCCACGCGGCAGTGAGTTCTTTTTCCATCGCGGCATGCGCGCGCTTGAGCACGTCGATGTCGCTGTCACCGCGCTGGTAGACGTAGGTCTCGGGCAGGAAACGGCCTTCCGGGTGTTCGCCGGGGAAGCCGATCGCCTTCATCAGCGCGGCATCGTCCAGCGCATCGGTGGTGTGCACCAGCGGATCGGCGCGCTTGAGCGCAGCGCGCAGCTGCCGGATGTTCCAGCCTTCCACGATGGTGACGCGGTGCTGCAGGACGCGGCCCTGGCGCATGCGGGTCAGCAGCTCGCGCGGGGTCAGCGCCGGATCGAGCGCGTATTCACCCACCTTGAGCTTGCCGGCGGCATCGAGCTGGCGTGCCAGCAGCTGCCACTGGGTGTCGCTGCCTTCGTCCACGCCGGCCTGGCGCAGCTTGCCGAGCACGGTGCTGAAGCCGTCCCCCGAGGCGATCACCACGCTCTCCGCACTGGGGGTGACCGGCGCATCGGCGAACGCGCCCTGGCGATGCCAGAACCATGCGCCTGCGGCCGCGACCAGCAGGGCCAGCACCAGCAACACGGCCAGTACGGCCAGACATCCCCGTTTCGCACCCGCCATGGTCACCTCGAATCAAATTCTTCGCCGCGCAGCATACCGCGCGGGTACTGCACACCGCCAAACGGCTCAGGCATCGCTGCCCAGCGCCCGCAGCAGGCCACGGGCCTTGGCGCGGGTCTCGTCCAGTTCCTTGTCGGCCACCGAATCGACCACGATCCCGGCCCCGGTGCGGAAGTTGGCGGTATCGCCGGCCACTTCGGCGGTCCGGATCAGGATGTTCAGGTCCAGGTCGCCATCGCGGTTCAGCCAGCCGAACGCGCCGGTGTAGGCGCCGCGCGCGGTCTGCTCCAGCTCGGCGATGATCTGCATGCAGCGCACCTTGGGGCAGCCGGTGATGGTGCCGCCGGGGAAGGTCGCGGCGATCACCTGGCCGGGGCTGACGTCCTCGCGCAGGCGGCCACGCACGTTGCTGACGATGTGGTGCACGTGGGCGTAGCTCTCCACGGTCATCAGCTCATCCACCTCCACGCTGCCCGGCGCACAGATGCGGCCGAGGTCGTTGCGCTCCAGATCGATCAGCATCACGTGCTCGGCGCGCTCCTTGGGATGGCCGACCAGTTCCTGGATCCGCGCGGCATCGTCGTCGCCAGCGAAACGCGGGCGGGTGCCGGCGATCGGGCGGGTCTGCACGTCATCGCCATGCACCGAGACCAGGCGCTCGGGCGAAGAGCTGACCACCGCCCTGCCCTGCGCCATGAACAGCCCGGCGAACGGTGCGGGGTTGGCCACGCGCAGCTGCGCGTACAGCGCCTGTGGCGAGAGCGCCTCGGTGAACTGCGCGCTCCAGCGGCGGGACAGGTTCACCTGGAACACGTCACCCGCGCGCAGGTAATCGATCACCCTGCCGACGCCGTCGGTGAAGCGCGGTGGCGCGTCTTCGCCGATCGCCACCGGGGGCTGCCACGTCGGCAACGGGGCCAGCGCGGCGGCCGCGGCAAGGTCGTCCTGCAGGGTCTGCAGCAGCGCGGCCTGACCGCTCTCGCACACGGCATGGAACTGGCCGAGCACGCGATCGTGCAGCACGGCCGCCGGGCAGCGCAGCGCCAGCGCGGACGGCAGCCCATCGGCGCGCGCCGGCAAGGCCAGCACGTCTTCGATCTGCCCGGCCAGTTCGTAATCCAGCATCAGTGCCCAGCCACCGCGGAACGGCAGTGTCGTCTCCTCGCGCGGCAACCGCAGGGCGGCCCAGTGCGCGTCCAGCACGTCGAGGAAGCGGCCGTCATGCGCCACGCCATCGGCATCACGCACCACGCCGTCGGCGTGCAGCGCGAGCGCTTCGCCGCTGCCCATCAGCAGCAGGTCCCAGCGCCCCTGCGCGGTGCCCGAGGCGGTGGACTCCATCAGCAGCGGGTAGCGCTGCGGGGCCAGGCGCTGCAGGGCCAGCAGGTCGGTGGTGGCGGGCAGCGGAAGCGTCTGGAACATGACAGGACACCGGAAGGGCGCGCAGCGTGCGCGGGGGCCAGATACACCAAGGCCGCCATGATGGCGGCCCGGGTGGGAGTGCACGGAACGGGCGGTCAGACGCGCTTGAACACCAGCGTGCCGTTGGTGCCGCCGAAGCCGAAGCCGTTGGACATCACCACATCGACCTTGGCCTCGCGTGCGGTGTTGGGCACGTAATCCAGGTCGCAGCCCTCGCCCGCTTCATGCAGGTTGATGGTCGGCGGAATGATGTTGTCGCGCAGCGCCAGCACCGAGAAGATCGCTTCCACGCCGCCGGCCGCGCCGAGCAGGTGGCCGGTCATCGACTTGGTGGAGCTGACCATCATCTTGTAGGCGTGGTCACCGAAGGCGGTCTTCATGGCCATGGTTTCGCCCAGGTCGCCCAGCGGCGTGGAGGTGCCGTGCGCGTTGAGGTAACCGACCTGCTCCGGGGTCACGCCGGCGTCCTTCAACGCCATGGTCATGCAGCGTGCCGCGCCTTCGCCGTTCTCGCTCGGGGCGGTCATATGGTACGCATCCGAGCTGGCGCCGAAACCGGCCAGCTCGGCATAGATGCGCGCGCCACGCGCCTTGGCGTGTTCGTACTCTTCCAGGATCAGGATGCCGGCACCGTCGCCCAGCACGAAGCCGTCGCGTTCCTTGTCCCACGGGCGCGAGGCTTCCGCCGGTGCATCGTTGCGGGTGCTCATCGCCTTCATCGCGCAGAAGCCGCCCAGGGCGGTCGGCGAGGAGCCGCGCTCGGCACCACCGACCACCATCACGTCCGCATCGCCGTACTGGATCATGCGCATCGCGGTGCCGATGGAGTGGTTGGAGGTCGCGCAGGCGGAGACCGCCGAGAACGACGGACCCTTAAGGCCGGTGATGATGCTCAGCTGGCCCGGGAGCATGTTGATGATGGTCTTGGGCACGTAGAAGGGCGAGATCTTCTTGCCCTCGTGGAAATCGATGGTCTGCTCTTCGATGCCCAGCAGGCCGCCGATGCCCGCGCCAACGATGGCGCCGACGCGCTCGGCGTTGCCGTCGGTGATCTCCAGGCCCGAATCGTTCAAGGCCATGAAGGCGGCACCGAGGCCGTAATGAATGAACGGGTCCATCTTCTTGGCATCCTTGCCAGTGACCCGGAATTTGCCGAACTGTTCGTTGTCGGCGGTGATGTCGAAGTCCCTGACCTCACCTGCGATCTTGGTGGTGAAACGGTCCAGGTAGGACTGCGAAACGTTGGTCAGCGGACCGATGCCGGAACGGCCTTCGGTGATGCCCTTCCAACTGCTGGCCATATCATTGCCCAATGGCGAGACCATGCCCATGCCGGTAACGACGACGCGACGCTTCATTGCAGATTCTCCTGACCCGGGTGTTGCGGGTATCACGCGGTATAACGCTCAAAAGCACAGGGCCGCAAGCGCGGCCCCATGGGTTTGCCGCACGCGGTCGCAGCAATCGCCACGGCCGCGCGCGAGCCGCCTGACATCAAGCCTTGACGTGGGCGTTGATGTAGTCGATCGCAGCCTGCACGGTGCTGATCTTTTCGGCTTCTTCGTCCGGGATTTCGCACTCGAACTCTTCTTCCAGCGCCATCACCAGTTCAACGGTGTCCAGCGAGTCAGCGCCCAGGTCATCGACGAACGATGCGCTGTTGGTGACTTCCTCTTCCTTGACGCCAAGCTGTTCGACGACGATTTTCTTGACGCGTTCTTCGATGGTGCTCATTGGATATCGCTCCAGATGGAGTAGTGGTTCAAAAATGACGCCATCCGGTGAGGGATGACCGTGGGATAGTGTAGTGGAAACCAGCGACACCTTGCATTGCAGCAAAACATCAAACGGATCAACCACTTGCGGCGCACTCCTTGCGCCACATGCTTACGGCATGTACATGCCGCCGTTCACATGGAGGGTTTCGCCGGTGATGTAGCTGGCCGAAGGACCGGCCAGGAACGCCACCGCGTTGGCGATATCGGACGGCTCGCCGAGCCGCTCCAGGGCGATCGACTTGACCAGGCCGGTGCGCTGCTCTTCCGGCAGGGCCTTGGTCATGTCGGTGTCGATGAAGCCCGGCGCGACCACGTTGACCGTGATCCCGCGCGAGCCGATTTCCTTGGCCAGCGACTTGGAGAAGGCAATGATGCCGGCCTTGGCCGCGGCGTAGTTGGCCTGGCCGGCATTGCCGGTCACGCCGATCACCGAGGCGATGTTGATGATGCGGCCCTTGCGCGCCTTCATCATGCCGCGCATGACGGCCTTGGAGGTGCGGAAGACGCTGGTCAGGTTGGTGTCCAGGATCGCCTGCCAGTCTTCTTCCTTCATCCGCAGCAACAGATTGTCGCGGGTGATGCCGGCGTTGTTGACCAGGATGCTGATGGCGCCGAATTCCTTGGCGATGCCGTCCAGCACGGCCTCCAGCGCAGCAGCGTCGGTGACGTTCAGCGCGCGGCCGTGGCCACCCACGGCAGCCAGGCGCTCACCAATGGCGGCGGCACCGGCGTCGGTGGTGGCGGTGCCGATGACGGTCGCGCCCTGCGCGGCCAGTGCGTCGGCGATCGCGGCACCGATACCCCGGCTGGCGCCGGTGACCAGTGCGATTTCACCCTGAAGGGGCTTGCTCATCTCATTTCCTCGAACGGGATCGGCCTGGCCGGTCTGGCGCGAGGCCAGTCCAGCGCGGGCACGATCGGAAGACATCAGGCGGCCCAGGTCTCGCGGGCCGTCTCGAAATCGGCGGGCGTGGACAGTGTGCGCGCGTCCAGCGATTTGTCGATGCGTTTGATCAATCCGCTCAGCACCTTGCCCGGGCCACATTCGGCCACCCGGGTGACGCCGCGGGCGGCCAGCGCCTGCACGCAGCCGGTCCACTGGACAGGCAGGTACAGCTGCTGGACCAGCGCCTGGCGGATGGCGTCCACGCCGTCATGCACGCGGGCATCGACGTTCTGCACCACCGGCAGGGCCGGGGCGCGCCAGTCCAGGCCAGCCATGGTTTCAGCCAGGCGGTTGGCGGCTTCGCGCATCAGCGGGGTGTGCGAGGGCACGCTGACGGCGAGCTTGACGGCCTTGCGGACGCCCTTCTCGGCCAACAGGGCCAGCGCGCGGTCCACGGCGGCGGCGTCGCCACCGATGACGATCTGGCCGGGCGAGTTGTAGTTGGCCGGGACGACCACCTGGCTGCCGGCGGCCTGTTCGCAGACCTCTACGACGAGGGCGTCTTCCGCGCCGAGGACGGCGGCCATGGCCCCCACGCCGGTCGGGGCGGCTTCCTGCATCAACTGGCCGCGCAGTCGCACCAGATGGGCGCCGTCACGCAGCGAGAGCGCGCCGGCGGCGACCAGGGCGGTGTACTCGCCCAGGCTGTGGCCAGCCAGGACGGCCGGCTTGGCGCCGCCAACGGCGTTCCAGGCGTGCCAGACGCCGATGCTGGCCGCCAGCAGGGCCGGCTGGGTGTACTCGGTGCGGTTGAGCATTTCCTCCGGGCCGCCCTGGGAAAGGGCCCAGAGGTCGACACCGGCGCCGTCGGAGGCCTCGGTGAAGGCCTCGCGGATCTGCGGGTGCAGCTCGGCCAGTTCGGCCAGCATGCCCAGCGACTGCGAGCCCTGGCCCGGGAACACGAATGCGAGATTGGTATCGGTCACGCGATCATCCGCCTGCAAAAATCGAACGGCGAATGATAAAGGGGAACGTCGCCCTTCGTCTGTACTGCCGCGTATGTGGGCTCAGGTGAACAGCTGGAGGATGTCGAGGTCGCCGTCGCTGAAGAAGTCGATGCAGATCACGGCCAGCATCAGCACGCCCAGGGTCGTGGCGCCGTGGACGATCAGGATCGAGTGGGCCAGCGCGCGGGCCGAGCGGCCCATTTTCATGCTGTAACGGGCCAGCCCCTGGAGGCGACCGGTGACATCGTGGGCATGGGCGAGGACCGGCGCTTCGGCGCCGTCCATGGCCTGCGCCATCAGGCTCTGCAGCTGCTGCGGCCGATCTTCGTAGTACTTGGCCACGCCGTAGCCGAACATCAGCCAGTCGCGGGCCTGGGCCTGGGCGAGGTCCATGACTTCCAGGGGGTCTTCTTCGAAATCGATGAAGCCGATCTCGTTGCCGTCCCAGGTCAGGTTGCGCGGCAGTGGCTGGCCGAAATAAGCGCCTTTGCGGTGGGCCTGGGCGATGGCGTTCATCGCCGCGGACACCAGGCGGTCGCGGCCGGCATCGTCGGCTTCGCGCAGGCAGGTGTTGAACGAGGAACCGTTGTCGCCCAGCACGAGGGCGGCGTGGCCGCTGCCGATCACGCTGGGGACGTTGACGCCCTGGGCCTGCAGTTCGGCCAGGCGGCGGGCTTCGGTTTCGCGGGCGGCATCGCCCCCGCGGTGCGGTGGTGGGCGCAGGGCATCAAGCTGGAAGCGGCGGGCGATGAAGTTCAGCAGCCCCAGCGCGACCACGCGGCTTCCTTCGCCGTACTGCTTCAGCCAGGCGCGCTGCCCTTCGATGACGATGGGCTCAACCATGACAGTTCTCCTGAAATGCTTACGGCCCCGTAATGGGGCCGTAACGACAGCGTCACGTTGTCGTAACTGACACTATCAATAGCGCAGCAGAGCAGAACCCCACGTGAAGCCGCCGCCGAAGGCTTCCAGCAGCAGCAGCTGGCCGCGCTCCACACGGCCGGAGCGGACCGCGTGGTCCAGCGCCATCGGCACGGAGGCCGAGGACGTATTGCCGTGCTTGTCGACCGTCACCACCACCTGGTCCATGGACATCTTCAGGCGCTTGGCGGTGGCTTCGATGATGCGCAGGTTGGCCTGGTGCGGGATCAGCCAGTCCAGGTCGGCCTTGGTCAGCGCATTGGCTTCCAGGGTCTCATCGACGACCGAGTCCAGCGCCTTGACGGCGTACTTGAACACGTCGTTGCCCTTCATCAGGATCGCGCCGCGGGCATTGTCGCCCTCGCCGAAACCGGCCGAGACGCCCACCGGGTTCCACAGCAGTTCTTTCTTGCTGCCATCCGAATGCAGGTGGGTGCTGAGGATGCCGGTGTCTTCGTCGGCCTTGAGCACGACGGCGCCCGCGCCATCGCCGAACAGCACGCAGGTGGTGCGCTCGGTCCAGTCGACGATACGGGTCAGGGTTTCCGCACCGATGACCAGCACATGGCGTGCATCACCGGAACGAATGAATTTGTCGGCCACGCTCAACGCGAACACGAAGCCCGAACAGGCGGCGTTGACGTCGAAGGCGGGGCAACCGCTCGCACCGAGCTTGGCCTGGATCAGGCACGCGGTGGAGGGGAAAATCAGGTCAGGCGTGGTGGTGCCCACCACGATCATGTCGAGCTGCGAAGCGTCGATACCGGCCGCTTCAAGCGCACGTACCGCGGCGTGGTAGCCGAGGTCGCTGGTGGTCTCGCCTTCGGCCGCAATGTGCCGTTCGCGGATACCAGTGCGCGATTGAATCCACTCATCGCTGGTGTCGACCATTTTCTCCAGATCCTGGTTGGTCAACACTTTTTCGGGCAAATAACTACCGGTGCCCGCGATCCTCGAGTAGATCCGCTTGCTCATTGCATGTCCTGTAGCACGATCACCAAACGTGGTGATCGGGAAGAATGGGGTAAAGGCCGCCGCCCGACCGGGCAGCGGCCTTCACAAATCAATCTTCTTCGACGGCCGAGTTCGACTTGGTCGTGATCACCTTCTTGCCGCGGTAGAAACCGTCAGCGGTGATGTGGTGACGCAGGTGCACTTCACCGGTGGTCGGATCGGTGGACAGCTGCTTGGCGCTCAGGGCGTCATGCGCACGGCGCATACCGCGGCGGGACGGGGTGACACGGGATTTCTGCACAGCCATGGGATTGCTCCAAACTCGGTTCGTTTTGCTTCGTCGTATCGTCGCGCAGGACGCCAGCGCCCAGCACAGTTTTCGCTTTCGCCGCAGCCGCCGACGACAATCCGGCTGCTATTGTTTTTTCAGTGCCGCCAACGCCGCGAACGGATTGGCCTTGCTGATTTCTTCTTCGGTCGGTGCCCAGTCCTTGTCCACTGCCTCGCCATCGGGAGACAACGGCACGACGGGCACGGCCAGGACGAGTTCGTCCTCGACCAGTTCCAGCGGTCGCAGCATGCCGTCTTCGGGCACCAGCCACGGCTCCCAGCCTTCCGGCAGCGAGGATTCTTCCTCTTCGCTGCGGATCAGACCGAGCCGCTGCACCATCGAAACCGGCAACAGGAAACGCTGCAGGCTGCGCTGACAGATCAGCGGCAGCGCGGTGTCGATGGACAGTTCAACATAGGATACCCGCAGGATGTCGTCGTGCGCGAATTCCAGTGCATAAGTGCACTGACCTTCGGTATCGGCAACAAGGCCTTGCAGGCGGGTCAATTTCGCTAGATCCACCTGGCCATCGAAGCGCCTGCGCGCTGCGACCATCCGCCAAGCATCCAGCATTTCGGGCACGTTTGCGGACATAAGCCGCTGAATGTTAAGGATCGCCCGGGCTGCTGTCAAATGCCTGCGCAGTCAGGTTGCCGATCCCCGCCCCGAGGGGCCAGACTGCCGCCCTTCCGTGCCCGGTATTGTCGCATGACCCCACTGCTGCTTGCCTCCACCTCCCGCTACCGCCGTGAACTGCTGGAACGGCTTGGCCTGCCCCTGCAGACCGCCCGCCCCGAGGTGGATGAGACCCCCGCCCCCGGCGAGGCCCCACGGGCCGTGGCCGTGCGGTTGGCGCAGGCCAAGGCAGAGGCCGTGGCCCGCCTGCACCCGGGCCAGTGGGTGATCGGCTCGGACCAGGTGGCGGAACTGAACGGCGCCGCGCTGGGCAAGCCCGGCACGGTCGAGGGTGCGCAGGCGCAGCTGGCGGCGATGTCCGGCCAGGTGGTCGACTTCCACACGGCGGTGAGCCTGGTGCGCGACGGCGAGGTCCTGGCCGCCTGCGACCGGACCCGGGTCCATTTCCGCACGCTGGATCATGCCGAAATCGTCCGCTACGTGGCCGCCGAGCAGCCGCTGGACTGCGCCGGCAGTTTCAAATGCGAGGGGCTGGGCGTCACCTTGTTCGAGGCGATCGAGAACCGCGACCCGACCGCACTGATCGGCCTGCCGCTGATCGCGGTGAGCCAGCTGCTGCGCCAGGCCGGCTACACCCTGCCCTGAGCTCAGCGCAGCTGCAGCGCTTCCAGGCAGCCGGCATCCAGCGGCCCGGTGGCCCAGCCGACCCAGTGCCCGGCCAGCGGCATCGCCAGGCCCACCGGGCGTCCCGCGCACTGCAGGACCAGCCGCGGCGCCGGGCTCCGGGCAGCGAACTCCACGCGCCACGCGGGTCCGCCCAGCAGGTTGCGCACGGCGACCACCGAGACCGCGCTGAGCGGCACCGCCGAGGCGGTGGCCGCCGTGGGTTCGCCCTGCAGATAGCGCGTTTCCGGCCAGGCGAACATCGCGCTCCCGTGTGCGCGCAGGCTTGGCAGTGCCGCCTGTACTTCGCCGGGTACGCTCTCGCCATGGGTCTGGTCCGGATCGACCACCCCCGCCGCGGCCGCGGTGGCCGTCATGTTGGCCACGCGCTGCATGCTGGCGCCGAGGTAGGCCATCCACGCGGTGCTTGGCACGGCCACCAGGGCCAGCAGGAGCGCCCCCCAGACCACCGGCCGGGGGCGGCGCAGACCCACGCGGACCGTCGCCCACAGCAGCAGGCCGCACCAGAACAGCCACGACCACGGCACATACCGCGGTGCGGCCAGCTGCGTGGGGTAATCGGCGAAATAGGTCCAGCGGCTGAGCGCGACCAGCCCGCCCACGGCCAGCCCGAACCACGCCATCGCCAACGCCACCGACTCCCCGGCGCCGGCGCTGCGCCCGCGTTGCCAGCTGCAACGGGTCATTCCGAGCACTCCGCCCAGCCCAACTGCGCCCACCAGCAGATGCGGCCAGCGCGAGGTCATCACCGGGCCGAACAGCGACTGGTACCCGCTCGCCACCGAATGGACCGCGTCGCGCACGGGCGCGAACGGCAGTTGCTGTGCCGCCGCCGGATCCAGCGCAGGCCAGGCCAGGTAGATGAAGGGCGAGGCCAGCCAGCGCAGCAGCACGTCCAGCTGCGCCAATGGCGCAAGCGCCATCTGCGAGGGCATGCCGGTGCGGCCCATGCCCAGGTGCAGGCCGACCGCCACCAACAGCCCCAGCATCAAGGGTACCCAGTGCGACAGCGGCGCACGGCGCACCACCAGCACCGCCGCCAGCCCGACGAACACCGCTACGCCGCTGCCGAACGAGAACGTCGCGGCGACACCGCACAGCGCCGCCAGCACCGCACCGCGGCGATCCCCACGCAGCAGCATGGCCACCCCGGCCATCAGCGCCGCAGTGATCAGATACGCATGCACCGACTCGTTGCCATGGGTGAGCGCGCGCTGGCTGCCGAGCCAGAAGATCGACAGCGCCCCGATCAGGGTCGCGGCCGCGCGTACCGGTGGCGCCAGCGCATCGGCCTTGATGATCCGGGCCAGCAGCCACAACGTGGCCAGGGCCAGCAGCACGCCCGTGCCGATCTGCAGCCACTGGTTGCCATGCAGCCAGGACAGCTCGGCATGGCGCACCAGGTTCGGCAGGATCTCGCGGTGGCCGTTGTCCGAGACCAGCACGTTCGATGGCCACGGCATCTCCAGCAGCTTCTGGGTAAAGCGCCACGGATCGGCGTACAGCACGCGCGGCGCGAGCCATAGCATCGCCGCCATGCCCACCGCGACGACCGCAGCCACCGCCAGCCACAGCAGGCGCGTCAGCGCGGGCGGCACCGGCACGGAGACCGGACGGGACACCGGCACGGAAGCCGTTTCCGGCGAGGCATTGCGCATGAGGGTGTCATCCATGAAAAAACACGCGCACTCAGCGCGCGGGGACGGTGAAGGCCTGTTCCTGCCACTGCTCCACGCTGCCGTCCTTGCCGTACAGCGTCATGCCCAGCCAATGGCGACCGGGCGCGAGGTGAGCGGTGTTCAGCGTGGCATCGAAGGCCACGTTGGGATGCTGCGGATCGGTGGAGATCTTCCAGGCGCTGGTGATGTCGTAGGCGCGCCCGTAGACCGCATCGCCGACCGGCTTCCCATCGACAAACAGCTGGACGCGTTCGATGCCGGCACCGTCCTTGAAGGCCCAGCCGCGCACATCCAGCGTGTCGCCCACCTTGGCATCCGGCTGCGGCGCATCCACCCAGGCCATCGCCGGGGTGACGCAGGGCCCGTCCACCCGCCCGGCAGGCAGCTTGAACAGCAGGAAGCGCTGATAGCCATGATCGTTGCTGACCACGCGCGGCGGCGGCAGCGGGCCCACCTGGCCGCAGACCGCGTGATAGCGCTCCAGCAGATCGCGATAGCGCTGGTCGCTGGGGGACAGCACCAGCAGCATCGGCGTGTCGCGCTGACCATCGTGCAGCAACCCCCACAGCCCCAGCTGCGCACTGCGGCCGTGTTTGTCGTTCAACGGATGGCGCAGCACCTCGATCGAGGGATCACGCAACTGGAAGCCCAGTTCCGCGCCGACCTTGAAGTTGCCGGCCAGCACGCGCGTGCCCGGTGGCATGCCCTTCAATTCTTGGCGCACGGCGCCTGCCAGGGGTTCCCAGCCGGCGAAGTTGCGCGGGTAATACTTGTAGCCGGCCAGCTGCTCGCGCACGCTCGGCACGGACGCCATCAGGTAATAGCCGAAGGCCAGTGCCAACCCGGCACCGGCCAGCCACCAGCCGGTGCGGCGCAGCCAGCGCGGCCAGCCATTGAGCACGACCGGCACCGCGATGAGCAATGCGAGATAGCCCGGCAACGGCCAGTGGAAACTGATGCGCTCCACATCGGTGAAGAAGCCCAGGGCGAAGATGGACAGGGTCGATACCGCGCCGATCAGACCGAAATACCGCCACTGGGCGCGTGCGCCTCCACCGGAGCGGGTACCGGCCAGGGCCACCTTCCACATCGCGATGCACAGGATCGGGGTGACCAGCATCGGCTGGATCACCAGGAACCACAGCCCGCTCCACTCGAACGCCCACGGGTGGCGCTCGACCACCTGGAATTTCAGGCCGGCATCATGGTTGTCGGCATTCCACGACAGCAGCGGCAGCCACGCCACCACACCGACCGTCAGGGCCACCCATACGCGCGGATCGCGCAGCATGCGCCGGCCCTGCGGCAGCACCAGCAGCGCGATGAAGCCGACCACGATCACCCCGATGAAGCGGTAATGGCTGAGTGCGCCGATCGCCAGGCCTGCGGCCAGCTTCACCGCCGCCGCCGCATCCACGTTGCGCAGCAGGCGTGCACCGGCGTCCAGGCACAGCACGGCGGCCAGCGCCATCGGCACATCCGGCACGGCCAGCATGCCCAGCGTGGCTGACAGCGGCATCAGCAGGGTCAGGCTGCCGGCCTGCCAACCGGCCACCGCGCCGAACCAGCGCGTGGCGATCCGCGAGACCAGCCATGGCAGCCACGCACCGATCGCCAGGAACGGCAGGCGCAGCGCGAGCACATGGTTGCCGCCCACTTCCACGCCCAGGCGCGCCAGCCATGCGGTCAGCCCGGGCAGGTCCGAATAGGCCGCCGCCAGGTGCTGGCCTTCCTGCCAGTAAAAAGCTTCGTCCACGAACAAGGGCAGACGTGCGGCCACCACCAGCTTGACGGCGGTGACCAGCGTCCACAACAACAGGAATATGGTGCGTGCGCGTTGTTCGCCCTGCATTGCTCTATAGAATCAGTGGAATCATCGATACGAGACGGACATGGATCATTCGCCCCCCGTGCCAGCCATGCTAACCGATGTACTGCGACAGTCTCTCCGCGCCGCCCAGGATCAGGTCAACGGGCTGGTGCTGGGCAAGGCCCAGGAGGTACGACTGGCCTTCGTGGCGCTGCTCTCCGGCGGCCATCTGCTGATCGAGGATCTGCCCGGCCTGGGCAAGACCACCCTTGCCCACGCCATGGCATCCAGCCTCGGGCTGGGCTTCCAGCGGGTGCAGTTCACTTCCGACCTGCTGCCTGCCGATGTACTTGGCGTCTCCGTTTACGACGCCGGCAGCCGTCAGTTCCAGTTCCACCCCGGCCCGGTCTTCACCCATGTGCTGCTTGCCGATGAGATCAACCGCGCCCCGCCGCGCACCCAGAGTGCGCTGCTGGAGGCGATGGCCGAGCAGCAGGTGACCCTGGATGGCGTGACCCACCCGCTGCCGGACCCGTTCTTCGTCATCGCCACCCAGAACCCGGTCGACCTGTCCGGTACGTTCCCGTTGCCGGACTCGCAGCTGGACCGCTTCCTGCTGCGGTTGGCGCTGGGCTACCCCAATCCCGAATCCGAGCGCGAGCTGCTGCGCGGCACCGATCGCCGCCACCTGATCGCACAGGCCACCGCGCGGCTGAGCGAGGTGGAGGTGCGGACGCTGCGCGAGGCGGTCGGCCAGGTGCACGCCAGTGAAGCCTTGATCACCTACGTGCAGGCGCTGCTGGCCCGCAGCCGCCAGCACGCCGGGGTGCGCGTCGGCCTGTCACCGCGCGCGGGCCTGGCATTGCTGCGCGCCGCCAAGGCGCATGCCCTGCTGCTGGGCCGCGCACATGTCGTGCCTGAAGACGTGCAGACCCTGTTCGTTGCGGTGGCCGGGCATCGGCTGGTGCCGGAGGCAGAAGCCGGCAATGGGCCGGCATTGGCCCGCGCCATCCTCCAGACCGTGCAGGTCGACTGAGATGCGCCGCGGCTGGGGAGCCCGCTGGCAGCACCTGCAGCATCTGGCGCGACCGCGCCGACCGGAGCACCTGCCCAGCCGGTTCGACCGGCGCCGCATCTATGTGCTGCCGACGCGCTTCGGTCTGTTCGTCGCCGCGCTGCTCTCGGCGATGCTGCTCGGTGCATTGAACTACAACAACAATCCTGCCCTGTTGTTGGCGCTGCTGCTGGCCACGGTCAGCATCGCCAGTGCGATCAGCGCGCACCTGCAGTTGTCCGCGTTGCAGGTGGATGCGGTATCCGCCGAACCGGTCACCGCAGGCGCGCCGCTGCGGCTGCGCATCAGCCTGTCGCGCACCGATACCCGCGCGCGTCGCGGCCTGCACGTGGAGCACGACGGCGTGGCAGCGTTCGGGCACCTGGTGGACAGCGACCAGATCGAAGTGGATCTCGACCTGCCCACGCATCAGCGCGGCTGGTTCGATCTCTCCCGGATCCGCATCGCCACCACACAGCCACTGGGCCTGGTACGCGCCTGGTCGTGGGTGTGGCCGGAGACACCCTTGCTGGTCTATGCCGCACCGGAAGCGCACGCCCCTGCATTGCCCGAGAGCGGCGGCGATCCGCTGCATACCCGTGTGCATGCCAGCGGCGACGAGCTGCATCAGCTGCGTCCGTATCGCCCCGGCGACCCGACGCGCAGCATCGCGTGGAAGCACTCTGCGCGGCGCGACACCCTGCTGGTGCGCGAGTACGAAAAGCCGATCGGCGTGGAGGTCGTGCTGGACTGGTGGCGCCTGGCCCCGCTGGGTACCGAGGCGCGGATCGCGCGCCTGGCGCGCTGGGTCGACCTGGCCGAACGCGAAGGGCGCCGCTACACCCTCACGCTGCCCGGCCAGCCGGTGCTCGGCCCCGGCAATGGCAGTGCCCATCACCATCTGTGCCAGCGCGCGTTGGCGCTGTTGCCCCATGACTGACCGCGCCGTCGCCCCGCTCAGTCCCGGTGCGCGCTACTGGACCCTGGCCAGTGCGGCCCTGGGCCTGTTGCCGCTGCTGCTGCAGCTGCCCACCGTGCTGGCGGCCGTCATCGCCGGCGTTGCACTGCTGACCGCCCTGGCTTCGCGCCAGCGGCTGCTGCCGGGGGCACTGCGCCTGCTGCTGGTGCTCGCCATGCTGGGCGCCATCTACTGGCAGATGGGCCCGCGCCCGGGCCGCGATACCGGCTGCGCGCTGCTGGCGGCGATGCTCGCGTTGAAATCCAGCGAGCTGCGCAGCCTGCGCGATGCCCGCAGCCTGGTCGGCTTCGGGTTGTTCGGCCCGTTCGCGGCGTTCCTGCTCGACCAAGGACCGCTGACGATGACATTGGCGGTACTGGCCGGCCTGGTCGCATTGCTCGCGTTGCAGCGGCTGGCGCACCTGGAGGGCCAGGCACCGCCGGCGCCGCTCAAACGCCAGCTGCGCGGGATCGGCCGGCTGGTCATGCTCGGCCTGCCATTGGCGCTGGCCGGTTTCTGGCTGTTCCCGCGGTTGAGTGAACCCCTGTGGGGCATCCCCGATCGCGCGGTCGGCAAGCCCGGCCTGTCCGACACGATGGAGCCCGGGCAGTGGCTGGATCTGATGGCCGATGACACCCCGGCGCTGCGCGTGCAGTTTTTTGGCGCGGTTCCGGAACCGCAGCAGCGCTACTGGCGCGGCCCGGTGCTCAGCCTGTTCGACGGCAAACGCTGGGAACAGGACAGGCATCTGATCGAGCGCGCGCCCGCCGCGGTGACCCACGCCAGTACACAGTGGGAGTACCAGATCGACTATGAGCCGACCGACCGCCGCCAGCTGGTCGCGCTGGATCTGCCATTGCAGGCCCCTGCCGGAAGCGATCTGGATGCCAACCACAGCCTGCGCAGCCACGCAGCACTGAATGCCCTGACCCGCTGGCGGCTGCGTTCCGCCCCGGCCGTGGCCTACACCGACCCATTGACGTCTTACGAGCGTCGCCTTGCGCTGCAGCTGCCCGACGGCTTGAACCCGCGCACGGCGGTGCTGGCGCGGCAGTGGCGGCAGGAGGCTGGCAGCAACGATGCGGCGATCGTGCAGCGCGCACTCGAGTGGGTACGTGCGCGCTTCGTCTACACCCTGGACACGCCCGAGCCGGGCCGCGATGGCGTGGACGAGTTCCTGTTCGAGCAGCAGGCCGGCTTCTGCCAGCACTTCAGCTCATCGTTCGTTGTGTTGATGCGCAACGCCGGCATCCCGGCGCGGGTCGTGACCGGCTTCGCCGGTGGCGTCCACAATCCCTATGGTGACTACTGGGTGCTGCGCCGGATGGATGCCCATGCCTGGGCCGAGGTCTGGCTGCCCGGGCGCGGCTGGGTGCGGGTCGACCCGACCGCGGCCGTCGCCCCCGAAAGCATCTACGACACGATCGACGACCGGCTGGCGGCGGGCGACGCCGGTGCGATGCTCAACAGCCGTTGGCTGCAGTTCGGGCAGATGGGGGACTGGCTGCGCCGGGGCTGGAACGAGCTGATCCTGTCCTTCGATGCCGACCGCCAGCAACGGCTTCTTGAACCGTTTGGTTTCGAGCGCCTGGATCCGACCCGACTGGTGGGAATTTTCACTGTCTTCGCGCTGGCCGCGCTAGGGTGGATGGCGTGGCTGCTGGCCCGGGGCGAACGCGAACGCGACCCGCTGCTGCGGGCCTGGCACCGGCTGGGACGCCGCTATGCACGCCATGGGCTGGAACGCGCCAGCGCCGAACCGGCCAGCGAGTGGGCCCGCCGGGTGGATCGGCAACGGCCCGATCCGGCGTTGTTGTCGCTCAGCGCGCGTTTCGTCCAGGCGCGCTACGCTGGCGCTGACGTCGACCTCACTTCATTATTGCGCGACCTGCGCAGGCATCGCCCGACCTCCGGAGCATCCCCATGAAGATTCAAATCCTGCTTCCCCTTGCTGCCTCTCTGGCATTGGCTGCCTGCGCCACCGCGCCCAAGCCGCTGCAGGGGCAGTTCAGTATGGTCAGCCCACGTGACGCGGTTCCCACCCAGCAGGTGGGCACCCCGGTGCGTTGGGGTGGTCGCATCATCGAAACCAACCCGGGCCAGGGCCAGACCTGCTTCCAGATGATTTCGCGTCCGCTCAACGGCAGTGGCCGCCCGAGCACCACCTCGGCCGACGCCAGTGACGGCCGCTTCATCGCGTGCCGCGCCGGCTTCTACGATCCGGCGGTGTTCGAGCCGGGCCGGGACGTGACCTTCATCGGCAAGATCGGCGGCTACGAGAACACCCGTATCGGCGAGTACGACTATCGCCTGCCGAAGCTGGACGCCGATGTGATCTACCTGTGGCCGGAACAGCGCCAGGTCGACGTGGTGCCCGCCTACCCGTACGGCCCGTGGGGCCCGGGCTGGGGTCCGGGCTGGGGCTACCGCGGCTGGGGCTGGTGGTAAGCCCGGAGGTGGCGCGTCCCCGTCGCTGATGCGGACGCGCTGAAAAAAACGCCGCCTTCGGGCGGCGTTTTTTGTTGCCCCGGCCCGCTCAGCCGTTCGGCGTGCCGAAGTGACCCAGCTGCGCGCCGGCCAGCAGGTGCAGGTGGATATGGAACACGGTCTGCCCGGCGTGCTCGCGGCAGTTCATGACGATACGGTAGCCGTCCTGCGCGAACCCTTCGCGGCGGGCGTACTCGGCGGCGGCCATGGCCAGCTTGCCGATCAGGTGCGCCTGGTCCGGCCGCACGTCATCCAGGGTCGGGATCGCTTCGTGCTTGGGAATGAACAACACGTGCACCGGCGCCTGCGGCGCGATGTCCTTGAAGCCGAGCACCTCCTCGTCTTCGTAGACGATGGTGGCGGGAATTTCGCGGCGGATGATCTTGCCGAACAGGGTGTCGTGGCTCATGAGTGCACCTCGTGTAACAGGGCCTTGGAGAGTAGCGCGGATGCACGCCCGGTTTCGATCACCGGCGCGGGTTGCGCGGGATCATTCCTGCACTTCGGTACGCGTACCGAAGGCGTGCGACAGCGTGCCGCGATCCACGTATTCCAGCTCGCCGCCCAGCGGCAGGCCCTGCGCCAACCGGCTCGGGCGGACCTTGTGGCTGCGCGCCATCTGGGCCAGGTAATGCGCGGTCGCTTCGCCTTCCACGGTGGCACTGGTGGCGATGATCAACTCGGTCACTTCGCCTTGCTTCAGGCGGGCCTCCAGCTGATCCAGGCCCAGCTCGCGCGGACCGATGCCGTCCAGCGGTGACAGCCGCCCCTGCAGCACGAAATAGACCCCGCGGTAGCCGGTAGCCGTTTCGATCGCCAGGCGATCGGCCGGTGATTCCACCGCACACAGCTGCTGGCGCTCGCGGCTGCCGTTGGCGCAGACCGCACAGACCTCGGTCTCGCTGAAATCCCGGCACTGCGCGCAATGCCCGATCCGCTCGATCGCCTTGGCCAGCACCTCGGCCAGCTTCTGGCCGCCCTCGCGCTCACGTTCGAGCACGTGGTAGGCCATGCGCTGGGCGGTCTTCTGGCCCACGCCCGGCAACACGCGGAAGGCCTCGATCAATTGTTCGAGCAGGGGCAGGCTCATGGCGGATCGCTCATCTCAGAAACAAGCGCGCGAAGCCCGGAGGCTTCGCGGCGCGGTCACCACCGTCGCCAGGCCTCGACCCGGCGCAGACGTGGCTCAGAACGGCAGCTTCATGCCCGGGGGCAGCTGCATGCCAGCGGTCGCCGAACCCATGCGGTTCTTCGACTCGGCATCGATCTTGTTGGAGGCATCGTTGAACGCTGCGGCCACCAGGTCTTCGGTCATTTCCGCATCGGACAGCACCGACGGATCGATGCGCACCTTGCGGCATTCCTTGGTGCCGGTCAGGGTCACGCTGACCATGCCGCCGCCGGCGCTGCCGGTGACTTCCAGCTTGGCGAGGTCTTCCTGGGCCTTCTGCAGGTTTTCCTGCATCTTCTGGGCCTGCTGCATCAGTTGGGCGATATTGCCGCGCATGGTTCTTTACTCTTCAAAAGGACGGATGGAATCGGCCACGACCCGGGCACCGTGTTGCTGGATCAGCAACTGCACCGACGGGTCGGCCATGAAAGCGGCTTCCGCCGCCGTTTGGCGTTCGCCACGCTGGCGGTCAGCGCGCTGATGCAGGGTCTCGGCACCAGCCGCGCCGGTATCGATCACCAGACGCGGAGCCTGCCCCAGGGGGCCGGTCAATGCCGCAATCAGCGCCGCCTGCGAGCGGTCCGAACTCAAGTACTCAAATCCGGGCGAAATCGCCAGTTTCAAGACACCGTGCTGGTAGCTGATGAACGCCGAGTGGGCCGCCAGCTGCTTGGACGGGCCATTGAGCTGGCTGCCGGCGACCAGTTCCAGCCAGGCATCGGCGGTCAGCTCAGCGCTCGCCCCTGACGGCGCGGCGTCGGCCACTGAGGGTGCGATGGCGATACCCTCCGGGCGAGCCACCGGGGCGGGGGCTTCCCGCACAGGCGCGGGAGCAGCCGGTGCCACGGTCCGCTCGGGCGGCGCTTCCCATGGAGCGACCATGGCCGCATCCGGGGTCGCCATTTCAGCAGCCAGCGCTTCGTCGCGATCGGCCGCATCGTTCTCCTGATGCCACGGCGGCAGATCGTCGTCAGCAGCGGGGGCAGGCGCGTTCGGCCTGGCCGGCTTGACCGGTTTGACCGGCTCGGCGGCTGTCGGGGCGGGAGCAACCTGTTTCAGCGGCGGGGCTGCGGCCTCGGGGGGCGCGACGACCGGGGCGGCGGCCGGCGCCTCAGGCGCCACCGGGGCTGCCTGAGCGACGGGCGCGCTGGCCTTGGCGGGCGCCACGGACGGAGCCGGAGCCGAAGCCGCTGCCGCAGCGGCCATGCCGGCGCCTTGGCCACTGGCCTGGCCGCCACTGTTCACTTCGGTACCGGTGCCCGGATCGCGGGGCACGGGCGGGACGGCCGATGCCGGGCGGAACGCCAGCATGCGCAGCACCGCCATCTCGAATCCAGCACGCGGGCTTGGGGCCAGGTGCAGGTCACGGCGACCGCCCAGGGCCATCTGGTACCAGAGCTGCACCACTTCCGGACGCAGGCGCTGGGCGAAGGCCTCGGCATCGATCCCCTCGCCCGCCGTCGCGGCGCCCGGCACCAGCTGCTGCACCTGGATCCGGTGCAGGGCTTCGGCCAGGGCGTCGAGCACCCCACTCCAGTCCGGCGAGAACTCGGCCAGCAGGGCCACGGTCTGCAGCAGGCGCGGACCATCACCATCGGCCAGCGCATCCAGCATCGCCGCCACCTGGGTGCGGTCCACCGTGCCCAGCATCGCGCGCACCACATCCTCGCGCAGCGCACCGCCGGCATAGGCGATCGCCTGATCCAGCAACGACAGGCCATCACGCAGGCTGCCATCGGCGGCCTTGGCCAGCTGCACGATCGCAGTCGGATCGGACTCGATCTCCTCGGCGGCCAGGATCTTGGTCATCTGGCCTTGGATCTGTTCCTCGTCCAACCGCTTCAGGTTGAACTGCAGGCAGCGCGAAAGGACCGTCACCGGCAGCTTCTGCGGATCGGTGGTGGCCAGCAGGAACTTCACGTGCTCCGGCGGCTCTTCCAGCGTCTTGAGCAGCGCATTGAACGCCGCCTTGGACAGCATGTGCACTTCGTCGATCAGGTAGACCTTGTACTTGCCCCGGGAGGGCATGTACTGGGCGTTCTCGATCACCTCGCGGACATCATCCACACCGGTATTGGACGCGGCATCGATCTCGAGCAGATCGATGTAACGGCCGGAGTCGATATCCAGGCAGGCCGGGCACTGGCCGCATGGATCGGCGCTGGTGCCCTGCTCGCAGTTCAGCGACTTGGCGAAAATACGGGCAATGGTGGTCTTGCCGACCCCGCGGGTGCCGGTAAACAGGAACGCATGGTGCACCCGGCCGCTGTCCAGCGCATTGCTGAGCGCACGGACCACGTGTTCCTGGCCCACCAGCTCGGCAAAACGCTTCGGACGCCACTTGCGGGCAAGGACGAGATAGGACATCAGGCCACCGTCTTCATCGGGACGACCATTGTGCCACGCCTGTCCAGCCCCCCTGCCCCCGTGACGAACCGCTTGTGCGATTCCGATTCCCCCGCTAGAATCTGCGCCCCTGCAGCGGGTTGTGTGCGGCAGGTCCGGAGAGGTGTCCGAGTGGTTGAAGGAGCACGCCTGGAAAGTGTGTAAGCGTCTAAACCGCGCTTCGGGGGTTCGAATCCCCCTCTCTCCGCCAGACAAACGCAAAAGGCCGCCCCTCGGGGCGGCCTTTTGCGTTTCTCACGTTCGTCATTCATCCGGCTCCGGTAGCAGTGCGCGAAACCATGGAGAGGGGGATGAGAACCCCCGACCGGGGGTTCGACGGATTCGCCAGGAGCGAATCCGGACAGCCGAACGGCTGTCCCTGGAGCGCATCCGCGCGGAAGGGCTGGGTGCATGGATGCACCCAGCAATCCCAATGAAGCGGCAAGCCTGCATCCGAAGCCGACCACCCCAACGCGGAGCATGCCAAAGTCCCCCCATGCCCACCCTGCGCCCCTACACCCCAACAGACGCCCCCGCCTGCCTGGCACTGTTCGACACCAACGTGCCGCGTTACTTCGCCCCACACGAACGCCACGACTTCGCCAACTATCTACTTCACCCAGACCGCGCCCACGACTATCTGGTCATCGAGCACAACGGCCACATCGTCGCCTGCGGCGGCCTCGCCCTGGACAACGAGCACACGGCGGCCTTCTGCTGGGGCATGGTCGATAACGCCCAACATCGCCAAGGCCTGGGCAAGCAGCTCTCCCACGCACGCCTTGCCCACGCAAAAGCGCTAGGCGCCCAGCGCGTCACGCTCAGCACCAGCCAGCACACGCAGGATTTCTACGCCGGACTCGGCTTCGCCGTCACCCACATCACCCCCGATGGGCACGGCCCCGGGCTGGATGCGGTGGAGATGGTGCTCGAACTGGCGCCGCGTTGAGCGGCGCCAGTGATTCGATCGGGTCAGCAGTGCGTCAGCCACGCATGGCGTGGCTCTACCGTCGTCGACGCCGCAGCCTTCGCTTTAGAGCCTCAGCTGCTGCTCAACTTCATCAACACCAATCCGCTCACGATCAACACCGCTGCAGCAATCCGCATCGCGCTGACCTGCTCGCCGAGGAAGGTAATGCCGATCACGAACGCGCCGACCGCGCCGATGCCGGTCCAGATCGTGTACGCAGTGCCCAGCGGCAACGTGCGCATCGCCAGCGACAGCAGCCAGAAGCTGGCGATCATGGTGACGAGGGTGATGATCGACGGGGTGAGCCTGCTGAACCCCTCGGACTGCTTCATCGAGAACGCCCAGACGATTTCCAGCACACCGGCTGCCAACAGATAGATCCAGGCCATGCGGCCCTCCTTGATGGGGGCCAGGCCGTCCTGGTCAGTGGTTCCCGAAATGGGGGAGGCCGTTCCTCCTGTGCCACGCATTTTAGCAACCCACTCGCCGGATGCCCTATTCCGGCGGCACCGGGCTACACGGGATTCAGCCTCCGCGTCTGGCACTGCAGGCCGTGCATGCGCTAGAATGCGCGACTGCACTGCCGGACCTGTTCCTGCGTTGCACCTTCCGCCTGCGGCCGGCTGATCCTCGATCGCCCTGCAGCCGGAACGTCTCTATGGTGGCCCCGTCGGCCCCTCGCGACGCTAGGTCGAAAATCCCGCCAGGGCCGGAAGGCAGCAACGGTATCGATCGACGCGGGCGCCGAGGTCAGTCGGCGGGGCCGCCACCTTTTTGGGCGCCAGGCTTCCCCCTCAGTGATGCTGCCGCTCAAGGCACCGCAGGCGTGCCCTGATGGAACACCATCCGCCATGCCGCACCGCACAGCCGCCACAGCGAACTGCGCAACACCTCGCGCTGGCGCTCGCCGCCGACCACATACCAGCTGCGATAGCGCACCTGTGCCAAGGTGGGCGCCAACAACACGACCTGGTAGTCGGTGGACACGATCTCGACCTGTGCGCGCTCGCGCGGAATCTCCGCCAGCGCAGCAGCCCGATCGAAACACGCACCCGAGCTGCCGATCTCACTGAAGTCGTCATCCAACAATGCCGCCAGCTGCGCGACATCGCCACGCACCGCAGGTTCGTGCAACGCGCGTTCGAGCGCCTGCAGATGAGCGGCCAGCGCGTCGTCCATGCTCAGGGAGGATCCTGCGCCAGCACGTGCATGGCGGTGGGAGACGCCAGCGCCACACGTTCGCCAGGCACGGCCACGCGGTGACCCCGCTGGCGCAGCGCCTCGCCGTCAGCCTCGCTGGCGTAGTGGTAGAGCATCATCCGCGCCTGCAACTCGGCCGTGTATTCACGCTCCAGGTCATCCACACCGGTGTGCGACGGGTTGCCATGCAGGCCGCAATCGTGGGCGATCAGTTCGTTGTCGTCGGCGTAGCGCGCCAGCATTTCCGGAATCGGCCGGGTATCGCCACTCCAGGTGACCGCACCCTTCAGGCGCAGGCCATAGGCGGTTTCCGGCCAGTGATGGCGGACCGGAAACACTTCCAGGCGCACGCCGTCATGCCAGAACGCATCGCCGACCACGATCAGCTGGAACGCATCCCAGAAATTCGCACCGCCCTCGGCCAGCACGTTCGGGTAATCGGCCACGCGCTTGTGCAGCAGCGGCACGACCGTCGCCGGCACGTACACGCGAATACGCCCACGACGCTGCGGCGAGAAATACGCATCGACGAACAGGCGTTCGAAACCGGCGACGTGGTCCAGGTGCACATGGGTGACGAACAATGCCTGCGGCACATGGCCGTAGTGCGCCTGGAACGCAGTGAGCCCTTCCCCGCCGCAATCGATGGTCAGCCACGGGCGTCCATCGCGTTCGATCACCGCCATCGGCGAACCGAGCTGCACGGCCGACGCATTGCCGACCCCCATGAAACGCAGTGCCCAGTCCATCAGTAACCCCGGTTCCAGGCCAGATCGTAGGCGCGGCGCAGCCGTGCGTAGTCCTTCTCGACGTCATCCTGGCTGCGCTCACCGCGCAGCTTGATCAGCGAGCGCAGCAGCCGCTTGAGATTGCGCTCGCGCCAGCGGGTGGCCGGGATGCGCAGCACGCCGCGATCGAAATCGATCAGCCAGCCGTGGCCGTTGGCGTCGAACAGAATGTTGTGGGCGTTGAGATCGGCGTGGTCCAGCCCGACGCGATGGAACCGCGCGATCAGCCGGCCGGTCTCTTCCCAGGGCGCGCCGCGCCCGGCGACCAGCGCGCGGTCGGCCAGCGAACGCACACCCTCCAGGCGCTCCATCAGGATCGCCGCCTTGTAGCGCAGGCCTTCGCGCATGTAGAACGCGGCGATCGGTCGCGGCACCGGCAGCTTCTGCGCGCGCAGGGCACGCATCAGCCGGAACTCGGCGAAACTGCGGGTGCGGTTGGCCCCGCGCCAGATGTAGTGGTCCCGGCTGAGCTTGGCCGCCAGGCCGCCACGCAGGTACTGGCGCAGCACGGCATGACCGAAGGGGGCATCGACGAACCAGGCGCCACCACGGCCGCCATCGCCGACCGGCCGTGCCCGCTCGCCCCAGTGGGCCGGTGCGAACAGGCTCATCTCGGCTTGCCGCAAGGCTTCGCGGTCGAACAGAATGGCACCGATACCGCGTCCATCGCGGCAGGGCGTCAGCGCTTCAGTGGCGTCGAATGCGACCATTCCTTCGAGTCTAACAACACCATGGCACCATCGTCCTCTTCCTTGTGTCTTTTGCGTTTGTCCGCGCTGGGGGACGTGACCCATGTGGTGCCGCTGGTACGCACCCTGCAGCAGGCCGATCCCGGGGTGTCGCTGCACTGGATCATCGACAAGGCAGGCCACAAGCTGCTCGATGGCCTGCCAGGCGTGACCTTCCACAGCTACGACAAGAAGACCGGCCTGGCCGGCATGCGTGCCCTGCGCGACAGCCTTCCCGCCGGGCGCTTCGATGCGCTGCTGCAGATGCAGGTGGCTTTCCGTGCCAACGTGCTGTCCGCCTTCGTGCCGGCCAAGCGCCGCATTGGCTACGACAAGGCCCGCTCCAAGGATCTTCACGGGCTGTTTATCAATGAGCGCATCCCCGACCGCCCCGGCATCCATGTGCTGGATGCGATCGGCAGCTTCTGCGAACCGCTCGGCCTGAAGCAGACCGAGGTCAGCTGGGACCTGGCCGTGCCGCCGGCCGCGGTCGAGTGGGCCAACGCCCAGTGGACCGACGATGGCCGCCCGGTGCTGATGATCTCGCCCTGCTCCAGCCATGTTCGCCGCAACTGGTATGCCGACCGCTATGCGGCCGTGGCCAACCACGCCACCTCACGCGGCTGGCGGGTGGTGCTGTGCGGTGGGCGCAGCGAACTGGAGCGCGGCATGGCCGATGCGATCCAGGCCCAGCTGGCCACGCCGGCGCTGGACCTGGTCGGCAAGGACACGCTCAAGCAGCTGCCGGCGCTGTTGGCGCGCGCCGCGCTGGTGATGACGCCCGACTCGGGCCCGATGCATATCGCCAACGCGATGGGCACCAAGGTGCTGGGCCTGCATGCAGCGAGCAACCCGCACCGCAGCGGCCCCTACTCCGACCGCCGCTACTGCGTGGACCGTTACGACGATGCCGCGCGCAAGTTCCTGGGCAAACCGGCCAGCGAACTGAAGTGGGGCGCGAAGGTCGAGTTCGACGACGTGATGCAGTTGATCACCGTCGAGGACGGCATCGCCGCCTTCGAACGGTATGTCGCCGATTACGCGCCGCGCGGCGCGTAATCCTTGTACGACTTCTCTTCCACGTAGAGCGAGCCCAGCGCCAGGTTGATGTCCTTCTTGATGCGGGCGCGCTCATCGTTCTGCTGGTAGACGCTGCGCGCCAGCTCGACGAAATGGTCGTCGAAGGCCTGCGCCTTGTCCTGCAGGCGAATGTTGTCTTCGATGTCCCACAGGCGCTCGTTGACCGCCTTGAGCTCGGCACGCAGGCGCGCGATGTCCTTGACCCCGGCCGGGTGCGCCATCCAGGTCTTTTCCAGCGCGCTCAGTTCGGTGCGGATGTTGGCCAGCTTGGCCTCGTCGCTGATGCGCTCGGACTTGATCTGCAGAATCGAGATCTTGTCGAGCAGTTCACCGAAGGACACGGGGACAAGGATTTCAGCGGTCATGGGGGAGATCCGTTACGTGAGGTGGGCAGTTTAGCGGAGCGCAGGTTGGCGGGGTGTGGGGTGGGGGTGCGGGCCCCGGGTAGAGCCACGCCATGCGTGGCTGCGCGATGGCCGCTTCATTGGGATTGCTGGGTGCATCCATGCACCCAGCCCTTCCGCGCTTGCGCGCTCCAGGGCCGCGCCTCCTGGAGTTGGAGACGCCGTTGGCGATGAACTCGTCGCCACGCGCCCGGGAATGTCGGTGATGGCGCTGTGGCTTCGGAGACAGGGTGGCCGCTTCATTGGGATTGCTGGGTGCATCCATGCACCCAGCCCTTCCGCGCTTGCGCGCTCCAGGGCCAGACGTTCGTCTGTCCGGATCTGCTCCTGCAGATCCGTCGAACCCCCGTCGGGGGTTCTCGTCCGCCCATCAGGCCGGATAAAAAGAAAAGGGCCGCCCGTTGGGCAGCCCTTTTCTTTTTATCTGGCGGAGAGGGGGGGATTCGAACCCCCGAGGCGCTATAAACGCCTGCCTGATTTCGAGTCAGGTACATTCAACCGCTCTGCCACCTCTCCAGATGGTCCCGGCGAACCGGGACGCGAATAATACGGGTAGGACGCGCTGGCGACAAGTCATTGCGGGCAAAGAAGTGAATTTCTTCTGTATGGATGCCTTGCCGGATGTCCGGCGGGCCGCGATCATGCCGTTATCCCCCGCAATCCTTACCGGCACGCGCCTTCATGATCGAATTCGGACACCTGACCCACCCCGGCCTGCGCCGTGACCTCAATGAGGATACGTATTACGGCGATGGCGAACTGGCGCTGTGGCTGGTCGCCGATGGCATGGGCGGGCACGCCTGTGGCGAGGTGGCCAGTGCGCTGGCACGCGAGACCATCGTGCGCGAGATCCGCCGCGGGGCGACGCTGGCGCATGCCATCCGGATCGCCGATGAGGAGATCATCCGCACCTCGCGCCGCCGCAATGACAGCCTGCCGATGGGCACGACGGTGGTGGCCGCGCGGGTCCAGGGCAATCGCTACGAGGTGGCGTGGGTGGGCGACAGCCGCGCGTATCTGTGGCGCGACGGCAAGCTGGCCCAGCTCAGCCAGGATCACAGCGTGGTCCAGGAACTGGTCGCGCAGGGCAATCTGACCGCCGAGCAGGCACGCGCGCATCCGCACCGCAATGTGGTGACCCAGGCGCTGGGCGTGACCGATCCGGCGCACCTGAATGTGGCGACCACCACCGGTGAACTGCGCCCGGGCATGCAGCTGCTGCTGTGCAGTGATGGGCTCACCGAGGAGGTCGAGGACAAGGGCATTGCCCGTACCCTCGCCTTCGACGATGCCAGTGCGCAGGAATGCGTGGATACCCTGGTCGCCGCCGCACTGGATGGCGGCGGCTCGGACAACATCACCGTGATCCTGGTGCGATGCCACTGAGGCAGGCATCCCGACCAACGGTCGGGATCTACCGCCGGGGTCGGGCCCTCAGGCGCTGACCGCTTCCACCGCTTCAGGCTCACCATCCCAGATCGCGCGGCCGGCCTTCTTGCGCAGCTTGGCCAGGCGCGCTTCGTGTGCTTCCAGCTCCGAGGCGGTGGCGACCACGCGCGGGCGTGGCAGCAGGCGCGAGGTGTCGAAGGTCTGCACGTGGGGGCTGCCGGATTTGCGGTCGTCGGCCGCGCCGAAGCCGATTTCTTCCTGGCCCGAGGTCAGCGCGATGTACACATCGCCCAGGATCTGGGCATCGAGCAGGCCGCCGTGCAGCTGGCGGTGGGCGTTGTCCACGCCCAGGCGCCGGCACAGCGCGTCCAGCGAGTTGCGCTGGCCGGGAAAGCGCTCACGCGCCATCTTCAGCGTATCGATCACCGTGCAGCGGTCGGTGATCTTGCCGTAGTGCTCGCCAAGCAGCGACAGCTCGTTGTCCAGGAAGCCCAGATCGAACGCCGCGTTGTGGATGATCAGCTCGGCGCCGTCGATGTAGGCCAGGAATTCGTCGACGACCTGGGCGAAGTCCGGCTTGTCGGCCAGGAATTCCAGGGTCAGGCCGGTGACTTCCTGCGCGCCCTGCTCGAACTCGCAGTCCGGCTTGAGGTACTGGTGGTAGTTGTTGCCACTGGGGCGGCGCTCGAGCAGTTCCACACAGCCGATTTCGACGATGCGGTTGCCCTTCCGCCACTCCAGGCCGGTGGTTTCGGTATCAAGGATGATCTGACGCATGGGCTCAGTGTACCGGGCCAGCGGCACGGATCCGGATCGCGGCGTCGCGCGCCAGCTGGTCCACGCGCTCATTGTCCGGATCGCCGGAATGCCCCTTGACCCAGCGCCAGTCGATGGTGTGCTTGAGCGTGGCCGCGTGCAGGCGCTCCCACAGCTCGCGGTTCTTGACCGGCGAGCCGCCCGCGGTTTTCCAGTTTTTGCGGATCCAGCCGGGCATCCACTCGGTCAGGCCCTGGCGTACGTACTGCGAATCGGTGTACAGCACGATGTTGCATGGCTCGGTGAGCGCTTCCAGCCCCGAGATGGCCGCCATCAGTTCCATGCGGTTGTTGGTGGTATGCGCTTCACCACCGCTCAGCTCACGCTCGTGCGCGTTGTAGCGCAGCAACGCCGCCCAGCCGCCCGGGCCGGGATTGCCGAGGCAGGAACCGTCGGTGTGGATTTCTATCGTCTTCATTCCATTCCAGATCAGGTGGCCACGGTCCCGTGCCAGCGTGGCAGGGCCACGGGCGTCGGTCCCGGCAGGGCCAGAGTGCGTTTTTCAGCGGTGAACAGACAGGCCGCGCGCAGTGGAGCGAGGTCGCGCCGGGCCGGCGAGCGGTCGCGCCACATCGGGCCGAGGTAGTGCAGGTCTTCGCAGCTCAGACCGGCCTGCGTGAGGGTATGGCGCAGCCGCTGCGGGCTGCGCACCACCAGTCCGTGGTGGCGCCACTGCCGGCGGTACGGGCTGAACGGGTTGAGCGTGGACAACCACAGGCGGCCGCCCGGCATCAGCACCCGCGCGCACTCGTCGATCAGCTGCTCGGCATCGCGCGCGGTGACGTGCTGCAGGATGATCGCGTTGACGCTCTCGTCCGGCAGCGGCAACGGCAGCCCGCAGTGCACGTCCCCGGCGTAGCTCGCTCCGTCGCGGAACAGCCCCAGGCCGCGACCGGGCAGTTCGACGCGCTCCAGCCAGCCGGGCGTCGGTGCCACCCACAGCCAGGGGTTCACCGGGCGCTCGGCGAGCAGGCTGCGCAACCGCTCGGATTCCAGACGGCACAAGGCTTGTGCCGGTTCAGTATCAAACCAGGATGCGACTGTCGCTTGACGGGGGCTCGGCGCGGGGGGCATGGTCCAATTCTATGCGACTGACCGCCCTACCCGCGTTTGCGGACAATTACATCTGGGCGCTGGTCGCCGACGACGGCCGCGCCGTGGTCATCGACCCCGGCCAGGCCGACCCCGTTCTGGCTGCCGCAGCGCAGCAGGGATGGGTTCCCCACAGCATTCTGCTGACGCATCACCACGATGATCACATCGGCGGCGTGGCAGAACTGCAGGCGCGTTTTCCGGCGGTGGAGGTTTACGCGCCAGAAGAACCGCGCATCCAGGTGGCCGCCCATCGGGTCGCTGAAGGTGAATGCGTTCAGGCATTGGGGCTGGGGTTCCACGTAGTATCCGTGCCCGGGCACACCCGGAGCCATATCGCATTTCACACCGCTGAACACCTTTTCAGTGGCGATGCGTTGTTCAGCCTGGGCTGTGGGCGCATGTTCGAAGGTACGCCTCCCCAGCTTCTGGCATCCCTGCGGAAGCTGGCGTCCCTGCCAGCGCAACTGATGGTCTGTTGCGCCCACGAGTACACCCTGTCCAATGCCGTCTTCGCGCGGCATGTAGACCCCACCAACGCTGCGCTGTCGCAGCGCCATGAGGAGGCCTTGGCCATGCGCCGCGATGACCTGCCCACGCTGCCGGTTTCACTGGCAAGCGAGCTGGAATGCAATCCGTTCCTGCGTACGAACACCCCCGCCATCCAGGCGGCTGTCAGCGCCCATCTTGGGCGTCCCGTAACCGATGAAGTGGATGTTGTCGCAGGCCTGCGGCACTGGAAAGACGGATTTCGAACATGAGTCGGCGATTGTTGCCGCTCGCGCTGGGCCTGGCGATCGCCGTGGCCGGCAGCGCGGGCGCCCAGTCGTTGACCGCCGGCATGTCGCAGAACGTGGCCGGCCTGTCCTCCCTCCCCCTGACCGCTGCGGCGCTGCCGCCGGCCTCGGTGCGCAACGGGCAGGACATCTTCGCCAGCTTCCGCGATGGCCTGGCTGAACCTACCTGCGACGCCGAGGCGACCAGCCCGCGCTGGCAGAAGCAGTTCGCGCATGCCCCCTCGCGCCTGGCCAACCAGGACGATGACGCCCTGGTGCTGTTCGGCTATGTGGTGGAAGAGCTGCGCAGATCCGACCTGCCGACCGAATTTGCGCTGATTCCCTTCGTGGAAAGCGGCTACCGGCCCAACGCCCGCAACGGCGGCGGCCCGGCCGGCCTGTGGCAGTTCATCGCCACCACCGCCAAGAACCACCGCGTGCAGATGACCCCGGGCTACGACGGCCGCCTCTCGGCGGTGGATTCCACCCAGGCCGCGGTGCGTTACCTCAAGACCCTGCACGGCATGTTCGGCGGCGACTGGCGCCTGGCCACCATGGCCTACAACGCCGGCGAGTACCGGGTCCTGCAATCGCTGCGCAAGGCCGGCATGAACGCGCAGAACGCGCGTCCGGCGGAGTTGCCCGGCCTGTCGCCGGTCACCTATGCCTATGTCGAGAAGCTGCACGCGCTGGCCTGCGTGCTGGAAGACGCAGAAACCGAGCCAGCCGTGATGGCCTCGCTGGACCGCACCGTGCCCGTGCTGAAGGGGCATACCCTGCCGGCGGGCACCAGCGTCCAACAGTGGGCCCAGCAGCGCGACCTGGATCCGGCCCGGATCGCCCGGCTCAACCCGGCCCTGGCCAGCGGCAAGGGCCGCCCGGCCGGCCAGGTGACGGTTCTGGCCCCGACCGCGCATGCGCCGGTGGATGCCAGCGCCAGCGTGGCCGCCATTGCGGTGGCTCCCAGCGCACCGGTGGATAGCCCGGCGGCCCGTACGGCGCCTGCGCCGGCCGCCACCCGCACGGTGGCCAGCGCGGATCGTCCGCGGAGCCGCCGCCACACCGTGCGCGATGGCGAATCGCCCTGGACCATCGCCCGCCGTTACGGGATGCCGTTGAAGGCCCTGCTGTCGCTCAATGGCCTCAGTGGCAGCAGTGTGCTCAAGCCGGGAGCGGTGTTGCGCGTCGAAGACTGAGCGGCGCCCAACCCCAACGCAAAAAGCCCGGCATCGCCGGGCTTTTTGTTGTTCAGCAGAAGCCGCCCCGGTTAGAGGTTGGCTTCTTCGGTCTGCACCTTGAAGTGCTTGCGCATCGCTTCGACGTAGGCCTTGGCGGCGGCCATGCCGTCGATCTGGCTCAGCTGCTCCTTGAGCTGCTGCTGCTGGGCCGCGTCCACTTCAGCAACGTTGCCCGGGGTGACCTTGGTCACCGCGTAGATCACGTAGCGGCCCTGCACGGCGACCTTGCCGTAGCTGGCCTTGCCTTCAGCGGGCAACGGCGCGCTGAACACGGCACGGTTGATTTCCGGGGTCGGCACCGGCTGGGTGCGCGGCAGGCCCGGCAGCGGGCTGATCTGCAGCTTCTCGCTGGTCGCCAGCGCCTGCAGGGTCTGACCGGCCTTCAGCTTGGCCAGCACGGCATCCACGGCCTTCTCCGACGCCTGGCGGGTGCGGTCGGCATGGATCGCGGCGATGACCTGCTCACGGGCCTTGTCCAGCGGCAGCGCCTGTTCCGGGCTGTGCTCGGTCACGCGGATCATCACGTTGTGGTTCGGACCCAGCTCGATCGGGTCGCTCACCGTGCCGTCCTGGGTCAGGATGTCGGAGAACGCCGCGCGCAGCACGGCCGGGTTGGCGGCGATGCCACTGGCGGTGGTGCGGGTGAACGGACCGATGGTCTGCACCGGCAGGCTCATGTCCTTGGCCGGGCCTTCCAGCGAGGTCGGGTTCTTGTAGACCAGATCGACCAGGCGGCCGCTCAGCTCGGTGAACACGCGGTCGGTGTCGGCCTTGAGCTGCTCGGCAGCCAGCTGGTCACGCACCTCGTCGAAGGAACGGCCTTCGCCGCCCTTGGTCTCGCGCAGCTTGAGCACGTGGAAACCGAAGTCGGTCTTGACCGGACCGGTCACCTCGCCCGCCTTCATGGCGAACAGGGCATCTTCGAACGGCTTCACCATCGCGCCGCGTTCCACCCAGCCCAGGTCACCACCGGTGTCCTTGGAACCGGGATCTTCGGAGTTGGCCTTGGCCAGTGCGGCGAAGTCGGCACCCGGTGCCTTGGCTTCGGCGGCCAGGCGGGTTGCCTTCTCTTCAGCCGCCTTGAGCTTGGCCGGATCGCTGCCATCGGCGGTGATCAGGATGTGCGAGGCCAGACGCTGTTCCGGCGTGGCAAAGCGCGCCTTCTCATCGTCATAGCGCTTGCGCAGCGTGGCTTCGTCGGCGGCCGCCGGCGCAGGCAGGTTCGCGCCGTTGATTTCGACGTATTCCAGCGACACGGTTTCCGGCTGGCGGAAATCCTTGGTGTGGCTGTCATACCACTGCTTGATCTGTGCCTCGGTCACTTCGGCGGTGTCGGCCGGGGTTTCCGGCAGCGCGGCCAGTTCGACGTCACGCGTTTCACCGAGCAGCTTCATCAGGCGCTCGGCTTCGCTCTGGGTGGTGAACCCGGAACGCTGCAGGGCCGACGGAATGATCGACTGCTGGATGCTCTCGCGCACCAGCGCTTCGAACTGCGTCGGCGTGCGCGGCGGATTGCCGCTGGCCAGCGCGATGCGGTAGTTGTCCTGGTTGAACTTGCCGTCGGCACCGAGGAAGGCCGGGATCGAGGCGATGTACTCGCGCACGGCGGCATCGCCGATCACGATGCCGGACTGTTCGCCGGCCAGGCGCACGACCTGCTCATCGATCATCTGATCGAGCACGGCCAGCTTGCTCTCCGTGCTTTCGAACTGGCGCGGATCGAAGTCCTCGCCCTGCTCCTGGCGTGCCTGCTGGCGCGCCTGCTCGAAGCGCACGCGGAAATCGTTGGAGCTGATCTCATGGTGCTGCCACAGGAACGAGACCGGCCACCACGACGGGGCGGACTTCCACCAGGTCGGCGGGGCGGCCACTTTGGCCACGTTCTGCGAGCCGACGCCACCGAGGTAGCTGGAGTCGATCACGAACAGGAACGGAATCATCAGCAGCCCCAGGATCACGGTAACGATCCAGCCCGAGGTCTTGTCGCGAAGTTTCTGCAGCATGGGAAAAATCAAGGCCTGATTGGCGAGCCCGGCAGTGTAACCCGCTTCGCGGCAGGCTCCAAAAGTGCCCGCGCCGGCCCCTGCGCGCGATCTGCCCGGTGCCGCACCCGCTGATCGCGGCGGGCAAACGGTGTGCGCCGCGCTGCCGATCAATCTGCTGGATTGGAAACAAAAAAAAGCCCTTGGTTTTCACCAAGGGCTCTTCAAGGATTGGCGGAGCGGACGGGACTTGAACCCGCGACCTCCGGCGTGACAGGCCAGCATTCTAACCAGCTGAACTACCGCTCCGCACTTGAAACTTTGCAGGCGCTCATTCTATCCGAAGATATTCAGATTGCCCACCCCGAAATGCTGCTTTTTTCGAGGTTTTTTTAAAACTGGCGGAGCGGACGGGACTTGAACCCGCGACCTCCGGCGTGACAGGCCAGCATTCTAACCAGCTGAACTACCGCTCCTTGTTTTAATTCATTCAGCCGACCAACGGTCGGCTCTACCGCCTTCACCGCGACATGCGTCGGCGGAGAAAACAAGGCCCCCGATTGCTCAGGGGCCTTCTTGAAACTGGCGGAGCGGACGGGACTTGAACCCGCGACCTCCGGCGTGACAGGCCAGCATTCTAACCAGCTGAACTACCGCTCCACATTTCAAAAATTTTACTGGCAGTGCCTGGTGGGTGCTGAGGGTTTCGAACCCCCGACCCTCTCCGTGTAAAGGAGACGCTCTACCGCTGAGCTAAGCACCCCAGCAAGCCGCTTAGTTTACGGCATCCTTCAGGGCTTTGCCAGCCTTGAACGACGGATTCTTCGACGCAGCGATCTTGATGGTGTCGCCGGTCTTCGGGTTGCGGCCGGTACGGGCAGCGCGGTCGCGGACCTGGAACGTGCCGAAGCCCACCAGCGTCACCGCGTCACCGCCCTTCAGGGCCTTGGTGACGGAAGCGATGACGGCATCAACGGCGCGGCTGGACTCGGCCTTGGTCAGGTCGGCGGCTTCAGCAACGGCGTCGATCAATTCGGTCTTGTTCATTCTCTACAGCTCCTTTGGCGGGGATTCCGCGGATTCAACATTGAGACACCCGACGACGATACGCCGTCGGATGCCAGTGAAGTTCTCTGTTCGCCGAATTCAGATGTACGCTGACTCGCGAGTGGTGCTTTTATACCAGTGCCCCCCTACCCGCGCAAGCTGAAAAGCCAATAACGACGCGGGTTTCGGGCATTTCCACAGGACGCGTCAGTGCTTGACGCGCGTTGTGGAAGCTGTCTTGGACTTGCCGCGTACCGTGACACGTTGCCCATCTTTCTTGGGCTTCGGTGCGGTCAGCGGGGCCTCCAGGGCCAGGTCGAGCACTTCCTCGATCCACTTCACCGGCACGATCTTCAGATCGCGGGTGACATTGGCGGGGATATCGGCCAGATCCTTGCGGTTCTCCTCGGGAATGATGACCGTGGTGATGCCGCCGCGCAGCGCCGCCAACAGCTTCTCCTTGAGGCCGCCGATGGCGGTGACGCGACCACGCAGGGTGATCTCGCCGGTCATCGCCACTTCGGCCCGGATCGGCACCTTGGTCAGCGTGGACACCAGCGAGGTGACCATGGCGATACCCGCACTCGGGCCATCCTTGGGGGTGGCGCCATCGGGCACGTGGACGTGCACGTCGTGCTTCTGCAGGAACTCATTGTCGATGCCCAGCCGCTCGGCACGCGAGCGCACCACCGACAGGGCCGCCGAGGCGGATTCCTTCATCACGTTGCCCAGCTGGCCGGTGAGGATCAGCTGGCCCTTGCCCGGCACCAGGGTGGATTCGATCTGCAGCAGATCGCCGCCCACTTCGGTCCAGGCCAGGCCGGTGACCAGGCCCACTTCGTTCTGCTCTTCGGCACGCCCGAAATCGACGCGGCGAACCCCCAGGTACTTGTCCAGGTTCTTGCCGTTGACCACCACCAGCGCCTTCTTCTTCGCGCTGGCCTTCTTGCCGGCCTTGGCCGGCTTGGCCGCCTTGGCGGGCGCTACGGGACCGGCAAGCGCGATTTCCTTGACCACCTTGCGGCAGATCTTGGCCACTTCGCGCTCGAGGTTGCGCACGCCGGATTCGCGCGTGTAGTAACGCACGATGTCCTGGATCGCATCGGCCTCGATCTCCAGCTCTTCCGGCTTCAGGCCGTTGGCCTTGATCTGCTTGGGCACCAGGTAGCGCATGGCGATGTTGAGCTTCTCATCCTCGGTGTAGCCGGGGATGCGGATCACTTCCATGCGGTCCAGCAGCGGGCCGGGGATGTTGAGCGAGTTGGACGTCGCCACGAACATCACTTCGGACAGGTCCAGGTCCACTTCCAGGTAGTGATCGTTGAAGGCGTTGTTCTGCTCCGGGTCGAGCACTTCCAGCAGCGCCGAGGACGGATCGCCACGGAAGTCCATCGACATCTTGTCGATCTCATCGAGCACGAACAGCGCGTTCTTGCTGCCCACCTTGTTGAGGTTCTGCACGATGCGGCCCGGCATCGAGCCGACGTAGGTGCGGCGATGGCCACGGATCTCGGCCTCGTCGCGCACGCCACCCAGGCTCATGCGCACGAACTTGCGGTTGGTCGCCTTGGCGATGGACTGGCCCAGCGAGGTCTTGCCCACGCCGGGCGGACCGACCAGGCACAGGATCGGGCCCTTCATCTGCTTCACGCGCGACTGCACCGCCAGGTATTCCAGGATGCGGTCCTTGACCTTGTCCAGACCGAAGTGATCGGCGTCCAGCGTGTCCTGCGCGGCCTTGAGATCCTTGCGGACCTTGGTGCGCTTCTTCCACGGCACGCCCAGCAGCCACTCCAGGTAATTGCGCACGACCGCCGCTTCGGCGGACATCGGCGACATCTGCTTGAGCTTGTTGAGCTCGGCCTTGGCCTTGGTCTCCACCGGCTTGGGCATGCCCGCCTCGGCGATCTTGCGCGCCAGCTCGTCCATCTCGCCGGGCGCGTCATCCAGGTCACCCAGTTCTTTCTGGATGGCCTTCATCTGCTCGTTGAGGTAGTACTCGCGCTGGCTCTTTTCCATCTGCGACTTCACGCGGCCGCGGATGCGCTTTTCCATCTGCTGCACGTCGATCTCGCCATCGACCAGGCCGACCAGCATTTCCAGGCGGTCGCCGATCTGCAGCGTTTCCAGCAGGCGCTGCTTGTCGGCCAGGCGCACGCTGATATGCGCGGCGATGGTATCGGCCAGGCGCGCGGGCTCGTCGATGCCGGCCAGGGTCTGCAGCAGCTCCGGCGGCAGCTTGCGATTGGTTTTGACGTACTGCTCGAACAGCGACATCAGCGAGCGGGCGATCGCCTCGATCTCGCGCGGCTCACGCGATTCGTCCGATTCGATTTCCATGCCCACGCCGTGCAGCGAGCCATCACGCTCGGTCACGTCGGTGACGTTGACGCGCGACAGGCCTTCGACCAGCACCTTGATGGTGCCGTCGGGCAGCTTCAGCAGCTGCAGGACCTGGGCGAGCGTGCCGACCTGGTACAGATCGGCGGCGGACGGATCATCCGTCTCGGCGGACTTCTGCGCGAGCAGCAGGATGCGCTTGTCCGCTTCCATCGCCTGCTCCAGCGCATGCATGGACTTGTCACGGCCGACGAACAGCGGAATGACCATGTGCGGGAACACCACCACGTCACGCAGCGGCAGTACCGGCAGGTCGAGAGTCTCAGTTGGGGAACGGGCCATGTGGGCTCCAGTGGAACAGTGGGGATGGCCTCCGGGCGCCTCGCCCGGATACAAAAAAAGCCGATGGCCTCGTTATGGGGCCATCGGCTTCTAGATGCAAGCTGTTCTGAAAAATTTCTTTCAATTCAATTACTTGAACTGATTATTCAGCACCAGCCGCCTTCTGTTCAGGCGCCGGTGGCGTCTGGTAGATCAGGTACGGTTCGGACTTGTGTTCGATCACCGATTCGTCCACCACCACCTTGCTGACATTCTCTGCCGAGGGCAGGTCATACATGGTGTCCAGCAGGACCGATTCGACGATCGTACGCAGGCCACGGGCACCGGTCTTGCGCTTGAGCGCCTTGCGGGCAATGGCGGCCAGCGCGTCCGGACGGAACTCCAGCTCGACGTGCTCCATCTCGAACAGCTTCTTGAACTGCTTGGTGATGGCGTTCTTCGGCTCGGTGAGGATGCGCACCAGGGCGGCCTCGTCCAGCTCTTCCAGGGTCGCCACGACCGGCAGGCGGCCGACGAACTCCGGAATCAGGCCGAACTTGATCAGATCTTCCGGCTCGACTTCGGCCAGGATCTTGCCCACTTCCTGCTTGCGCTCGGAACTCTTCACCTTGGCACCGAACCCGATGCCGCCCGAATCGTTGGAACGCTGCTGGATCACCTTGTCCAGGCCAGCAAACGCACCGCCACAGATGAACAGGATGTTCTTGGTGTCCACCTGCAGGAATTCCTGCTGCGGATGCTTGCGACCGCCCTGCGGCGGCACGCTGGCCACGGTGCCTTCGATCAGCTTCAGCAGGGCCTGCTGGACGCCTTCGCCGGACACATCGCGGGTGATCGACGGGTTCTCGCTCTTGCGCGAGATCTTGTCGATTTCATCGATGTAGACAATGCCCTGCTGTGCCTTCTCGACGTCGTAGTCGCACTTCTGCAGCAGCTTCTGGATGATGTTCTCCACGTCCTCGCCCACGTAACCGGCTTCGGTCAGCGTGGTGGCGTCGGCCATGGTGAACGGCACGTTGAGCAGGCGGGCCAGGGTTTCGGCCAGCAGCGTCTTGCCCGAACCGGTCGGACCGACCAGCAGGATGTTCGACTTCGCCAGTTCGACCTCGTCGTTCTTCTGGCGGCTCTCGATGCGCTTGTAGTGGTTGTATACGGCCACGGCCAGGGTCCGCTTGGCGCGGTTCTGCCCGATCACGTACTGGTCCAGGACCTCGAGGATCTCGCGCGGCTTGGGCAGCGAACTGCGGGCCGACTGCGCCTTCTCCTCCAGCTCCTCACGGATGATGTCGTTGCACAGCTCGACGCATTCATCGCAGATGAACACGCTCGGACCCGCAATCAGCTTGCGCACCTCATGCTGGCTCTTTCCGCAGAAAGAGCAGTAGAGGATCTTGCCGGTGTCCGTGGAACGACCTTGGCGGTCTTCGCTCATGCTTCGCTTACCCAGTTACCCCACCCGACTGAACGGGGGTTCGATTCGAGAATAGCACAGGGTCAGGAGGACGCCAGTCCCGCCCGACCCGGTGGAAACAGGCCGGTTTCCCGGCCTGGTACAACGTTATGCCGGCTGGATCGACTCTTCCGGACGACGCTCCAGGACCTGGTCGACCAGGCCGTAGGCCACCGCATCGGCCGCGCTCTTGAAGTTGTCACGCTCGGTATCCCGGGCGATGGTCTCCAGCGACTGGCCGGTGTGCTTGGCCAGCACTTCGTTCAGGCGCGAACGAAGGGTCAGGATTTCACGGGCATGGATGTCGATGTCCGTGGCCTGGCCCTGGAAGCCGCCCAGCGGCTGGTGGATCATCACGCGCGAATTCGGCAGCGCGTAACGCTTGCCGGCCGCGCCGGACGCCAGCAGCAGGGCGCCCATGGAGGCCGCCTGGCCGACGCAGATGGTGCTCACGTCCGGCTTGATGTACTGCATGGTGTCGTAGATCGCCATGCCGGCGGTGACCACGCCACCGGGCGAGTTGATGTAGATGCTGATGTCCTTTTCCGGGTTGTCCGCTTCCAGGAACAGCAGCTGCGCCACCACCACGTTGGCCATGTGATCGTCGATCGGGCCCACGAGGAAGATCAGGCGCTCCTTCAACAGGCGCGAATAGATGTCATAGGCGCGCTCGCCGCGGCTGGTCTGTTCGACCACCATCGGAACCATGTTCAGGGCTGTGGTTCGGTTGTCCATTAGTGAGGCACCTATTTTGGGGGGAACGACCCCGCGCCAGGGCGCGGGGCGTAAAACACGACCGCTTACTGGCGGATCGCGTCCTGGAACGACAGCTTCTCTTCGGTGTGCTGGGCGCGCTCGGCGATCCAGTCGATCACCTGCTCTTCCATCACACGATTCTGCAGCCCACTCATCAGCTGGGGGTCGTTGCGGTACATCTCAATGACCTGCTCCGGCTCTTCGTAGGTCGAGGCGATCAGGCGCATGGTTTCATTCAGGCGCTTGGGATCCAGGCGCAGGTCGTTCTTGCGGGCCACTTCACCGACCAGCAGGCCGACCAGTACGCGCTTGGCGGCGGCGTCCTTGAAGCCTTCGTGGGCGTCGGCCGGGACGTCACCCGGGTTGCGGCCACTGCGGCGGATCTGCTCGAGCTGCTGGTCCAGCATGGCGCGGGCTTCGTTCTCGACCAGGCGCGGCGGCATTTCCACCGAGGCGTAGGCGGCGATCAGCTGCTCACCGACTTCGCGGCGCAGGCGGTTCATCAGGGCACCCTTGAGCTCGCGCTCCAGGTTGGCGCGGATGTCCTTGCGGAACTGCTCCACGTCGCCGCCCTTCACACCGAAGCTCTTGATGAACTCGGCATCCACCTCCGGCAGCACCGGCGCGGACACGTCCACCGCCTTGACGGTGACCTTGACCTGCTTGCCGGCCAGTGCCGGGACGCGCCAATCGGCCGGAAACTCGACGTCCAGGGTCTTTTCTTCACCGGCGGTCAGACCGACCAGGCCCTGTTCGATCTGCTCGAACATCATGCCCTGGCCCACGATCACGCTGCCCTTTTCGGTGCCTTCGGCCGGCAGGCGCTCATCGCCGGCCTGCGACCAGGTTTCCAGCGCGACCAGATCGCCGTCCTGGGCGCCACGGGTGACCGGGCTCCAGCTGCGGCGCTGTTCGCGCAGGTTGGTGATCATCTGGTCGATGTCGGCGTCGTTGATTTCAGCGGTGTGGCGCACCACGGTCAGCTTGCTGACATCCACGTCGCCGAAGTCCGGCACCAGCTCGACGGTGGCCACGAAGGACAGCTCGCCCTCGCCCTTGTCGATGCGCGGGGTGCCGGCGATGCGCAGCTCATGCTCGCGCAGGGCGGCATCGAAGGTCTCACGCAGCAGGCCATCGACGGCTTCGCTGCGGACCTGCTGGCCGAAACGCTGCTCGATCACCTTGGCCGGCACCTTGCCCGGGCGGAAGCCCTTGATGCGCGTGGTGCGGGCGATCTCGCCCAGACGGCCGCTGATGTGCGTCTGCAGGCGGTCTTCCGGCAGCGAGAAGGTCAGGCGGCGTTCCAGATTGCCAGTGGATTCGATCGAAGCTTGCATGTTGACTCCTGCCACCGGCGGCATGGGCCCCGGCACGATGTGATGGATGAAACGGGTTTTGGACGCGGGGTCGTGGACGCGCATGCCCGCCGCAGCCCTGTAGTTTCGCCGATAAACGCCAGCGCCGCCAGCGCGGGCCGAGAACGTCCGGGGGCCGCCAAGGGCCCAGCATGTGGCCGTCTCCCCGATCCGGGACGTGCCCATGGTCATGGTGCCGGCGAAAACGCCCTGCACTGGTGCGAAAGGGGGGACTCGAACCCCCACGCCTTGCGGCACTGGAACCTAAATCCCGACACCCCACCCCAAATCTCTAAAGATGTCAGTTGCTTAGGCCCCGACACAGTAACAGGTGACACCGCGGGTGACATACAGGTGACGCCAAGTGCCGCGGCAGGTGACACCAGGTGACGCGGAATAAAGTCGTCATCATCGGCGGGCCTCCCCCTAAGACAACACATTCAGAACCTACTCATTGCTGTTCACCAACAAGGACATCTACAGTTCAACCTAGGTCCACCCAGGACCAACAAATGATGACCCAAGGACCGTACCGGCGACCCCGGTGCGGTCCTTCTCTTTTGACTTTTGCATCCCCCGAGGGCAAATGATGACGACTTGGCAAGACAACGAACTGCACGCGGCCCAGCTTCAACTGGAGAAAGAAAGCACCTCGCTGGGCATCGCCCGGTACGAGAAGATCAAGGAGCAGCGCCAGCAGGCCGAGACCGGCCCAGGCCGCAAGCTCGTGATGGAAAGCCTGGACGCCACCGCCAAGGCCATCGCGGCCTTCGTGGCCGAAGCCGACACCGGCAAGCCGGGCAAGCGCCACGCCGCCCTCAAGTTCGTCCGCCACCTTGACCCGTTGGCCCTCGCCTATCTGACCTCCTTCACATGCGTCAACGCGCTGGTCGCTGACCACCGCAAGGCCGTGTCCGTGGCGATCACGCTGGGGCACGAGGTCGCCAACGAGATCAACTTCACCCTCCTCCGCCAGAAACACCCCGGCCTGTACCGGGTCGTCCAGGAACAGCTCAAGAAGTCCACCTCCTCCCGCCACTCGACGGCGGTCATGCGTCACGTCGTGCAGGAGGCCAAATGGGAACCCGATGACGAACCCCGCCTGACCTTGGCCGACAAGGACGCCCTGCTGGTCGGCATGAAGCTGATCGAGCTGTTCGTCGAGGCGACCGGGCTGATCGAGCTGGTCACCGTGACCGAACGCAGCAAGCGCCACCTGTTGATCGCGGGTAATCAAGCGATCCTCGACTGGCTGACCAAGGCCCACGACAGCGCGGCGCTGTACCAGCCGGTCCTGATGCCGATGGTCGTCCCGCCCCGTCCCTGGACCACCCCGCGCGACGGCGGCTACCTGACGGACATCGGCGGCCGTGCCGACCTGGTCCGCACGCGCAACCGCGCCTATAAGCGCGAGCTGGCGCTGGTGGATATGCCCAACGTCTATCAGGCCGTCAACGCGATCCAGGCGACGCCGTGGAAGGTGAACCGCGGCGTCCTGGAGGTCATGCGCGAACTCTGGAACGCAGGGGGCGGCGTCGCTGACCTCCCCGAGCGGGAGCTGGCAACCCTGCCGGACCGCCCGGCGATGCTGGACACCGACCCGGACTACTACAAGGAGCATCACGCCGACGAGTTCAAGGAGTGGAAGCGCGGACGCGCCAAGGTCTACGAGGCCAACGCTCGCTCGGTCTCCACCCGCCTCGCCTGCGCTCAGAAGCTCGCCCTGGCCGAGAAGTTCGTGGACTACCCGGCGATCTACTTCCCGCACAACCTGGACTTCCGAGGCCGGGTGTACCCCTTGCCGCCCACCCTCACGCCACAGGGCGACGACGCCGCAAAGGCTCTGCTGCACTTCGCGGAAGGCGTGCCGCTGGGCGAAGACGGCGCATTCTGGCTGGCGGTCCACCTCGCCAACTGCTTTGGCGTGGACAAGGTCTCCTTTGAGGAGCGCGTGCAGTGGGTACGTGACCACGAGGAGCAAATCCTCGACAGCGCTCTCGACCCGCTGGACGGCCAGCGCTTCTGGATTGACGCGGACAGCCCCTTCTGCGCGCTGGCTGCGTGCTTCGAGTGGCTGGGCTACACGCTGAACGGCCGTGACCACGTCTCGCACATCCAGGTCGCGCTGGACGGCTCCTGCAACGGCTTGCAGAACTTCTCGGCGATGCTGCGGGATTCCGTGGGCGGCGCTGCGACGAACCTGGTGCCCCAGGTCAAGCCCGCCGACATCTATACCCGCGTCAGGGACGTAGCCCAGGCCAAGCTGGAAGCCCGTGCGGCCGAAGGCGACGTCATTGCCATCAAGCTCGACGGCCAGCTCACCCGCGACATCGTCAAGCAGCCCGTGATGACCCTCCCCTACGGCGTCACCAAGTCGGGTATGCGGTCCCAAGTTCTCGCCAAGATGAAGAAGCTGGGCATGGGCGACGATTGGGAAACCGCCGAGTACCTTGCGGCGCTCCTGTGGGAGTGTATCGGCGAGGTCGTGATCGCCGCCCGCGCCGCGATGGATTGGCTGCGCGATGCGTCAAAGGTGGCCTCCTCGGCCGACCTGCCCGTCTGCTGGACGACCCCTGCCGGTTTCCCGGTCCTCCAGGAGTACCGAGAGGAGGAAGGCGTCCGCATCAATCCGCACGTCGGGGGGCGCAAGGTTAATTTAGTCGTCAACATCGGCGGTACTAAGCTCGACCGTCGCCGCCAGACCCTCGGAATCAGTCCGAACTTCGTCCACTCCTGCGATGCGAGCCACCTGATGCTCACCACCTGCCTCGCGGCAGAGAACGGCATCACCTCCTTCGCAATGATCCACGACTCCTACGGAACCCATGCCGGTCGCTCCGCGCTCATGGCTGCGGCGCTCCGACAGGCTTTCGTCGATCAATACAACGGCGACGTGCTGGCCGACTTCCGACAACAACTCATCGACCAGCTCCCGCCCGAAGCGGCCGAGCAACTACCCGTGCTTCCCCCGAGCGGTGACCTGGACCTGAGCCTGGTCCTGGATTCCGCGTACTTCTTTGCCTAGTTCATCCCCTTTTGGCAAGTAATCCCACAAGAGAGACATACATGAGCATCAACTATCAGTCTGCCCTGAACACCTACGTCGCCCAGGACGCCTACGGCGTTGTCCTCGGCATCTACGACCCGGCAAAGCACGGGACCGTCGAAGAGTTCAAGCACGCCATGACGGCAGAGTTCACCGCCTGATGCGTGAGCGCGTGACCGACGCGCTGCACAGCCAGACCGCCGAGAGCGCCGCAACAGGCGCTTTCGTCGTTTTGGACGCCGTGCAGCACCTGGGTTCCCCGGCGCGACAACTCATCGGCCTGGGCTGCGCCATGCGTGTCATCTGCGACACGTTGGGCTTCGACCCGAACGAAATCTTCCGTGTGGTCTCCCGCATGGAACAGGACTGCCAGTACAGGCAGGTCAACACCCTTTCGGCGGTCAAGCGGTACGCCGAGGGCGAACTGCGAAAGCTCATCCCGTGAGCCGCGACCCCGTCATCGACGCCTACATCGACGCGCTCTTGCTCGAAGGCGACATCCACGAAGCCGTCTACGGCAGCACTCCTTTCGATGTCGAGACGGACCTGCTGCGCGAAGGCGTGTTCATCAACCCCCTCAACGACTAAGGAACCCCATGAGCAACCAGAAGCGCACCCGTATCGTCTCCCCGGCCGGCATCGCGGTATGGCCGCGCCTGAACGAGCCGGACACCAAGTTCAAGCAGGAAGGCGAGTACACCGTCAGCCTGGCCTACGACGGTGACGACAAAGCGTGCAACAAGCTGATCGCCGACCTGGAAAAGCTGCGCGACGAAGAGTTCGCCAAGTGGCTGTCGGAGAACCCGAAGAAGAAGAAGACCGCCGAAGTCGCCCCGGTGTTCACCGATGAGGTGGACGAGGAAGGCGATGAGACTGGCCGCAAGATTCTCAAGTTCAAGATGCGCGCCTCGGGCGTCTCCAAGAAGACCGGCAAGCACTTCACCATGAAGCCGGACATCTTCGATGCCAAGGGCCACAAGATGCCGAATCCGCCGAAGATCGGCGGCGGCAGCGAACTCAAGGTCTCCTTCGAGGTCGGCGGCTTCTTCGTGGAGTCGGCCAAGAAGTTCTACCTGACCCTGCGCATGGTCGCGGTGCAGGTGATTGACCTGGTCGAGTTCGGCTCGCGCAAGGCTGGCGACTACGGCTTCGGCGAAGAAGAAGGCTACGAAGCCGACGACGAAGCCCAGGCACCGAAGTCGGACTTCTCCGACAGCGACGACAGCACCGAAGCTGGCGACGACGCGGAAGGCGATGACGGCGACTACTGATCCGCTCGCGTCGGTAGTAGGCATTGCGAAGGAGGCCCGATTGCGGGCCTCCGTCGTTTTCCCCTTCAACCCTGTGCCCGCCTCACGTCCCCGCGTATCGCGCTGGGGCGTCTTCTACGCCAAGACCTACAAGACCTGGAAGCAACTGGCCGAGGAGCATCTGGCCCCAGGCGACACCGGCATTGGCCCGGCCGATGGGGTTTTAGTCGTCATCATCGCGGTAGCCAAGCGCGCCAAGACATCGAAGGCCACCTTCGTGAACGGCGACGTGGACAACTTCGCCAAGGGACCGATGGACGTTATCACCAAAGCCACGGGCTATTGGGGTGACGACAAACAAGTCAACTGGCTGATGTCCGGCAAGCGCTTCGCCGAACCCGGCGAGGAACCGCGAACCGAGGTTCACATCTACACCACCTGATGCGACTGAAACCGCTCACCTCGGTGGACACGCTGTACGTCGCTGCAAGCATGAGTCGCCCCGAGCAGATCACCACGGGCGACGAGCTGGCACGAGTCCACCGCAATCAGGGCTACTCCAAGGTCGCCTGCCATTTCGTCATCGAACGGGACGGCGAGCTGTACCTGGGCCGCCCTTTGACCCTCCCCGGCGCACTCGCCGGAAAGCTCAACCAATCCGCATACCAGGTCTGCATGTTGGGCGGCGTCGATGACGCCATGAACCCCGCAGACAACTTCACTCCTGCCCAGCGCGAAACGCTCGGCCGACTGATCGCTCAGTTCGGCCACCCCGTCGTGTGGGCACCCGACTTCCCTAACTAGGAGTTCCGATGAAAACGCTGTCCCCGCAATGCCGCACCGTCCTCGAATACCTGCGCACGCACACCCACATCACCCCGTGGCAGGCCGAAGGCGTCTTCCGTATCCGCCGTCTGGCCTCCCGCATCGACGAGCTGCGCGCTGCCGGTTACGCGATCCAGAAGTCCACGCAGGAAGACGCGAGCGGACAGCGCTACACCCGGTACTCGCTGACCAAGGAACAGCGCCGCGCAAAGCGGCCCCTGCTGGCCCCGCGCCAGGCTCCCGCGCAGTTCCGCATCGACAAGGTGCTGAACGCCTACCGCGACTACTGCCGCACCGAACTCGACCTGTACGACGGTGACCTCGACACCGAGGTCACGGCCTTCCGCACCTTCCTGGAGAACCACGCAGCATGAACCAGACCACCACCGTCATCCCGTCCGTCATGCGCCTGGCCTTCGAGGCTTCCGTCAAGGGCGACGTCACCGCTGCCCGCAAGTCGGGCAACTACCAGCGCGTCAAGAGCGGCCTGAACCGCCGCCTGGGCGTCTCCTACCGCAAGCGCATGTGGTCGGTGGAGCGTGCGGGGAAATAACCGGGACAACGACAGCGAGTTCTTGCAGCACATCCCCTGCGAGAACTGTGGCAGCTCCGACGCCAATTCGCTCTACACGGACGGGCATCAATTCTGCTTCGCCTGTGACGCATACGTCCCCTCTGACGAGGAGGGGTCGAGACCCCAGCAACCCCGCAGGACCACCATGACCGACTTTGCGCGTGGCGAACCGGCCGCGCTCAAGAAGCGTGGCCTGACCGAAGAAGCGTGCCGCAAGTACAGCTATTGGCTCGGCACCGATAAGCACGGCAAGACCGTGCAGATTGCGACCTACCGCCGCGACGGCGAGATCGTCGCACAGAAACTCCGCTATCCCGACAAGAAGTTCTCCTTCATCGGCGACAGCAAGGGCTGCGGCCTGTACGGCCAGCACCTCTATCAGCCAGGCCGTCGCCTGGTCATCACCGAGGGCGAGATCGACGCGATCTCCGTGGCCCAGGCGCTTTCCCTCAAGTGGCCCGTGGTCTCCCTACCGAACGGCGCACAAGGCGCAGCCAAGTGCATCGCACGCGAGCTGGAGTGGGTCGAGGGCTTCGACGAAGTCGTCCTCATGTTCGATATGGACGAGCCGGGGCAGAAGGCCGCGCAAGAGGTGGCACTGATGCTCACGCCGGGCAAGGCCAAGATCGCCCAGCTCCCCGCCAAAGATCCGTCCGAGCTGCTGCAAAAGGGCGAGGCTGAGGCCATCGTCCATGCGATCTATCAGGCACAGACCAAGCGCCCCGATGGCGTCGTGACGTTCGGCTCCCTCAAGGAGAAGGCCCTCACTGCGGTCACGATGGGTATGCCTTGGCACGACCCGCGCCTGACCGAGCTGACCTACGGAAAGCGGTATGGCGAGGTCTACACCTTCGGCGCAGGCACCGGCATCGGCAAAACCGATTGGCTGATGGAAGAAGCTGCGTTTATCGCGCAGGAGACCGGCGACCGCGTCGGCCTGTTCTTCCTGGAGCAGCAGCCGGTGGAGACCGCAAAGCGCATGGCCGGTAAGGTCGGCGGCAAGCGGTTCCACGTCCCCGATGGCACCTGGACGCAGGACGAACTCGTTGCCGCGTTCGAGATCCTGGACCAAGGCCAGGTGTTCGTCTACGACCACTTCGGCTCGACCGATTGGGACGTGATCGAGCAGAAGATGGGCCATATGGCCGTCGCCGAGGGCGTCAAGCACATCGTGCTGGACAACCTGACTTCGTTCGCCGCGGGTGCGGAGGACGAACGCAAGATGCTCGAAGACACGATGGCGAAGATCGCTCAGTTCGCGCAGCGCCACCTCGTGTGCATCTACCTGGTATCCCACCTCGCCACCCCGGAAGGAAAGCCGCACGAAGAAGGCGGGCGCGTGATGCTGCGCCACTTCAAGGGCAGTCGGGCAATCGGCTTCTGGACGCACTTCGCCTTCGGCCTAGAGCGGAACACCCAGGCCGAGAACGAGGCCGAACGCAACTGCACCACCTTCCGCGTCCTCAAGGACCGGTTCACCGGCCAGTCGAACGGCAAGGTCCTGCACTACACGTATGACCACACGACCGGCCGCCTCATCAACAGCGAGGAACCGTCGTTCGACGACGACCTCCCATTCCGAGACGAAACCGGTGTACGGAACTCCGACTACTGACGGCCGAACGGTCGTCGGCTTCATCCCCGAAGACGCCCCGCTCTCGTTCGCCGAGGGCCTGGTATTGCCCTACCAACTTCCCCGTTCCGACCAAGCCTGCCGCGTCATGTACGGCAAGCCGGGTCGCCGCATCGCTATCCAAATCAAAGCTGAGGAGCTACCGCAATGAAGGAACTGATCGCCCTTTTCACCACCGTCGTCACCGCCCCGTTCCGCCGCAAGGACACCGTCGAGGCCCTGGTCTCGAACATGGAAGGCCAGGTTGACCGCCTGCTGACCGTGGCCCAGCGCGAGCTGCGCGATGCCGAGGCCCAGCGTGAACGCGCCAACGCAGCCGTCACCAAGGCACAGGCCCACGAAGAAGAGGCCCGCCGCGCCGAGCGCGTCGCCAGCCGCATCACCAGCCTGATCCGCTAAGGGGACCTCTATGACTGCCGAGCAGCACGCTCGGTCCCTGTTCGACGTGTTGCCGGTACAAGTCCGCCACCTGGTTGTCCTGGGTGGCGGAAGCCTGCGCGCGTTCTATGACGGGACCGCCATCAAGGACATCGACTGTTTCTTCAAGAGCTGCGCCGACTTCTACCGGGCGTCGTTCGAGCTGAGTGCCGAGCCGGGCTGGGTAAGCGAGGACGCACCGAACGGAATCAAGAACTTCCGCTCGCCCTGCGGCAAGCTCGTCAGCCTGATCGGCTTCGAGTTCGGCACTCCCGACGAACACTGCGCGCGCTTCGACCTCCGCTGCTGCGCCCATGTGGCTGTCTGCCTCGGCGAACAGGTCATCGTTGTGTCCGATCCGGAAGCCATTGCGGACGCATCCGCGAAGCTGGTTTTCATCCTCAACAACAACGGCACTGAGCGGACGATCCGCCGCATCACGCACTACGTCGAGGACTACGGCTACACCCTCCATCCGGACCAACCGGAACAGGACGACGTCGAGGACGACTACCCCGGCCACGCGCCACAGGGCGTCCACATCCCGCCGAAAGCTCCCGAGCCGGAATACATCGTCCGCGCCCGTCGCCGCGTCCGCGCGATCCCCGTCACCAACCACGGCTACCCGTAAGGAGGCAGGTCGTTGCTCACGTTCGACTGTGAAACTGACGGCCTCCTCGACCAGCTCACCACGATTCACTGTATCTCCCTCCAGGAAGTAGACGAGGCCGGGCAACCGCTCGGCCCCGTTCTTTCGGCCAACGACCACGGCACGGGCGAACTGACGATCCGTGAAGCAATCGAGAGGCTGCAAAACGCTGACCGCGTTGTCGGTCACAACATCGCCGGGTTCGACATCCCGGCAATCGCCAAGGTCTACCCCGGCTTCAAGGTCAGGGCGTACTACGACACTCTGCTGATCTCCACGCTGATCTACCCGGACCTCAAGGACCGCGACTTCAAGGCCCGCAAGAAGCAGGGTGCAAACCCTGTGCTGCCGGGCAAGATGATCGGTCGCCACTCCCTCGAAGCCTGGGGATACCGCCTAGGCGAGTGGAAGGGCGACTACTCGCAGATGATGAAGGACCGCGGGCTTGACCCGTGGGCACAGTGGTCTCAGGAAATGGACGACTACTGCGACCAGGACGTCGTGGTTACCACGAAGCTGCTGGCGTTGCTGCTGTCCAAGGGACTGCCCAAGGAAGCCATCGAGCTTGAGCAGGCGGTTGCGCCGATCCTCTCCCGCCAGCAGCGTTGGGGCTACCTGTTCAACCAGGAGAAAGCCCGCGAGCTGGAGAAGGTCCTTGTTGTGCGCCGCGCACTGCTGGGCGACCAGCTCCGCGAAGTGATCCCGCCCTGGAAGGTGGTGAAGAAGCGCTTTATCCCGAAGCGTGACGACAAGCGCCGGGGGTACGTGAAGGGCGTAGAGGCGGTGGTCTACAAGGAGGTGGTGTTCAATCCGGCCTCCCGTGCCCACATCGCCGACCGCCTGACCGCGCTCTATGGCTGGCGGCCGGTCGAGTACACCGAAAAGGGCCAGGTCAAGATCGACGAAGACGTACTGGCACCGCTCAAGTACCCGATCATCCCGCTCCTGCTGGAATACTTCATCGTCAACAAGCGTCTCGGCCAGCTCGCAGAGGGCGACGAGGCGTGGCTCAAGGCCGTGAAGAAGAACGGCCGAATCCACGGCAACGTGAACCAGAACGCAGCGGTCACCGGCCGCATGACGCACTCGAAGCCGAACATCGCCCAGGTGCCCAAGTGCGGCGTGCCCTATGGGTCGGAATGTCGTGAGCTGTTCACCGTGCCGAAGGGCAAGCGTCAGGTAGGCGCGGACGCCAGTGGCCTCGAACTACGGTGCCTCGCGCACTTCATGGCGCGTCACGATGGCGGCGAGTACGCCAAGGTGATCCTCGAAGGCGACATCCACTCGGTGAACCAGACCGCCGCAGGCCTGCCTACCCGCGACAATGCCAAGACCTTCATCTACGCCTTCCTCTATGGGGCAGGCGACGCGAAGCTTGGCAGCATCGTGAGTAAGGGCCGTGCGGTCGGCGGCCAACTCCGGACCAAGTTCCTCAAGGGACTCCCGGCGCTGGAGAAGCTGGTCAAAGGGGTGAAGAAGCGTGCATCCGAGGTCGGCTACCTGATTGGCCTCGACGGACGGAAGCTACACATCCGCAGCGACCATGCCGCGCTGAACACCCTCCTGCAGTCGGCCGGTGCGCTCGTAATGAAGAAGGCGCTGGTGATCCTCGACGCCGACCTGCAATCCGCAGGGTTGGTACCGGGCGTCCACTACGAGTTCCTGGCGAACATCCACGATGAGTGGCAGATCGAAGTGGACGAGGACAAAGCCGAGTTCGTCGGCAAGTCCGCCCAGGCCGCCATCCGCAAGGCTGGCGACTACTTCGGGTTCCGCTGTCCGCTCGATGGCGAATACAAGGTGGGAGCGAATTGGGCCGAAACGCACTGACCCGCGGGAAACGGGAAGTCGCGCTCGCACTCGTTCGACAAGCCAGACGCCGGGCAGTACGAAAGGACCTCCCCTTCGACCTCGTGGCCGAGGACCTGTTGGTCCCTGACTACTGTCCGGCTTTGGGCATCCCGCTGTTCCGCGCTGCGGGCCGCAAAGCACAAGGCCCGAACTCCCCAACCCTCGACCGCATCGTCCCTGATCTCGGCTATGTCCGGGGCAACGTGCGCGTCATTTCCGCGCGCGCCAACCAGATCAAGAGCGATGCCACCCCGGCCGAGCTGCTGCGCGTCGCGTGCTACTACCAGGAACACCAATGACGTGACCCCTGCAACCATCCTCCGCAGCATCGGCGTACTCCTGCTGATCGCTGCGCTGGGCGCTGGTGCCTACGCAGTCCACACCTACCGCTCCGCAATGGAGCGCGTCAGCAAGCTCGAAGAAACCGCCGAGCAGTTCGACGAACTCAAGCAGTCGGTCGCCACCTTGAATCGGGAGGCCATCCGACGCGCCACCCTCGACCAAGCAATCCGGGACGCACGCAATCGCGTGGATCGTTCCGTGGAGACCGCACGCAATGAAGAACCTGCTGTTCGCGCTTATCTCGATGAGCGCATTCCTGACGGGTTGCGCGACGCACACCTCGGTGCGCGCAAACCCTGAGCAGTTCCTCCAGCCCACCGTGATCGAAGGGATGCACAAGTCCCTCGACGCGGTCATGGCTGACCCCATCACCACCACCTACGACCTCTACCGCTTCGGCGGGAACGCAGAGGACGGCCTGATGCGCTGCAACGCCGACAAGGCCAGCGCCCGCGGAGTCCTCAAGGAGATCGAGAAGTGAAGCGAGAGAGCGACAAGTCCCCCACCCTCATCATCGACGCGGACGTCTTGCGCTACCAGCTCGCGTTCTCCAACACCGCGAACATCGACTGGAATGGCGACGGCAACACCGTCGAGGCGATCCAGCCCGAGCGCGCCAAAGTGAAGCTCGACGAGTTCATTGAGGACCTACTGGAGAAGTTCGGCACGACCAAGTACGTCTTGGCCCTGTCCTGCAAGAAGCACAACTTCCGCAAGGACGTGAAGTCAGACTACAAGGCCAACCGCAGCGAGAAACCGAAACCCGCCCTGTGGCACATCCTGGACGAGTTCGTCTACCGGGAGTACGCAGACAAGATCGTCGAGATCGAGAATCTGGAAGGCGACGACATCCTGGGCCTGCTGATGACGCACCCGCGTCCGAAGCGCTGCCCTGGCAGCCGGATCATGGTGTCCATCGACAAGGACATGCAGACGATCCCCGGTCGCCTCTACAACCCGAACAAGCCTGACCTCGGTACGCGAACGATCAGCGTGCATGACGCCAACCTCTTCTGGATGAAGCAGACGCTCACGGGCGACACCGTCGATCACTACACGGGATTCCCCGGCATCGGCCACAAGCTCGCCGACGAGCTGCTGATGCCCATCCACGAGGCCCACCTGGAAGAGACCCCCGAGGTCCACCTGGCCGCCCTGTGGGACGCCGTCAAGACCGCCTACACCACCCGCATCCCGCGCGGAGGAGACAAGCCGCTGACCGTCAAGGATGCCGTCATTCAAGCCCGCCTCGCGCGAATCCTGCGCTACGGCGACTACAACCCGAAGAAAGGGGTGGTCAACCTCTGGACGCCGTAAATCTAGCCGACAGGCATAAATAGGTCATTGTCTTCAACGAACTCGAAGAAGATGTTGAAGTGGACAAGCTCCAAGTACGCCTTGTCTATCTCCCTTTCCTGCCGATTGTGAGACCGGTTGCCTGTGACGGTTACCCATAGGTGATGCTCGGCCAGGATGGCGTGCGCGATTCGGTTGCGCGACTCGGTCATGTGTTCAAGCCCGTACAAGATGTCAGGCCGCACGCCCTTACTTTTTAACCGCTTCCGCAGAATGCCTAGTGGCAACGCTTCGACCTCGTCGAAGTCCTCGCCGAACTTGTCCACGAGAACTCGCTTGGCTCCCATTTCGAGGAGCTGCGCGTTTGCCATGAACATCCCGAACTTCTCAAGGAAGTTCAACTCGTTATAGCCCTCTGTGCGCCTGTCGAACTCAGCATCGACCCAATCTGGCTTAGACGGCATCTGACCTTCGTCGGCCATGCAGCAGCTCCATTCGCATTAAGTCTTCAAATCATAGCCCCCAAAGGCCCGCCTCGTGCGGGCCTTTCTTTTTCTGGAGTCCCCATGAAGATCATCGGAATCACTGGCCTGGCCCGGAGCGGCAAGGACACCCTGGCCGACTACTTGGTCAACGACCACGGTTTCATCAAGCTGTCCTTTGCTGCCCCCATCCGGGCCTTCGTGGCAGACATCACTGGCTTCCCGCTGGCGGCGATGGAAGACGGCCCCGAGAAGGAACAGCCCCTCGACTGGCTGGACGGCCAAACCCCGCGTCACCTGATGCAGACCGTGGGCACCGAATGGGGCCGCAACATGATCGACCGCGACCTGTGGATCAAAGTCGTGGAACAAAAGATTCGCCAGGCCCGCCGCGAAGGCGCGACCGGCGTGGTCGTTTCAGACGTCCGCTTCGACAACGAGGCCGACTTCATCCACGACTGGCACGGTGGAGCAGTGGTCAAGGTCGAGCGCCGGGGCGCAGTGAAGGTAGGTGCCCATGCCTCCGAGAACGGCGTATCCGCCGCCTTGGTGGACGTGGTCGTGGACAACAACGGCCCCCTCCACAACCTCCGTTCCTGGGCTGCTGCCCTGGCTGAATAAGCCGGGGTTTTAGTCGTCATCATCGGGGGAAACGCAAGTTTCCCAACCTTAGTTCTACTTAGGACACCTATGGACATCCCGCTCCACTCCTACGAACTGATCGACCGCCTCGACGAGCTGTACCCCGAGGCGATCTACAACCCGAAGGACTGCCGCGAGGAGTTCCTTCTCCGCCAAGGCGAGCGCCGCCTGATCCTGAAACTCAAGGAATTGCGGCTCGTCGAAATCAAGGAACGCAACCGCCGCTAAATGTGCAGTAAGCCCAAGATGCCGGATGCGGAGGAGAAAGACCCCGTCCTCCTCACCCGCCAGGACACCCAGCCGACAGGGCAGGCAGCAGCCGCCCGTCGTCGGACCAAGGTGCGCCTTGACCTGAACGACTCAACCTACTCCGGACTGACCATTCCGAATGGCGAATGAGCAGTCCTCGGCCGATGAAGTAACGGCCGCGAAGCGCTACGCCGACCTCAAGACCAACCGAAAGGAAGCCGAGACCCGCGCCAAGCGGTGCGCCAAGGTCACCCTCCCCCGCCTGTGGGTGGACGAGGGTGCCAAGAACCGCTCGCCCGGCTCCGCCTACATCGACACTGGCCCGAAGTGCGTCAACGCGCTCGGCTCGAAGATCATGCTCTCGTGGCTCCCGCCGAACGCGGGCATCTTCAAGCTGTCCCCTGACCAAGCCGACACCGAGAACATCGCCGAGCAGGCTGGCGTGGAGACCTCCGAACTGGAGGCCGCGCTGGTGGACGTGGAGCGCCTGGTCATCAACGACCTGGAGACCAGCGGCATCCGCTCGGTTCTCTCCGAGGCCGCCAAGCACGCCATCGTCACCGGCAACTTCCTGCTGTATGACCCCGACGAGGGGAAGCCCAAGCTCTACCCGCTGACGTCCTTCGTCATCGAGAAGGACGGCCTGGGCAATACCCTCGAAATGATTACCCTGGACAAGATCGCACCCGCGATGCTGCCCGAGGCGATCCGGGCTGCGGTCGTGCAGAAGCTCGCAACCGAGCGCGACGAGAAGACGAAGAACGACGACGTCAATCTCTACACCTGGATTCGCCGATCCGAAGACGGCCAGCAGTGGGAGGTGGTGCAGGAAGTGGAAGGCGTGGAGGTCCCTGAGACCTTCGGCACCTACCCCATCGACGCCTGCCCCTGGATTCCCGTGGCTGCGCCTCCGTCCCTTACGGACGACTACGGCGAGGGCCTGGTGTATGACTACGTCGGGGCATTCGAGTCCCTGGAAGCGCTGCGCAGGGCCATCCGAAAGGGTGCCGCTGCGATGGCGAAGATCATCATGTTCCTCAAGCCGACCTCGGCCATCCGAGAGAAGCAGCTTGTCGAAGCCGAGTCCGGTGCCGTCCTCCGCGGCGACGCGGCTGACGTCTCGACGCTCCAGCTTGAGAAAGCCTACGACCTGAACTTTGTGCGCACCGAAGCCGATCAGCTCAAGCAATCGCTGGAGCTGATCTTTGGCGTGCGTTCCGCAGTGCAGCGCCCAGGCGAGCGCGTGACCGCATACGAGATCCGTGTGATGTCGCAGGAACTCGATGACTCCCTCGGTGGCTTCTATTCGATGTCTGCTGAACAACTACTGCTGCCGCTCATTCGCCGCCGTCTGGACAAGCTCCAGCGCGCCGGTCGTCTGCCGCAGCTCCCCACGGAACTCCTCAAGCCCCGCGTGACGGTCGGCATCGCGGCCCTTGGCCGCGGTCATGACCTGAACAAGCTGATGGAGTTCGGCGAAGCCGCCAAGGCTCTCGTCGGTGACCAAGAGGTCGCCCGCCGCCTCAACTCTGGCGAAGCCATCGCCCGCCTCGCATCCGCCTCCGACATTTCCACGAAGGGCCTGATCCGCTCCGACGACGAACTCGCCGCCGAGCAGCAGGACGGTGCAATGCAGGAAGCAATGGTGCGCGCCGCACCCAACATCGCGTCCGCGATGACCCAACCACCCACGCAGTGAGAAGCACATGAGCGAACAGACCGACACCAAGGACCAGAAGCCCGCCAAGCAGCCCAAGGCTGAACCGGCCTTCGAGAAGAAGGGCAACATCGAGATCACCCGTAAGGCCAACGGCCTGGTGATCCGCAACGCCGTCGCCGCCGAGGCCGAGTAATGAGCCAGCCGGGCAAGTCCGAAACCATCGTGCAGATCGAAGGCCAGCCCGCAGCCAACCAGCAGCCGCCCGCACAGGGCGGCACCGCTGACGGCGACGGTCGCCTCTTCGGCGGCAAGTTCGCCACCGTGGAAGAACTGGAAGCCGCCTTCGCGGCCACCCAACAGCCGGCCGACGACAAGGGCGGCAACGGTGACACCTCGACTCTGACTGTCGAGGACACCACCGAAGACGACGCTCGTGATGCGTTGTCCAAAGCAGGTCTCAACCTCGACTCGTTCGCTGAGGAGTTCAACTCCGCTGGCGCACTGTCCGCCGAGTCCTACGAGAAGCTGGCGCAGGCCGGTTACCCGAAGGAGCTGGTGGACGTCTACGTCGAGGGCCTGGGCGCTCGCCGCGCGAACTATGAGAACTCCGTGTTCTCCGCCGCTGGTGGTGCCGATCAATACAAGGGTCTGGTCCAGTGGGCCAGGACCAACCTCAACGCCGAGCAGAAGCGCGCCTTCAACGAGGCGGTTACCTCCGGCGACTCCGGCCGCGCTGCACTGGCCGTCCAAGGCATCGTTGCTCTCCGTGGCGGTAATGGCCGCCTGATCGCGGGCAAGACCGCACCGAACGCCGACAGCGGCGTCAAGCCGTTCCTGTCGCAAGCCCAGGTCACCGACGCGATGCGCGATCCGCGCTACCGCCGCGACCCGGCGTACCGCAAGGAGGTCTCTGACCGCCTGCGTGTCAGCGCCCTGTTCCGCTAATAACCCTCTCCATTCAAACCAAGGAATTACATGAGCAACGCGAATCCGTCCCGCATCGGTCAGGTCCAGGCAACGGGCGATGATTGGGCACTGTTCAAGCAGAACTACACCGCCGAAGTCATCACCAGCTACGTCGAGAACTACAAGCTCGAAGGCCGCGTGACCAACCGCAACATCGACAGCGGCAAGTCGGCGTCGTTCCCGAACATGGGCACCATCGGCTCCGAGTACCACGTTCCGGGCACCGAGATCAACGGCATGATCGTCGAACACAACGAGACGATCCTGACGCTCGACCCGATGCTGATCTCGCACGCCTTCATCGCCAACATCGACGAAGCGATGAACCACTACGACGTGCGTTCCGAGTACACCCGCCAGCAGGGCCTGGAACTGGCGCAGAAGCGAATGCTGAACGAGCTGCGCTGCGCCATCCGTGCCGCACGCATCACCGAAGGCAAGGTCGAAGGCCAGCCGGGCGGTGCCGTGATCTCGGCCGCGACTCTGGCCTCCGACCCGAGCGTGCTGGCCGACGCCTTCCGTCAGGCACGCATGATCTTCGACGAGAAGCTGCTGCCGGACAACACCAACGAGTTCACCGGCGCTCTGTCCCCGGCTCAGTGGTATCTGCTGACCGAGAACAAGGACCTGATCGACCGCGACATCAACCCGGAATCGAACGGCTCCTACGGCCAGGCGACCATCGCCTCCATCGCCCGCATCCCGCTGGTGAAGATCAACTCGATGCCGAAGGCCAACGAAGCCGCTGCGCCGAAGGTGCTGGCGAAGTACCGCGGTGACTACAGCAACACCGTGGGCGTGATCTTCCATCGCTCGGCGGTGGGCACGCTCAAGCTGCTGGACCTGGCCCTGGAAGACGTTTACCAGGGCGAGAAGCAGGGCACCCTGATGCTGGCGAAGTACGCGCTGGGTCACGGTGAACTCGACCCGCGCGGTGCCATCGAGCTGTCGAAGGCCTAATCCGCAACACGCCCGCCACGCCTCTGCACGCAAGCGCAAATCGGCGGGCCTTCTCTCTCCACCTACGGGGGACATCCATTCACGGGTGTCCCCCGTTTTTTTGCCCGGAACCTACCCACATGGCAATGGAACTTACCCCGACGACCACCCTAGAGGCCGTCAACGAAATGCTCGGCGCAATCGGCGAAACCCCGATCAGCGACCTGGAAGCACTCGGCAACGTAGACGCTTCCATCGCCTTCGACACCCTCCGCGCTGTCAGCCGTGAGGTGCAGACGAAGGGCTGGTGGTTCAACGAGCAGGAGAGCTTCACCTTCACTTTGAGCGCCGATGGTCGCGTACTGCCCCCGCAGTCGATCCTCAAGCTCACCCCGGCACGCGGCGGCACACCTCTGGTGGTCCGTGGCACGCGGCTGGTCAACCCTCGCACGGGCGAGGACACATTCACTGCGGCACCTACGGCGTCCTACGTCGTGTGGCACCTGGCCTTCGAGGAACTTCCCGAGTCAGCCCGCCGCTACATCGCCATCCGCGCTGCACGCATCTTCCAGACCAAGCAGCTCGGTAGCGATCAGCTCTACGTCTTCAACGAGGACCACGAACGCGAGGCGTTCGCCATCTTCGGCGAAGAACACGCCGACTTCGTCTACGCACGAGGTCACAACTTCCTCAACGACTCGACGGACGTATCCGACATCTGGAACCGCTGATGCCCCTGGTTACGGGCAACTACCCGACTTTCCTGGGAGGCACCTCGCAGCAGGACGACACCGTCCGCTCGCCCTCCCAGCTCAGTGAGGCCGTCAACGCATGGATGCACGCAGCGATGGGCGCAGGCAAGCGCCCGCCCGCCGAGTTCGTCTCGGTGCTGCGCGCCGACCTCAACCCTGATTCGCACTTCCACTCCATCGTCCGCGACGACAGCGAGCGCTACATCGTCGTCGTCGGCCACCGCAGCGTGCGCGTGTTCGACCACGAGACCGGCCGCGAGTACACCGTGAACGCCACGGGCGACGCGCTGGACTACCTGGACACACAAGGTCAACGCGGGTGGTCCGTATTCGCCACCTGCACCTACGCCGACACCACCTTCATCGTGAACCGGCTGGTGACCGTGAAGCTGTCCGACGAGCTGTCACCCGGCACGCTGTACGGCTCCGTGCAGACCATGTCCGATCTCCCGAAGCCGGGCGACAAGGGCGAGGCCGCTGTGCCTGTCGGTGCAATCTACAACGTGATCGGCTCCGACCTGTCCGAGTTTGACGACTACTACGTGCAGAAGCAGTCCTCCAAGGTCTACCTGGAGGTCGCCAAGCCGGGCATCAAGCACCGCTTCGACTCGAAGACGATGCCGCTGATCCTCAAGCGCATTCCCGACCCGATCCATGCGGACGGCTTCTGGTTCTCCCTCGGTGCCCCGCAGTGGACCGCGCGTCTCTCCGGTGATGCCGAGTCCAACCCTCCGCCGTCCCTCGACGGCCAGCGCATCCGCGACGTGTTCCTGCACCGCGAGCGCCTGGGCTTCCTGTCCACCGAGAACGTCCTGATGTCCGAGGTCACCGACCCGTACAACCTGTGGCGCACCTCGGTCACCCAGGTCCTCGATAGTGACCCTATCGACACCGCCGTGGTGACCAACGGCGTGACCACGCTCTACCACGCGGTCCCGTTCCAATCGGCGCTGTTCCTGGCGGCGGCAGGCGGCCAGCACATGCTGACGGCCGAGCCGTACATGGCGGCCAAGTACGTCAAGTCCGACCCGGTCAACTCCTACAGCTCCTCGCCGTGGGTGAAGCCAAAGCTGATGGGCGAGTCCCTGTATTCGGTGGACGACGAGGGCAAATACGCCACGGTCCGTGAATACTTCATGGACGACGCCACGGTTACCGGCGACGCCGCCGACGTTACCGCGCATGTGCCCCGGTACATCCCCGGCCGCATCCGCGCGCTCGCTACCGGCGATCAGGCGGACGCTGTGTTCGTCGCAGTGGACGAGCCGCATGAGTCCCAGGTCTACGCCTACTTCGTGCGCTGGGTCGGCGACGAGAAACAGCAGTCCTCGTGGACGCGCTGGACGCTCTCAGGCGTCGGTCGCGTGGTTCACCTGCATTGCATCGCCGATGTCCTGTACGCGGTCGCTGAGTCGCCCGGTGGTGGCTGTGAGCTGCTGCGGTTCAACCTCGCGTTGAATCAGGCCGACTCCGATGTCACCGCCGACTACAGCTTCCTCCTGGACCGCCTCGCCGTCGTGCAGCCCACGTATCAGGCGTTCGGCAACCAGACCTGGATCGACCTTCCGTTCATCGTGCCCGAGGGCCTGACCATCACCGTCCTCAAGACGGACGATTGGGCCGACCCCGGCGCGTACCTGGAGCTGCCCTCGGGCACCACCTGGGCGAACGGAGGCACCCGTCTGGTGATCCCCGGCAACGTGGCTGACGGCCGCGTCGTCGTCGGGATGGACTACGAGCATCGCCTCACGCTGACCCGTCCCATCATGCGGACCGAGGATCGGCAGGCTGTGCTGGTCGGCCGCCTCCAGGTGCGCGACATCGAGGTCGCCTACAAGGACGCCGCCTACTTCGAGGTCGAAGTGGAGGCCAAGGGCACCGGTCGCCGGGAGACCTTCCTGGCATCGCACAGCGGCGCGTACACCGCGCGTGTCCTCAACGACTCCGTGTTCCGCATGGCGTCGCCCACGTTCCACTCCGGTTCGCGTCGCTTTCCCGTGCTGTCCAACGCGGAAGCCTGTCGCATCCACCTCGTCAACCGTCTGCCGTTCCAGTGCTGGTTCCAGTCTGCACAGTGGCGCGGCATGTTTGTCACTCGAAGCCGCCTATGACCCTGACCTATCGACGCCCCTCCTCCGACGACATCGCCTTCGTCGCTGACCACATGCGACAGGACGATGTCCTGGAGGTGGCGGCGTCGCATGGGCACACCCCTCTCCAGGCGCTCGTATACGCCATCACCGAGAGCGACCGCTGCTATGCGGCGGTCCACGACGGCATCGTGCTGTGCATCTTCGGATACGCCCGTTTCGACGGCGCTGCTGGTGTATGGCTGCTGGGCACCGACTACCTGGTGTCCCCCAAGTCCCGCCGTGTCTTCCTCAAGGAGACGCTGCGCATCACCGACCGGTGGGCGGGCAAGTTCACCTTCCTTTTCAACTTCGTCGATGCGCAGGCTGCGACGACTCTGCGCTGGCTCCGCTGGCTGGGGTTCCGCGAGGTCTGCACCTTCGACGAATTCGGTGCCGCCAAGGTGCCGTTCGTCCTCGTGGAGAAACACGCATGTGTAACCCGGTAGCCGTACAGATCGGCATCGCCGCTGTCGGCGCGATGACGACCATGTATCAGACCAACCAGAACAACAAGGCCACCGAGGAGCTGGCCCAGCGACAGCAGGATCAAGTCAATGATGCTGCTGCCGAGAAGACGCAGGCCCGCATGGAAGAGGCACGCGCCATGCGCGCCTCCTTCCGCGCCGCTGCTGCCGAGTCCGCCGTCTCCGGCAACTCGGTCTCGATCATCGCAAACGACATCATGGGCCAGGCTGGCCGTGACATCGCCCTCATCGACAAGAACCGCCGCAACGGAATCATCGCCTCCGGCGAGGAGAGCCGTGCGCGCATCCGATCCAACAACGCCGAGGCGCTTGGTGGTGTCGCCCAGGCAGGCATGAGCGCCTACGGGAACATCGCCGACTACAAGCGCCTCTCGATCCCTGACGGAGATTAAGCATGGCCCGTGGCCGCTCTCAGATCACCCGACGCACCGACGTCGTCGGGCGTAACAGCGAAGCACCCGCGCTTGCCGTCCAGACGGACCTTGGCGTAGCCCGTGGTGCCGGTGCGCTTACCGGAACGGCTGCGGCCGTCCTCGGCCGGGTAGCCAACATGGCTGGCCGACAAGCTGCGCTCGGTGCGCAGAAGAAGGCCAAGGAAGACACCACTGCGGGCCAGTCGGCGCGCATGGAAGAAGACCTGGCCGGAACCCCCCGCCAAGCGGCGGAGGCCCTGGCCGCTCAGTCCGAACCCTGGCGGCGCGGATACCTCAAGACCGATGGTGCGCTCCGCATCCGGGACTGGCAGGTCGAAGCGAGCAAGCAGCTCGCCAAGGCCGAGCCGGGTTCAGACATCGAGCCTGCCCTCCGCACCTCCTTGGGCGAACTACTGGCTGCGCCCGAGTTTCAAGACCCCCAAGTCAAGCAAGCCTTGCTGCCCGCTGTAGGTCGTGCGGCCGATGCTGTGCGCCTCAAGTGGACTGAGGACTCTGTGAAGGAGACCTTTGCCCGGCAGGAAGAGTCGCTGACCGTCATTGCCCGCGAGGGGATGAAGGATGGCTCTCTGCTGGCCGAAGGCGGCATGAAGGCCCTGTACCAGAACCTCGACTCCGAGGAGTTTGCCTACCTCAACCGCGACGACGTGGACGCCATCGTGGCGCGCGCCGCCGTGGACCTGCTGGCGTCCGGCGAACGCGACCCCGCCGACATCGTGGGCTTCTTCGAGAAGCCGCGTGACGACGGTTCTCCGGGCCTGATGAACAGCCCCAAATACCAGGATGACCTCCAGCGCGCAGCCGCCGCTGGTGCGACCGTCATCAGAAAGCGCCAGGACGAAGCCCGCGATCAGGCAATGGCCGAGGCCGAGTGGTCCCTCCAGGACCTCGCGGACAAGGGCCGCCTGACGCACAAAGCCATCGACGGGTACGCCGAGAAGTTCGGCTTGTCGGGCGGCGACCTGATGCAATTCCGTCGTCATTGGAACACCCAGCAGGAGCAGACGCTCCGCCGCTGGGAATCCGAGGCGAAGGAGCGCAACAAGGACGCAGCCCTCCGCGCGGCTATCGCAAGCGGCAACGCCTACTCGTTCTCCGACTCGGAGATTCGCAAAGCCGCAGGCAAGGAGTGGGATGCCACCCCGCAAGCACAACGCGGGGCGCTGATCCGCAAGTACGCCAACCTTGGCGTGCCGATCCCGCAGCTCTCCGCAATTCTCGACCGCGCCACCCCGAGCAACAAGCAAGCGTTCGAGGCTGCGACCACGCTGTACTCGCAGCTCCGTGCATTTGACCCGGTGTACGCCTCTCGTGTGGCCTCGGGCGACTCCGCTGGAATCCTGGAAGCCCACTACCGGAACACACGGGACATCGGCCTGTCGTTCGAGCAATCGGTCCAGACCTTCGGTCAGGGCAAGCGGCAGGCAGAAGAAGCCCGCCAGGTCGTCAGCGACGCCTGGAAGGACAAGATCAAGGAGTACCTGGAGACCGCCGATGGTCACCAGCGCAACCCACGCGAAATCCTCCGCATCCGCGAGGAGGCCGAACGGTTCGCTGCGATGAACTCGGGCGTCACCGGCGAGGACGCAATCCGTGCCGCCGTGGGTCGCCTTGACTCGCAGCACACGGTGGTCAACAACGCTCGCGTGCCGAACATCGGTATGCCCAAGGGTGCAGAGAAGGCTACCGAGGTGCTGCTAGGCAGCGTTGCGAAGAAGCTGGACCTGGACGTGGACGACCTCCGCGTTGTCCCGAATCCGCGCAACCCCGCTCAGTGGCAGGTGGTCGGCAAGGACGGCTACCCGCTGACCGATCCGGACACCAAGCGCGCCATCGGGTTCTCCCCGGCAATGATCGCTTCCGGGCACAAGCGCTGGGAGGGTGACTTGGCCGAATACCGCGCTCGGCACGCCGTCGAGCAACGCCAGGCTGCGGAGGCAAACTCCTTCGCCAACACCGCCCGCCGTATGCGCCAGCAGCGCTCCACCAGCAGCGATCAGCCAGTACCCGCTGTGATTGCCCGGCCAGGCCTCCCGGCGTCCGCCGTGGAGCAACAGAAGCCGGTGTGGACCGCCCCCGCGCTGGACGACCTGAGCAAGACGCTCGGAACCCCCGCCCCTACCAACGCAACCCCGGCAGTCCCCGAGGACTTTCTGGAGTACCTGACGAGGAAATAACCCGCATGTTCGAGAACCTTCCCGGCGCTGACGAGACCAAGCTCGCGCCTGCGCGCCAGCAGTCCGTCGTGGATGCCGTCCGCGAGAACAAAGCAGCCCGAGAGGAAGCGCAGCGCCGGAAGGACCAGACGACCGTGTGGGACGGTATCGGTGCCGCGCAGGTCAAAGGCGGCATCGGCTTCATCGACCGCTTCGTTACCTCCCTCGGTTTCGAGCCGACCCCCGACTACCGCATTCCTACCGACGCGCGTAAGCGCTGGGAAACGCTGGGCCTCCGTCCCGAGCAGTGGGAGCTGTTCGGTAAGGCTACCTCCGACGAGCATCTGAGCTACCTGGAGAGCATCGCCTTCCAGAACCAGATGGCGGACGAAGACCTGGCGCAGTTCGGCCTGGGCGGCAACATCGCGCTGGGCCTCACCGACCCGGTCGCCACCGGTATCGACATCGCCTCCGGTGGCCTCGGCTATGCCGCCAAGGCTGGACGTATCGCCAACATGGCTCGCTCTGGCCTCCAGGCGGCGGCCGTCACCACGGTGGTCCAGGGCGCATCCATGCAGTACGACCCGTCCCAGCACCTCGAAGACCTGGCTCTCAACGCTGCCACATCTTTCGCGTTCGCTGGTGCGCTGGGCGCGCGGCGCGGCGCGCTGTACGACGGTGACGTCGATCCCTCCCGAGTCAAGGAGCTGGCAACCAGCACGTTCGGCAAGGACTCTCTGTCCGCTGCCCGTGTCGCCAACCTCCCCGAAGACCGTACCCCCGGTATCTCCCCGCTGCGCGAGGGAACCGACCGCGAGGTCGAGTTCGCCGACAAGGCGCTCACCAACGCGCACATCGCCCCCGCCTACGCCAGTATCCGCCGCGACCTAGCGGCGCGCATGGGTAAGGCCAAGTCCACGCTGGTCCGCGAGGCGGGCCGTGGCCTGTTCCGCGACGGCGTCGGCTATACCGACCGCTCCATCGCCGTGCAGGAATCCGCCACCGAGTTCTCCAAGCGCCACCTCGGCACCCTGGAGACCGAATGGCGCGGCACGTCCAATGCGGCATGGGCGGACTTCAAGGACCGCACCGGCACCCACTGGTGGAACTACGGCGCGCGCCGCCAGTTCAACGAAGAGATCGGCCGTGCTGTCCGCGGCGACACCGACGTCTCCCCCGAAGCCATCAAGGCCGCCCAAGGCGTCCGCCAGACGATGCGCGATGCGCTCAAGCTCGCGCAGGATTCGGGTCTCGACGGCTTCGACAACATCCGGAACAACCCCAACTACCTGCCGCGCTACTGGAGCGAGAAGGGCTTTCAATCCCTGTTCGGCGAGAAGGGCCTGACGTTCGATCAGGTCCGCGACGGTTTGGTCAAGCCCGCCATGCGCAAGGCATGGGCCGCCCTCGCTGACGAGGGTGATGAGATCGACGATGAGCTGCTGTCCGCAGTTTCCAATAGCTACCTCAAGCGCGCCCAGGCGAACTTCGAGGGGGATGGCGGCGCACTGCTGGTGCGGCCGCTCGATTCCGACTCAGTCGAGGAGATCGAGAAGATGCTGGCGGAAGCTGGCGTCGCCCCTGTGCGGATGCAGGAGATCATGGGCAACCTCGAACGCAAGACCTACGAGGCCAGCAAGCTCGCCCGCGCCAAGCAGCGAATCGACCTGGACGAGAACTTCGCCACCACGTTGACCAACGAGGCGGGCGAGGCGATCCAGGTGAAGATGAGCGACCTCTTCGACAATGATGTCGAGTCGGTCATGGCCCGGTATCTCCGTGAGGTCACCGGGTGGTCCGCACTGTCGTCAAAGCTCAACGTCCGTAACCGGGCGCAGCTCGACCGCTTCCAGTCCAACCTCAAGCTCGACGCCAAGCGCGCCGGGGATGACGTGAAGGACCTGGAGCGAATGGTGGACATCGGCATCAAATCCACCTTCGGCCGTTCCACTGAACTTGATCCAGCATCCAAGGGTTCGCGCTATGCGCGCGCCCTCCGTAACTGGAACTTCTCCCGCGTGATGAACCAGGTCGGCTTCTCGCTGTTCGCGGAACTCGGCCCCACCATCGCCCACGCAGGCGTGCGGAACTTCGTTGATTCCACGCTGGCCGCCAAGGAGTTCCTGATCCGCGGTGCGGACGGGAAGCTCACCTCCAAGGAGGCCCGAGTGATGGAGTCGCTGTTCGCACCTGGCACCGACTGGCTGCGTAACCCTCCCTTCATGCGGATGGACGACGACGCCCTCGCACCGCCGACGTTCGGCAACAACCGGTTCGGGGTCGGCTTCGACAACGCCCTCAACGGTGCCTCCCACGTCACTTCGGTGATGTCTGGCATGGCTCCTGTGAACACCATGCTCCAGCGAATCGCCGGACGGGCAACGATGCTGCGGATGCTCGATATGGCGAACGCCCAGAAGCTGAGTACGGCCGAGGTGGCACGTCTGCGTTCCTGGGGACTCGACGAGAAGGCCCAGGCTGACCTGTTCGGCTACCTCAAGGGTAAACGCAAGATCGACCAGATCGACCCGAACGCTGTCTCGTTCGAGACCAGGGAGCGCATGGCTGCATTCCTGTTCCGCGTATCGCGTCACCAGGTTCTCGAAGGCGACGCATCGGATTCCATCGAGCTGATGCACTCCACCGTGGGGCGTCTGGTCACGCAGTTCCGCAGCTTCATGGTCAACAGCTACACGCGCCACTTCCTCAATTCGTTCCACCACTACGACGATTGGCGGACCTACATGATGGTCACGCTTTCGGCGTCGGCGGCTGGCATGGGCTGGGCGGCGCGCACGTACATCAACACCATCGGCAATGAGGAGCAGCGAAAGAAGCAGCTCACCACCACCAACTTCTACAAGAACAGCATCGCCCAATCGAGCTGGTCCACGGCCATCCCGTCGATCACCGATTTCGTGTGGGCCGACACTCTCGGCAACGACCCTATCTTCTCCAACAACCGCTCGACCGGCTTGTCCAACGGAATCATGGGCATCCCCACGCTCGACCTGGCAAACCGTGTGTATGGCTCCAGTCGAATGATTGGCGCTGCCATCAAGGACGACGAGCAGATCACCGAGAAGCAGATGCAGGACTTCTGGAAGATTTGGGCCTTCAACAACATGACAGGCGCACGCAACCTCGCCGACAAGGTGATCGAGGAGCAATTCCCCGACAACGCTGACGGCACTGACGATTAACCACCGAGGCCCCGAAAGGGGCCTCACCTTTTCTGAGGACGCATGATCGAACTATCGCGCGGCCTTTCCTTCGTGATGTTCACCTACGAGGGAGGCCCTACGCGGTTCACCGTGCCGTTCCCGTACATCACCCGCGATCACGTCCGGGCGTATGTCGGAGAACCCGGCTCGGCCCGCGCTGTCTCCGTCTCGTGGGTAGACGCCAACACCATCGAGATTCCGTCGCAGGATGACGTGCTGCAAGCACCATTCACTGTGACCATCCGGCGCTTCACGCCGATTGACGCCCTCCTGGTCAACTACCGGGAAGGCGCGAACCTTCCGGCGAGGGACCTCTCCAAGTCCTTCCGCCAACTGCTGTATGCCCACCAGGAACTCCTGGAGTTCGGCAGCGGCGGTCTCCCCGGTGGCACCCCTGGCAACGGCGGTGGTGACTCGGACCTCAATGCGATCATTGAGCAGCTTCTTCGCTCGCCTGCGCTCCAGGACCTCCTGACGCGCATCGACTTGATCGACATGAACGCCGAGGCGATCCTGGAGGAGATCATGCGCTCGCACGAGTTCTTCGACGTGCAGCGTGACTATGGCGACAAGATCAGCTCGGCCACCGAGGAGATCGGCGTGCTGACCGAGGGCAACCGCGTCATCGCCCAGCAGATCGTGGACCTGTTCGCCCGCGTCGATACCGCCACGCAGAGCAACCAGGCGCAGTTCCTGGAGATCAACCGGGCCATCGCCGACGAGACCTCCGCCCGCGTGGAGGCGCTGACCGAGCTGCAAGCTCAGATCGTGTCGAACGGCGAGGTCGTCTCCGCAGCGCTCAACCAGCGGATCGACGAAGTCGAAAGCACGACCGAGGAAGCCCGCGCGGCCACCGAGCAGCGCTTGGGGGCCGAGATCGCGGACAGCGTCGCTCAGGTACGCACTGCGGTGCTGGCCGAGGTTGACGCAACGAAGGCCCGAGTCTCCGACCTGGAGACCGCCGTGGTCGAGCATGGTGGCAACATCGCTGGCCTGCTGGAATCCACGGAAGCCCTTACGACCGCCGAGGGTGCCAACACGGCATTCCGGCAGCAGATGGCTTCGAGCTACGGCGCGAACGTGCCGCAGGGCATCGCCAACGAGATCGACGGTCAAGTGTCCGCCGTGTCGGCTGCATTCGAGCAGCGCATCGACACCGAGGCGTCAGCACGCGAGGCCCTGGCAACCCAGGTGTCCACGCTCCAGACGACCACCGCGCCGACGATCTTCTCCGAGACGCAGCCAACGGCCCCCGCTGGCGGCTTCAAGGTTCCGACGTTCTGGATCAAGACCGGACAGACCGGCGCGTATCTGACGCACGTTTGGGACGGCGCGAGCTGGCGTAAAGCTGACATCGACACCACGTCGCCAACCGGCGCGCTGGTGCAGCAGCTCCAGTCCACCAAGATCACCGCAGAGCAGGCGCAGTCCATCGCAAGCACCCAGGTGCAGGCGTTCAAGGATGGCGCATTCGCAACTCTCCAGCAGAGCTTCAACGTCGTCGCTGGCGAACACGCTGGCATGTACGGGCAGTGGCAGGCGAACTACTCGGTCAAGATCAACGCAGGCACCGTCAACGGTGTCCCCGTGGTCGCCGGTATCGCACTGTCGGCCAACCCCGCAACCGGCAGCGACTTCATCGTGAGCGCCGACCGATTCGCCTTCGTCCACCCGCAGTACACCTCGGGCGGCACGCTGGCGGCCATCCGCTACCCCTTCGTCATCGGCACTGTTGGTGGCGTGTCCACTGTGGGCATCCAGGGTGCGCTGGTGGTGGACGGGACGATCACTGCGGACAAGATCAGGGTGAACTCGCTGTCGGCGCTGACCGCGAATGCGGGCACGATCAACGGCGGTACGTTCAAGACGCACACGCTCGACGCCAACGGCAACGTCGTGAATGCCCTGGAGTTCCGCGCTGAAATGTCCAACGTCGGCGAGTGGCCGCTGTGGATTGGCTCCGGTGGGAAGACCGCGAACAACGCGGTGATGTGGGTGGACCGCTACGGCAACGCCAAGTTCGCTGGCAAGGTGAACGCCCCGAACATCGTGGGCCAGTTCCAATCCGCTACCGGCGTTGGCTGGAGCGGGGCGACGAGCCTCTGCTACCAGGCGGGCAACAACTTCATCCCCTTGGGCGATTGGGTGCAAATCCACGAGTTCTGGCTTGGCGCTCCGGTGCTGGCTGGCGAAGGGCACACGCCCTCCGTGTCGGTCACTGTCACCGCGAACCGTCGCGTCTACGGACTGCACGTGATCCTGGAGGAGCTGCGCGACTCCGTGTGGGTGGTCATCGCCTCGCACGAGCCGCCGATGTACCACGCGCTGATCTCCGTAATGGACGGCGCGGGGAACTCGTTCACCGCCTCCGACTTCTACACCTACGAGCAGAGCGTGACGCTGTCGGCGTCCGGTGCATGGACTGGTGGTGCCCGTGCGTTCCGCGTGCGTGCCCGTGCATCCAGCCCGCCGCCCCAGGTCCACGGCTACGACGCCCCGGCCTATCCGAACTACCTAATCACGTCGATTGGCGGCTTCGCCTTCGGCATTCGATAACCCTCAAGAGAACGCAATCACCGCATGAGTACGACCCCTGGCTACGTCTCCAACTCCGAGCTGGCTACCCGCCTCTCGACGCTGGTGGACCGCTGGAATCGGCGCGAGAATCAGATGATCGCGCTGCTGACGCAGGAGGAAGGCACCGTCGTTGTGACGGACGGCCTCGGCGTCAACTACACGCTCCCGTCGTTCCCGCAGCTCCAGAAGGATGTAGGCACGCTGACCAACGAGCTGACCGGCTCGGTCGTGCAGGTGCGCGACCTGGTCTCCACCGCGACGGCACTGGCGTCTGCTTCCGAGGAATCGGCACAGGCGTCCGCTGCCTCCGCAGAGGAATCAGAAGCGTCCGCTGTGCGTGCTGCCGCGTCTGCCGCAGACATCGCCGACGAGGCGGTCGCTGCTGCCGATGCTGCAACCCGTGCGGACCAGCAGGCCACCGCTGCCGCCAACAGCGCCACCCAGGCGGCTGCATCTGCCTACGCCGCATCCTCGGCGGCAGAGGAGTCCGCCGCGTCCGCCCTGGCTGCGTCTGGCTCGGCCACCAGCGCCGCCACTTCGTCCACCGAGGCTGGCACCGCGCGCACCAATGCGCAGGCTGCGGCAACCGCTGCGGCCACCTCGCGCGATCAGGCACAGACCATCCTGGGCTACGTGACCGACACGGCAGACCTGGCGGAAGCCGATGCGACCGAAGCTGCGGCCTCGGCTGCTGCGGCCGCCGAAAGCGCTTCCGATGCGGCCACCGCGTTCGCTGATGCAACTGCCCAGGCCAACCGCGCCGAAGCCCAGGCGTCCATTGCGACGACCAAGGCGAGCGAGGCGGCTGGCTCGGCGACCACTGCGGCGGGCCACTCGTCCACCGCGTCGGGCTATGCATCCGCTGCGTCATCCTCGGCGCAGTCCGCATCGTCCGCCAAGACCGCTGCGGAGACCGCACGGGACACCGCGAACCTGTACGCAAATGCGCCGCAGGGGACCGAGGTGTCGCCGGGCGAGTTCTCGGCGAAGCATTGGGCCGCCCAGGCTCAGGCTGCGGCTACCGGCTCGCTGATCTACATGGGGTCGTGGGATGCCAGCACTGGCGAGTTCCCGGCGAATCCGGTGAAGGGCCACTTCTACAAGGTGGTCGGCGAGGGCACGGTCGGTGACATCCACTGGCGTCCCGGAGATCAGGCGCTCTACGGCGCGGCCTGGGAGAAGATCGACAACACCGACCAGGTGACTAGCGTTGCCGGTAAGCAGGGCGACGTGTCGCTCGTCGCTGGCGACATCGGCGGCTTGGGCGCACTGGCGACCCGTAGCGACGTGGACTTCAACACCCACGTCACCGGTAAGCCGACGACCTATCCGCCCAGCACGCACTCGCACACGAAGGCTCAGGTGGGTCTGGACAAGGTGGACAACACCGCCGACCTGGACAAGCCGGTCAGCGCTGCCACCCAGGCGGCGCTTGATGGTAAGGCTGCTGCTTCGCACACGCACGCCATCGCCAACGTGACCGGCCTCCAGACCGCGCTCGACGGTAAGGCAGCGTCGTCGCACACGCACACCATCGCCAACGTCTCGGGGCTGCAATCGGCCCTGGACGGGAAGACCGACGTAGGCCATACGCACACCGTAGCCAGCGTCAGTGGTCTCCAGTCCGCCCTGGACGCGAAGCTGGACAAGTCGGGTGGCACTGTGACGAACCTGAGCGCAGGCACCTTCTACGCAAACACCGCGCGCATCCAGCCGGGTGCAGGCACCGACCAGGCATTCATCCGCCAGGAAGGCTCCTGCGGCGTCACCATTGACGCAGTGAACAGCGTCAACTCCGCGTATGCGCCCCTGAGCCTGCGCGGCTCCGTGGTCAACGTCAACGCACCCGCTGCGGTCATCGGCTCACTGTCGGCGCACCGAGTGTCGGCCTTCGGCGGCACCTTCGCCGTCCAGACAGGTCTGATCGGGCGTGGCTGGTCGAACGGGGTAACCCGTTGGTTGGACGTGTTGGAAGGTGATGGCTCGCTGGCGATGTACGCCTACGACTCGACGGGTGCCAACGGCTACAACCTGTTGAGCATGAAGACTCCGGTAACTGGCGGTCTCGCTGCGCTGGGCGTGAACGGGCGCGTTAGCGTCAACGGTGCCCCCATCGGCGGCGACGAGTACGGCGCACTCACCGTCAAGGGCGGCGTCAAGTCGCTGGGTAATTCATCCTGCCTAGCCGTCGAGGATCGCTCAGGCGGTCCCGAGTGGAACCTCTACGCCACCGGTAGCGCGCTCCGTCTGTGGGCGGCCGGGGCAGGTGATCGCTTCTCGGTACAGACCGATGGCACTGCCGCTGTTGCTGGACGCCTCAACGTCGGCAACCAAATCTACCTGGGCGCTGGGTGGTTCCGCTCGCAGCAGGCAGGCACCGGCTGGTATTCCGACGCTCACGGCGGCGGTATCCACATGCAGGACAGCACCTGGGTTCGCACCTACAACGGCAAGGGCATCCTGATTGCCAGCGCTGGTGGAACCGATGGCGGTCTCCGTCTGGAAAGCACCTCGCCGACCATCACGTTCTACGACACGGACAACGGTACGTCCCACTGGCTGCATTGCAACGACAACAACCTGGGCTTCCTGGCCTCCAACAGCTTCGGCTGGTCCTGCTTCCGAAACAGCGGCAACGACTGGCAGTGTCAGAGCAACATCATCGCCTATGCCTCGGACGCACGACTCAAGGAGAACGTCACCGCCATCGAGCAATCGAAGGTGGACGACTTCTTCGCCAAGTTCCAAGTTCGGGAGTTCGACTGGAACGACGAGCAGATCGCCGAGCTGAACCCTGGATTCACCTATTCGTCCAAGCACGAGTACGGAGCGATTGCCCAGGAGGTCGAGGAGGTTCTGCCGTACATGGTCCACGAGTCCGCGCACAACGGCATCAAGACGATCCTTTGGGACAAGGCTGTGCCGCTCCTGATCGCCGAGGTGCAGGCGCTGCGCAAGCGGCTCGCCGAGCTTGAGGGAGGTGCCTAATGGCCCTCCCTGGTTCCGGCGCGCTGTCGTTCGAGGCCATCCGCGCCGAGTTCGGCGGCGGCTACCCGGTGTACGCGCACCAATATTTCCGAGGCGCAGGACTGGTGCCTGACGTGGGTGCCAACGCCAACGTCCCCACGGGCGGCATCATGTACCTGTCGTGGTTCTACAACGCGGTCAAGGCAACTCCGTTCCAGGCGTCCATCACCAGCTGGCTGTCCGGCCAGTGGGCGCAGTCCACGCAAGGCACCGTGTCACGCAGCGCCACCGTGAGCTGTTCGGGCGGCACGGGCAACTACTCGATTGTCTCCCGCACCGTCACTGGCGGCGCGTCGATCTCGCACAGTGGTCTCACGATCACCGTCAGTGCGACCGGGCGCAACCAGGAGAAGTCCGGCACATACACCGTCGTCGTCACTGACGGCGTCACCAACATCACCGTCAGCGGCAGCTACAGCTACTCCTTCGGCGTGCCGCTGTAACCGCAAATCACACACAAGAGACCAATGCACGACGAAGTCAAGCTGGTCGGTGCCCTCGCGGGCGCTGGCCTCATCGTGGGCATCGCCAAGATGCTCACCTCGAACGAACCGCTGACCTGGAAGCAGGCTTGCGGCCGAGCAGTTCTCTCCGGCGCTACCGGCGTTGCCGCAGGTGCCATCGTGATCCTCATCCCCGGCGTTTCCTTCGTCGCCCAGGTTGCACTCGCGTGCATCCTGTCGTCCCTGGGTGCCTCCGCCCTGGAGGCCCTGTTCAATCGCGTGGTGTCCAAGTGAGCCGCGCCGCGTCCATCGACAAGATCGCCGCAGTCCACTCGAAGCTGGCCGAGGTGTTCGAGGAAGCCCTCGACAACATCGACCCCAATGAGAAGGGCGCTGCGGCGCTGCTGAACGTCATCCGCCAGTTCGTCAAGGACAACGACGTGTCTGCCGTGGCGGTCCCCGGTTCGCCGATGGGCCGCGTGGCAGACAGGATGACGCAGTATCCGTTCGACCCCGCTCAGGATGGCCGACTGAACTAAGTGGAGGGCATCACCAGCCTCCACGTTCGCCATCCGTTCGAGGACTTCCGCAACTTCGCCTGGTACGTCTGGAAGGAGCTGGGCCTCCCCACGCCCACTCCGATCCAGTACGACATCTGCGAATACCTGCAAGCCGGGCCGCGACGTCGCATCATCATGGCGTATCGCGGCGTCGGGAAGTCCTGGGTAACGGCGGCCTACGTCTGCTGGCTTCTCTGGAAGAACCCCCAGCACAAGATCATGGTGGTCTCGGCGAGCAAGGAGCGCGCTGACTCGTTCTCCGTGTTCGTCAAGCGCCTCATCGAAACGCTGCCCGAGCTGCACCACCTAAAGCCTCGCGGCGACCAGCGTAACTCCAACCTGGCGTTCGACGTCGGCCCGGCGCTGCCCGATCAGTCCCCCTCGGTGAAGTCCGTGGGCATCACCGGTCAGCTCACCGGCTCCCGTGCGGACACCATCGTGGCCGACGACGTCGAGGTGCCAAAGAACTCACTCACCATCGTGCAGCGCGAGAAGCTGGGCGAACTCATCAAGGAGTTCGACGCGGTCCTCAAGCCCGGTGGCGAGGTGGTCTACCTGGGCACCCCGCAGACCGAAGAGTCGATCTACAACAAGCTGCCCGAGCGCGGCTACGCAATCCGCATCTGGCCCGCTCGGTTCCCCAAGGACGCCAAGCACCGGGCCACCTACGGCGACCGCCTGGCTCCACTGTTGGCCGATCAGTTTGACTCTGACCCCAAGCGCCTCGCCTGGAAGAACGCGGAGTCCGTTCGCTTCTCCGATGAGGACCTGCTGGAGCGAGAGGCGTCCTACGGCCGCTCTGGCTTCATGCTCCAGTTCATGCTGGACACCACCCTGTCGGACAGCGAGCGCTACCCGCTCAAGCTCTCCGACCTGCTGGTCATGGACATCGACCGCGAGGTCGCCCCGGTCCGCACCGTGTGGTCCTCGGGCAACGAATACGCCCTGGACATTCCCTCGGTCGGCTTCACTGGCGACCGCCTGTACCGCCCCATGTACGTCGCTCCGGATATGGAGGAGTTCACGGGCAAGGTCATGGCAATCGACCCGTCCGGCCGCGGCGGCGACGAGACCGGCTACGCGGTGGTCTCGATGCTGCGAGGGATGCTCTATGCGCGCCGCGCGGGGGCGACCAAGGCGGGCTTCGACGATGAAGCCTTGGAGACTTTGGCGCACATCGCACGGGCCGAGAAGGTCTCGGTGATCCTGCTGGAAGCCAACTTCGGCGACGGCATGTTCACCAAGCTGTTCAAGGCCGTCCTGCAGCGCATCTATCCGTGCCCTATCGAGGAAGTGAAGCACTACGGCACCTCGAAGGAGAACCGAATCATCAACATCCTGGAGCCGGTGCTGAATCAGCATCGTCTGGTCGTTGATGCGTCGTTGCTCCGCACGGACCAGAAGTCCGACCAGAAGTACCAACTGTTCTACCAGCTCACCCGCATCACCCGCGACCGCGGTGCCCTCCGGCATGACGACCGCCTCGATGCGCTCGCAATGGCCGTGAACTATTGGGCCGAGCAGATGAGCCGCGACGTGACCGAGGAAGAGAAGCGGTACGCCGCCGAGCTGCTGGACCAGCAGTACGCCGACTTCATCCGGTCCGTCCTGGGCAACTCGCCCCACCCCACCAACTACCTCGACACGTACTAGGAGACCCCCTATGTCGCACGCGCTTGCTGCCTGGCTGATGGCCCTCGTGGCCGCTGCCCTGCTGTACCTGTTCCTCCGCCACCGCGATGACGACGACAACGACATCGACGGTACCCCCACGGCTCCCGTCACTGGCGGCCAGCTCGATCCCTACGCCCCGGTATGAGCCAGGCTGTCCAGCTCGCGCGCCCTCTGACGATGAAGTCGGAGGGTCTGCGCCTGGTGGCGTACCTCTGCCCCGCTGACAAATGGACCATCGGCTACGGCCACACCGGCCGTGACGTAAAGCCTGGTTTGCGCATCACCGAACAACGCGCTGTGGAGCTGCTGGAGGCCGACTTGGCCTCGGCCGCTACCACCGTCCGCCGCCTCGTCCGCGTGCCCCTTAGCGCGCCGCAGGAAGCCGCTCTGATCGACTTCGTGTTCAACCTGGGCGAAGGCAATCTCGCCACATCCACTCTGCTGCGAAAGCTCAACGCTGGCGACTACGCCTCCGTTCCTGCGCAGCTCCGCCGCTGGACCAAAGGCCGCGTAAAGGGCGTCCTCAAGGACCTGCAAGGACTCATCGACCGCCGCGAAGCGGAGGTCAATCTCTGGAACTCCAAACTGTGACCATCAAGACCACCGTGGACGCTCTGTGCGTTCGCCTGCGGGCCGCCTGCGCGTCCGCCTATACCCACGTAGCGCAGCGTGCCCGCGAGGCCGTAGCGCGCCTGGACGTCGCCGTGCGCGTCTCCTATTTCTGGTACGTCGTGGCCGTCGTCCTGTTCGCCATCCCGGTGACCGTGACGCTGCGCCTATGGGAGACCGTGCGAGACCTCGCGGTCGAACTGTGGGGCATCTTCGTCGCCGACCGCCAGCTCGGGAAGACCTTCTGGAAGGAACACATCGCCTCGTGACGACCCTCGCCTACGACGGTCGCCTGGTTGCTATCGACAGCCAGGTGACTGCCGGGGGCATCCGCTACGAGGAGGACAAGTCCTACGCGGTGACCACCGACGACGGCAAGGAGCTGATCGTGTTCGGCGCGGGGACTTCCTCGGAAATCCAGCAGGCGGTCAGGGAGATCGCCGCTGGCGACGAACGCCTCTCGATGGGCGACTACTCTGTCCTCGTGGTCGGTCTGCGGGAGACCCCCGTGGTCTACTACGGCGAGGATGGTCTCGCCTGTGACGTCCGCCGCGACCTGTTCGTGGCCGGTAGTGGCGCACCGATCGCTCTGGCCGGAATGAAGGATGGGAAGACCGCCACCGAGGCTGTACTCCTGGCCTGCACCACGGACCTCTACAGCGGACCTCCGGTTCGCACTTACGACACCCAACGTCGAACCTGGCTGAAACCCAGGCGGTAAGACCAAAGGAAGGGGGCGCAAGATAGCGCCCCCATTCTTTACTCTTCCGGGGAAGTCCCGCAGAGGCCGCATTCGGGGCCGTAGTTGGGATCGTAAGGACCTTCAATCGACACGATATGGTCGCTCTCTTCGCTACCGCGGTTTTCCTTGATACACGATGGGCATACGTTGACTTGGGGGTACTGATCCGCGGAGCTGTCCGACGACATATCTCCTTCAATCACACAGACATTCCAACCATCTACCTCGCTCATCTTCCTTCCCCTTTAGTAGCGCCTCCATGGCGCAAAGCTATTCTGCCAGAGGCGCTAGGTCGAAGACCCTCTTGACAGGCGTGCTACCCTGTATATCTATAGTTCTTCTATATGTTTACCTAGTAGAACTATTCATAGTTATTCATCAACAAGGATAACTATGGATAGTCCTATGTACTCACGGTGTGTCCTACGTCCACCTGAGTCCCCACTTGTCGGATCACCACCATGCAGCGTCTCCTTCTGATCCTGCTGATCGCGGGCATGACCCCGATCAACCCCCTCATAGCGATCTACGCGCACGGCCACGGGATGACCTGGGCTGTTCCTCTGTGCGTCCTGTGGGGCTTCTCCGGTCTCGCCATGATCGCCTGGCGTGTATCCAAGGGCCGCGGTGGCCGGGCTGCTGTCCCCGACCCGAGGGACTGAGGTCAGCGAGCGTCGAGTATTGCCTTGACGATGTCTGGCCGCCATGCCGCCTCCATGAGGTCCAAGGTTCGCTTGCCTACTTGTTCTAGGTCACCTGGCGTGCCTCTCATCGCATGTTCGGCCAAGATCGTCGCAAGAAGATCAAAGTGCCCCTCCTGGCAAGATGCCTCCGCAGCCTGGATGACCGTATTGACGTCCTCAGCCTTTGCTGCGTATCGAACGGCGGCGTCCCGCACGCACTCGAAGTAAGGCCGCGCTATTGACGTCTTCACTGGTTCCCGCGAGAACGCAGTCGCCGCCTGGAGCAGCAGGAGAAGAACAAAGGCGGCTCGTCCTTTAGTCATGGCTCGAATGTTCGTCAGAGATTTTCGTTAGGGTATATGACGATTCGGAACGCGCGCTTCACCCCCCGTAGGCCCCCAAGCCGTCCAGCGGCACCCTGAGAGAACGCGCGCGTCACCTGCGCTGTCACCACCAGCGCTAACCCGTTGATTACAAAGGCAAACCACTGGATTACGTATCCAGTACCAAGGGTATCAGCGGCCATTCAACGCCGCCACGCGCTGCGATCCATCCGCGTCTGTCTGTCCCTATCTGTCTTTTTGATTCGTCGATACCTGGCCCCAGCGTGTCCACGTTTCGCCCTGGGCACACCTCGGCACACCACCGCCCTACCTACGCCCACCACACGCCCACCACGGCCCGCCCTACGCCCACCACGGCCACACCTACCGCCTGCCCTTTGCGCGCGCGTGTTGCCCTATACAGGCCGATTCAGACCCCATCCAACATTCTTGCCGAAAGGGGATTGACACCGCATCCGGGATTGATCTAATCTAGTCCCCGTCGCAGCAACAACGCGATTCGGCAAGTTGGACCATCCCACTACAGGGAGGGATTGACAAACCGGGATGGACGGGCTAGGATAGCCCCACGCTGAAACGCTCCACCGCTGGCCGCGACACGGATAGGTCGCCATAGAGCCAATAGGGATAACGCTGGAGCGCCGAGGACCTACCGAAAGGCGTCCGAGGCTAGGCAAGAGGTATACCCGGTGCATCCCCTTCGAGGGATCACTGGACAGACAGGGATGGATAGATGCGGCACGGACGCCGCCCGCCGGTTGCCCCGGTGGTGATTGCAGATCGGCATGGTGCCGAGACCCGCAGGCCGTGGAGTGCTGGAAAGCGCCTACTGCGAACACGCCTGTTACTGGCGAAGGTTGTCCCCTACCTAGGAGTGGGGAGTGACCGGGGGACTGGCCGACGACGGCGGAACCTAGGGATAGCGGGGAGGACTGAACGACTCCTCCCAAGCTGGGGCGCAAGGCCCCGACGCGATCCCCTAGGCCCGCATGAGGCGAGTCATACAGAAACCCCGGAAGCTGGCGACGGTTAGACGACACACACACCGTGTGGAGTCTGACCGCCAAAGGCCCTAGGTGATTGGGGCTTTTGGTGGTCGGATTCACTGAGAGAACGACGATGGAACACATCGACTACAGCATGACCGCCCGCGACTACTTCGTGGCGGGCTGCATCCGCAAGGCAATCCGGGAACACCGGGCGCGACTGAATGACCTGGAGCGCAAGGCCCCCGACCGCGACACCAAAGCTGTGCCTATTGCATCCCCGCATCGCAATTGATCCCCGGAGGTCACATGAGCATCCGTAAGCAAACCGTAGGCGGCATCACGTTCCTCCGCGTCTTCGTGCTGGGACGCGCCTACGTCTTTTCCTTCTGCCGCACCCGCAAGTCCCACGTCCTCATCGCCTGACAGGAGCCGCCCAATATGGATACCAAGACCCTGACCTGCCCCCATGCGCCGATATGGAGGATCGAGCTGGACCGCCGCGAGGTGTTCCCGGATGACCCCGGCGCTGGCACCCCGGCAATGCTGTACGGCCCCCGCGACTCCTCGGCGACCTTCTTCTGCGCCCTGGAAACCGAGGAGATCGGAACGGGGGACGGCAGCTACATCGACGTGCCGCGGTCGGTGCTGGATTGGATGAGCGCGCAGGAGTTCGTCGTCGCCGCCTTCCTGTTCGTGGAGGTGGCCCATGACTGAGCTGCGCACCTACGGCACCCGTAATGTCTTCCTTCACCGGGACGGCCACTATCACGAGGAGCTGGCCGCCACCGCCATGACGCCGCAGCAGGCCGAGCGTTTCGCCGAGGACGTCAACCGCGCCATCAAGGGCACCGACTTCGACCCCATCGACCTCGCGTTGCTGGGAGCCGGATGGCACAGCGCGAGCGTGCCGGTGACTATCGAGGTCGGGGAGTTCCTGACCGACGTCGCCCGGATGCTGCATCGGCTGTTCGATGAACTGTGCAAGCCGGACGGCTTCCCCGGCGTATTCGGGTACGAGATCGCCGAGCCGCTGGGAGCGCGATTGGCCGATGAAGCCGACCCCGAACTCGCCACCGCCGAAGCCATCGCCCGCGAGTGGATCACCGCCGAACTGGAGCGCGCCGCATGAAATCTGACCTCGTCCCCTTCACTGACTGCTACGTCCAGCACGGAAGCGCTGGAGAGTCGATGGTGACCGAGCGGTGCCCCGCGCGGACCAGACCCCACACCGACGACCACTATGGCCGTGGCCCCATCAAGACCCATTGGGAGGTCTACACGGCCGGGCGTTGGCGTCGCTTGATGATCGAGTCGATCAGCCGGGAGACCGGCGAGGAAAGCCGACGCCATTTCGTGCTGATTGATCGGAAGCGCACCACGGTGCGCGTGGAGGTCACCCGATGACCTTCACTTGTCGCCGCGAGCGCGGCCGCTGGCTCCTCCGCTGCAACGGTAGCGTGGTGGGCTTCTTCCCGACGCTGGGCGCGCTTGTCGCCGCCCGCCTTACCCTTCCGCTACACTCAGGACAAACCGCATGAGCCGCCGAGGTACACAAATGGACGCCAGTGTCGCCCGCAAGACGGACGCTGAAATCGCCAAGCTGATCGCCGAAACGGCCAAGATCAACGCTGAGGCGCGCTGGTATCCGATGCTGGTCTGTTCCGGCATCTTCGCCGCGGCTATCGGTCTGGCCAAATACTTCTTCTAAGTCCCCCAGCGGGGCACACACGAAGCCGCCGAGAGGCGGCTTTTTGCTGTCCGGAGTTCAACATGAGCAACGAAGAAAACGACCTGGCCCTCCCGGCCGGGGACAAGCTGGTGACCATCGGCGACCGCTCGGTCTCCTACGGGCCGCGTCAAGAGTTCGAGGGAAGCGTCGAGCCGTGCGCGCCGTGCGCTGCGCAGTATTGGGGCGTCTACCGCTGGGCAGGGAAAGATCGGTGGTGGTGGATCGCCGACGTGGCTGACGAAGAGTCCGCCCGCGCAGTCGCCGCCGCGTACCTGCTGAACATCAAGCCCGATTGGGCGCACTAGGAAACGCAGTCCAATCGGGCTACTCAGTTAGTGGCGGGCATATTCCTCTGCGTCGGCCAGGGCCGCGTGTAGAAACTCCTGCCATGACCCAAACGACGAAGCCTGCCGGATAAAATTGTCTGCACCCGCGCGCGCAAAGCCAATCAATTCCGCCTCATTGTTCTCATCAACGCCTGCGGCAACAAGCAGTTCGCTTATGGAACCATAGGCCGTATGCGCCGCCACGAACTCGGAGCGCGGCTCCAGTAGCAGCAAGCCGCCGGCGTTTTGAATTGAATCCGTAAAATCGCTCATAGCTAAATACCCATCACTTTCTGTACGCCGCCAACTTGGTCGGCGCGCGAATAATATCGCCATTCTCCCGCCTTGTGTTAAGTGACTTCGATTATATAAAAGTTACTAAAAACAACCGAGCAGCTTCACTTCCTCATAATCGCCCGCCTAGAGCGGGCTTTTTCATGCCTGGAGCATCCCATGCAAATCTACGTGGCCTGCCTGGCCTCCTATAACAACGGCGCACAGCACGGCGACTGGATCGACTTGGAAGGCCTGGACGCCAACGGGTTGCGCGAGAAGATCAGCAGCATCCTGCGCGAGTCGCCGCACCCGAACGTGCGCGTACCCTGCCCCGATTGCGGGCCGCACTACAACGAGGCCGCAGCATTCAACGCTGCTTGCGCGACCTGTAATAGCGCCGGAAGTGTTCCCAGCGCCGAGGAGTGGGCGGTTCACGACTGCGACGACTTGCCCGCGTCGTGGGGCGAATATCCGGACCTCGACAAGCTGTGCGAGTTCGTAGAGACGCTGGAGGAGCTGGACGATGCCGAGCGGGAGGCATTCCTCGCCTATCGAGACCACGAACACGACGGCGTCACCGTGGACGACTTCCGGGACGCCTACGCGGGTCAGTTCGATTCCTGGGCGGATTTCGCCGAGCACTTGATCGAAGAACAGGGCGTCCTAGCAGACGTGCCCGTCGAGCTGGCGCGCTACTTCGACTACGAGAGCTACGGCCGCGACCTAATGCTTGGCGGCGATGCCTACGAGGCCTCGGGCTTCTACTTCTGGAACCGCTAGCCCTTCTTGGGCCGCAGCAATCGCCGCACGTAGAGATACGCCTTGTGAACCCTCGGAATCGATATCCAAAGGTTGAGCACGAGGCCTATGCCGTAAAGCCAGAAATGGGGGTCGTCCATTCGATCTTCCTTGTTACCGGGCAGGGGGATGACGGTCACGCACCATCATTATGCCCATTGTCCTACTGCTGGTCTAGAGCGTTCTATATTTGTAACACTTGCCTAATGGAGACGGAACACATGCGTAACGCCCTGATCGTCATTACCTCCCTCAAGGTCCGCCAGGTCGGCCCCTTCTTGATCATTGAGGAGGAGCTGATCGCCACCGTGATCGAAACCGAGCCTGATGAGGCCAGCCAATGATGAGAACCATCCGCTTTACCCACGAGGAGCGCCGCGCCGCCATCCGGGCAATGCTCGGCCTGATGCGGACCGGCGTGCAGTTCACGATGGCCCCCGAGGCTACCGGCTGGACGCTCACCTACCCCGTCCCCAAAGACGCCCCGGACGGTTCACGGAACCCCACAGACCATGAATAGTTCATTCCCTGAGCCGGGATCAATCTCTCCCGTGGTACTAGACTATTGCGGTCGCGCCCTGCTCTGGTGTTGGACTTCGAGCGATGGACGGTGCCACCTGGCATCGTCCTTCACCTCGGACGACCAGGAAGGCAGTCTCACTCTATGAGAGACGCGAAAAAGAGAATGGCGCTCGCCTTGGTGCGGACCGGGCAAGCGCTCTTTCTGGTCGCCGTGATTGGGGCCTTTGTGACCCTGGGGATGATGCTTGTCCTGCCCGCACTAAGTCGTTGAGTTCTAAACTTTTTAATGAGAGCGCAGCCGGGGATGGGCTGTGTTTTGCGGAGCCGCGTGCGGGGGTCTGGATGACCCCCAGCAGGCGGGCGTAGTACCTGGACAAGTACGTGAAAGCATTCGGATATGACATCGACCTCGACTTCCGACCTGCCCCTTGGCAAAGGGGCTTTTGGATCGACAAGATCGGCAAACATGCCACCAATATTGGCCTCGGGCTTGTAATCCTTACGTTGCGTTGCGAAGATAGAACCTGATGGCTCCCTCGGGGGAACCATCCCCACTAGGAAATTGAGAAGCCATGAATCTCTCCCAGAAAGAACTGACGGTCATTTTGACCACCGCTCTGTCAGCATTTCGAGAGGAGATCGACGAGGACATCACAGCCACTCGCATCCTGACCTTGCTCACAGTGGTAGACGAGCCAGGCATTCAGCAGGTGGACTTGGAGAAGGCGCTTGGGGGCCTCTCTCCTTCGGCTGTTAGCCGTAACGTCCTCGACCTCTCGCAGATCAAACGCAATCGGGAACCCGGACCGGACTTCCTTGAGCAGCGTTCCGACCCTGCCTATCGCAAGCGCAACCTCATCTTCCCGACCGCCAAGGCTCTGCATTGGTTGTCCTCGCTGGCCGAAAGAGTCAGCCGGAAGATGGCGGCGAAGTTCGCCGCGTAAAGAACAACACAGCGTTACCCGAGGCCCGCCTAGTGCGGGCTTTTTCTTTTTCTGGAGACACAAAAATGGCCCTTCGCCTCAAAGGGACAGCGCCTAAGGATGGCGCACCCGATAAGCGCTACTACATGCTCGACGTGCAGGACGGATACCGGCGCGTGCGCCTGTCCACCGGCACCCGCGACCGCGTAGCAGCCGAGCGCAAAGAGCAATCGGTCCTCGACGCCCTGCGCGATGACCCCGAGATCCCGGAGGACGCGCTGCGCGAACTCATCCGCGGCAAGACGCGCTCCGCGCAGCTCGCAGTGGCGAAGGCCAATGCCCGAGCGCGCACCCTTAAGGCCGCGATGGATGAGGCCTTGGCCGACCCGAACCATTGGGGCGGCAAGCGCTCCTTGGAAACCATCAAGATCAACTGCAAGGTGGTCCAGGCCTATCTCGGAGCGGATCAGCCGGTCAACGCCATCGATCAGGCCGCCGTGAACAACATGGCGAAGCGGATGCGCGAGGAGGGCGCGGCCCCCGCCACCGTCAACCGTAAGATGCAGTGCCTCCTCGCGGTACTGAAACGCGAGCGGAAGGCCGGGCGCTACGTGGGCGAGGTGCCTGAGTACCGGCTGGCCGACGAGCGCGACAACGCCCGCACCTTCGTCCTCACGGTGGACGACGAGGAAATGATCCTGCGGCGGCTGCTGGATTGGGACACCCTCCCGAACGGACCGGCCGGGGGACACCCTCGGGTGCGCGATGGTGCCGACTACCGCGACCTCTTCATCTGCCTGGCTGACTTGGGCTGTCGCATGAGCCAGGCCATCGGCATCCGCTGGTCTGAGGTAGTGGAGCAAAGCGGCCGCCTCCATGTGCGCTTCTGGCGGCACGAGACGCTCAAGAAGGGGCGACCCCGCACCCTACCCTGCACCGCCCGCGTGGCGGAGGTCCTGCGGCGTCGGAGGGAGGCCCACGGCACCACCGCCGAAGGTCCCTTCTCAATGCTCAATCGGACCAGGGCGACCCGCATGTGGCAGTGGGCCATCAAGGGGACACATCTCGCTAACGAGAAGGAGTGCGTGCCCCATGCGCTGCGCCACTCCTGCGCGACCCGCCTGCTGCTTGCGACCGGCAACATCAAGCTGGTGCAGGAGTGGCTGGGTCACCGCGACATCCAGACGACCTCCTCGGTTTACGCCAAGGTCCTCGCCGAGCAATCGCTGCAAGGGATGTCCGCGCTGGAGCAATTCCGCCTCCCCGCCTCATCGAGCGTACTAGGTGACGTTCCGAGACAGGGATCAATTGCCAAGTCGGGAATCCAATAGCACTACTAACCGTCGCCAGCTTATTTTTCAAAGGCTTAGGGCGATCCGGGCACGGCCAATTGGTGCGAAAGAGGGGACTCGAACCCCTACGACCTCTCAGTCACTGGAACCTAAATCCAGGGCGTCTACCAATTCCGCCACTTTCGCGAGCCTGAAAGCCCAGGCGCACATTGTTGCAGGCGGGGCCGGAAAGCGGAAGGTCGTCATGTCGCTTAACGAGGTGAAGCGCGTGCCCTACCCGCGGATCAGCGGCTATCGCGCCGGCAGCGCCACGCCGGGAAGCAGCGGCCCTTTCGCCAGCGCCTGGCGTTCCTCGGCCTGGGGCGCATCCTGCATGGAGACACGGGGCAGTGGCTTGGCCGGCTGGAAACCGCCAGGAGGAAGAGTGTGGCGGATCACGGTCGTGGCATAACCGGCCAGGACCGGCTCGAGCGATGCGTGGGCGGGCGTTTCGGCAGCCGTGGCGGCCGTGGCCGCGCAGGCGGTCAACGCCACGGCGGCAAGGATCCGGAGAATCATGATGGGCGTACCTCGATGGGCGCCTAAGCGCGGTCCGTCGAGTGGAACCTGATTGCCGGTTGCGATCCGTGCGCTGTCGCGCAGCTTGGAAACGCTGCGTGTCGCGTTCGACCCCGGTTTCAGGAGGCTTTCAGATACGCACGCCCGGAAAAGAAAAAAGCCGCCTGGCGGACCAGGCGGCTTCTGTCTTGGTGGGCTGTCAAGGATTCGAACCTTGGACCTATTGATTAAGAGTCAACTGCTCTACCAACTGAGCTAACAGCCCGAAAATCGGGAGGCGAATTATGCAGGGTTTCCTGCGCGCGACGCAAGCGTTTTATTTGAATGGATGGCCAATGGCGGCGGTGGACCGCCAATGCGCCACCGGTTCAACGTGTCGCCAACAAGAAAAAAGCCACCGGGCGGACCCGATGGCTTCTGTCTTGGTGGGCTGTCAAGGATTCGAACCTTGGACCTATTGATTAAGAGTCAACTGCTCTACCAACTGAGCTAACAGCCCTGAAAAACTTAGGCGCACATTGTAGCGTGTGTGCTGCCTTTTGCAACCCTGGTTCACTTTCGATGAACCAGTTTGAATCAGTGGGGTGGCTGAGGGGACTCGAACCCCCGACCACCGGAATCACAATCCGGAACTCTAACCAACTGAGCTACAGCCACCACTGAAAACCTTGCTTCCTACCGCTTGCACCGAATGGCGCGCCCGACAGGAATCGAACCTGTAACCGCCGGCTTAGAAGGCCGGTGCTCTATCCAGTTGAGCTACGGGCGCTCGATCCGGATTGTCGCATTCCAATCCCGGTTTGAGCAGCGGGCTTGGTCGGGGTAGAGGGATTCGAACCCCCGACATCCTGCTCCCAAAGCAGGCGCGCTACCAGACTGCGCTATACCCCGGCGGTTTGTTTCCCTCCGGGGTTCCCCCCGAAAGAGCCGCCTATTGTGGGAATCGGCGTGGCATCTGTCAACGGTTTTCACACATCAATTCACCTGTCGCCATTGGCGAGGGTCGCTTCGGCTATGCTCGGGTCAGTGGCCGGATGGCCAGCCCCCTACCCCATCAAGGAGATTGGCAATGCGCAGCGGCAATCCCGCACTTTCCGAGTCGACCTTCCTCGACCTGGCCAGCGGCTCGGTCGTGGCCCGCCCCGACCAGGCGATGACCATCAACGGCACCGTCAACAAGACCGGCATCCTGTTGCTGCTCACCGTGCTGACGGCCGCGTTCGCGTGGAGCCAGTCGGTAGATGCCTATGGGCAGGTGTCCTCCAGCGCGATGATGTACACCATCGGCGGCGCGGTGGGCGGGCTGATCCTGGCACTCGTCACCGTGTTCAAGAAGGAATGGTCGCCCGTCACTGCGCCGATGTATGCCCTGGTGGAAGGCTTCTTCCTCGGTGCGATCTCGGCCGTGTTCAACATGAAGTTCCCAGGCATCGTGTTCCAGGCGGTGCTGCTGACCTTCGGCACCCTGTTCGCGCTGCTGATGCTGTACCGCAGTGGCGTGATCAAGGTCACCGAGAAGTTCAAGATGGGCGTGTTCGCCGCCACCGGTGGCATCGCGCTGGTGTACCTGGCCTCCTTCGTGCTGAGCTTCTTCAACATCAACGTGCCGGTGATCCACGATGCCAGCCTGCTGGGCATCGCCTTCAGCCTGTTCGTGGTGGCGGTGGCCGCGCTGAACCTGATGCTGGATTTCGACTTCATCGAAACCGGTGCCGCCGCACACGCCCCGAAGTACATGGAGTGGTACGGCGCGTTCGGCCTGATGGTCACGCTGGTGTGGTTGTACGTGGAATTCCTGCGCCTGCTCTCCAAGATCCAGCAGCGCTGAGCCACTGGCCAGGCAAGCATCAGGGGCGCCTTCGGGCGCCCTTTTTCATGCGCCCGCATGGCGCCCCGGCAAGCCCCGGCCGGAGCGCCTGGCAGGGTACTAGGCCGCCGCGCCGGCTTGCCCTGCGTAATGCGCGGCCAGATGCTCCACCAGCGCGCGCACCTTTGGCGCCAGCGAACGTGCGTGCGGATACAGCGCGAAGTAGCGGCGCTGCCCGGCATGCCAGCCGGGCAACACATGGATCAGGCGACCGGCGCGCAGATCGTCCTGCACGGTCAACGCGGTGAACAGGCTGATACCCATGCCGGCCCGCACTGCGGCATAGAGGGCGGGCGTGGCGTCCACGCGCAGCCGTTGGCCGGCCTCCACGCTGGCCTGCGCGCCCCGCGGGCCCTGCAGGTGCCAAGCGGTACTGGCCGCGCCGGGCTGGAACGCCAGCAGCGTGTGCGCCGGAAGGTCCGCCACCTGGCGCGGCAGGGCGTGCCGGGCCAGGTAAGCCGGTGCGGCCACCAGGATGCGCGGGCAGCACGCCAGCTCGCGGGCCACCAGTTGGCTGTCAGGCAGGCTGGCGGCAATGCGAAGCGCCATGTCGAAGCCACCGCCGACCACGTCCACCAGCTGGTCGTTGGCCGACAGATCCAGGCTTACCTGCGGATAGCGGGCCAGGAACCCCGGCAGCCACTGCGGCAATTCCTGGCTGGCCACCACCTGCGGCACGCTGATGCGCAGGCGCCCGCTCGGCGCTGCCTGGCCCGCGCGGGCGCGGTCGTCGGCCAGCTCCAGCCGCTCAAGCAGGGCTACGGCATCGCGGTAATAGTCGCGCCCGGCCTCGGTCAGCGACAGCCGCCGGGTGGTGCGATCGAGCAACCGGACCTGCAGGTGCTCTTCCAGCTGCCGCAGTTGCCGCGACAGGGAGGAGTGGGTGGTTCCCTGCCGCTCTGCGGCCGCACTGAAGCTGCCGGCCTCGACGATGGCGCGCAGCGCGCGCAGGGCGGCGAAGTGATCCATCGGCAGTCAGCTCCAGGCGAGTGGCAGGACCCGCCGGATGCGGGCCTGGCCAGCTTATCAAGCGCCCTTGCCCGCCTCGCGGACCGGCAGGGCCAGGATCGCGTCGGTGGCCATGACATCGCCGAACGCATCCTCGATCTGCGCCAGGGACGCCTCGTGCAGTGCGCGGTGGCCGATGCGCGTGCCGTCGGCCAGGTCGAGGTCGCGACTGGCGCTGGCATCGGACGCCACGAGGACACGGTAGCCGCGCGGCGCGGCAGCCGCGTCGCGGGCGGCCCCGACGACGCAGGCATGGGTCTGCAGGCCGGTGATGATCAACGTGTCGATGCCGGCCTGCTTGAGCACCGTATCCAGCGCCGCAGCCGAGGCGCCGGCGAACACACTGACGTTGTCCTTCTGGATGACGGTTTCGCCACTGCGCGGCTGCATGTCGCGATGGAAGGCGACGTTGACACTCCCCTGCGCGAACAGCGGCGCGCCCGCCGGCAGCACATGCTGCACGTGGATGACGCGGATGCCGTGGGCATCGGCGAAGTCGACCACGCGGCGGGTCTGGCGCAGTGCGGCCATGCCGTCGGGAATGACCATGCGGCCGCCGGCGAAACCTGGCGCGGCACGGGCATCGAAGTATTCGTTCTGGAAGTCGATCACCAGCACCGCGGTCTTCGCTGCGTCGAGCGAGGCGGGCACCGGGGCACCCGCCATGTGGCGGATGGTGGGATGGGACGGTTCAGCGGCAACAACCGGAGCGGTGGCAGCCATGCCGATCAGGCTGGCCAGGCCGAAGGCCGTGAGGTTCATGGGACGACTCCTGTGCGATGGAAAGTGGGCACAGGATGCGAGGCGGATGGCGCACGAACCAGCCATGGATTGACACATGATCTGTGCAGATTTCGAACCGACCGTTCGTGTGGAGTCGCGCCAGGCGCGACTGCTTTTCGTTGGGGCGCCCGTAAACGATCAGCCGCGCAGGGCTCGACTCGACGACGCCAGCGTGACGCCATTGAGCCGCACGATCACCGCGTCCTTTCGCCCTGGCACCACGTCGGCAGCGTTGCTGCCAGCGCGCACGGCACGTTCCAGGCCCGCCGGGTACTTCACCGGCACCCCTGCGAGGGTCTGCACATGCGCTGCCCCATTCTTGCCCCTGATGATGAACTCCGCGCAGGCGCCCTCCAGCCGGTACACCGGCGCCCCCGCCGGATATTCGATCAACTGCAGCGCGCGCGCTTCGCTGTGCCGCAGGTTGCGGATGGAGACCCCATGCGTCCGCAGGCGACGCAACGCGCGCTGCGAACGGGACCAGGGCCAGCAGAAGACGAAGTAGATGCCTACGCCAATCGCATAGACGGCAACAGCCGCCACCACCCACACAGCCGCATCAGGCATCTGCAAAAATCCTGTCGGTGAAAAGCCGCACTTTAAAACGCAGACGGGCCGTACAAGGACGGCCCGTCTTCAACAATGCGCAGCGTTGCCTGGCTACCGCCTGGGACAGCACCCAGCAAGAGCGCCGGCCGCTTACAGGCGGCTGGCGATGGCCTGGGCGAAGCCCATGGTGTTGCCGGTGCCACCCAGGTCGCCGGTCAGCGAGTCCTTGGCTTCCAGCGTGGCCACGATGGCCTTGCGCAGGCGCTCGGCGTTGTCGACCTGGCCGACATGGTCCAGCATCTGTGCGGCGGCCAGCAGCAGCGCGCACGGATTGGCCTTGCCCTGGCCGGCGATGTCCGGCGCGGTGCCGTGCACGGCTTCGAAGATCGCCGCGTTCTCACCGATGTTGGCGCCCGGGGCCAGGCCCAGGCCGCCGACCAGACCGGCACACAGGTCGGAGATGATGTCGCCGAACAGGTTGGTGGTCACGATCACATCGAACTGTTCCGGACGCATCACCAGCTGCATGCAGCAGTTGTCGACGATCATTTCCTGGAACTCGATGTCCGGGTACTTGGCGGCCACTTCACGCGCCACGGCCAGGAACAGGCCCGAGGTCGACTTGATGATGTTGGCCTTGTGCACGGCGGTGACCTTCTTGCGGCCGGTGCTGCGGGCCAGCTCGAAGGCGTAGCGCACGATGCGCTCGGAGCCCTTGCGGGTGATGCGGGTGCCGGAGAAGGCGGTCTCGCCATCGGCCGACACTTCCTGGCCTTCGGCCAGGTACGCGCCTTCGGTGTTCTCACGGACGGTGATCAGGTCCACGCCGTCGCCGAAACGCGACTTGGTGTTCGGGAAGGACACCGCCGGACGCACGTTGGCGTACAGGTCGAAGTGGCGACGCAGGCTGACGTTGATCGAGGTGAAGCCACCACCGACCGGCGTGGTCAGCGGGCTCTTCAGCGCGATCTTGTTGCGTGCGATCGATTCCAGCGTGGCCGCCGGCATCAGATCGCCGTGCTTCTCCAGCGCGACCAGGCCCGCGTCGGCGTCTTCATATTCAAAGCCGGTGTCCAGCTTGCCGAGCACGAACAGGGTAGCGTCCATGATCTCCGGGCCGATGCCGTCACCGCGGATGACCGTGATTTTCTGCGTCATTGATGTGTATTCCGAACCGAGGGGGGAGCGCCATCCGTGAGGTGCGCGAAGCGCGGGCGCAAGGGAAGTTTCATCGGCAATTATGCCTTACCCGCCCGATGGACCCCAAATGGGCCATTGGTCTTAGGCGGGCAAGGCAGCATTGCCCGCGCATTCCCCCTCTCCCCGCGCCGTTGGCGCGCCGCCATCAACAGAAGGGGGCTGTGCTCAAGACACGCGATCGGTAGTGCCGGCCGCTGGCCGGCAACCAGGGGTGGGCTGAACGACGGGGTAGCCACCGACCGTTGGTCGGTGGAACGGGATCTAGAACATGAACAGCGCACTGCCGGGCGCCGATATCGTCGGGGCGCCCAAGCAGCCGACCAACGGTCGGCTCTACCTCGGTGGGGCCGGGTCGGCCCCGACCTCAATGCTCGTGAACGGCCGGCGCTTCGGCGCCGCCTTCGAGCTGGTCCAGGAAATCGACCGCGCGGCGCAGGTGCGGGATCACGATCGAGCCGCCGACCACCAGGCCGACCGAGAAGGTCTCGAAGAACTCCTCACGGGTCACGCCGGCGTCCTTGCACTGGGCCACGTGGTAGCTGATGCAGTCATCGCAGCGCAGCACCATCGAGGCGACCAGGCCCAGCAGCTCCTTGGTCTTCACATCCAGCGCGCCGGCCTGGTAGGTCTGGGTGTCCAGCGCGAAGAAGCGGCGCACGACCTGGTTGGGTTCGCCCAGGATGCGCTGATTCATGCGCTGGCGGAACTCGGTGAATTCGGCGATACGGTCCTTGCTGCCGTCGTCGGCCGCGCTCATGCCGGGTCCTGCCCGGCCAGCAACGGCTCCAGCTTGCCAGCACGGTGCAGCGCCATCATGTCGTCGTAGCCGCCCACATGGACCTCGCCGACGAAGATCTGCGGCACGCTGGTGCGGCGGGTCTTGGCCATCATCTTCTCGCGCTCGACAGGGTCCAGGTCGATCCGGACCTCCGTCCAGTCGCGGCCCTTGCTCTTCAGGAAGTTCTTGGCGGCCACGCAGTACGGGCACACCGCGGTCGAGTAGATGGTGATGGCGGGAGCGCCACCGGGGGTGGAAACAGCATCTTGGCTCACGGGAAACTCCACAGCGGAACGTTGGTCTGTATATGGTAGCGGTCCGCTGGATTTTCCACGTCACCGTCGCAACACTGTGGTTTAACTGCAGGTTGCACTGGCCCTGTCACGCTGTCGTCCGCCTTCCCCCAGGAGCTCCGTTTGCGCCCTCTGCTGCTCTCTGCCGCCTTGACCCTGGCCCTGGCCGTACCGCTGGCCGGGGCCCAGGAAAGCAAGCTGCCGGACATCGGTTCTTCGGCCGGCGAGCTGCTGACCCCGGCACGGCAGGCCGAATACGGCGGGATGATGCTGCGCGAACTGCGCAACTATGGGTACCTGCTCGATGACCCGCTGGTCGATGACTGGCTGCAGACCATGGGCGCCCGGCTGGGCTCCAACAGCGCCCAGCCACGCCAGTCCTACACCTTCTTCATGCTCAAGGACCGGCAGATCAATGCCTTCGCGACCCTGGGCGGTTACATCGGGGTCAATGCGGGCCTGGTACTGACCGCCGAGCGCGAGGACGAGGTCGCCGCGGTGCTGTCCCACGAAATCGCCCACGTCACCCAGCAGCACGTGCTGCGCGGCGTCGAGCGCGCACAGCGCGACCAGATCCCGATCCTGCTCGGCATGCTTGCCGCGATCGTGGCCGCGCAGCAGGCCGGCGGCAACTCCTCCGGTGACGCCACCATGGCCGCGATCACTTCGGGCATGGGGCTGATGCAGCAGCGCCAGATCAATTACACCCGCTCCAACGAATCCGAGGCCGACCGCCTGGGCATCCGCACCCTGGCCCGCAGCGGCTATGACGTGGATGCCATGGCCGGCTTCTTCGAGCGCATGTCCGCCTCGATGCGTGGCAACCAGGGGGGCTACAGCGTCCCGGACTTCCTGCAGACCCACCCGGTCACCACCACCCGCATCAGCGAGGCCAAGGCCCGCGCCGAACAGATGAAGAAAGACACGGTGCTGCTGACCACCGAGGTGCCCGGCGGCGTCCGGCAGGAACGGGTGAACCCGTCCGACCCGGCGTTGTCCGATCCGCTGGTGCGGCGGAGCAACCCGTTGCTGCCGGCCTCGATGCAGATTTCGGTCAACTCGCTCAGCCGCGGCAGCACCGGTCAGTTCGAATGGGCGCGCGAGCGGCTGCGGGTGCTCAGCGCCGACACCCCGGGCGATGTCATCCGCGAATACGAAAGCCTGCAGCGCGCGCAGAAGAACGGGCTGACCGAACCACAGCGCTACGGGCTGGCCCTGGGCCGGCTGCGCAACAGTGCCGCCGCGCAGGCCAGCCGCGACCTGGCCGAGCTGCTGCGCGACCACCCGGACAACGTCTGGGTGGCACTGGCGCTGGGCGAGGCGGAGTCGCGCAGCGGCCAGCAGGCCCAGGCCAACGCCCGTTTCGAGACCCTGATGCGCCAGCACCCCGGCAGCCGCCCGGTCGCGTTGACCTACGCCACCATCCTCAATGAACAGGGCGGGCGCGAGGCCGGCCAGCGCGCGCAGGCGATGCTGCGCCCGATGCTGTCGCAAAGCGGCAATGATCCGGTCTTCCAGCAGCGCTTCGCCCGCGCCAGCGAATTGGCCGGGGATACCACCCGGGCCAGCGAGGCCTATGCCGAGGCGGCCTTCCTCAGCGGCCGGCCGGAGCAGGCCCTGATCCAGCTGCAGGCCCTGAAGCGGCAACCGGATCTGGACTACGTGGGCCGGGCCCGGGTCGATGCCCGGATCGAGAGCATCACCCCGACCGTGCTGGAAATGCGCCGCCAAGGCATCGACGACCCGGAACTGGACCGCCGCTGAGGCGCCGTTCAAGGGGTCGGGATGACGGTGGGATGGCGGTCAACGACGGGAACGGCCCCCTCGTCACAAACCTGTCATGAAACCGTAGTCTACTGGGCTCAATCCCGATCTGATGAGCAATACGGTGGGCACGTGCAGAAACGCATCCTGATCGTCGATGACGAACCCGCGATCCGCGAAATGGTCGCCTTTGCCCTGCGCAAGGGCGACTATGACCCGATCCATGCCGGCGACGCCCGCGAGGCGCAGACCGCCATCGCCGACCGCGTTCCGGACCTGATCCTGCTGGACTGGATGCTTCCGGGCACCAGCGGCCTGGACCTGGCCCGGCGCTGGCGCAAAGAAGCCCTCACCCGCGAGGTGCCGATCATCATGCTGACCGCGCGCGGGGAAGAGAACGACCGCGTCGGTGGCCTGGAGGCCGGTGTCGACGACTACGTGGTCAAGCCGTTCTCGGCGCGCGAACTGCTGGCCCGCATCCGTGCGGTCATGCGCCGTGCCCGCGACGATGACGAAGACGGCAGCGTGGCGGTCGGCACGATCCGCATCGACGGCGCCGCGCACCGCGTCTTCGCCGGCGATCAGCCGGTGCCGATCGGTCCGACCGAATACCGGCTGCTGCATTTCTTCATGACCCACCCTGAGCGCGTGTACACCCGTGCCCAGCTGCTGGATCACGTGTGGGGCGGCAGCGTGTACGTGGAGGAGCGCACCATCGATGTGCACATCCGCCGCCTGCGCAAGACGCTGGAGCCGTTCGGCGCGGAGAACATGGTGCAGACCGTGCGCGGCGCCGGCTACCGGTTCTCGACCTCGACCTGAGTCTCGTCGGGCCGGGACCTGGCGCGCATGCCTGGTTCCGGCCACTCCTGCTATAACCTTGGATCGAGTCCGAGGACCGCACCTTCTGCGAGACCGCAATGCCGCGCCACATCCGTTCTGCCTGGTTGAAAACGCTGGCCACCCTCGCCGCCCTGCTGCTCGCGGCCGGCTTGCTGGGCCTGGCAGTGGGACATGTGTGGATGTGCATCGCACTGGCCTCCATCGGCGCGCTGGCCTGGCATTACTGGCGCCTGCGCCGGGTGCTGCGTGGGCTCACCGCGCGCCATCGCTGGGACATGGGCGACGGCACCGGCGTGTGGAACGAGCTGGACCGCCTGCTCTACCGCAATCAGTGGGAAATGCGCACACGCAAGCGCCGCCTGCTCGACATGCTGCGCAGTTATCGCGCCGCCGCCGCGGCACTGCCCGATGCCGTGGTGGTGGTGGACCGCAACAGCCAGCGCGTGCAGTGGTTCAACGAAGCGGCCACCTCGCTGCTCGGCCTGCATCATCCAGGCGATCTCGGCGAGGCGCTGGTCGAACGCCTGCAGCCGATGCCGCTGGCCCACTGGCTGGCCGGTGGCCGCAATGCCGAACCCATCCTGGACGTGCCCTCGCCGGTCGATCCGGCGATCCGCCTCAACCTGCGCCTGATTCCCTACTCGCCGGACTACTGGCTGCTGATCGCGCGAGACGTCAGCAAGCTGCTGCGGCTGGAACAGGTCCGCCGCGACTTCGTGGCCAACGTTTCGCATGAACTGCGCACGCCACTGACCGTGGTGCATGGCTACCTGGACATGATGGACCCGGAGGACTTCCCCGGCACCGGCCCGATGCTGGAGGAAATGCGCAAGCAGTCCCAGCGCATGGCGCAGCTGGTCGAAGACCTGCTCACCCTGTCGCGGCTGGAATCGCAGGAGCACACCGAAGCTGAGGCCGTGGCGATGACGCCGATGCTGGCCACGCTGCGCCGTGAAGCCGAAGCGCACAGCCAGGGCCGCCACCAGATCAGCATCATCGATACGGCCGGAGTGGACCTGCAGGGCTCCAACAAGGAACTGCACAGCGCGTTCTCCAACCTGGTCACCAATGCCGTGCGCTACACCCCGGCCGGTGGCCGCGTGGAAGTGGAGTTCGCCCGCGAAGGGGATGGCGTGGTGCTGTCGGTGCGTGACACCGGCTACGGCATCCCGGCCAACCATCTGCCGCGCCTGACCGAACGCTTCTACCGGGTGTCCAGCAGCCGCTCGCGCGAGAGCGGCGGCACCGGCCTGGGGCTGTCGATCGTCAAACACATTCTGGGGCTGCACCATGCCCGCCTGGACATCCAGAGCGAAGTCGGCAAGGGCAGCACGTTCTCCTGCCATTTCGATGCCGACCAGGTGCGTGCGCGCTCCGAGGTCGCCTCCCTTCCTTCCGCCGAAGACTTTTCCGCATGAGTACTCCTGTTCCCGTCGCCGTACCCGTGGACGGCGATCTGCTGCGCGACCCGGCGCTGTACATCAACCGTGAACTGTCGCAGCTGGATTTCAATTTCCGCGTGCTGGCCCAGGCCATGGACCCGCAGGTGCCGCTGCTGGAGCGCCTGCGCTTCATGTGCATCTCCTGCACCAACCTGGACGAGTTCTTCGAGATCCGCGCGGCCGCCGTGCGCCATGCGCAGGAGTTCGGCCTGCCGCCGGCGCCGGATGGCATGACGCCGCAGGCGATCCTCAATGCGATCCACGACCGCGCCGCACAGCTGGTGGACCAGCAGTACCGCTGCTGGAACGAAACGCTGCGCCCGGCGCTGCACGAGGCAGGCATCGACGTACTCGGCCGGCACTCCTGGAACCACCGCCAGAAACGCTGGCTGCGCGCGTATTTCCGCAACGAGATCATGCCGGTGCTGTCCCCGCTCGGCCTGGATCCCTCGCACCCGTTCCCGAAGATCCTCAACAAATCGCTGAACATCGTGGTGGTGCTCAAGGGCACCGACGCGTTTGGCCGCGCCGGGCACCTGGCGATCGTGCGTGCACCGCGCTCGCTGCCGCGCATCATCCAGCTGCCGGAGCAACTCGGCGGCCCGCAGACCTTCGTGTTCCTGTCCTCGGTGCTGTCGACCTTCGTCGATGAGATGTTCCCGGGCATGGAAGTCCAGGGGGCCTACCAGTTCCGCGTGACCCGCAATTCCGAGCTGGTGGTGGACGAGGAAGAGGTCGAGAACCTCGCCCTGGCGTTGCGCGATGAACTGGTCGACCGTGGCTACCGCCCGGCGGTCCGGCTGGAGATCGCGCAGGACTGCCCGCGCGACATCGTGCGCACCCTGCTGCAGAACTTCGGGCTGACCGAAAACGCGGTCTACCGTATCGACGGCCCGGTCAACCTCAACCGCGTGATCCAGCTGTACGACGTGATCCAGCGGCCGGAACTGAAGTACCCCGCCCTGAGCCCGCGCACGCTGCGCGACAGCGACGGGATCTTCGAGATCGTCGCGCGCCGGGACGTGCTGCTGCACCATCCCTTCGATGCGTTCACCGCGGTGCTGGATGTGATCAAGCAGGCCGCCGTCGACCCCAACGTGCTGGCGATCAAGCAGACGCTGTACCGCACCGGCAAGGACTCGCTGATCGTGGACGCGCTGATCCAGGCGGCCCGCAACGGCAAGGACGTCACCGTGGTGGTCGAGCTGCGCGCGCGCTTCGATGAGGAGGCCAACCTCGGCCTCGCCGACCGTCTGCAGGAAGCCGGCGTGCAGGTCGTCTACGGCGTGGTCGGGTTCAAGACCCACGCCAAGATGCTGCTGATCGTGCGCCGCGAAGGCCGCAAGCTGCGCCGCTATGTCCACCTGGGTACCGGCAACTATCACAGCGGCACCGCACGCGCGTATACCGACCTGAGCCTGATCACCGCCGATGCGGACATCGGCAACGATGTGCATCTGCTGTTCCAGCAGTTGTCCGGGCTGGCCCCGCGGATGAAGCTCAAGCGCCTGCTGCAGTCGCCCTTCACCCTGCACCCGGGCCTGCTGCAGCGGATCGAGCGCGAAACGCGGCTGGCTGCGAGCGGGCGCCCCGGGCGGATCATCGCCAAGATGAACGCCCTCAACGAACCGCAGATGATCCGCGCGCTGTATGCCGCTTCGCAGGCCGGCGTGCAGATCGACCTGATCGTGCGCGGCGCCTGCACCCTGCGCCCCGGGGTGCCCGGCGTCTCGGACAACATCCGGGTGCGCTCGATCGTAGGCCGTTTCCTGGAGCACAGCCGGGTCTACTGGTTCGGCAATGACGGCGCCTCGGAGCTGTTCTGCGCCAGCGCGGACTGGCTGGAACGCAACCTGCTGCGCCGGGTCGAGACCTGTTTCCCGATCCTGGACCCGGAGCTGGCGCGCAAGGTCTACCGCGATGTGCTGCAGAACTACCTCGACGACAACCTCAACGCCTGGGAGCTGCAGGCCGACGGCGGCTACATCAAGTGCACGCCGGGCCATGACGAGCCGCCGCATGCGGCGCAGATGGCCTTGCTGCAGGGTCTGTAGGTACCGACCGTTGGTCGGTACGCGGTCATTGCCTGCCCCTTCGATGCGACCGGTCGTCGCAGCCTGCCCATGTGAAGGGCGCGCGGTGACTTCGCGACCCACCGTTCGGCTAACATTCGCAAATGCCGCATACCTCCACGACACCGCCCGCCCTGCAGGATGGCGACCTGCTCGCCGCCATCGACCTGGGATCCAACAGCTTCCACATGGTCATCGCGCGATACACCCTCGGGCAGTTGCGGGTGGTCGACCGCCTGCGCGAGACCGTACGCATGGCCGACGGCCTGGATGGCAAGGGCGGCCTGTCCGCCGAAGCCCGCCAGCGCGCGCTGGAATGCCTGGCCCGGTTCGGCCAGCGCATCCGCGCGATCCCCTCGGTGCGGGTCCGCGCCCTGGCCACCAATACGGTCCGCCAGCTGCGCTCGCCGCAGGCCTTCCTGATGCCGGCCGAAACCGCGCTCGGGCATGCCATCGAAGTGGTCAGCGGCCGCGAGGAGGCGCGCCTGATCTACCTGGGCGTGGCCCATGCGCAGCCGCCCAAGCCGGACCAGCGCCGGCTGGTGATCGACATCGGTGGCGGCTCCACGGAGTTCATCATCGGCCAGGGCATGCAGACCCTGGAGCGCGAAAGCCTGCAGGCCGGCTGCATCGCCAGCACGCGGCGCTTCTTCCCCGGCGGCAAGCTGAGCAAGAAGCGCTGGAAGGACGCACTGACCGAGATCGGCGCGGAGTTCCAGCAGTTCGCCAACAAGTACCGCGCGCTGGGCTGGCACGAAGCGCTGGGCTCGTCGGGCACGCACAAGGCGATCAGCGAAATCTGCGCCACCATGAAGCTCAGCAAGGGCGCGATCACCGCCGAGGCTTTGCCGCAGCTGCGTGATGAGCTGCTCAAGGCCAAGCGCATCGAGGACATCAATCTGCCGGGGCTGTCCGCCGATCGCCGCCCGATCATCGCCGGCGGCATCCTGGTGCTCGAGGCGGCCTTCCAGGCGCTGGGGCTGCAGAAGCTGCTGGTGAGCAAGGCGGCGATGCGCGAAGGCATCCTGTACGACATCCTCGGCCGCGCCAGCGAGAACGACCTGCGCGACGAGTCGGTCGCGGCCCTGACCCAGCGCTACGGCATCGATACCGTCCAGGCCGATCGCGTGGAGAACACCGCGATGAACCTGCTGGCCCAGGTCGAGGAAAGCTGGCAGCTGGACCCGGACGATGCGCGCATGCTCGGCTGGTCCGCGCGCCTGCACGAGCTTGGCCTGATGATCGCGCACAGCGGTTACCACGTGCATGGCAGCTACGTGCTGGAGAACTCGGACATCGCCGGCTTCTCGCGGCAGGAACAGCAGCTGCTCGCCGCGCTCGTGCGCAGCCATCGCCGCAATATTTCCAAGTCCGCCTTCGATGCGCTGCCCGAGCGTCTGCTGCAACCGGCACGGCGCATGACCGCCCTGTTGCGCCTGGCAGTGCTGCTCAACCGCGCGCACGAAGACACGCCGATGCCGAAGCTGGAATTGACCGCCGAGGACGCGCGCCTGTCGTTGATCCTGCCGCAGGCGTACATCGATGCGCGTCCGCTGCTGCGTGCGGACCTGATCGGGGAAACCGAAGGCATGGCCGGGCTCGGTGTGCAGTTCCGCCCCTTTGTTGCCTGACGCTTTCTACCCGCTTCCAAACGTGCGTCTGCAGCAATTCGTGGACTGAATTCGCAGAACGCACGGCCCATGACGTATTTGTGAGAACGCCCTCACATGTCCTTCATGAACGCTTAACGAATCGATCTACTCTCGGGACACCGGCCTTCATTGGGCTGGATTTTTGAAGAAGGCGGTACTTGGGTCCGCCGACTTCTTGGACGTCGTTCCGATTAGAGAGAGAGTCGATCATGTCTTCATCCACTACCCCGCTGGGGCAGGCGATCCGCCTGGCCCTGGTCGCCGGCACCGCTGGCCTGGCTTCCACCGCCGTCCTCGCCCAGGACGCCACCCCGACCACCCTGGACCGCATCGAGATCACCGGCTCGCGCATCCGCCAGGTCGATGTCGAGTCCGCCCAGCCGGTGCTCGCGATCAGCCGCGCCGACATCGAGCGGCAGGGCTTCAGTTCAGTTGCCGACATCCTGCAGAACCTGACCGCGGTCGGCAGCCCGGCGCTGAGCCGCTCCAACGTGCTCGCTGCCGGCGAAAATGCCGGCGGCACCTACATCGACATGCGCAACCTGGGCGCGCAACGCACTCTGGTGCTGATCAACGGCAAGCGTCTGGGCATCAATACCGGCGGCTACCAGGACATCTCCAGCGTGCCGGTCTCGGCGATCGAACGCATGGAGGTGCTGAAGGATGGCGCCTCGGCGATCTATGGCTCGGACGCCATGGCCGGCGTGATCAACATCATCACCCGCAGCAACGTCAGCGGCGTGACCGCCAACGTCTACCAGGGCCAGTACAGCCAGGGCGATGGCGCGCGCACCAGTGTCGATGTGGTGGCCGGCTGGTCCAACGACCGCGCCTCGTTGACCTTCTCGGCCGAGCACACCGAAGAGAAGGGCGTCTGGGCACGCAACCGCTGGTTCAGCGAATTCCCGAACACCACCCGCCACCCCGGCGACAACTGGACCCAGCTCAGCCAGTGGGGCCAGATCACTGGCCTGAGGGGCCCGGGCTGCACCGCCGCGGCGGGCTGCAATTATTCGCTGGATCGCGGCGCCGACCCGACCAACCCGGCCAACTACCATCTCAGCGATCTGACCCCGTTCACCGGTGATGTCAGCAACGCACAGGAGCAGATGCACCTGATCTCGCCGCTCAAGCGCGATTCGCTGTTCCTCGATGGCCGCCTGGACCTGACCGATGACATCCGCCTGACCACCCAGCTGGGCTACAACAAGCGCACATCCACGCGCCAGGTGGCCGGCTATCCGCTGCAGTCCGCCACCGCCGGTATCGGGCGGATGTCGGCCGACAGCTGGTTCAATCCGTTCGGCAACCACCACGGCTATGACACCCCCACCGACATCGCCTGGAACCGCCGCGCCTGGGAGGTTCCGCGGGTCAGCACCAGCGAGCTGACCACCTGGCGCGCCGTGGCCGCGCTGGAAGGCAGCTTCGAGGTGGGCGAGCGGTACTTCGATTGGGAAGTGGGCTACCAGTACAACCGCAGCGAACTGCTGCAGCGGTCGACCGGCAATCTGCACAAGGAACGGGTCAAGAACGCGGTCGGCCCGTCGTATTACAACGAGGCCACCGGCAAGGTGGAATGTGGCGTCCCGGGCGCACCGATCGCGGGCTGCATGCCGTGGAACCCGCTGGCGCCGTATGGCAGCAACGACCCCAATGGGCTGAGCGGCAACCAGGCCCTGATCGACCATCTGTTCCCGCCGGAAATCACGCGCGGCAAGACCACCACCCGCAATGCGTTCGCCAGCATCGCCGGTACGGTGATGACCCTGCCGGCCGGTGATCTGGGCTTCGCCTTCGGCGTGGAAACGCGCAAGGAGGCCGGTGAGTTCATCCCCGATGCGCTGGCCCAGAGCGGTGCCACCACCAACCTGGCCGCCGGCCCGACCGGGGGCGGCTACAAGGTCAATGAGGCCTACCTGGAGCTGAGCGTGCCGATCCTGGCCGACCTGCCGGGTGCGCGCGAGCTGAGCCTGAGCGCCGCCACCCGCCACTCGGACTACAGCACCTTCGGCACCACCCTCAACAGCAAGTTCGGCTTCAAGTGGAAGCCGATCGAGCAGTTGCTGGTGCGCGGCACGTGGGCGCAGGGCTTCCGCGCGCCGACCATCTCCGATCTGTATGGCGGCGGTTCGGAAACCTTCACCACCGGCTACCGTGACCCCTGCGACACCGTCTACGGGGCCTCGGCCAGCAGTGCCGAGGTGCGCGCCCGGTGCGCCGCCGACATCGCCAATGCCGACGCCTACCGCCAGCTGCGCCAGGGCGGCGTGCCGATCACCAGCAGCAGCGACCAGACCCCGGTGCCGTTCACCAACGGCTCCAACCCCGACCTGCAGCCGGAAACCTCGACCAGCCGCACGCTGGGCCTGGTCTGGAGCCCGTCCTTCGTGCCCCACCTCAACGTGGCGCTGGACTGGTGGAAGGTCCGCATCGACAACACCATCGTCAACGATCACCCCAACGACATGCTGCGCGACTGCTATGAGCAGGGCATCACCTCGCGCTGCAGCGGCTTCACCCGCGATCCGGTCACCGGCATCGTGGACCAGTTGACGTACGGCAGGCGCAACTCCGGTTTCCTGGAAACCGAAGGCTACGACCTGGAGCTGAGCCACCACCTGGATACCCGCCATGGCAAGTTGAGCACGGGATGGACGACGACCTATGTCAGTTCCTACCTCGAGCGCACCACCAACGACGCTGATGTGGTGCCCGAAACGAAAAACGGCATCGGCAGCGGCTTCCGCGTGCGCTCCAACCTGACCCTGGGCTGGGACGTGGGCAACTTCGGCGCCAGCTGGACCGCCCGCTACTACTCCGGCGTCAAGGAACGCTGCATCAACGCACGAGCCCGACCGGACGAGTGCTCCGACCCCGGCGTGCAGGCCCCGTGGTATGCCGGCTCGCGTGACTACAACGAGCGCGGCTCGGTCACCTTCCACGACGTGCAGTTCCGCTACTCCCTGCCGTGGGACGCCACCGTCTCGGTCGGTGCCAACAACGTGTTCGAGAAGTACGGCCCGATCATGTACACCCAGCCGAACTCGACGTTCTCGTACTACGGCGGTTACGACATCGGCCGCTTCCTGTACATGAAGTACCAGCAGCGTTTCTGATCGCCGCCCGGTAACCTCGCTTGATCACCACGGCCCTTCGGGGCCGTGGTGTTTTTCTGCCGGCGTGCGCGTCATGCCGGCGTCATACGGCGGTCATGTCGGCTACATCGCCCGGCCCCAGCATGCGTGGCATACCGGAGGCCCGCCATGCGCTATGCCATCGTCACCGAAACCTATCCCCCGGAAGTCAACGGCGTCGCCCTGACCGTGCAGGGCCTGGAACTGGGGCTGCGTGCCGCCGGCCACCAGGTGGATCTGGTCCGGCCCCGGCAACCGTCCGATGTGGACAACGCCGAAGGCACCGTCCTGGTCACCGGCGCCAACCTGCCGCGCTACCCCGGCCTGCGTTTCGGCCTGCCCGCGCCCGCCCGGTTGGGCCGCCAGTGGCAGCAGCAGCGGCCGGACGCGATCTACATCGCCACGGAAGGCCCACTGGGCTGGTCGGCACTGCGCACCGCGCGACGCCTCGGCATTCCGGTCGCGACCGGCTTCCATACCCGCTTTGACGAATACCTGCCCGACTACGGCGTGGCCTGGCTGCAGGCCGCCGCGCTGCGCTGGATGCGCCGCTTCCACAACCAGGCCGATGCGACGCTGGTGCCGACCCAGGAGCTGCAGCAGTTCCTCGGCGAGCAGGGCTTCGACCGCGTCCGTCTGCTGGCGCGCGCGGTGGACAGCAGCCAGTTCGAACCCGAGCGGCGCGACCCGGCGCTGCGTGAGGAATGGGGCATCGACGGCAACGGATTCGCGGCGATCCATGTCGGCCGCATCGCCCCGGAGAAAAATCTCGGGCTGGCGGTCAAAGCGTTCCGCCGCCTGCAGCAGGTACGCCCGAAGGCGCGCTTCATCTTCGTCGGCGATGGCCCAGCGCGCGCCAGGCTGGCCCACGACAACCCGGACTTCATCTTCTGCGGCGTGCAGCGCGGCGACGCGCTGGCGCGGCATTTCGCCAGCGGCGATCTGTTCCTGTTCCCCAGCCGCAGCGAGACCTTCGGCAACGTGACCCTTGAAGCCATGGCCAGCGGACTGGCCACGGTCGCCTTCGACTACGGCGCCGCCCGCGAATACCTGCGTACCGATGAGAACGGCATCGCCGTAAGTGACGACAGCGAGTTTGTGACCGCCGCCGTGCAGCTGGCCGGCGACGATACGTTGCGCCACCGGCTCGGCCGTAACGCCGCCACGGCGATGAAGCGCCTGCATCCGCAGCACGTGGTCGCCGAGTTCGATGCGCTGCTCTCTGAACTGGCCCACGCCCGGAGGGCACATGCCGACCACGCCGCTTGACGCCCTGCGTGGCCGCGAAACGCGCTGGTGCCGCCGCGCCAACCACTATTGCCGGCACCGCCGGATCCGCCATGCCTTCGCGGTGATCAGCCGCCTGGGTGATGGCGCCTTCTGGTACGCACTGATGGGTGCGCTGGTGCTGCTGGATGGCTTGGACGGCCTGCGCGCCTCGCTGCACATGGCCGCCACCGGCTTGATGGCCCTGCTGCTGTACAAAGGCCTCAAACGCTGGACGCGACGCCCGCGGCCCTACGCCGCCGACCTGCGCATCCGCGCTTGGGTGGCGCCGCTGGACGAGTTCAGTTTCCCGTCCGGGCACACCCTGCACGCGGTGTCCTTCACGATCGTGGCACTGGCCTATTACCCGTGGCTGGCCCCGGTGCTGGTGCCCTTTACGATGCTGATCGGGCTGTCGCGGGTCGTGCTGGGGCTGCATTACCCCAGCGATGTGCTGGCCGCGACCGGGATTGCCGCCCTGCTGGCGGCGGCCAGCCTGCAGTGGCTGCCGCTGTAGCGGCCATGGCCGTGCTGCGTTGACGCAGCCAGGCGCTTCACCCTGCAGCGATGCCTCGCCCGTGATCCCGTTTTACAATGCGGGCATGACCACGCTGTTCATCTCCGATCTGCACCTGGACCCGAGTCGTCCAGCCATCACCGACCTGTTCCTGGCGTTCCTGCGCGATGAAGCGATGCAGGCCGATGCCCTGTACATCCTGGGCGATCTGTTCGAAGCCTGGATCGGCGATGACACGCCCTCCCCGGCCGCCGATGCGGTCGCGGTCGCGCTGCATGCCGTGGCCGACGCCGGCGTGCCGGTGTACTTCATCCGAGGCAACCGCGATTTCCTGGTCGGCGAGGACTATGCGCGCCGCGCGGGATTCACGATCCTGCCCGACCCGAGTGTGATCGATCTGTACGGCCGCCCGGTGCTGCTGCAGCATGGCGACCTGCTGTGCACCGACGACACCGCTTACCAGCAGTTCCGCGCACAGACCCGCGACCCGGTGTTCCAGGCGCAGTTCCTGTCGCAGCCGCTGGCCGCGCGCATTGCCTTCGCGCAGAAGGCCCGCGATGCCAGCCAGGCGCGCCAGTCGGAAATGAAGCAGGGGGACCGTGCCCAGTTCGAGACCGTCACCGATGTCGCGCCGGCGGAAGTGGATGCTACCTTCGGCCGCTACGGCGTGGACACCATGATCCACGGCCATACCCACCGCCCCGCCATCCATGCGCTGCAGGCCGGGGGCCGCGATTGCACGCGCATCGTGCTGGGCGACTGGTACGAACAGGGCTCGGTGCTGCGCGTCACCCCAGACGGCTGGACCCTCGATTCGCTGGCGAGCTGACGCCGGCAGCAGCCCTGCCTGCCGTGCTGTTCCGGCGCGGGGCTTCCGCGCTACCTTAGCCGGGCATCCTCGGGGAACAGGGACGATATGGCGGTGGCAGCTACCCAACCGACGACGCCGACGGTGTCGCTGCACATCGGCCTGTTCTTCGACGGCACCCGCAACAACGCCGACAACCTGCAGCGCGCTTCGCGCCCGCCCGGTGCCACCACGCCTGCGCCGCGCCCACCTGCGGTGGTCGCCGATGATGCCTCGCCGTACCAGAGCCGCTTGACCAGCAGTTACAGCAACGGCCTGACCAACATCGCGCGGCTGCACGCCTTGTACCCGGACCATCGGCAGCTGCCGCCGGCCGGAAGCACCCTCGCGCTGTCGATCTACATCGAAGGCGTGGGCACGCGTACCGGCGAGGAAGACGACCTGATGGGGCTGGCGTTCGGCATCGGACGCACCGGCGTACGCGCCAAACGACGGCGCGCGCTGGAGCAGCTGCTGCCGGAGGCGCTGCGCCAGCTGGCCCGCGCGCAGCCCGGTCATACCCTGGGCAGCGTGCGGGTGGATCTGTTCGGTTATTCGCGTGGCGCGGCCAGTGCACGCGACGTGGTGAACGTGCTCAATGCGCCCGCCGGTGCCGCGTGGCTGCGCGAACAGCTGGTGCGCTCGGGCTGGGCGCTGGCGCCGGGATTCCCCGCCACCGCGCGGCCGGTACGCTTCGTGGGGCTGCTCGATACCGTGGTGGCGATCGGCCGCCAGCACCGCGATGAGATGCCGGCGCTCGCGCTGCGCCCCGGCTGTGCGGACAAGGTGGTGCAGCTGGTCGCCCGCGATGAACACCGCGAGCATTTCGCGCTCACCAGCGTGGCGCCCGAGCACGAAGAGATCGCCCTGCCGGGCGTGCACGCCAACATTGGCGGCGGCTACGACCAGCGTATCGAAGGGCCCAAGCTGCTCAGCCGGCCCCAGGGTCAGCTGCTGCGCGGTACCGGGCTGGCGCCAGGCGCGGTGCCGCCGCCGGCACTGCTGCGCGCGAGCACGGTCTACCGCACCGCGCAGGCAACCTGCCGCCGCTGGCAGCGCACGCTTGGCCTGGGCGATGACGCGATCTGGGTCGATGTCTGGCACCAGTGGCAGCTGCAGCGCATCGCCGGCAGCCGCAGCGTGCTGCCGCAACTCACCCTGCGTGGGTACGCGGCGGTCGTCCTGCGCCGCGAGATCGATGCGCGCTACCAGTTCATCGCGTTGCGGCTGCTGCACCAGCGCGCCGCCGGGGCGGGCGTGGCGTGGACGACCTCGCCCGATCAGCTGCCTGCGCTGGCGTTGCCGATGGAGCTGCAACCGATCGCAGCGCGGCTGCTGGCCGGCCAGCCGCTGGACGCCGCGCAGGAGCTGCTGCTGCGCCAGCGCTACCTGATGCAGTCAGCACATTGGAACTTCGATGCATTGGGCGATACCGCGCTGCTCTACGCCGCCGATGAAGGCACCCGGGAGTTGCCGTATCGACCCGGGCCAGGCCTGTTCTACGTCAACCGGCCGACCGCGAGCGGTCAGCGCGTGGTGCTGGCCAACACCTGACCGCGCAGCTCGGTCTGTTCGATCAGCTCGGCCAGTTCTTCCTCATCAAAGCCAGCCAGCAGGCGCGCTTCGAGATTGAACGGGCCATAGAGATAGCCGCCGGCGTATTCCTTCAGCAGCGCCATGAACCGCGGTCGCGGCTCGACGTTTTCACGCGTGCAGTACCAGCGGTACCAGCGCGAGCCGGCGGCCACGTGCGCCACTTCTTCGCGCAGGATGATCTCCAGCACATCGGCGGTGGCATGGTCGCCACCGGCACGCAGCTTCACGATCATCCCCGGGGTGACATCCAGCCCGCGCGCTTCGAGCACGCGCGGCACCAGCGCCATGCGCGCCAGCCCGTCGTGCGCGGTCTTCTCGCACATTTCCCACAGGCCGTTGTGTGCGTCGAAATCGCCGTACGCATAGCCATTGGCCTGCAGCCGATCGTGCAGCAGCATGAAGTGGCGCGATTCGTCATCGGCCACACTGACCCAGTCGGCATGGAACGACGTCGGCAGGCCGCGGAATCGGTACACCGCATCCCAGGCCAGATCGATCGCATTGAGTTCGATATGCGCGATGGCATGCACGAACGCGGCACGCCCCTCCACGCTGCCCAGGCCACGCCGCGGCAGATCGCGCGGGTGGACCAGCGTCGGCCTGGCCGGGCGCCCCGGCATCCGGATCGGCGCCGGTGGCGGCGCATCGGCCGGTGCCTTCAGGCGACCGGCGCGGAACTGCACGGCATAGTGCTGGGTCAAGGCAACCTTGCGCAGCGGATCCGGCTCGGCCAGGCACTGCTGCGCGGCCTGCAGCAGATCGCCGGCCGCGCTGTCCAACACATCACTCATGCCCGGCCCTCAGGCGCGACGCTTGTGCTTGGCATCGTCCGAACGCAGCTGCTGGATGCGCTCGAAATAGCCCGGCTCGATCCCGGTCGGGTAGACGCCGTTGAAGCACGAGGAATCGAACGACTTCAGCTCCGGATTGCCTTCGCTCACCGCCGCTTCCATGTCCTCGATGTCCTGGTAGATCAGCCAGTCGCAGCCCAGGTGCTTCTCGATTTCCTCGATGCTGCGATTGTGCGCGACCAGTTCTTCGGCCGCCGGCATGTCGATGCCGTAGATGTTCGGATAGCGCACCGGCGGCGCGGCGCTGGCCAGGTAGACCTTGCGGGCACCGGCGTCGCGCGCCATCTGCACGATCTGCTGGCTGGTGGTGCCGCGCACGATCGAGTCATCCACCAGCAGCACCACGCGGTTGCGGAACTCCAGGTGGATCGGGTTGAGCTTGCGGCGCACCGACTTCACGCGCTCGCCCTGGCCCGGCATGATGAAGGTGCGGCCGATGTAGCGGTTCTTGATGAAGCCTTCGCGGTACTTCACCCCGAGGGTGTTGGAGATCTCCAGCGCGGCATCGCGCGAGGTATCCGGGATCGGGATGATGGTGTCGATGTCGTGGTCCGGGCGCAGGCGCAGGATCTTCTCGCCCAGCTTGATGCCCATGCGCATGCGCGCCTTGTGCACCGACACGTTGTCGATCATCGAATCCGGGCGCGCGAAGTACACGTACTCGAAGATGCACGGGCTGTGCTCGACCGGCTCGGCGCAGACTTCGGAGAACAGCTCGCCGCGCGCGGTGATGACCAGCGCTTCACCCGGGCGCACGTCGCGCACGCGCTGGAAGCCGAGCACGTCCAGGGCGGCCGATTCGGAGGCCACGATGTATTCATCGCCTTCGGCGTGGGCGCGCTTGCCCAGTACCAGCGGGCGGATGCCATGCGGATCGCGGAAGGCCACCAGGCCCAGGCCCAGCACCACGCTGATCACCGCATAGCCACCCTTGACCCGGCGGTGCACGGCGGCCACGGCGCGGATCGCCGCTTCCGGGGTCAGCTGGCGCTGCGCGTCCAGTTCGAAGGCGAACACGTTCAGCAGCACTTCGCTGTCCGAATCGGTGTTGACGTTGCGGCGGTCCTGCTCGAACACCTGCTGGCGCAGGGCTTCGGTATTGATCAGGTTGCCGTTGTGGGCCAGCGCGATGCCGTACGGCGAGTTCACGTAGAACGGCTGCGCCTCGTCCATGCCTTCCGAACCGGCGGTGGGATAGCGCACGTGCGCGATGCCGACGCGGCCTTCCAGCGTGGACATCCGCTTGGCATCGAACACATCACGCACCAGGCCATTGGCCTTCTGCACGCGCAGGCGGGTGCCATCGGCGGTGGCGATGCCGGCCGCGTCCTGGCCACGATGCTGGAGGACGGTCAGGCCGTCATACAACTGCCCGGCGACGTTCTGGTTGCCGACGATTCCGACGATGCCACACATGGTGCGAGTTCTCCGCTGGGCTGCGCCCATCTACAGTGAAGGTGGCCGTGCCTGGCCGGGGGTACCGTTCCGTGCCGGAGCGGTGTCGTCCGGACGCGGGTGCGCCGGCTCGATATTGACTGGCAGTGTGGAAGCCGGCCCGCGCGCCGCAGCGTCGGCAGGTGCCGTCTCCCTCCCCTCGTCAACGGGACGCGGCCATCCGCGCCCTGCCACTACCTCGCCAAGGACGCCATTATCGCCTGTCGCGAGCGGCTTGCCCAAATCCATCGTCGGCAGTTGCGGCAGATTCACCTCCGGCAACGCCATCTCGGGCAGCTGCGCCTGCATCCAGCGCACGCCCGGCTGCAGCAGCGGGCGCACCTGCGAAGTCTGCCAGGCCGGCTCCTGCGGCAACGGTGTGAAGGCGGCCAGCATCAGCAGCACGCAGCCCAGGAAGGCGCCCCGGACCAGGCCCAGCGCGCCGCCCAGCACGCGGTCGGCGCCCGTCAGGCAGGTGACCTTCACGGCGGCCTTGATCAGCATGCCGATCAGGCCCACCGCGATCATGACGATCAGGAACACCCCCAGATAGCCGGCAACATAGTGGCCGGTGCCCGGTTCCAGGGGGGCGGCCCACCAGTGCGCCGCGTCGTTGCCGAACAGGAATGCGGCCCAGCCGGCCAGCAGCCAGGACAGCGTGCCGACCACGATCCCGACGAAGCCGCGCATCAGCCCCAGCAGGACCGAGGCGCCGATCAGGACCAGCAGGACGATGTCGATCATGCCGTCAGGCCGCGCGGCAGGCGCCGTCCAGCAGCTGCGGGGCGGCGCAGGTCAGGCATCAGGGATGCGGGCGGACCATGCCGGCCACGCCGACCTTGGCGGCGACCTGGGCCTTGAGGTTCTCGGCATCGGCGCGGTTGGCGACCGGCCCGACGCGGACCCGGTTGAGGGTGCCCTTGTCGGTGCGGACCTGCTCCACGAAGGCGCTGAAGCCGGCGGCGCGGACTTTGTCGCGCAGCGCGTTGGCTTCGGTGGCCTGGCCAAAGGCACCCAGCTGCACGGCGAAGCCGACACTGCTGGCCGCCGGGGCCGCCGGGGCAGCAGGCGCCGCAGCGGCAGCTTCGGGCTTGGGTGCCGGTGCCGGCTTGGGTTCGGGCTTGGGCGCGGCCGGCTTCGGTTCCGGCTTGGCGGCCGCGACCGGTTCGGCCGGCAGGGATTCGGTTTTCACCGTGTTGCCCGATGGCGCGGCGGCGGCGCTGGAGGCCGGCGGTGCAGCCGAGGGAGTCGGTGCGGTGGCGGCCGGGGTCGCGGCAACCGCGGTGGCCGCGCGCGCATCGAGGGTGATCACCTCGGCCTTGACATCGTTGCGCACCTTGACCGCCTGCAGGCGGCCCGCTTCGGCCAGCGCGCGGTCGGCGTAGGGGCCCACGCGCACGCGCCAGGCCTGGCGACCGTTGATCGTGGCCGGCTCGCGGAAGCCCGCCAGCTGGGCACTCTTCAACGAGGCGATGACGCGGTCGGCATCGGCTTCGCTGGCGTAGGCGCCAAAGCTCACGGCGTAGTTGCCGGCGGCGACGGCCGGCGAGGTATCGGCCGGGGCCGGATCGGCGGCGACGGCAGCGCTGTCGGCCAGCGGCTGGGTGGTCGATGCGCCGCTCTGCAGGCCGGTGGCACCACCGGTCGGTGCGACCAGCGGCAGCTCGCGGGTTTCGAACTGACCGTCCGATGGCGCGGCCGGTGCGCTGATCGGCACGTTGGCGACACCACTGTCAGGTGCGGGACCCTTGACCAGCATGGGCAGGAAAATCACGGCCAACGCCACCAGGACGATGGCACCAATCAGTCGCTGTTTCAGAGGAGTATCCACGTGAAGGCAGGCAGGCGGCGCGGCGGAATGCCACGGCGATTATACGGGTGCGCGCGTGTGCGGCGGCTGATGCGGCTGAACGGCACCGCAAAGCGCCCTCAGGCGCCGGGGTCGAGCGTCTGCAGCGCCTGTGCGGCGGTATGGAAGGAGCCGAACACCAGCACGCGGTCGCCGGCGTTGGCTTGCGTCACGGCATGCTGCAGTGCCTCCACGACGGTCGCGTGCGGCGTTGCGGCGGCCGCAGCCGTACCAGCCAGGCGTGCCTGCAGTTCCGCGGCACTCTGCGCACGCGCGCCCTCCAGGCCGGCCAGATGCCACTGCTGGACCTGATCGGCCAAGGCATCCACCACACCGGCAGCATCCTTGTCCTGCAGGGCAGCGAACACGGCGATGGTGCTGCCGGTGACGGGACTGGCCTTCAGCGCCGCCGCCAGCTCACGGGCGGCCTGCGGGTTGTGGCCGACATCGACCAGCACCTCCACACCATCACGATCGAAGGATTGCAGGCGGCCACGGATGCGCGCGGCCGCCACGCCCTCGATGAAGGCGGTGCGCGGCAGCGGGCGATCCAGGGCACGCAGCGCGGCAATCGCGGTGGCGGCATTGGCGCGCTGGATCGGGCCACGCAGGGCCGGGTGCGGCAGTTCAAGCCGGAAGCCGACATCACGCCAGCGCCAGCGTTCGCCATCGATGGCCTCGGCGAAGAAGTCGCTGCCGCCGCGGATGGCATTGGCCCCGAGCAGGTAGGCGCGCGCGAGCACGCTCGAGGGCGGATCGATTTCGCCCAGGATGACCGGCTTCCAGCCCCGGATGATGCCGGCCTTCTCGGTGCCGATCGCTTCGCGGTCCTCGCCCAGCCAATCGCTGTGATCGATGTCTACGGTGGTGATCACCGCCACGTCGCCATCGACGATGTTCACCGCATCCAGGCGCCCGCCGAGGCCGACTTCAAGCACGGCCAGATCCAGCCCGGCCTGTGCGAACAGATGCAGCGCGGCCAGGGTGCCGTACTCGAAATAGGTGAGCGTGGTATCGCCGCGCGCGTCTTCGATGGCGTTGAAGGCGGCCATCAGTTCGTCATCGCTGGCGTCTTGCCCATCGATGCGCACACGCTCGTTGTAGCGCAGCAGGTGCGGGGAGGTGTACGCGCCGACCTTCCAGCCGGCCGCACGGGCGATCGCCTCGATGAAGGCAACCGTGGAGCCCTTGCCGTTGGTGCCCCCGACCACGATGCTGCGCTCGGCCGGTGCGCCCAGCCCCATCGCCTGCGCCACGGTACGCACCCGGTCCAGCCCCATGTCGATGGTGGCGGAGTGCTGCTGCTCGATGTAGCCGAGCCAGTCGGAGAGGGTCTGCGGGCGGGCGGTGGTGGTCATGGTCGTTGGATCGGAATCGTTGGGGCGGACGGCAGGATGGGACGCAGTGCGTTACAGCGCGCGGTGCTTGGCTTCGCCGAAGAACGGCGTGTGGTGGGCACAATCGTTGAGGCGGACCACTTCCAGTTGGTCCAGGTCGGGCCCTTCGAGCAGGTTGAGGGTGGTCGGTGCCTGGCGGAAGGTCCACAGCCGCGAGATCGGCAGGCCGAGGATGCGGCACAGGATCACGCGGTTGACGGCGTCGTGGGCGACCACCAGCAGGGTGTCATGCTCGCCGAGGCCTTCGGCGGCACGGGCCAGGCCGCGCCAGCTGCGCTCGAGCACCAGGCGCAGCGATTCGCCGCCGGGCATCAGCACGGTATCCGGCTCTTCGCGCCAGGCGCGCAGGCGGGAGGGATCCTTCTCGTGGATTTCGCTGGCCAGCAGGCCCTCCCATTCGCCGTGGGCGATTTCCTGCAGGTCCGGCTCGGTCAGCAGCATCGGGGCACGCTCGGCGCCAAGGGCGAGCTGGGCGGTCAGCTGGGCACGCACAAGCGGTGAGGCGACGGCGCGGGTGATGTCGACCGAGTTGAGGCGTTCCCCCAAGGCCTTGGCCTGGGCTTCGCCGATCGGCGACAACGGGATATCGATCTGGCCTTGGTAGCGGCCTTCGGCATTCCACGGCGTTTCGCCGTGACGGGCAAGCAGGATGCGCATGCGGACAAGGGGTCCTTGGGGGGAGGAGGTTGCGGCGTTTCGTTCACGTCCTGTGAAACCACACCGAACAGGGATCATACCCGGTCGCGGCGGTGAAGCTGTGCGGCGCTTTGCGCTTCGTTGCGTGCGGGCATGCTGGCTTGCTGGCCTACCCTGCCCGGCCCAGGCCGGCGCGCCCCCACGGGGGAAAACAAGACGCCGCGGGCTTGACTGTACGTCGCACATAAAAAAACCCCGCAGATTTCGCTGCGGGGTCATCGAAACCGACGTGTCGGCTTACTTGCTGAGGTTCAGTTCCTTCAGCAGCTGCGGCGCCGGCGCCACTTCCTGCATGATCCACTGCATGTAACGGCTGTCCACGGCAATCATGCGGGTCATCACCGGATCGAACACCCAGTTGGAGCTCACCGATTCCCAGTTGCCGTCGAAGGCCAGGCCGACCAGCTTGCCGTTGGCATCGAGCACCGGCGAACCGGAGTTGCCACCGGTGATGTCCAGGTTGGACAGGAAGTTCACCGGCACCGAGCCGATGCGCTTGTCTTCCAGGCCGCCATAGCGCTTGGCCTTGACCGCTTCCAGCAGCGCCTTGGGCGAATCGAACGGGTCTTCGCCGGTTTCCTTCGCCGCCACGCCTTCCAGGGTAGTGAACGGGGTGTAGTTCACGCCGTCCTTGCCGTAGCCCATGACGTTGCCGAAGGTGATGCGCAGCGACAGGTTGGCGTCCGGATAGACGAACTCGCCCTTGCTCTTCTTGTAGTCGGCCACGGCCTGCAGGTACAGCGGGCGCGATACCAGCGACTCGCCTTCGCGGGTCTTCTTCTGCTCTTCCTGCTGCAGCAGCGCCGGCATCACCGCGACCGCGTACTGGATCGCCGGGTCGGTGCTGGCTTCGAAGGCGGCACGGTCGGCCTTGAACCACTTCAGGCGCTCATCCAGGCTGCCCAGCTTGGTGCCCGAGAGCTTGCCGACCAGGCCATCCACGGCGGCCTTGTCGCTGCCGGCCAGCCACTGGTTGAGCACCTCGTTGCTGCGCTGCGCGGCCGGCAGGGCCACGTACTGGCTCAGCCAGTAGGTCTGCAGCTGCTGGTCCATGCGCGGCACGTAACGGCGGTCCATCTGCTTCAGGCCGCCTTCGATCGAGGGCAGGTCACGTTCCTGGTAGCCGACCTCACGCTCGGCATCGGCCTTGCTGCGTTCGATCGACAGGCGGTACAGGGTGATCGCCGAGCCCACTGCGGAGGTGCTGTTGAACTGGCTGACGAACAGGTCGCGCTCACGCGTGGCCTTGCTGGTGTCCAGGTGCTGGATCAGCTGCGCATGTGCGGCCAGGGCCGGCTTGCCGGCGGCACCGCGCTTCTTCAGCCAGGCCAGCACGGCGGCTTCTTCGGCCTGCTTCTGGCCGGCCGCGTCGATGCGCTTGAAGCCTTCCAACTGGCCCGCGTAGTTCTTGGCCACGTTGTTCATGCTGGCCGCGGTGGCGGCGTACTTCACCTTGACGTCCGGGTCGGCCTTGCCGGCCTCGTCGATCATCTTCAGCACCGCGTTGTAGTGGCGCGCGATGGTCGGGTAGGTCCAGCTGGCGGTTTCATTGAACTCGCCGGCCAGGGCGTAGCGGTTGGTGCGCCCCGGGTAGCCGGCCACCATCACGAAGTCGTCGGCGCCCAGCGGCTGGTCGGCGAACGTCAGGAAGTGCTTGGGCTGGTAAGGCACGTTGTCGGCCGAGAAGGCGGCCGGCTTGCCGTCCTTGCCCACGTAGGCGCGGTAGAACGAGAAATCGCCGGTGTGGCGCGGCCACATCCAGTTGTCGATGTCGCCACCGAACTTGCCGACGCTGCCCGGGGGCGCGTAGACCAGGCGCACGTCCTTGATTTCCATGTTGCGGAACAGGCGGTAGGTGTTGCCGCCGGAGAAGCTGTACAGGCGGCAGCGGAAGCCGGCATCGGCTTCACAGGCGGCCGTCTGGGCCTTGTCGAAGGCCTCCAGCGCGCGGGTCCGGGCCAGCGGGTTCTTGCCGGCGGCGGCGATGGCGGCCTTGGCCTGGTCGGTGACGTCGGTGATCTGGTCCAGCACGAACACGCGGGCGTTCGGGCCGGCGCTCAGTTCGTCCTTCAGGGTCGGGGCGTTGAAGCCGTCCTTGATCAGGTTCTTCTCGGCCGTCGAATTCAGCTGGATCGCACCGTAGGCGCAGTGGTGGTTGGTGACCACCAGGCCCTGCGGGGAGACGAAGCTGGCGGTGCAGCCGCCCAATGCCACGACCGCGCCCATCGGGTCGCCGGTCAGGTTGGAGATCTGCTCCGGGGACAGCTTCAGGCCGGCCTGCTTGAGCGGGCCGGCGATTTCCGGCAGCTGCTGCGGCACCCACATGCCTTCAGCGGCATGGGCGACCTGGACCAGCCCAAGGCTGGCGACGACGGAGAAGGCAAGCAGGTTCGAGCGCATTGAGCAGCCCCTGGTGAAAGAACCGCCGATTCTAGCCCAGCCGCTGCCCCGGCCCGAAGCCGGGTAGAGCCGACCCATGGTCGGCTGGCCGCACACAGTGCGGCCATGATGGGCATGGCCACCGCCCAGCCCACCCGCGCTGCAACATGGGAAAAACGCCAGCGGCTCTATAATCCGCGTTTTCCCCCAGATGAGTTCCACCCCGATGGCGCAGCAAACAATGAAGGCCCTGGTCAAACGCGAAGCCGCCAAGGGCATCTGGCTGGAAGAGGTTCCGGTCCCCACCCCCGGTCCGAACCAGGTCCTGATCAAGCTGGAAAAGACCGCCATCTGCGGCACCGACCTGCACATCTACCTGTGGGACGAGTGGAGCCAGCGCACGATCAAGCCGGGCCTGACCATCGGCCACGAGTTCGTCGGCCGCATCGCCGAGATCGGCCCGGGCGTGACCGGTTATGAAATCGGCCAGCGCGTCTCGGCCGAAGGCCACATCGTCTGCGGCCATTGCCGCAACTGCCGCGGCGGCCGCCAGCACCTGTGCCCGAACACCGTGGGCATCGGCGTCAACGTCAACGGCGCCTTCGCCGAATACATGGTGATGCCGGCCAGCAACCTGTGGCCGATCCCGGACCAGATCCCGTCCGAGCTGGCCGCCTTCTTCGATCCGTACGGCAACGCCGCGCACTGCGCGCTGGAGTTCAACGTGATCGGCGAGGACGTGCTGATCACCGGCGCCGGCCCGATCGGCATCATCGCCGCGGGCATCTGCAAGCACATCGGCGCGCGCAACGTGGTGGTCACCGACGTCAACGATTTCCGCCTGAAGCTGGCCGCCGACATGGGCGCCACCCGCGTGGTCAACGTGTCCAACACCTCGCTCAAGGACGTGATGAAGGAGCTGCACATGGAGGGCTTCGACGTGGGCCTGGAAATGAGCGGCAACCCGCGCGCGTTCAACGACATGCTCGACTGCATGTACCACGGCGGCAAGATCGCCATGCTCGGCATCATGCCCAAGGGCGCCGGCTGCGACTGGGACAAGATCATCTTCAAGGGCCTGACCGTGCAGGGCATCTACGGCCGCAAGATGTACGAGACCTGGTACAAGATGACCCAGCTGGTGCTGTCCGGCTTCCCGCTGGGCAAGGTGATGACCCACCAGCTGCCGATCGATGAGTTCCAGAAGGGCTTCGACCTGATGGAACAGGGCAAGGCCGGCAAGGTGGTTCTGAGCTGGAATTGATCGCCTGCGCCTTCGGCACAGATGATCAATGGTCCAATCCACCGTATTCCCGCGCCGTTGGCGCGGCCCCTTGAACAAGAAGGGGGCGGCGCTCCAGCAGGGGTTCCGGTGTGAGACCCACAGTGAAAAGGCGCCCATCCGGGCGCCTTTTCTGGTTCGCGAGGTGGTCGGCGGTGTCGGGCGCCGGTTACTGCCCGATGCCGACCGTGAACACCACGCGGCTGTCGGCCAGCTTGCCGGAGTTGTCGCGGCCGTTGCCGTCGGTGCCGTAGTAGCCCAGGCCGAGATTGAACAGGCCGAACTGGCGGCTGACGCCGACGTTCCAGTCGGTGTAATCCTTGGAGATGCCTTCTTCGAAGGTGCTGCGCCCGACGTTGGCGCTCAGCGTGAAGTCCTGCGGCAGCGCCCACTCGCCACCCACGGCGTAGTACCACGCATCGGTGCCCGAATTGAACACGTCGTTGGTGTAGGTCACGGTCAGGCTGTACTGCTTGGCGAAGGTGGTCTTGGTGATGAACTCGTTGTACGCCAGTTCGCTGGAGCCCGGGTAGGTGTAGCGGTTCAGCAGCAGGTCCAGGTTGACGGAGTCGGTCACGTCGAAGGCGTAGCCGATCAGGTAGTCGACCTCGGCATCCGCGCCGCCATCGCCAAAGTCCACGCCCGAGCCCCAGACACCGGCGTACAGGCCGACCGGCGAGGTATAGGTGAAACCGGCCTGGATCGTCGGATCTTCATCGGTCTGGGAGACACCGCGGAACACGTAGTCCGACACGCCGGTCACGTTCCAGCTGAAGGGAGAGGCGGCCTCGTCCTGGGCACTGGCGGCAAACGGGGCAAGCAGGGCGGCGCAGAGCACAACGGCGGCGGTACAGCGCGTGGCGTGGTTCATGCGGGGTCTCTCCAGACGTGGGGGTGGGCGGAACGGTGCGGTTTACAGTTTTTTAACCTGATTGATATTGCGATGCAACAATCACGTCTGCAACGGTTCCTCGCCTGACCCGGCGCGATCGACCGGACGTGCAACCCGGCGGCCGCCTGCGACAGGTAAAATCCCGGGTTTCCCGTGCCGAAGACTGCCTGCCATGACCGACGCCACCACCGCCTCGCTGACCCAGCACTACGTTGAAGAACTCGAGGCGATCCGCGCCCAGGGCCTGTTCAAGTCCGAACGCATCATCACCAGCCCGCAGTCGGCCGAGATCACCCTGGACGACGGCCGTACCGTGCTGAACTTCTGCGCCAACAACTACCTGGGCCTGGCCGACCATCCGGACCTGATCCAGGCGGCCAAGGACGCGCTGGATACCCACGGCTTCGGCATGGCCTCGGTGCGCTTCATCTGCGGCACCCAGGACCTGCACAAGCAGCTGGAAAAGCAGATCGCCGGGTTCTTCGGCAAGCAGGACACCATCCTGTACGCGGCCTGCTTCGATGCCAACGGCGGCCTGTTCGAGCCGCTGCTGGGCGAGCACGATGCGATCATTTCCGATTCGCTCAACCACGCCTCGATCATCGACGGCGTGCGCCTGTGCAAGGCCAAGCGCTTCCGCTACGCCAACTGCGACATGGCCGATCTGGAAGCCCAGCTGCAGGCCGCCGATGCGGCCGGCTGCAAGACCAAGCTGATCACCACCGACGGCGTGTTCTCGATGGACGGCTTCATCGCCCCGCTGGATGAGATCACCGCACTGGCGAAGAAGTACAACGCGCTGGTGCACATCGACGAATGCCATGCCACCGGCTTCCTCGGCCCAACCGGCCGCGGCTCGGCCGAGGTCAAGGGCGTGCTGGAGAAGATCGACATCATCACCGGCACCCTGGGCAAGGCCATGGGCGGCGCACTGGGCGGTTTCACCTGCGCCAGCGCCGAAGTGATCGAGCTGCTGCGCCAGCGCTCGCGCCCGTACCTGTTCTCCAACTCGCTGCCGCCGCACGTGGTCGCCGCCGGCATCAAGGCCTTTGAAATGCTGGCCGCCGCCGACGACCTGCGCAGCACGCTGGCCGAGAACACCGCCTACTTCCGCGAGAAGATGACGGCTGCCGGCTTCGACGTGAAGCCGGGCGTGCACCCGATCAGCCCGGTGATGCTGTACGACGCGCCGCTCGCGCAGAAGTTCGCCGAGCGCCTGCTGGAAGAAGGCATCTACGCGATCGGCTTCTTCTTCCCGGTGGTGCCCAAGGGCCAGGCCCGCATCCGCACCCAGATCAGCGCCGCGCACACGCGTGCGCACCTGGACCGCGCCATCGATGCGTTCACCCGCATCGGCGTCGAGCTGGGCGTGATCAAGGGCTGAGGGCCGCAACCGACCAACGGTCGGCACGGCCGTAGCACCCGCGCATTGCGGAGGTAGAGCCGACCGTTGGTCGGCTGCCTCTCGTCGCAGGTCATGAACCTCCGGCATGGGGGCACGCTTTGCGTGCCTCAGCCGACCAACGGTCGGCTCTACCGTCCGGTGTGGACATCGGATGCGGGGCAGGCTTTGCGCGCCTGAGCCGACCAACGGTCGGCTCTACCGTTGGGGCGACGCGCGCGGCGGGTTACTTCTTCTTTTTCTTCTTGTCCTTGGCCTCTTCCTTGCTGGCCACCACCACCGGTGCCGCGACCGGGCCATCCTGGCCGTTGCCCTTGGCCACGCGGATACCGTTGGCCTTCATCCAGGCATCGAACTCGTCGGCGCTCATGCGCTTGTCGCCATCGCTCATCAGGAAGCGGTAGCTGCCGCGGCCATCGAGCTCGGGAATCTTGATCTCCACCACCTTGTCGGTCACCGGCGGATCCTGCTTGGCGATCTGTTTGTGTCCGCCGCAGGCGGTCAGCAGCGCGGCCGGCAACAGCAGGCAGGCGCCACGAAACAGGGAACGGTTGAGGGTACTGACGTGCATGGTCTTACTCCCGGTGTTGAACGGAACGTCCCTTCGAAGGCCATCCATTGCCCGGGTCGACTGGCCTGCCACCTGCCGGCAGGCCACAAGGTCACGGTGTCGCCGCGGCGCTGTCGGCCACGGCATGAAGCAGATCCAGATCGTGTTGGCTGAGCTCGCGCCAGGCGCCTTTGCCCAGCTCGCCCAGCGGCAGCTGGCCGATCGCCACGCGTACCAGGCGCAGCACGGTGATGTCCAAGGCGGCCAGCAACCGGCGGATATGCCGGTTGCGGCCCTCCTCCAGCACGATTTCCAGCCAGGCGGTCTTGTCTCCGCTGCGCAGCAGCGTGGCGCGGCGCGCGCGCAGCCATTCGCCCTCGTCCTCGATGCCGGCGCACAACGCCTGCAGCTGCGCGGCGTCGGGGATGGCATCGATCTGGACGTGATAGGTCTTGTCCGGACCGGTGGCCGGATCGGTCAGGCGCGCGGCCCACTGCGGATCATTGCTGAAGAGCAACAGGCCTTCGCTGGCCTTGTCCAAGCGCCCGACCGGCGCAATCCACGGCAGCCCGGCATCGTCGAAGCAGCGGTAGACGGTGTCGCGGCCGCGCTCGTCCTGCGCGGTGGTGACCAGGCCGCGCGGCTTGTTCAACAGCAGGTACACGCGCTTGGGGGCGTCCAGCGGCTGACCATCGACGCGCACGTGGTGGCGGCCGTCGATGATGGGAAATTCGGGGTTGTTGATGACACGGCCATCGACCGTGACCCGGCCCTCGGCGATCCAGCGCGCGGCTTCCGTGCGCGAGCACAGCCCGGCTTTGGACAGTACCCGCGCCAGGCCATGGCGCGGTGCGGTCGGGGTGGCGCTGGAGGCGGTGCTGCGGCTGCCTGTTGCGGGGCTCGCACGCCGCTCGGGGCGGCGTGGTCGGGACGCGTTCGCGGCGGGTGGCCGGCGTGTCGTCATCGTGCTCCGCTCAGGCGGCTTACTTCTTGTCCACCGGCTTGGTCTCAGCCGGGGCTTCGGTGGCGGCGGCCGGGACGGCAGCCGGTACCGGGCGCGCCTTGACCACGCGCACACCGCGCGCCTTCATCCAGGCGTCGAACTCTTCGGCGGTCATGCGCTTGCCGTTCTGGCTCATGTCAAAGCGCCACGGCGTGTTGTCGAACTCGGTCTGCGGCTTGTAGGCGGCCGGATCGTTCGGGTTGATCACCGGTGCGCTGGGGATCGCCTTGGCGATGTTCTGGCAGCCGTCGATGCGCAGGCGCTGCAGCACGCGGTCCAGCGACTGTTCCTGGTCGAAGTTGGAGGTCAGCACGCCGGCAGGCATGCCCAGCTGCACGTTGCGGATGTACAGCTCTTCGGCCACCGGTGCGATCGCGGTGGCTGGCAGCGGCAGCGGTGATGCGCTGACAGGTGCCGAACAGTCCACGGCAGCGTGGGCGGTGGGAACCAGGGCCAGGCCAAGCGCGGCGGCCAGTGCAAAACGCTGCATGGGATGCATCCAGGAAGGGGTCGACGCGGCGAGTTTAACAGCGCCACAACGTCTTTCAAGCGCCACCTTCAATGAATACGGCAACTTGTTGGATTTATTGTTGATTTCTCTGTTTCTGGCAAACCAGAGGCAAAAAAAACAGGGCCCGGCAATGCCGGGCCCTGCTGATGAGACTGTACTGCCAGAAGGATTAGTTCTGGACGTTCAGCTCGGTACGACGGTTCTTGGCGCGACCTTCCGGGTTATCCGAACCATCCGGGTTGGTGTTCGGCGCAATCGGGCGGCTCTCGCCGTAACCGATCGGACCGACCAGACGCGAAGCGTCAACGCCGTTCTGGGTCAGGTAGTTGTACACCGAGGTAGCACGACGCTCGGACAGCTTCTGGTTGTAAGCGTCGGTACCCTTGGAATCGGTGTGACCGGCCACTTCAACGCGCAGATCCGGGTAACGCTTCAGGATTTCCGAAGCTTCGCTCAGGATCGCAACCGCGTCCGGACGCAGGTTCGACTTGTCGAAGTCGAAGTTCACGCCCTTCAGATCGATCGACACCGGGACCGGGCAACCGTCCGGACCGATGGTCTGGCCAGGCTGCGAGTTCGGGCACTTGTCGTCGCAGTTGTTGACGCCGTCACCATCGTCATCCAGGTCGGCGCAGCTCGGGGCAACCGGAGCCGGAGCCGGCACGGCAGCAACCGGGGCCGGGCCCAGCGGGATCACGACGCCGACCGAAGCCAGCACGTCGCCGAACCAGTCTTCGCTCGGAGCAGCAACGCTCTGGTCGTCGAAGTCAGCGCGGTAGGCCACTTCGGCACGCACGGCGACGCGCTTTTCGAAGGTGGTCTGCAGACCGACGCCGAGCTTGGCGGCGAAGTTGCCGTCCTTGCGCTCACGCGGACCGTTGGTGTTCAGCGCTGCGTACTCTTCTTCCGACTTCTGGTAGCCCAGACCGAACAGCAGGTACGGGTTCCAGCCGCGGCCTTCCTGGATGAAGTGGCGACGCAGGTCGAGCGAGGCGCCGTACTGGCTCCAGTTCAGATCCTGGTTGGCATCGAAGTTCGGGTTCTGGTAGTTCAGCTCGCCGTCCAGCGACCAGTTGGGGCTGATGAACTTACCGAGGCCCAGGGTAACGAACGGAGCGTCGTTGGTCAGACGGTCGCTATCCTGGAAGTTGAAGCCGGCCGAACCGGTCAGGTACCAGCGGTCGTCAAAATCCTGCGCCGATGCAGCCTGGGCGAAAGCCAGACCGCCCAGCAGCGCGGCAGTAAGGATCTTCTTGTTCATTGAGTACAGCTCCTATTTCGGGGGTATGAAACCGGTAGAGGCATGGGCCAGCACTACTGCATCGTTTTCAGACTGCCGATTCAGCACGCCACCGCCGCGAACATTATGCTCAGGCGAGTGAAGGTGATGTTAACAGTCACGTAACATGTGAAGACGACCGCCAGACCTCTACCGGGTCCAGCTGGTGGCACCCTATACAGGTTGATGAAATTCCGCAAGACCCAGCAATGACAAGGGTTTTGCCTAATTCAGGCGACGTCGCGACACATTTTTCACGTTAGGGTTCAAATCGCGATGGCGCCTTGATTCAGCGCAAAAACAGGGACGGCGTGATCCGTATGATGGGGAGGATTCCCTCGTTCCGGAGCCGACATGAAAGCCGTGGGATTGACCCAGTATCTGCCGATTGAAGACCCCGCCGCGCTGCAGGACGTGAATGTGGCGACACCCGGCGCGCCCCAGGGGCGCGACCTGCTGGTGCGGGTACACGCTGTTTCCGTCAATCCCGTGGATACCAAACAGCGCGCGCCGCGCGCGCAGCACGAAAACCCGCCGCGGATCCTGGGCTACGACGCGGCCGGTGTCGTGGAAGCCGTCGGCCCGGAAGTCAGCGCTTTCGCGCCCGGCGATGAGGTGTATTACGCAGGCGATGTCACCCGCCCCGGTTGCAATGCGCAGTACCAGTGGGTGGATGAGCGCCTGGTCGGGCGCAAACCCACCACGCTGGATTTCGCCGAAGCCGCGGCGTTGCCATTGACCACGCTGACCGCCTGGGAGCTGCTGTTCCAGCGCATGCCGCTGCAGTTCGAAGATCGCCGCCATCGCGGCCAGCATCTGTTGATCATCGGCGGTGCCGGCGGCGTCGGTTCGATGGCGATCCAGCTCGCGCGCCATGCAGGCTTCACCGTGATCGCCACCGCGTCGCGCGAGCAGAGCCGTGCGTGGTGCCTGCAGATGGGCGCCGACCACGTGATCGATCATCGCCAGCCATTGGCGGCGCAGCTGCAGGCGCTGGGCATCACGCAGGTGCAGGTCGCGCTGAACCTGGCCGACACCGACCACTACTGGGACGCGCTGGGCGAACTGCTGGCCCCGCAGGGGCATGTGGGGCTGATCGTCGAACCCCGTGGACCCCTGCGGATCGGCGATCCCTACAAAGCCAAGTGCATTGGCATCCATTGGGAATTCATGTTCGCGCGCTCGCGCTTCCAGACCGCCGACATGATCGAGCAGCACTGCATCCTGGGCCGCGCCGCCAGCCTGATCGACGCCGGTGAGCTGCGCACCACCGCGCACACGCACCTGGGTACGATCAATGCGGCGAACCTGCGCGAGGCGCACCGGCGGCTGGAAGGCGGCGGGGTGATCGGCAAGCTGGTGCTGTCGGGCTGGGCGTAACCGGCGCGGCAACGTGTCAGCGCACATTCGCGGTCATCTGTATCTGTCGGCGCGGCCCGGCGCCGCCTACAGTCAGTGGCCCTTCCGGTGACATCGCCATGCCCACTTCCCTGCCCCTGCGCCTGCTGCAACTCCTGCTTGGTCTGTTCCTGTATGGCTTCGGTGCGGCGGTGATGATCCGCGCCGCGATCGGCGTGGCGCCCTGGGATGTGCTTTCGCAGGGCATCGCGCTGCAGACACCGCTCTCCTTCGGCGTGGCCACCAATGTGATCGGCGCGCTGGTGCTGCTGCTGTGGTGGCCGATCCGGCAGAAGCCGGGCCTGGGCACCGTGCTCAACGTGCTGCTGATCGGCCCCAGCGCGCAGTTCGGGCTGTGGCTGCTGCCGGAGGTGCACGGCCTGGCCTGGCAGATTCCCATGTTCCTGTGTGGCCTGCTGCTGGTCGCGCTGGCCACCGGCCTGTACATCGGCGCGCGCTTCGGCCCGGGCCCGCGCGATGGTCTGATGACCGGCCTGCACGCCCGCACCGGCTGGCCGATCTGGATCGTGCGCAGCGCGATCGAAGGCACCGTGCTGCTGATCGGCTGGTGGCTGGGCGGCAATGTCGGTGTCGGCACCCTCGCCTTCGCCCTGCTGATCGGCCCGCTGTGCGGCATCACGCTGCCGCTGTTCGGCATCCGCAAGCCCGCCCCGGCAACCGTCACCCCATAACGGGCCTCCGCACCGACCGGCGGTCGGTGCGTGGCAGGACACATGCGCTTGCTCTTCAGGGGCTTTCGCGGCACCCTGCGGGCTTCCGTACGCAAGCGTATCCACATGTCGCCAGCCGCTGAATCCGCCGCCTATCCGCATCTGTTCGCCCCGCTCGACCTGGGTTTCACCCAGCTGCGCAACCGGGTCCTGATGGGGTCCATGCACACCGGTCTGGAAGATCGCGCGCGCGATTTCCCGCGCCTGGCGGCGTATTTCGCCGAGCGGGCGGCCGGCGGCGTCGGCTTGATCGTCACCGGCGGCTTCGCCCCCAACGTGGTCGGCTGGCTCAAGCCGTTCGGCGGCAAGCTCTCCTGGCCGTGGGAGGTGCGACCGCATCGCCAGGTCACCCGGGCCGTGCACGACAACGGCAGCAGGATCTGCCTGCAGCTGCTGCATGCCGGCCGCTACGCCTACCACCCTCTGTCGGTGGCGCCTTCCAAGCTGAAGGCACCGATCAACCCGTTCACCCCGCGGGCGCTGTCGGCGCGCAGCGTGGACCGGCACATCGCCGATTACGCACGCAGCGCGCGGCTGGCCCGCGAGGCCGGCTACGACGGCGTCGAGGTGATGGGCTCGGAAGGCTATCTGATCAACGAATTCATCGCGCCACGCACGAACCAGCGCAACGACCGCTGGGGCGGCGACGCGGCGCAGCGCATGCGCTTTGCGGTGGAGATCGTGCGCCGCATCCGCGAGGCCTGCGGGCCGGACTTCATCATCATCTACCGGCTCTCGCTGGTGGATCTGGTGCCCGACGGCAGCAACTGGGCCGAGATCGTGCAGCAGGCCCAGGCCATCGAGGCGGCGGGCGCGACCCTGATCAACTCCGGCATCGGCTGGCACGAGGCGCGCATCCCCACCATCGCCACCTCGGTGCCGCGCGGCGCCTTCGCCGGGGTCACCGCCAAGCTCAAGCCGCATGTGCGCGTGCCGGTGATCGCCACCAACCGCATCAACATGCCCGACGTGGCCGAGCGCATCCTCGCCGCGGGCGGCGCCGACATGGTTTCGCTGGCGCGGCCGCTGCTGGCCGACCCGCAGTGGGCCAACAAGTCGCGCGCCGGCCGCCCGGAGGCGATCAACACCTGCATCGCCTGCAACCAGGCCTGCCTGGACCACGTGTTCGAGAACAAGACGGCCAGCTGCCTGGTCAACCCGCGCGCCGTGCACGAGACCGAGCTGGTCTACCGCCCGACCACCGCGCCGCGCCGGATTGCCGTGGTCGGTGCCGGCCCGGCCGGGCTGGCCTGCGCGACCGTGGCTGCCGAGCGCGGCCACGCGGTCACGCTGTTCGATGCCGGCAGCGAGATCGGCGGGCAGTTCAACGTCGCCAAGCGCATCCCGGGCAAGGAAGAATTCCACGAGACGCTGCGCTACTTCCGCCACAAGCTGGACGAGACCGGTGTCGATGTGAGGCTGGACACCGTGGCCGACGTGGCCGCGCTGGCCAACTTCGACGAGGTGGTCATCGCCACCGGCATCACCCCGCGCCGGGTCGATTTCCCCGGCGCCGACCATCCCAAGGTGGTCAGCTACCTGGATGTGCTGCTTGGCCGGGTCCGGGTGGGCGAGCAGGTCGCGATCATCGGCGCCGGCGGGATCGGCTTCGATGTCGGCGAGTTCCTGGTCCACGCAGGCCCCTCCTCGGCGCTGGACCCGGCACGCTGGATGGCCGAATGGGGCGTGGACCCCAGCTTCGAGGGCCGTGGCGCGCTGGCCAGGCCGGCGCCGGAGCCCCCCGCGCGCAAGGTGTGGCTGCTGCAGCGCAGCCCGGGCAAGCCCGGCGCCCGCCTGGGCAAGACCACCGGCTGGATCCACCGGGCCACGCTCAAGGCCAGGGGCGTGAGCATGCTCGGCGGCGTGGAGTACCTGGGCGTGGACGACAGCGGCCTGCGTATCCGCGTGGAGGGCGAAGAACAGCTGCTGCCGGTGAGCCATGTGGTGGTCTGCGCCGGGCAGGAACCGCGCCGTGATCTGCACGCCGCGCTGCAGGCCGCCGGCATCACCGCACAGTTGATCGGCGGTGCCGATGTCGCCGCCGAACTCGACGCCAAGCGCGCGATCAATCAGGGCAGCCGGTTCGCCGCTGCACTCTGAGCCGGGATTGGATCAGGGTCTGATGCCGGTCCGAGCGGACCTGAATACGGGGCTGAACCGCCGATTCAGCCCCACCTCCCAACCTGAATGTCAAGCTTTCGGGTTCAGGATGTATTGGGAAATCCCCCCCTATCGTGCGCCAACTTTCCCGCTCACCACCCAGTTCGAGTGAGCGCGCGGGCCCCACGTCTATTCGGGTCCGCCCCCGGGCGGCCCCGATGGCCGCCTCCCCATGACGCCAAGTCGTATCCCACGCCCCGTCCGCATGATCGGATGGAACAGCCAGGTGCGGCCCACACGGAGCAAGGAGATTTATGAAACTGGCCTGGATTCTCTGGCTGTCACAGTTGTTGCCGCAGCCTGCCGCCGATTCGTTGTGCCTGAGCACGACCGTCTACCTCGAAGCGCGTGACCAGACCCTGCGCGGCCAGCAAGCCGTCGCGGAAGTGGCCCTGCGCCGCCTGGACAGCGGCCTATGGGGCGACTCGATGTGCCAGGTGGTGACCGCGCGCAAGCAGTTCGCCCCGACCATCGTCGCGCCCGGCACCCAGCTCGGCAACGCCGATGCCTGGCAGGAAGCGATGACCGTGGCCTTCGATGCCGAGCGCAACTGGGCCCTGCCCGCCGGTGAGCGCAAGGAGATCGTGCCCGGCGCGAGCCACTTCGCCGCCATGGCGATCGCCAACCCGAGCTGGCGCAACGCCTACCAGGTGGCCACCATCGGCGACCACACGTTCTACCGCGTGCAGAAACTCAAGCCGCGCGCGTCGTAACGATCTGTTACGGCGATACCGTTGAGGATGAAGGGCCAGCTCTGGAATAGTGGGCGGCTCACCTTCCACCCATCCGCAACGGAGTTCCCATGAAGCTGTACAGCAAGCCCGGAGCCTGCTCCACCGCCGACCACATCGCCCTGCAGTGGACCGGCCAGCCGTTCGAGGTGGAACTGCTCGACAAGGACACCCTGAAGGCACCGCCGTTCCTGGCCATCAATCCGGCCGGTTCGGTCCCGGTGGTGGTCGATGGCGATTTCGTGCTGACCCAGAACGCGGCGATCATGGGCTATATCGCCGATACCCACCCGCAGGCCGGCCTGACCGGTGATGGAAGCCCCAAGCAGCGCGCCGAAGCCACCCGCTGGCTGTCCTTCGTCAACTCCGACCTGCACCCGGCGTTCAAGCCGCTGTTCGCGCCGGGCGCCTTCATCGGAGACGACACCCAGTACGACGCGCTCCGCGCCGCCGCCCGCAAGCGGCTGCGTGGCCTGTTCGAGCGCGCCGATGCGCAGCTGGCCGATCGCCCCTGGCTGGCCGGGTTCCGCAGCTTCGCCGACCCCTACTTCTACATCACCCTGCGCTGGGCCGCGGGCGCGAAGATCGACCTGAGCGGCCTGGACAACCTCGCCGCCTTCAAGCAGCGCATGGAGGCTGATACCGGCGTGCAGGCGGTGCTGAAGGCCGAGGGCCTCCTGTAGGGCCATCCCATGGGTGGCTGCAGCCGGTCCGGCCAGAACAGACGCGTCCGGCCGGACAAGGAGCCACGCATGGCGTGGCTCTACCCGAACGTACGTACCACAGTGCCCTCGGCATCGCGCAGCTCGCTCGGCTCCACCACTACCTGCAGCGCCGGCCAGCCCGGGATCGCATAGGTCCCGCGGCGTGGCATGACCGTGGCAACCAGCGCCTGCACCGTGGCCGGGGCCAACTGGCAGTCCAGCGCATCGGCGTCGATCACCAGCGCATTGACCGCCGCTGGCGACAGCGTGATCTGCCGATCCTTGCCGACCAGCGTCAACGGCTGCCCGAACAGCAACCGCGCTGGCAGCAGCGCGAGCAGCGATTCCACCTGGCGCGCGCCCAGCGTCAGGGTCAACTGCTGCCCAGCGCCCTCGCCCTGCACCGACCAGGCCAGCTTTTCCAGGAACAGATAGGCCGTCTGCGAGCCCTCGCGTGCCGCCCCCTCTGCCACGGCGGCAGCCAGTGCCGGGTCGCCCAGCAGCGAGCCACGCGCGATGTCGGTGATCCACAGCGGCATCCTGGGCAGCAGCGTCTCGAGCACGCCGGTGGTCGACCAGCGCTTCACCGCCTCCATCTCGTCATCGGTCAGCCCGATCACCTGCAGGAACTCCAGCGAACCGTTGGGCGTCTCGCGCGGGGGCAGCTGCGGGTCGCGCATGAAGGCGACGTGCCGCAGCAGCGTATCGGTATCGGCGGCGATCGGCCCGCCCGCGTTGAGGTAGTGGCCCTGCTGGAACACCTTGCCGTTGGCGAACACGTAGCGCGCCAGGTTCTGCAGGAAGTTCATCGCCCACGCTGGTGGCTCGCTGCCCGCTTCGGCGGCCACCCGGAAGCTCAGCTCGAACCCGTAGCCACTGGTGGCCGGATCATCGCTCTCTTTTTCATACAGTTCGGAGAAGCCGTAGCTGACGAAGTGCCAGTGCGGCAGCGGCACATCGTTCCAGTACGCGCTGATGCCGTCCAACGGGTCCTCACCGCCCAGCAGCGAGCGCAGCACCGGGCCGTAATGCTGCGGCGCCTGCGTGGGATACACCGCCTTCAACGCCGCATCGATGGCATCCCACCCGGGTGCGCCGTCGTCCTCGATCTCATCCACCATCACCGCTCTCCAGCCACAGAATCAGCGCGCATTCTAAACACCGCGCTGGCTGACTGCCGTGGAGGCCTCGGCTCAGGCGACCACGGGATCGGCCTGCACCAGCGCGCGCGTTTCGTCGAGCCAACGGTTGGCCAACGCCGGGCTTTTCGCCTTGCTGATAGCGGCGGCCATGTCCGGCCACAGCTTCTCGAGGCTGCCGGCATCGGTACAGCGCTCCACTTTCAACTGCATGAAATAGCCCTTCAGACCGAGATGCCTGCGCACCGATTCGCTCATCCAGTCGTACAGTCGCTTGTACAGGTCCGGATCCTGCTCGCGTCCGGCGGTCAGGGCCGCAGCAACAACCGGCGCGACACTGCCGCCGACGATCTCGATCAGGCCCTGCGCGGACAACTGCGCGAGCGCGTCCTCCGGTGCACGCAGGCCCGGCAACAGAGCGGTCAGCGCAGCGTCATCGCGCTGACCATCCACCATCAGCAGAATGGAGCGCAGCGACGGCGGCAGGCGCCGTGCACGGTCCTCGATTTCCTGACGGCCAGCGGCCGTCTTGGCATGGATATACGCCATGTGTTCCCCCTCACGTGGTGCATCACCGCGCGTGGCACCCGGCCATTCGCCGATGCGTACGCGCCCCCTTGCGATCTTCCAGGCCGATGCGCATCACCGGCCGCGCGTGGCGCGCCGTGTCCCCAGCGCGCGGCGTCGGGCCGGTGAGGCCTGCAACGATCGCCTGCGCAGCTTACCGGAGCGCTCCGCTTGCCGGTGATGCGCTGCAGCATGGTCCTGGGCGGTGGCACGGCAGGCGTTGAAGGCCCGCCCTCGGGGGAAGGCGGGCCGTGGGGACGCGTGGGGCACGCCAGGACGACGGCCGGTCAGTTGCCCAGCGCGCGCCGGATCTCGTCCAGGGCCGCCGGGTCGTCCAGGGTCGACAGATCGCCCGGGTCACGTTCCTCGGCCAGTGCCTGCAGCGAGCGCCGCAGCAGCTTGCCCGAGCGCGTCTTGGGCAGCGCGTTGACGATATGGATGTGCGCCGGCCGTGCGACCGCGCCCAGCGTGCCACTCACCCGCTGCATCATCTCGGCCACCACGGCACTGCCGTCGCCTTGAAGGGCCTGCTTGAGGGTGACGAACACCAGCGGTACCTGGCCCTTGAGTTCGTCCTTGACCCCGATCACGGCAGCCTCGGCCACCAGCGGATGCCCGGCGATGCACTCTTCGATCTCACGCGTGCCCAGCCGGTGCCCGGCCACGTTGATGACGTCATCGGTGCGGCCAAGGATGAAGGTGTAGCCATCCTCGTCCTGGATCGCCCAGTCGAGCGAGCTGTAGAGCAGTTCCTTGAAGTGGCTGAAATAGCTCTGGATGAAGCGCGCATCGTCCTTCCACACGGTGGTCATGCAGCCCGGCGGCAGGGGCGGAATCATCACCAGTACGCCCTTATGCCCCGGCGCGACGGTGTCACCGGTGTTCTCGTCGATGACCTTCATGCGGTAGCCGAGATTCGGGAAACCAGGCGAACCGAAGCGGACCGGCTTCATGTCCACGCCCGGAAGCAGGGTCAACGCAGGCCAGCCGGTTTCGGTCTGCCAGTAGTTGTCGATGATCGGCTTGCCGAGTGCGTCGTTGATCCAGTGCGCGGTGGGTTCATCGAGCGGTTCACCGGCAAGGAAGACGTACTTCAGCGAGGCCAGATCGTGGCGGCGGATGAAGTCCGCATCGTGCTTCTTGAGCACGCGGATCGCCGTGGGCGAGGAGAACAGCGTGCGCACGCCGTACTGTTCGCACAGCGCCCACCAGATGCCCGGATCGGGACTGGTCGGCAGCCCTTCGTACAGCAGCGAGGTGCAACCGCCGATCAGCGGGCCGTACACGTTGTAGGAGTGCCCGACCGCCCAGCCCACATCCGAGGTGGAGAACATCACCTGGCCGGGCTTGCAATCGAACACGGTCTCCATCGACTGCGCCATTGCCACCGCGTAGCCGCCGACGTCGCGCTGCACGCCCTTGGGCTTGCCCGTGGTGCCGGAGGTATACAGCAGATAGCTGGGCTCGCTGGATTCCAGCCACACCACCGGCACATCCTGGTCGCCCACCTCGGCGCGCAACGCGGCGTAGTCCACGTCGCGGCCGGGCACCTTCGGCTCGGCCGGGTCCAGCCCGCGCGAGACGATCAGCACGTGCGGCGGCGGCGAAGCGGCTTCGGCGCAGGCGGCATCGACCATCGCCTTGTAGGGAATCACTTTGCCACCGCGCTTGCCGGCATCGGCGGCGATCAGCAGCTTGGGTTCGGCGTCGTCGATGCGCAGTGCCAGGTTGTGCGCGGCGAAGCCACCGAACACCACCGAGTGGATGGCACCGATGCGCGCGCAGGCCAGCATCGCGAAGACTGCCTCGGCCATGTTCGGCATGTAGATCACCACGCGATCGCCGCGCTGCACGTCCAGCCGCAGCAGCACGGCGGCGAAGGCATTTACTTCGCGGTGCAGCTCGCGGTAGGTGATCTCGCGGGTGACGCCGGTTTCACTGGAGACCGCGACCAGCGCGAGCTGGTCGGGGCGATCGACCAGATGGCGGTCCACCGCGTTGTAGCAGAGGTTGGTTTCCCCGCCGACGAACCAGCGCCGGAACGGCGGGTTGCTGTAATCGAGGATCTGCTGCGGCGGCGTGTGCCAGTAGATGCGCTGGGCCTCTTCGCCCCAGAACGCCTCGGGTTCATCGACCGAACGTCGATAGACATCTTCGTAACGCATGACAGCCCTCCCAGACAAAGTCATGGGATCGAGCATAGTCCGATGGTGAGGCACGGGCCGTCCGACCTTGGTCGTAGGGCCGATCGGTGGGTCGGGCGCTGGGCCCCCATACCCTTTCCGGCGAATGTCCCCCGGCGTCGGCCTGCGGCCGCCCCCTCCTCCTTTATTTCGCCTACAAGGGTATGGGGGCCCAGCGCCCGACCCACCGACCGCCGCGGAGGAAAAGACTCAGCACGCGCCTCTACCTGCACCGCCCATGGGCGAAGAACCAAAAAAAAACGCCGGGCAATGCCCGGCGTTTCTTCCATCAGGCACCGACCAACGGCCAGCACCTGTCGCGGCGTGCGATCAGCCCAGCAGGTGGGCGACGCCGGCGCGCTCTTCTTCCAGCTCGGCCAGGGTCTTGTCGATGTACTTCTGGCTGAAGTCGTCGACCGGCAGATCCTTGACCAGGGTGTACTCGCCGTTCTCGGTGGTGACCGCGAAGCCGAAGATCACGCCTTCCGGAATGCCGTAGGAGCCGTCGGACGGCACGCCCATGGTGACCCACTTGCCGTTGCTGCCCAGCACCCAGTCACGGATGTGGTCGACGGCGGCATTGGCGGCCGAGGCTGCCGAGGACGAGCCACGCGCTTCGATGATCGCCGCGCCGCGCTTGCCCACGGTCGGGATGAAGGTCGATGCGTTCCATTCCTGGTCGTTGATCGCCTCGGCGATGGAGGCACCATCGGCGGTGGCGAAACGGTAGTCCGGGTACATGGTCGGGCTGTGGTTGCCCCACACGATCAGCTTTTCCATGCCACCGACCGGCTTGCCGAGCTTGGTCGACAGCTGGCTCAGCGCGCGGTTGTGGTCCAGGCGCAGCATGGCGGTGAAGTTGCGCGGGTTCAGGTCCGGCGCCGACTTCATGGCGATGTAGGCGTTGGTGTTGGCCGGGTTGCCGACCACCAGCACCTTCACGTCACGCTTGGCGACCTTGTTCAGTGCGGCGCCCTGGGCGGTGAAGATCTTCGCGTTTTCCAGCAGCAGATCCTTGCGCTCCATGCCCGGGCCGCGCGGACGCGCGCCGACCAGCAGGGCGATGTCGGCGTCCTTGAAGGCGACTTCAGCGTCGTCGGTACCGACCATGCCGGCCAGCAGCGGGAACGCGCAGTCTTCCAGTTCCATCATCACGCCGCGCAGGGCGGCCTGGGCCTTGTCGACCGGCAGCTCGAGCAGCTGCAGGATGACCGGCTGGTCCTTGCCCAGCATGTCGCCGGAGGCGATGCGGAACAGCAGGGCGTAGCCGATCTGGCCGGCGGCGCCGGTCACGGCAACACGAACAGGTGCTTTCATGGGGATTTCCTCTGCTAAGAATCGTAAAAACGGCCCCCTTCACAGGGGGCCGTCGGGATCGGATCAGGCGCTGGGGATCAGCTTGTTCCACTCCGCCACGCGCTCGGCCTGGGCGGCCAGCACGGCGTCGGTGTCGCCTTCCAGGGTGATCGAATGGATCACATCGCCCTGCTTGACCGAGTCCACGATGGCCTGGCCGTCCAGGACCTGGCCGAACACGGTGTGCTTGCCGTCCAGCCAATCGGTCTTGATGTGGGTGATGAAGAACTGGCTGCCGTTGGTGTTCGGGCCGGCATTGGCCATCGACAGCGAACCGACCTGATGCTTCACGCCATTCTTTTCATCTTCGAACTTGTAGCCCGGGCCGCCGGTGCCACGACCCTGCGGGCAGCCGCCCTGGATCATGAAGTCGGGGATGACGCGGTGGAAGATCAGGCCGTCATAGAACCCGCGCTTGACCAGGTTCACGAAGTTGGCGACCGTCAGCGGGGCCTTGTCGGCGAACAGCTCGACCTTGATCGGGCCCTGGGTGGTGTCGAAAGTGGCGATGAGGGACATGCAAATCCTTGGGGTACGGGGGTTTGTCGTTAGCCCCATAGGATACACCGCGCCCCCTGACCAACGGGCGCCTGTTGGACAAACGCGTCGCCACGCGCCCAGGTACCTCCGCGCCGGCACGGACACGCTTTGCTGAATGCCTCAGGGACGGCGGCTGAATGCCTCAGGGACGGCGGTCGTGCCGGCCGTTGGCCAGCAGCCAGGCAAAACCTGCCGGGGATCACGGGGTTGCCGGCCAGCGGCCGGCACTACCTGAATGCCCGTCCGGCAAGGCTTGCGACGCACTTTTCGCGATTGGTCATCTTGGCCGTATAATGTTGGACTTCTTTTTCCAAATCCGGCGCCGACTGGCCCCCTTTCGCATGTCTATCGAAAATCTTCGCAACATCGCCATCGTCGCCCACGTCGACCACGGTAAGACCACCCTCGTCGACCAGCTGCTCAAGCAGTCCGGCACCCTCTCCGAGCGCACCGTGCTCGCCGAGCGCGTGATGGACAGCAATGACCAGGAAAAGGAACGCGGCATCACCATCCTGGCCAAGAACACGGCCATTACCTGGGAAGACAAGAAGACCGGCATCAAGAACCGGATCAACATCGTCGACACCCCGGGACACGCCGACTTCGGCGGCGAAGTGGAGCGCGTGCTGTCGATGGTCGACACCGTGCTGATCCTCGTCGATGCGATGGACGGCCCGATGCCGCAGACCCGCTTCGTGACCCAGAAGGCCTTCGCGATGGGCTTCAAGCCGATCGTCGTGGTCAACAAGGTCGACCGTCCGGGCTCGCGTCCGGATTGGGTGATCGACCAGGTCTTCGACCTGTTCGACAAGCTCGGCGCCACCAATGAGCAGCTGGACTTCCCGATCGTCTACGCCTCGGCCCTGAACGGCTACGCCGGCCTGGAAGACACCGTGCGCGACGGCGACATGACCCCGCTGTACGAAGCGATCATGCAGCACGCGCCGAAGCCGGAAGTGGACCCGGACGGTCCGTTCCAGATGCGCATCAGCCAGCTGGACTACAACAACTTCGTGGGCGTGATCGGCATCGGTCGCGTGCAGCGCGGCACCCTGAAGAAGAACATGCAGGTCGCGGTCATCGATCGCGAAGGCAAGAAGCGCAACGGCAAGGTCGCGCAGGTGCTGGGCTTCCTGGGCCTGGAGCGCATCGAGCAGGATACCGCCGAGGCCGGTGACATCATCGCCATCTCGGGCATCCCGGAACTGACCATCTCCGACACCCTGTGCCACCCGGACACCCCGGAAGCGCTGCCGGCGCTGACCGTCGATGAGCCGACGATCTCGATGACCTTCCAGGTCAACAACTCGCCGTTCGCCGGCAACAAGGACCTGTCCGGTGGCAAGTTCCTGACCAGCCGCCAGATCAAGGACCGCCTGGACCGCGAGCAGGTCCACAACGTGGCCCTGAAGGTGGAACAGCTGGAAGACGCCGACAAGTTCCTGGTCTCCGGCCGTGGCGAACTGCACCTGTCGGTGCTGATCGAGAACATGCGTCGTGAAGGCTACGAGCTGGCCGTGTCGCGCCCGGAAGTGATCATCAAGCAGATCGACGGCCAAGCCATGGAGCCGATCGAGCAGCTGGTGGTGGACATCGAAGAGCAGCACCAGGGCGGCGTGATGGAAAAGCTGGGTACCCGCAAGGGCCAGCTGAAGAACATGGAGCCGGACGGCAAGGGCCGCGTGCGCCTGGAATACCAGATCCCGGCCCGTGGCCTGATCGGTTTCCAGAACGAGTTCAAGACCCTGACCCAGGGTTCGGGCCTGCTGTTCCACGTGTTCGATCATTACGGCCCGAAGGAACAGGGTTCGATCGCCAAGCGCCAGAACGGCGTGATGATCGCCAATGCTCCGGGTGCCACCCCGGCGTACTCCCTGGGCCCGCTGCAGGAACGCGGCAAGCTGTTCGCTGCTGAAGGCGACAACGTGTATGAAGGCCAGCTGGTCGGCATCCACTCCAAGGACAACGACCTGACCGTCAACGCGATCAAGACCAAGCCGCTGACCAACATGCGCGCTTCGGGCAAGGACGATGCGATCCAGCTGACCCCGGCGATCAAGTACTCGCTGGAGCAGGCCCTGGACTTCATCGAAGACGACGAGCTGGTCGAGATCACCCCGAAGGAAATCCGCCTGCGCAAGAAGGGCCTGACCGAAAGCGACCGCAAGAAGGCATCGCGCGGCGGCTGATAGGACCCTGTCGTGACCGACAAGCCCTACAACCCGGATCCTCACAAGCATCCGGGGCTTCACCTGATCGCCTTGCTGGAAGCCAGCAAGGCGGTTCTGGCGCTGTTGGCTGCGACCGGGCTGGAAATGCTCGGCCCGCAGCCCCTGCGCGATGCGGTCAATGCCTTGATCCGCCGGTTCAGTCTGGACCCGGATCACGGCACCCTGCCCTCGCTGCTCAACATGATCAGCCCCGATGCCGTGCATCTGGCGGCTGCTGCGATGGTCGCCTATGGCGTCCTGCACCTTTTCGAGGCCTGGGGCCTCTGGCGCGCCAAAGCCTGGGCCTCCTGGCTGGGCTGCGTCACCGCCGGCATCTACCTGCCGTTCGATATCTACGCCATTCTCCGTCACCCGGGCTGGGCCTCGTGGTCGGTGCTGGTGATCAATCTGATCGTGGTCGGCGTGCTCGCCCGCGATATCCGCAAACGCCATGGCAAGGCCGCCAACGCGGCTTGAGTTGCCAAGCGCCGTCTGTGCTGGTTAGCCTGTCGGCCGGTTCGGGGGGACAGGCATGCGCCTGACACTGACATCACTGATGCTCATCGCACTGGCCGGCTGCAGCCCGGGCCCGGCGCCCCTGCACGCCCGTGAGTCGCCTGCCGCGGCACCGCCCACCAGCGCGCCGATTCCCTTCGCCTACGCCGAAGCCGACATCGCCGATCTGCAGGCGCGCATGGCCAGCGGCGAGCTGGACAGCGTCACCCTGGCCCGCGCCTACCTGGACCGCATCGCCCGCCTCGACCGCGCCGGCCCGCGCCTGCGCGCGGTCATCGAGCTCAATCCGGACGCACTGCGCGAGGCCGCCCAACTGGACGCCGAGCGCCGCCGGGGCCAGCTCCGCGGCCCGCTGCACGGCATCCCGGTGCTGCTCAAGGACAACATCGGCGCCAGCCCCATGAGTACCACTGCCGGCTCGCTCGCACTGGAAGGCTTCCGCCCCGACGATGCGTTCCTGGTCAAGCGGCTGCGCGCGGCCGGCGCGCTGATCCTGGGCAAGACCAACCTGAGCGAATGGGCCAACTTTCGCTCCAGCCAATCGGTCTCTGGCTGGAGCGCGCGTGGCGGACAGACCCGCAACCCGTATCGGCTCAGCCACAGCCCCTGCGGCTCCAGCAGCGGCAGCGCGGTGGCGGTGTCGGCCAATCTGGCGGTGGCGGCGATCGGCACGGAAACCGATGGCAGCATCGTCTGCCCGGCCGCCGTCAACGGCGTGGTCGGGCTGAAACCGACCGTCGGCCTGGTCAGCCGGGAAGGCATCCTCCCGATCTCCTTCAGCCAGGACACCGCCGGCCCGATGGCGCGCAGCGTCGCCGATGCGGCGGCCCTGCTGACCGCCATGGCCGGCCGCGACGAGGCCGACCCGGCCACCGCGACCATGCCCGGGCGCGCGGTCTACGACTACACCTCCCGCCTGAACGCCGATGGCCTGCGCGGCGCGCGGGTCGGCGTGCTGTATGGCGACCTGATGCAGAAGCCGGGCATCGCCCCGGCCCTGCAGCATGCCGTGGCCGTGCTGCGCGACGCCGGCGCCACCGTGGTGCCGGTGCAGCTGCCGACCCAGGGCCAGTGGCAGGACGCCGAACGCATCGTGCTGATGCACGAGTTCAAGGCCGGGCTGCAGCGCTACTTCACCACCTACCAGGCCCCGGTGCGCAGCCTGGAGGACGTGATCGCCTGGAACCGGCAGCACGCGGGCAAGGAGCTGGCGCTGTTCGACCAGGACCTGATGGAAACCGCTGCCGCCATGGGCGGGCCGGGCACCCCGGCGTACATCCGCGCGCGCAGTGACGCACGCCGCCTGGCCGGCCCCGAGGGCATCGATGCGGTGCTGCGCGAGCAGAAACTGGATGCGCTGGTGGCCCCGACCACCGGCGTGGCCTGGCCGATCCGGCCGGGCAGTGGCGATGACTTCCCGGGCGAGAGCTACAGCGCTGCCGCCGTGGCCGGCTACCCGAGCCTGACCGTGCCCATGGCGCACGTGAACGGCCTGCCGCTGGGCCTGCTGTTCATGGGCACCGCGTGGAGCGAGCCGCGCCTGATCGAACTGGGCTACGCCTACGAGCAGCGCACGCGGGCGCGCCGCCCACCACGCTTCCAGACCGACAGTCTGCTGACGAACGCCGTCGCGCCCTGACGGGCGTGTACCGACCAACGGTCGGTACCTACCCGATAACGTACGCCCCACCTCGGTAGTGCCGGCCGCTGGCCGGCAACCACGCAATCCCGGCACAGGGTCCATGCGTTTGCCGGCCGGCGGCCGGCACTACCGGGATGCATCACCCGGGTCCGGCAGGATCGCCGGCTCACCATCCTCGGCCCCGGGCGAGCGCACATCCTCGGCCGGCTGCGAGCGCGGCCGGCGCGTCGGCGTCACTTCCTGGTTGAGCTCGGCACGGGTGCGCGGCAGCGCCTGCGGATGCTCGCGCGCCAGGAAATCGAGCATCCGCTCGCGCACGATGCAGCGCAGATCAAATGCATCGCCGGAGTTGCGCGCGCTCACCAGCAGGCGCACCTGCAGGGTGTGCTCGCTGGTTTCGGTCACCTGGGTTACGCAGACCTGGCCGTCCCACAGTGCCTCGCCTTTGCAGATCCGCTCCAGTTCAGCGCGGATCGCCGGGATCGGCGCGGTGTAATCCAGCCACAGGAAGGCAGTGCCGAGCAGGTCCGCACTGCGCCGTGTCCAGTTCTGGAACGGGTGCTCGATGAACCACGTCAGGGGCACCACCATCCGCCGCGCATCCCAGATCCGCACCACCACGTAGCTGCTGTTGATCTCCTCCACCCGGCCCCACTCACCTTCCACGATCACCACATCGTCCAGCCGGATCGGCTGGGTCAAGGCGATCTGCAGGCCGGCGATCAGGTTGCCGAACACCGGCTTGGCCGCGATACCGGCGACCAGGCCGATGATGCCGGCCGAGGCCAGCAGCGCGGTGCCGATCTGGCGCACCATCGGGAAGGTCAGCAGGATCAGCGAGACGCCGATCAGGATGATCGCGCCCATCAGCACGCGGCTCAGCACGCGGGTCTGGGTCTGGATGCGACGCGCTTCGAGATTGTCGGCCACCTCCATCGGGTGGTCGCGCAGGATCGCCTGCTCGCCGGCAGCGACCGCGCGCACCAGCAGCCAGATGAAGCAGCCGGTCAGGCCAATGTGCAGCAGGCGCAGTGACTGGTCCAGCCAACGCCCGTGCAGCGGCGTGGCTTCCAGCGCGGGAATCAGCAGCAGCAGCGGCAGCGCGAACGCCAGCGGACGGCTGATCACGCGCGCGATGCGGGCGCGGCGGTAATCGCGGTTTTTCAAGCGCCGCGTCAACGCCATCAGCAACCACCAGCCCGTGATCCCGATCACCAGTGCGATCGAGATCGGCCATAGATACAGCGCTGCCTGCTGCCAGTCCACGGTCACTGCACGCTCCTGTGTTCTTCGCAAGGAAGTCCACAGGATACCGGTACCACCATGACCGGGGTATCAGACGAATGTAAGGTGCGTGTCGAGGACACGCCCCCGTGTCAGTCGGCGTAATGCGCCTGCTTGCGCACGATCGCCATCGCGATCTCCAGCGACTGCTCGTAGTTCAGGCGCGGATCGACGGAGGAGCGGTAGGCACGCTCCAGGTCGCGTTCGGTCAGCTCGCGGGCGCCGCCGGTGCATTCGGTCACGTCCTCCCCGGTCAGCTCCAGGTGCACGCCGCCCAACCGCGTGCCGGCCGCGGCATGCAGATCGAAGGACATCTCGACCTCGCCACGCACATTGTCGAAACGGCGCGTCTTGTAGCCATTGCTGGTGCTCTCGGTATTGCCATGCATCGCATCGCACACCCACAGCACGCGCCGGCCATCGCGCTTGACCGCATTCAACAGCGGCGGCAGCTTCTCGGCGATCTGAGCCGCGCCCATCCGGTGGATGAAGCTCAGGCGGCCCGGTTCGTCATCGGGGTTGAGCACATCGATCAGGCGCAGCAGCTGGTCCGGCTGCACGGACGGGCCGACCTTGATCGCGATCGGATTGCGCACGCCACGCAGGTATTCCACGTGCGCGCCATCCAGCGCCGCGGTGCGCATGCCGATCCACGGGTAGTGCGTGCTCAGGTTCAACCAACCCTGCTGGCGCGGCACCTGCCGGGTCAGCGCCTGCTCGTAGGGCAGCAGCAGCGCTTCGTGCGAGGTGTAGAAGTCGATCCGGTTGAGGTTGTACACCTGCGTGCCGGACAGCGTTTCCATGAAGCGCACCGCGTCGCCGATCGAGGACACCATCTTCTGGTAATCGGTGGCCAGCGGCGAATGCCGCACCCACTCCAGGTTCCAGTACTCGGGGTGGTGCAGATCGGCGAAGCCGCCATCGATCAGCGCCCGCACGAAGTTCATCGTCATCGCCGAATGCGCATGCGCCTGCAGCATCCGGCGCGGGTCCGGCAGACGGGCAGCTTCGGTGAATTCCGGCGCATTGATCACGTCGCCGCGGTAGCTGGGCAGGGTCACGCCGTCGCGGGTTTCGGTATCGGCCGAGCGCGGCTTGGCGTACTGCCCGGCGAAACGCCCGACCCGGATCACCGGCTTGCGCATGCCGTGTACCAGCACCAGGCTCATCTGCAGCAGCACCTTGAGCCGGTTGGAGATGGTGGTGGATTCGCAGTCGCTGAAGTTCTCCGCGCAGTCACCGCCCTGCAGCAGGAAGCGCTTGCCTTCCTGGGCATCGGCCAGCTGCTGCTTGAGCGCCAGGATCTCCCAGGAGGTCACCAGCGGCGGCAGCCGCTTGAGCTCGTGCAGCGAGGCATCCAGCGCCAGCGGGTCCGGGTAGGTCGGCATCTGCAGCGCCGGCTTGCCACGCCAGCTCTCCGGCGACCAGGCAGCGTCGACGGCGGTCGCGGCGGGATCGGCTACGGGGGGGGCGGACAGGCTCATCACGGACTTCCGGGGTGTGGGGCCGGTCATGGTCGCAGAGCGCGCCGCCGCCGCAAAGGGCTGGGCCGGCCTGCGTGGCTGAACACCGGTCAACGGGCGCGGCGATCGGCCAGATCGCGCATGGTCCAGCGGCCGCGGACAGGCGCATGATTTGTTACGGAGTAACACTTGCCAGGCCGGCCCCTCCTCCATCGCCCAGCCAAGCCATCCTCATGAAGCCCTCCCTGCTTGCTACCGGTATTACTGTTTCCCTGGCCCTGACCGGCCTGCCCGCCCTCGCCGCCGCCGCCACCAGCGCCGCCCCTGCCGTCACCGATCTGGACGCGGTCACGGTCAGCGCCAAACTCGACCAGGCGCGCAATGCGCTGTCGCCGGATATCGGCAGCAGCCAGTACCAGATCACTGCCGAAGACATCCAGAACCTGCCGCTGGGCGCCTCCACCCCGTTGAACCAGGTGTTGCTGCAGGCGCCGGGGGTGGTCCAGGATTCCTACGGTGGCGTCCACGTGCGCGGCGACCATGCCAACCTCCAGTACCGGCTCAACGGCGTCCTGCTGCCCGAATCGATCTCCGGCTTCGGCCAGACGCTGGACGCCCGCGCGATCAAGAGCCTCCGCCTGATGGATGGCGCCCTGCCGGCACAGTTTGGCGAGCGCACCGCCGCCGTGGTCGACATCACCACCCGCAGCGGCGCCGAGCTGGGCAATGGCGGCAGCGCCGGCCTCACCGCCGGCTCCTACGGCAAGGTCAACCCCAACGCCTCGTGGTGGGGCAGCCAGGGCCGCTGGAGCTGGTACCTGACCGGCAACTACGACCAGGACCAGGTCGGCATGGAAAACCCCACCGCCTCGCGCCGGCCGGACCACGATGACACCCACCAGGGCAAGGCGTTCGCCGACCTGACCTACCTGGTCAACGACGCCACCCGCCTGAGCCTGTTCGCCGGGTTCTCCAACAACCGCTTCCAGATCCCGGTCAACCCCGGCCAGACCCCGCAGTTCGGCTACCTGGACACGGTCACTGCGGACTCCGCCGCGCTGGACGAAACCCAGCGCGAGACCACCCGCTTCGGCATGCTGGTGCTGCAGGGCGCGCTGGGCAGCACCGCCTACCAGGTCTCGGCCGGGCGGCGGTACAGCGACCTGTCCTTCCACCCGGACCTCGCCGGCGACCTCATCTTCAACGGCGTTGCCTCACAGGTGGAGCGCAGCAACCGCGCCAACACCGTGCAGGCCGATTTCTCCACCCCGCTGGGCGAAAACCACACCTTGCGCTACGGCCTGTACGTCAACGCCGAACGCGCCCGCGCCGGCAGCGACACCTGGGTGTTCCCGGTCGACGCCGACGGCCAACAGGCCAGCACCACGCCCCGGCGCATTCCGGAGGCGAGCGCCTTCAACGCCACCACCACCGCGGTCTATCTGCAGGACGAATGGCGCCTCGGCGACGACTGGACCGTGAACTACGGCCTGCGCGGCGACCGCTACAAGGCCTTCGGTGGCACCGAAGGCCAGCTCAGCCCGCGGGTGGGTGTGGTCTGGAACGCCACCGACAGCACCACCGTGCACGCCGGCTACTCGCGCTACTTCACCCCGCCGGCCAGCGAACTGGTGGCCAGCAGTGACATCGCGCTCTACGACGGCACCACCAACCAGCAACCGGCCGGAGGCAGCACCACGCCACTGTCCGAGCGCAGCGACTACTACGACATCGGCGTCTCCCAGCAGCTGGGCGAACACCTCACCCTCGGCCTGGACGCTTACGACCGCAAGGTCGACCGGCTGCAGGACGAAGGCCAGTTCGGCGCCGCCTATATCTACTCGACCTTCAACTATCGCCACGGGCATATCCACGGCGTGGAATTCAGCGCCGACTACAGCAATGGCCCGCTCAGCGCCTACGTCAACGCGGCCTACAACAAGGCCATGGGCAAGCAGGTCATCACCGGCCAGTACAACCTGGATCCGGAAGCACTGGCCTATGTCCAGGACAACTGGATCCACCTGGACCACGACCAGAAACTGACCTCGTCCGGCGGCATCAGCTACGCCTTCGCCGGCCACAATCGTCTTGGCGCCGACTACGTCTTCGGTAGCGGCCTGCGCTCGGACGCCGACGGCGTCCCCAACGGTGGCGAACTCCCCGCCTACCTCCAGCTCAACCTGAGCGCCGGCCACGACTTCAACGCCGACAGCGGCCACCCGCTGCACGCGCAGCTGGCCCTGGTCAACGCCCTGGACCGCAGCTACCAGCTGCGCGACGGCGGCGGGATCGGCGTCTTCGCCCCGCAGTGGGGCCCGCGCCGTGGCGCCTACCTCAGCCTGCAGCAGGACTTCTGAGCGGTACCCTGACGCCTTGCGACCGGATCAGGCCGGGAACATCCAGACCTGACCGCAGCCTCCGACCTGGCCGCGCAACGCGTGCCAGGCCGGAGACGGCCGGATGCGACCTCAGTGGCGGCGGCGCGCACGGAACGCCGTCACCAGCGCCCACAGCGCCAAGGCCGCGAACCACACCAGGCTCCACATCGGCATCGTCAGGCCCAGGAACTGCCAATCGATGTTGCCGCAGTTGCCGGTACCGGTCAGCACCGTGCGGAACACCTCGAACGGCCCCATCGTCTCGCTGAGGAAGCTCAACGGTGGCCCGCAGCTCGAGCCCATGTCCTGCGGCAGCAACTGCACATACACATGGCGCCCGGCAATGCCGATACCGACAGCCGCCGCGATGAAGGCCAGCACGCCATACGTCTTCCGCCCGGCCGGATCACGCGGACCGTGCAGCGCCCCGATCAGGAACAGCAGCCCCAGCGCCGCGAACGCGATCCGCTGGAAGATGCACAACGGGCACGGCTCCAGCCCCATCTTCAGCTGCAGGAAGATCGCATACCCCAACAGCACCGCGCAGACCAGGAACCCCAGCAGGAACTGGGCGCGGAAACTCCAACGCAATGGATTCATTGCCAACACTCGTGAAAGTCCAGGCGCCAAGATTAACAGGGCCGCGACCAGCCGCCACGCAGCCGGCCAACGGCCGGCTCTACCTACGCCGCGCACAGCCCCCGCTTTACCCCATGCGCACCGACCATGTGTGCAGGCGTTGGCGCGGGTGGGTTGTCGGGACCATGAGCGCCATGGATGGCGCGACATGAGCCTCCATGGACGGATTTACGGCGTGTCCCGCCAACCCACCCGCGCCGACGCCCCACCCTCGCCCGCAGCGCCATGCTCTTGCCGTGGCCGTGGCCGTGGCCTTGGCCTTGGCCCTTATCAACCCCGCAGAAACGGAAAAACCCGGCACAAGGCCGGGTTCTTCACCGAATAACAGGTACAGCTCGAAGATTACTCTTCGACGGCTTCAGCCACAGCGGCCGGACGATCGACCAGCTCCACGTAGGCCATCGGCGCATTGTCGCCAGCGCGGAAACCACACTTCAGCAGACGCAGGTAGCCGCCCGGACGGTTCGCGTAACGCGGGCCCAGGGTGGTGAACAGATTGCCGACGGCTTCGTTGTCGCGCAGGCGAGCAAACGCCAGACGACGGTTGGCAACCGAATCAACCTTGGCCAGGGTGATCAGCGGCTCGGCAACGCGGCGCAGTTCCTTGGCCTTCGGCAGGGTGGTCTTGATCAGCTCGTGCTTGAACAGCGACGCGGCCATGTTCTTGAACATTGCTTCGCGATGGGCGCTGGTGCGGTTGAACTTGCGACCGGACTTCATATGACGCATGACGGTGATTCCTGAAGTGAATGTTGGATCGGTTGGGTATCGCTGTCGCCATCCTGGCGTTGCTGCTTGGACTGCGGATGGTCCGGTGCCAGCCGTCCTGGCTGGCCGTCACCGCAGGCTATCGACCTGTCGGTGCGGGGTGTTGCCGGTGAAGCCCCCGCACCCGAAGGTGCGGGGTCAAGCATCTTGCGTAGCGCTGGATCAGCCGAGCATGCCGTGCTGGGCGACACCGGCCGGCGGCCAGTTCTCCAGCTTCATGCCGAGCGAAAGGCCGCGCTGTGCGAGGACTTCCTTGATCTCGGTCAGCGACTTCTTGCCGAGGTTCGGGGTCTTGAGCAGCTCCACTTCGGTCTTCTGGATCAGATCGCCGATGTAATAGATGCTCTCTGCCTTGAGGCAGTTGGCCGAACGCACGGTCAGTTCCAGGTCGTCGATCGGGCGCAGCAGCACCGGATCCACGCCGTTGTTGGCCGGCTTGGCCGCACCGCGGTCGCGGTGGGTGAAGTCACCGAAGACCGACAGCTGATCGCTGAGGATGTCGGCGGCAGTGCGCACGGCTTCCTCGGCATCGATCGTGCCGTTGGTTTCGATGTCCAGCACCAGCTTGTCCAGATCGGTACGCTGTTCAACGCGGGCCGCTTCCACCGAATAGGCGACGCGACGGACCGGCGAGAACGAGGCGTCCAGGACCAGACGGCCGATGGCACGGGTTTCTTCATCCGGACGACGACGCGCGGCCGCCGGCTGGTAGCCGAAACCACGCTCGATCTTCAGACGCATATTGATTGCCGTGTCCTTGGTCAGGTGGCAAATGATATGGTCGTTGTTGAGGACTTCGACGTTGTGGTCCAGCTTGATATCAGCAGCGGTCACGACACCCGGACCCTGCTTGGACAGCGACAACGTAGCGTTGTCACCGGTATGCATGCGGATGGCCACGTCCTTCAGGTTGAGCAGGACTTCCAGCACGTCCTCCTGCAAGCCTTCGAGCGTGGTGTACTCGTGCAGTACGCCATCGATTTCGACTTCCGTGATGGCGAAGCCCGGGATGGACGACAGCAGCACGCGACGCAGGGCGTTGCCCAGCGTATGCCCGTAACCACGCTCCAAGGGTTCGATGACGACCTTGGCGCGGGTATCGGTAAGGCGTTCGATCTGCGGACCGCGAGGACGCAGAACCTGGTTGGCGGTAACCGTCATGTTGCGGGTTCTCCTGCGAACCTCCGGTGTGACCCGGAGGTTCTCCAATGTGAATTACTTCGAATACAACTCGACGATCAGCGCTTCGTTGATATCCGCAGGCAGGTCCGAACGATCCGGCACGGCCTTGAAGATGCCGGCGAACTTGCCGGAATCAACTTCAACCCACGACGGACGCAGGTCATGCGTGGCAGACACGGTCAGGGCTTCCTGAACGCGCAGCTGCTTGGCAGCCTTCTCGGACAGAGCGACGGCGTCGCCAGCCTTGACCTGGTACGAAGCCAGGTTGACCGACTTGCCGTTCACGGTGACGCCGCGGTGCGAGACCAGCTGACGGGCAGCCGGACGGGTCACAGCGAAGCCCATGCGATAGACGACGTTGTCCAGACGGGTTTCCAGCAACTGCAGCAGGTTCTCGCCGGTGTTGCCCTTCTTGGTCGAGGCCTTCTTGTAGTAGTTGCGGAACTGACGCTCCAGCAGACCGTAGATACGCTTGACCTTCTGCTTTTCGCGCAGCTGGGTAGCGTAGTCGGACAGCTTGCCCTTACGGGCAGTGGCGCCGTGCTGGCCGGGCTTCTGCTCCAGCTTGCACTTGGAGTCCAGCGCACGGGCCGGGCTCTTGAGGGAAAGGTCGGCGCCTTCGCGGCGGGCGAGCTTACAGGTAGGACCGATATAACGAGCCATTTCTTATCGCTCCTTTAGACGCGACGCTTCTTCGGCGGACGGCACCCGTTGTGCGGGATTGGCGTCACGTCGATGATGTTGGTGATCTTGTAGCCCACGTTGTTCAGCGAGCGCACGGCCGACTCACGACCCGGACCCGGGCCCTTGATGCGGACTTCCAGGGACTTGACGCCGTAGTCGAGCGCGGCACGGCCGGCCTTCTCGGCAGCCACCTGGGCAGCGAACGGGGTGGACTTACGCGAACCGCGGAAGCCAGCGCCACCGGAGGTCGCCCACGACAGAGCGTTGCCCTGACGGTCGGTGATGGTCACGATGGTGTTGTTGAAAGAAGCATGGACGTGGGCGACGCCGTCAGTGACGACGCGCTTGATCTTCTTCTTGGTCTTAGCGACGGGCTTAGCCATTTCTTAGGTCCCTTACTTCCTGATCGCCTTGCGCGGGCCCTTGCGGGTGCGGGCGTTGGTACGGGTGCGCTGGCCACGAAGCGGCAGACCGCGACGGTGACGCAGACCGCGGTAGCAGCCCAGGTCCATCAGGCGCTTGATCGCGATACCGATTTCACGGCGCAGATCGCCTTCCACGATGTACTTGCCGACTTCGAGACGCAGACGCTCGATTTCCGGCTCCGACAGATCGCGGATCTTGGTGGTCGAGGTCACGCCTGCGGCGTCGCAGACCTTCTTCGAACGGGTACGGCCGATGCCGTAAATGCTTTGCAACCCGACCCAGACGTGCTTCTGGGCTGGCAGGTTGACGCCTGCAATACGCGCCATGACGCGGTTCTCCAGCTGAGTGATGGCCGACAGCGCACCATGGGCGCGCCAATCCGGCAGGATGGATCAAAAAAGTGAACTAGCGATTCTATCAAGGTCTCGGTTTACTGGGAAGCCCGTGGAACCTTGAGGTTCCATGGACCCGGCGTGGGGAGTGTGCCCATGCTCCGGCGCCGGATGTCGTTGACTGCAGAGGTTGCCCCCGCCGCCGCCCGCGCTACTCCCGCGCGGGACCACCACATCACACCCCCACCCGAAACCGCTGCAGGGGCCGCCCTTCGATTTGGAAGGCCAGTCCGGGAACCGGAGGGCCTTCACAACAAGAAGACTAGTGTAACAGGTCAATCAGCCGCGGGCAAAACCGCCGCGGTTGCCGCCCTTCAGGTTGGCCTTCTTCAACAGGCTCTCATACTGGTGAGACATCAGGTGCGCCTGGATCTGGGCGATGAAGTCCATCACCACCACCACCACGATCAGCAGCGAGGTGCCGCCGAAGTAGAACGAGGCGCCCAGCTGGGTGCGCAGGATTTCCGGCAGCAGGCAGACGATCACCAGGTACAGCGAACCGGCAGCCGTCAGGCGGGTCAGCACGGCATCCACGTAGTCGGCGGTGGCCTTGCCCGGACGGATGCCCGGAATCAGCGCGCCCGACTTCTTCAGGTTGTCGGCGGTTTCCTGCGAGTTGAACACCAGCGCGGTGTAGAAGAACGCAAAGCCACTGATCAGCGCAGCGAACACGATCATGTGCAGCGGCTCGCCCGGCCCGAGGGCGTTGGCGACCTTCTGCAGCCACGTGGCCGAGCTGGCCTGGCCGGACCACATCGCCAGCGTCGTCGGGAACGCCAGGATGCTCGAGGCGAAGATGGCCGGGATCACGCCCGCCATGTTCAGCTTCAGCGGCAGGAACGAGGTCTGGTTCATGTACGCGTTGCGGCCACCCTGGCGACGTGCGTAGTTCACCGTGATGCGGCGTTGGCCGCGCTCGACGAACACCACGAAGTAGGTGAAGGCCAGCACCACCAGCACGATCAGCAGCAGGGCGATGAAGCTCATGTTGCCGTCGCGGTAGGCTTCCACGGTGTGGATGACCGCGCCCGGCAGGCCGGCCACGATGCCGGCGAAGATGATCAGCGACACACCGTTGCCGATGCCACGCTCGGTGACCTGCTCACCGACCCACATCAGGAAGATGGTACCGGCGGTCAGCGCGACGATGGCGGTGAGCACGAAGCCCATGCCCGGTGCGTAGACGACCGGGGCACCGCCCGGGGAGACCTGGTTCTGCAGCGCCAGCGCGATGCTGCCGCCCTGCACCACCGCCAGCAACACGGCGCCGATGCGGGAATATTGGGTGATCTTGCGACGACCCGATTCACCTTCCTTCTGCATCGATTTCAATGCCGGGAAGATGTGGACCGCCAGCTGCATCACGATGGATGCCGAGATGTACGGCATCACGTTCAGCGCGAAAATGCTGAAACGGTGCAGGGCGCCGCCCGAGAACATGTTGAACATGTCCACGATGCCGCCGCCCTGCGCCTGCATGAGCGCAAGCATGGCATCGGGATTGACGCCAGGCACCGGCACATAACAGCCGATGCGGTAGACGATCAATGCCCCGATGACGAACAGCAGGCGCTGGCGGAGTTCCGTGAACTTGCCGAGCCCGCCGCCGAGGTTACCAATGCCAGCTTGCGCCATGTCTTACTCCTGTACGCTGCCGCCGGCAGCTTCGATCGCGGCCTTGGCACTGGCCGTTGCAGCGACGCCCTTCAGGGTGAAGGCCTTGGTCAGGTCACCCTTCATGACGATCTTGGCACGCTTGGCGGTGCTCGGGACCAGCTTGGCAGCGCGCAGCGCGGCAAAGTCGATCTCGCCGGCTTCCAGGCGTTCCAGCTGGTAGGACAGCACTTCAGCGGTGTCCTTGGCGATCTTGGAACGGAAACCGACCTTCGGCAGACGACGCTGCATGGGGGTCTGGCCGCCTTCGAAGCCTGCCTTGATCTTGCCGCCACCCTTACGGGCGAACGAACCCTTGTGGCCGCGGCCGCAGGTCTTGCCCAGGCCGGAGCCGATACCACGACCGACGCGGGTGCGCTCTTTACGAGCGCCCGGTGCCGGGCTCAATTCATTCAGATGCATGGTCATTGGATTATTCCTCAACCTTGACGAGGTAGTGGACCTTGTTGATCAGGCCGCGAACCTGCGGGCTGTCCTTCAGTTCACGCACATCGTTGAGCTTGTTCAGGCCCAGGGCACGCACCGACAGGCGGTGACGCGACTGGGTGCCACGCAGGCCAGCCACCAGGCGGACCTTGACGGTCTTGACGGTTTCATTAGCCATGGTTGAGATCCTCCACCTTCTTGCCGCGCTTGGCCGCGATGCGGACCGGCGACTGCATTTCGGTCAGACCCTTCAGCGTGGCGCGAACCAGGTTGATCGGGTTACGAGAACCGACGGCCTTGGCCAGCACGTTCTTGACGCCAACGGCTTCCAGGACGGCGCGCATGGCACCACCGGCAATCACACCGGTACCTTCGGAGGCCGGCATCATGAACACGCGGGCTGCGCCGTGGCCGGACTTCACCGGGTGCCACAGGGTGCCGTTGTTCAGATCGACGGTGGCCAGGTTCTTGCGAGCCTGTTCCATCGACTTCTGGATCGCGACCGGCACTTCACGCGCCTTGCCGTAACCGAAGCCGACCTTGCCTGCGCCGTCACCGACCACGGTAAGTGCGGTGAAGGTGAACTGGCGGCCGCCCTTGACGGTCTTGCTGACGCGGTTGACCGCGACCAGCTTTTCGATCATGCCGTCGTCGACTTTCTCTTCGCGGCGATCGCGATCGCGACCCCGCTGCTGACGTTCTTCTGCCATGTTGATTCCTTGATTGATTGAGTATGTACGGCTCAGGGCCGCTTATAGCTGTGAGATGGAGCGGTGATTCGAGCGCCCCTGCAGAAGAAGGACGTCGCCCGGCGCAACCCGCGCCGGCAGGCAGGCGGAAGCGGGGACCAGCCCCGCTTCCTTATCCCTTAGAACTGCAGGCCGCCTTCGCGGGCTGCATCAGCCAGTGCCTTGATGCGGCCGTGGTAGCGGTAGCCCGAGCGGTCGAAAGCGACCTTCTCGATGCCCGCAGCCTTGGCGCGCTCGGCGACCAGCTTGCCAACCTTGGCGGCGGCGTCGCTGTTCTTGCCGTTCTTCAGGCCTTCCTTGACGTCGGCCTGGGTGGTGTTGGCAGCTGCCAGCACCTTGGAGCCGTCGGCGGTGAAGACCTGGGCGTACAGGTGCTGACCGGTGCGCAGCACCGACAGACGCGGCACGCCGAGCACACGGATGTGGGCACGGGTCGACTTGGCACGACGCAGACGAGCGATGTTCTTGTTCATGATCTTTTTCCTTGAAAGCTGAGGGCGTGAGTTACGCCTTCTTGGCTTCCTTACGAATGATGACTTCGCCGGCGTACTTCACACCCTTGCCCTTGTAGGGCTCCGGCGGACGGAAGCCACGGATCTTGGCGGCAACTTCGCCAACGCGCTGCTTGTCGGTGCCCTGGACCAGCACTTCGGTCTGGGTCGGGGTCGAAATGGTGATGCCTTCCGGCGCCACGAACAGGACCGGATGCGAGAACCCGAGCGACAGGTTCAGGTCCTTGCCCTGCATGGCGGCACGGTAACCGACGCCGACCAGCTCGAGCTTGCGCTCGAAGCCTTCGGTCACGCCGTGGACCATGTTGGCCAGGATGGCGCGCACGGTGCCGGTGAGGGCGACCAGCGAGGCATCGTTGGCGGCCAGGGTGGCAACGCCGTTGTCGACAGTGATTTCAACGCCAGCAACCTTGGCAAGCGACAGGGTGCCCTTCGGGCCCTTCACGCTGACGGATTCCGGCTGGATGTTCAGTTCAACGCCCTTGGGCAGGTTGACTGGCTTCTTGGCTACGCGGGACATAGTTGTTTCCTTCTCGCCTTAGGCCACGAAGCACAGGACTTCGCCGCCGACGCCCAACTGGCGCGCCTGCGCATCAGTCATGATGCCCTTGGAGGTGGAGATGATGGAGATACCCAGGCCGTTGAGGACCTTCGGCAGCTCGGACTTGCCACGGTACTGGCGCAGACCCGAACGCGAGAAGCGCTTCAGGGTCTCGATGACCGGCTTGCCTTCGAAATACTTCAGGACGATTTCAAGCTCGGCCTTGTTGTTCTCGATCTTGGTCACGCGCAGATCGGTGATGTAGCCTTCGGCCTTCAACACCTCTGCGATTGCCACCTTGATCTTGGACGACGGTGCTTTCACCGTCTGCTTGCCAACCGCGGCCGCATTCTTGATGCGTACCAGCAGATCGGCGATGGGATCAGTCATGCTCATAGTCGATACCTTTGAGTGCACCGATATCCGCTTTCGCGAAAATCTTGTGTCTACCTGGGATGGGCCAGGGCCCTTGTTGCCTGTTCAGCGGACCAACGGCCCGCTCTACGCCAGCCCCCGTGACGGAGCAAGACGCGGGAGTATACGGCAAAAAGAGCCCGACTTGCGTCGGGCTCCCTTAATCCGGGATCAGGGCCGGAAAACCGACCCCTCTCCCCTGCCCCGTGCCGTGAAGGCGCGCGGCAGTGGAAGGGACGAATCCCTTACCAGCTGGCCTTGCGCAGGCCCGGCACGTCGCCACGCATGGTGGCTTCACGCAGCTTGTTACGGCCCAGGCCGAACTTGCTGTACACGCCACGCGGGCGGCCCGAGAGCTCGCAACGGTTGCGGTGACGGCTCGGCGACGAGTCGCGCGGCAGCTTCTGCAGCTTGATGACGGCCTCGGCCTTTTCGTCGTACGACGCGGTCGTGCTGGAGATGATCTTCTTCAGCTCTTCACGCTTGCCGGCGTACTTGACGGCCAGCTTCGCACGCTTGAGGTCGCGGTTGACCATGGAGGTCTTTGCCATTTCGGATTCCTCGACGTATCAGTTACGGAACGGGAACTTGAACGCTGCGAGCAGCGCCTTCGCTTCCGCATCGGTCTTGGCGGTGGTGGTGATGGCGATATCCATGCCACGGATCGCGTCGACAGCGTCGAAGTCGATTTCCGGGAAGATGATCTGTTCCTTCACACCCATGTTGAAGTTGCCGCGACCGTCGAAGGAACGACCCGAGACACCACGGAAGTCGCGCACGCGCGGCAACGAGATGTTGATCAGACGGTCCATGAACTCGTACATCTTTTCACGACGCAGCGTGGTCTTGCAGCCGATCGGCCAACCATCGCGGATCTTGAACGATGCCACCGAGACGCGGGACTTGGTCACGATCGGCTTCTGACCGGAGACCTTGGCCATATCGGCGACGGCATTTTCCAGGATCTTCTTGTTCGTGGCTGCTTCGCCGACACCCATGTTCAGGGTGACCTTGACCAGCTTCGGAACCTGCATCGGATTGGTGTAGCCGAACTGCTTCATCAGCGCCGGCACCACTTCTTCCTTGTAAAACTTTTCGAGACGGGAATTCATCAGCTCATTCCTCAGGCGTCGAGCGCCTCACCGCTGGAGCGGAACACACGCAGTTTGCGTCCATCCTCCAGCACCTTGAAGCCAACGCGCTCGCCCTTGCCCGAAGCCGGGTTCAGCACATTCACGTTGGAGATATGGATCGACGCTTCACGCTCGACCACGCCGCCGGCAACGCCTGCCTGCGGGTTCGGCTTGGTGTGGCGCTTGACGATGTTCACGTTGGCGACGATCACACGATCGCCGTCGACGCGGACGACTTCGCCCTGCTTGCCCTTGTCCTTGCCGGTGTTGACGACGACCTGGTCGCCCTTCTTGATACGGTTAGCCATGATTATCTCCTGGCGCTCACAGAACTTCGGGAGCGAGCGAGACGATCTTCATGAACTTCTCGGAACGAAGTTCACGGGTCACCGGTCCGAAGATGCGGGTGCCGATCGGCTCTTGCTTGTTGTTGAGCAGGACCGCGGCGTTGCCGTCGAAACGGATCAGCGAGCCATCGGCGCGACGCACACCCTTGCGGGTACGCACCACGACGGCGTCATACACTTCACCCTTCTTGACTTTGCCGCGCGGGATTGCGTCCTTCACGGTGACCTTGATGATGTCGCCGATGTGGGCATAACGGCGCTTGGAACCACCCAGCACCTTGATGCACATCAGTTCCTTGGCACCGGAGTTGTCCGCGGCGTCGAGGTAGCTCTGCATCTGGATCATGATTCAGATCTCCTTATTCAGCCGCACGCGTGATGACTTCCACCACGCGCCAGTTCTTGGTCTTGGACATCGGAGCAATCTCGGCCACGCGCACGACATCACCTTCGTTGCAGGTGTTGTCGGCGTCGTGTGCGTGCAGCTTGGTCGAACGCTTGATGTACTTGCCGTACAGGGCGTGCTTGACCAGGCGCTCCACCAACACGGTGACCGTCTTGTCCATCTTGTTGCTGACGACACGGCCTTCGACCGTGCGCAGCGTCTTGCTGTCGTTGTTATCGCTCATCGCGGCCATCCTTACTTGGTGCTGCCGAGCAGGGTCTTGACGCGAGCGATCTCGCGACGAACCCGGCGGGTTTCGTGGGTCTTCGGCAGCTGGCCAGTGACCTGCTGCATACGGAGCGAGAACTGCTCCTTACGCAGGTCGATCAGGTGGCTCTTCAGGTCGTCAGCCGACTTTTCGCGAAGTTGTTTGATATCCATCAGAGCACCGTCCGGGTCACGAAAGTGGTGGTCACGGAGAGCTTGGCGGCAGCCAGGCGGAACGCCTCACGTGCCACGTCTTCTGTGACGCCTTCGATTTCATAGATCATGCGGCCGGGCTGGATCTGGGCTACCCAGTACTCCACGTTGCCCTTACCAGAACCCATTCGGACTTCGATGGGCTTCTTGGTGATCGGCTTGTCGGGGAACACTCGGATCCACATCTTGCCGCCGCGCTTGACGTAGCGGCTGATCGAGCGGCGGGCCGCTTCGATCTGACGCGCGGTCAGCTGACCATGAGCGGTTGCCTTCAGGCCGTACTCGCCGAAGCTGACGGCGTTGCCGCTCCAGCTCAGACCATCGTTACGGCCCTTGTGTACCTTGCGGTATTTGGTTCGCTTGGGTTGCAACATTGTCGTTACCTCGCTTCACGAGCCGGGCGCGACGGACGGTCACCGCGGTCGCCGCGATCGTTACGATCGTTGCGCGGGGAGTCGTCCTGCTTTTCCTGGCCAACCTGGGAGAAATCGAAGACTTCGCCCTTGTAGATCCAGACCTTGATGCCGATGATGCCGTAGGTCGTCTTGGCTTCAGCGAAGCCATAGTCGATGTCGGCACGCAGCGTATGCAGCGGCACGCGGCCTTCGCGGTACCACTCCGAACGGGCGATTTCCGCGCCGTTCAAGCGGCCACCGACGTTGACCTTGATGCCCAGGGCACCGAGGCGCATCGCGTTGCCGACCGAGCGCTTCATCGCGCGGCGGAACATGATGCGACGCTCCAGCTGCTGCGCGATCGACTCGGCAACCAGCTGTGCGTCCAGCTCGGGTTTACGCACTTCGGTGACGTTGATGTGCGCCGGGACGCCCATCATTTCGCTCACTTCCTTGCGCAGCTTCTCGATGTCCTCACCGCGCTTGCCGATCACCACGCCCGGACGGGCGGTGTGGATCGTCACGCGAGCGGTCTTTGCCGGACGCTCGATCAGGATCTTGCTGATGCCGGCCTGCGCAAGCTTCTTGCGCAGCATGTCCCGCACCTTCAGGTCGGCTGCCAGATAACCAGCAAACTCGGCCTTGTTGGCGTACCACTTGGAGTTCCAGTCCTTGGAAATGCCGAGGCGGATACCAATCGGATGAACTTTATGACCCATGGTGTTTTCCTTTCCGCTTACTTGCCGGCGCCCACAACCACAGTGATGTGGCTGGTGCGCTTGAGGATGCGGGTGCCGCGGCCTTTCGCCCGCGCCATGAAACGCTTCAGGGTCGGACCTTCATCTACCATGATGGTCTGTACCTTCAGCTCGTCGACGTCGGCGCCCTGGTTGTTCTCGGCGTTTGCAATAGCCGACTCCACCACCTTCTTGATCAGGTGGGCAGCCTTCTTGTCCGAGAACTTCAGCAGGTTGACCGCACGCTCGGCCGGCAGGCCACGCACCTGGTCAGCGACCAGGCGGGCTTTCTGCGCAGAGATGCGCGCGGAGCGCAGGATTGCTTTCGCTTCCATTGTCATCTCTCCTTACTTGCCCGACTTCTTGTCACCACCGTGACCCTTGAAGGTCCGGGTGATGGCAAATTCGCCGAGCTTGTGGCCGACCATGTTCTCGTTGACGAGCACCGGAACGTGGTTCTTACCGTTATGAACGGCGATGGTGACGCCTACCATTTCCGGCAGGATCATCGAACGGCGCGACCAGGTCTTGATCGGCTTCTTGCTACCCGCAGCGGCTTCCACCTTCTTGATGAGGTGGTGATCGACAAACGGGCCCTTCTTGAGTGAACGTGCCATGGTCGATTAGCCCCTACGATCGCGGACGATGAATTGCTGGGTGCGCTTGTTATGGCGCGTCTTGTAACCCTTGGTCGGGACACCCCACGGGGTGACCGGATGCGGGTTGCCCTGGCCGGCCTTCGCCTCACCACCACCGTGCGGATGGTCAACCGGGTTCATGGCAGCACCACGAACGGTCGGGCGGACACCACGCCAGCGCTTGGCGCCAGCCTTGCCCAGCTTTTCCAGGTTGTGTTCGTCGTTACCGACTTCACCGATGGTGGCGCGGCACTCGACCGGCACCTTGCGCATTTCACCCGAGCGCAGGCGCAGGGTGGCGTAGATGCCTTCACGAGCGACGAGCTGCACGGCAGCGCCGGCGGCACGCGCGATCTGTGCACCCTTGCCCGGCTTCAGTTCGATGCCGTGGACAGTGGTACCGACCGGGATGTTGCGCAGCGGCAGGGTGTTGCCGGTCTTGATCGGCGCATCCGAACCCGCGATCACCTGGTCACCGGCCTTCAGGCCCTTCGGTGCGATGATGTAGCGGCGTTCGCCGTCGACGTAGCACAGCAGGGCGATATGGGCGGTGCGGTTCGGATCGTATTCGATGCGTTCCACGCGCGCCGGAATGCCTTCCTTGTTGCGCTTGAAGTCGATGACACGGTAGTGCTGCTTGTGACCACCACCCACGTGACGGGTGGTGATGCGGCCGTGGTGGTTACGACCACCGGACTTGCTCTGCGGCTCCAGCAGCGCGGCATGCGGCGCGCCCTTGTGCAGATCGGGCGTGACCACGCGCACGGCCGAACGGCGGCCGGGAGAAGTGGGTTTGAATTTCATCAATGGCATGGGATGGACCTCAGGCCTTGGCCGTTACATCGATGGACTGGCCATCGGCGAGACGCACGTACGCCTTGCGCCAATCGCCGCGGCGGCCGGTGCGGTTACGGAAGGACTTGTTCTTGCCCTTCACGTTCAGCACGTTGACCGACTCGACCTTGACGTCGAACAGCTGCTCGACCGCGGCCTTTACATCGGCCTTGGTGGCTTCGTTCGAAACTTCGAAGACATACTGGTTGGAATGTTCCTGCAGGCGCGCGGTCTTTTCGGAGACTCGCGGAGCGCGCAGCACGCTGAAGACTTTTTCGTTGCTGCTCATGCCAGCCACTCCTCGACCTTCTTGACCGCATCAGCGGTGATGACGACCGTGTCGGCACCGACCAGCGACACCGGGTCCAGGCCCTGCACGTCACGCACTTCCACGTAGGGAATGTTGCGGGCCGACAGGTACAGGTGCTCGGAAGCATCTTCGGTGACGATCAGCGGACGCTTGCCCACTTCCAGGCCGGCCAGCTTGGCGATCAACGACTTGGTGTTGGTCGCTTCGACATCGAAGGACTCCACGATCGTCAGACGGCCCTGGCGGTTCAGCTCGGACAGGATCGCGCACATGGCTGCACGGTACTGCTTACGGTTGACCTTCTGCTCGAAGCTGCGCGGCTTGGCCGCGAAGGTGACACCGCCGCCGATGAAGATCGGAGCCGTCAGTGCGCCATGACGCGCGCCGCCGCCCTTCTGCTTCTTCGACTTCTTGGTGGTACCAGCCACTTCAGAGCGAGTCTTCTGCGCCTTGGTGCCGGCGCGACCGGCGTTGCGGTAAGCAACGACGACCTGGTGAACCAGATCTTCGCTGAAATCGCGACCGAACACGGCATCGGAGACCGAGACCTTGTTGTTGCTACCCGTGATAACGAGTTCCATCGTCATCTCTCCTTATGCCTTGCTAGCCGGACGAACGATCACGTCACCACCCGCTGCGCCCGGAACGGCACCACGGATCGCGATCAGACCACGCTCGACATCGACCTTCACCACTTCCAGGTTCTGGGTGCTCTGCTGCACCGAACCCATGTGGCCGGACATCTTCTTACCCGGGAAAACGCGACCCGGGGTCTGGCGCTGGCCCAAGGAACCCGGCGCGCGATGCGACAGCGAGTTACCGTGGGTTGCATCGCCCATACGGAAGTTGTAGCGCTTGATGGTGCCCTGGAAGCCCTTACCCTTGGTAACACCCTGGACGTCGACCTTCTGGCCAACTTCAAAGATGTCCGCCTTGACTTCGCCGCCGACGGCGAAATCGCCGAGCTGCGCGTCTTCAACGCGGAATTCCCACAGGCCACGGCCCGCGTCGACCTTCGCCTTGGCGAAGTGACCGGCTTCCGGCTTGTTGACCAGGGCAGCGCGACGCGCGCCGACGGTCACCTGGACGGCGCTGTAGCCGTCAGCTTCGACGGTCTTGATCTGCGCGATGCGGTTCGGGGTGGCTTCAATCAGGGTTACCGGGATGGCCTGGCCATCTTCGGTGAACACGCGGCTCATGCCAGCCTTGCGGCCCACGAAGCCCAACGAATATTTCTTCGTCATGGTCGTAGTCCTCAGGTCAGCTTGATCTGAACGTCGACGCCGGCAGCCAGTTCGAGCTTCATCAGCGCGTCCACGGTCTTGTCGTTCGGGTCAACGATATCGAGCACGCGCTTGTGCGTGCGGGTCTCGTACTGGTCACGCGCGTCTTTGTCGACGTGCGGGGAGACGAGAATGGTGTAACGCTCGATCTTGGTCGGCAGGGGGATCGGGCCACGCACTTGCGCGCCGGTCCGCTTTGCCGTTTCTACGATCTCGCTGGCCGAACGGTCGATCAAACGATGATCGAACGCCTTCAGCCGAATCCGGATCTTTTGGTCCGCCATGACGGTGGGTTCCTTCGTTAAAAGAGCGACGGACAAGGCCTCTGGGTTGCCTTGTCCCATGAATATCCTGAATGCAGACGCCGCACATTCCTGCGCGGCGACAAGATCTTTCCGTAGACCTCAAAAATCGAGGCAGACCGGTTTCCCGATCTGCCCAGACAAAAAGTATAGCGCGCATACAAGTTGGCAGTCAACAGGGTCACTGTTGACAAAGCCTGAATGGCGCGACCCTTCCTGGTCTGGGGAACACGAGGAGCGTCCTGCGCCTCTTTTCCCATTTAATTACGCCCCGATGCCCTACCCAGGCAACATCGGGGCGCAGATTCTAGCAGATTACTCGAGGATCTTGGAGACCACGCCGGCGCCGACGGTACGACCGCCTTCACGGATGGCGAAGCGCAGGCCTTCGTCCATTGCCACCGGGTTGATCAGGGTGACAACCATCTTCACGTTGTCGCCCGGCATCACCATTTCCACACCTTCCGGCAGTTCGCAAGCGCCGGTGATGTCGGTGGTACGGAAGTAGAACTGCGGACGGTAGCCCTTGAAGAACGGGGTGTGGCGGCCGCCTTCGTCCTTGGACAGGACGTAGACTTCGGCGTCGAACTTGGTGTGCGGCTTGATCGAGCCCGGCTTGGCCAGGACCTGGCCACGCTCGACGTCGTCACGCTTGGTGCCGCGCAGCAGCAGACCGGCGTTGTCACCTGCCTGACCCTGGTCCAGCAGCTTGCGGAACATTTCCACGCCGGTCACGGTGGTCTTCTGGACCGGACGGATACCGACGATTTCGATTTCTTCGCCGACCTTGATCACGCCGCGCTCGATACGACCGGTCACCACGGTGCCGCGGCCCGAGATCGAGAACACGTCTTCCACCGGCATCAGGAAGGGCTTGTCGACGTCACGCTCCGGGGTCGGGATCCAGCTGTCGAGAGCTTCGACCAGCTTGATCACGGCCGGCACGCCGATCTCGCTCTGGTCGCCTTCCAGCGCCAGACGGGCCGAACCCGAGATGATCGGGGTGTCGTCGCCCGGGAAGTCGTACTTGCTCAGCAGCTCGCGGACTTCCATTTCGACCAGTTCCAGCAGCTCGGCGTCATCGACCATGTCTGCCTTGTTCAGGAAGACGACGATGTACGGCACGCCGACCTGACGCGACAGCAGGATGTGCTCGCGGGTCTGCGGCATCGGGCCGTCAGCAGCAGAGCAGACCAGGATCGCGCCGTCCATCTGGGCAGCACCGGTGATCATGTTCTTGACGTAGTCAGCATGGCCCGGGCAATCGACGTGGGCGTAGTGACGAACGGTGGATTCGTATTCGACGTGCGCGGTCGAGATCGTGATGCCACGTGCCTTTTCTTCCGGCGCGGCGTCGATCGCGGAGTAATCCTTGAATTCGCCACCGAAGCGCTCGGCACCGATCTTGGTCAGTGCAGCGGTCAGCGTGGTCTTGCCGTGATCGACGTGACCGATGGTGCCGACGTTGACGTGCGGCTTGGTGCGCTCGAACTTACCCTTTGCCATTGTTGTATACCTTGGATATCAGAAAAGAATGAGGTGGAGTCCTGAGCTTATGCTCAGGACTTCTTGACCACGGCTTCGGCGATGTTCGACGGAGCCGGCTCGTAATGGTCGAATTCCATCGTGAACGTTGCACGACCCTGGGTCTGCGAACGCAGCGAGGTCGCGTAGCCGAACATTTCACCCAGCGGAATCATCGCATTGATGATTTCAGCCGAACCGTCACCGGTCACGCTCGAACCCTGCAGCATGCCGCGACGACGGCTCACGTCGCCCATCACGTCACCCTGGTAATCGCTCGGGGTCACGATCTCGACCTTCATGATCGGCTCCAGCAGGACCGGCTTGGCCTTGGAGAAGCCCTGCTTGAAGGCCATCGAGGCGGCCAGCTTGAACGCCATTTCCGAGGAGTCGACGTCGTGGTACGAGCCGAACACCAGCTTGACCTTGACGTCCACGACCGGGAAGCCCGCCAGCGGACCGCTGGTGATGGTTTCGCGCAGACCCTTTTCGATCGACGGAATGAATTCCTTCGGAATCACGCCACCGGTGATGTCGTTGATGAACAGGAAGTCGTCCTTGATCAGCGGCCCGATCTTCGGGTCGGCACGATCTTCGGCGGTGATCGGCGACAGCTCGATCACGACGTGACCGTACTGACCCTTACCACCGGACTGCTTGGCGTGCTTGTAGTCCGACTTGACGTCCGCGGCCTGGATGGTTTCGCGGTAGGCCACCTGCGGCTTGCCGACGTTGGCTTCAACGTTGAACTCGCGCTTCATGCGGTCCACGATGATGTCCAGGTGCAGCTCGCCCATGCCCGAGATGATGGTCTGGCCGGATTCTTCGTCGGTCTTGACGCGGAACGACGGATCTTCCTGCGCCAGACGGCCCAGGGCCAGACCCATCTTTTCCTGGTCGGACTTGGTCTTCGGTTCGACGGCCATCGAGATCACCGGCTCCGGGAACACCATGCGCTCCAGGATGATCGGGTGGTCCTGCGAGCACAGGGTGTCGCCGGTGGTGGTGTCCTTCAGACCCACCGCCGCGGCGATGTCACCGGCCAGCACTTCCTTGATTTCTTCGCGATCGTTGGAGTGCATCTGCAGGATGCGGCCGATGCGCTCCTTCTTGCCCTTCACCGAGTTCAGCAGCTGGTCGCCGGCGTTCAGCGTGCCCGAGTAGACACGGAAGAAGGTCAGCGCGCCGACGAACGGGTCGGTGATGATCTTGAAGGCCAGGGCCGAGAACGGCGCCTTGTCATCGGACTTGCGGCTCAGCGCAACGGTTTCATCGTCGACGTCGGTACCGGTCACGTCCGGCACGTCGATCGGCGACGGCAGCAGCTGCACCACGCCGTCCAGCATGGCCTGCACGCCCTTGTTCTTGAACGCCGAGCCGCAGTACATCGGCACGATGTCGGTGGCCAGGGTGCGCACGCGCAGGGCTTCGACGATTTCGGCCTCGGTCAGCTCTTCGCCGCCCAGGTACTTTTCCATCAGCTCTTCGCTGGCTTCAGCCGCAGCTTCGATCATGTAGGTGCGGGCCTCTTCGGCCTCCGCCTGCATGTCCGCCGGGATCTCCAGGTACTCGAACTTCATGCCCTGCGAGGCTTCATCCCAATGGATGGCCTTCATCTTGATGAGGTCGACCACGCCCTTGAAGTTGTCTTCGGCGCCGATCGGCAGCTGCATCGGGACGGCGACAGCACCCAGCTTGGCCTTCAGCTGGCCAACGACCTTGGTGAAGTTCGCGCCGGTGCGGTCCATCTTGTTGACGAACGCGATGCGCGGCACCTTGTAACGGTTGGCCTGGCGCCACACGGTTTCCGACTGCGGCTGCACGCCACCGACGGCGCACAGCACGAAGACGGCACCGTCGAGCACGCGCAGCGAGCGCTCCACTTCGATGGTGAAGTCGACGTGCCCGGGGGTGTCGATGATGTTGAAGCGGTGCTCCGGCAGGGACTTGTCCATGCCCTTCCAGAACGCGGTGGTGGCAGCGGACTGGATCGTGATGCCACGCTCCTGCTCCTGCTCCATCCAGTCCATGGTGGCAGCGCCGTCATGCACTTCACCGATCTTGTGGCTCTTGCCGGTGTAGAACAGGATGCGCTCGGACGTGGTGGTCTTGCCGGCATCGATGTGGGCCATGATGCCGAAATTGCGGTAACGCTCGATGGGAGTGGTGCGGGCCACGGGAGCCTCTCAATTTCTTGGAATTCGGATGGCCGAACGCCGCCTTTCGGCGGCCTTCGGATTGGCGCGGCACCCCAGGTGCCGCGGGGCAGCACCTAGATGGTGCTGCCGTGCCTGTTTTGCAAGGCCGTCAAACTCACCAGCGGTAGTGCGCGAAGGCCTTGTTGGCTTCGGCCATGCGGTGGGTTTCTTCGCGCTTCTTGATGGCGCCACCACGATTTTCCGAGGCGTCCAGCAGTTCGGCAGCCAGCTTCTTCGGCATGGTGTTCTCACCACGCTTGCGCGCCGAGTCGATCAGCCAACGCATCGCCAGTGCCATCTTGCGCGAGGAACGCACTTCGACCGGCACCTGGTAGGTGGCACCACCGACGCGGCGGGACTTGACTTCGACCGACGGAGCCACGTTTTCCAGAGCCTTCTGAACCAGCTCGACGGAATTCGGGTTCTTTTCGCCGATCACGTCCATGGCACCGTAGACGATCTTTTCAGCGACCGACTTCTTGCCGCTCAGCATCACCATGTTGATGAAACGAGCGATGGTTTCACTTCCGTGCTTCGGATCCGGCAGGACAGAGCGCTGCGGCGTATTACCTTTACGAGACATGTGTACTTTCCCTTAGCTCTTCGGACGCTTGGCGCCGTACTTGGAACGGCCCTGGCGACGCTTGGCAACGCCGGAGGCGTCCAGCGAGCCACGCACGGTGTGGTAACGCACACCCGGCAGATCCTTGACGCGACCGCCACGGATCAGGACCACGGAGTGTTCCTGCAGGTTGTGGCCTTCGCCGCCGATGTAGCTAATCACTTCTTCCTGGTTGGTCAGGCGAACCTTGGCAACCTTGCGAAGCGCCGAGTTCGGCTTCTTCGGAGTGGTGGTGTACACGCGCGTGCAGACGCCACGGCGCTGGGGGCACTTATCGAGGGCCGGGGAGGCACTCTTATAAGTGGTTGCCTGCCGCGGCTTGCGGACAAGCTGATTGATCGTCGCCATCAGTATGTTCTTCTGAGAGAGGCCAATGAAAAGACTGGCCATGAATGCGGAAATGTGCGAGCAGGCGAAAGACCGGCCTGCTGAGACAGACGATTGTAGCAACCCGGCGAAAACGCAGTCAAATGCGCACGCGCCAAGCCAGCCCTGATCCCGGGCCGTTACAGGGGAGCCTTTTCCATGCCCCCCGTTCAGGTTGTCAAGCCGGTCCGTTGAAAGACCGGCGGGCATCCTACCTCATCGGCAGGCGTACGACCAGTGGCCGATGCCTGCTGATTTGCCGGGAGGGCCATCGACCGGAGTCGACGCCCTGCCCTGCCGCCGGCCCGGCCGAAGCCGGGCCTGCGTATTACTCGTCGCTGCCCGGAGCCTGTTCAGCTTCGGTCGATTCCACCGCCACGGCGGCCACCGGGGCCACCTCAGCCACGGCCGGCGCGCTGCCGGACAGGGTCTGCATTTCCGAGTCGGTCAGCCCGGAGGCGTTGCGACGACGGTTGGCGTGGTACGCCAGGCCGGTACCGGCCGGGATCAGACGGCCGACGATGACGTTTTCCTTCAGGCCGCGCAGGTTGTCCGAGGTGCCGCGAACGGCCGCTTCGGTCAGCACGCGGGTGGTTTCCTGGAACGACGCCGCCGAGATGAACGATTCGGTCGCCAGCGATGCCTTGGTGATACCCAGCAGGACCGGATCGAAACGGGCCGGCAGCTCGTTGCGGGTGGCCAGGCGGGCATTTTCCTCGATGACGCGCTGGCGCTCGGCCTGCTCGCCATTCAGGAACTTGCTGGTGCCCTGATCGGTGATCTCGACCTTGCGCAGCATCTGGCGGGTGATCACCTCGATGTGCTTGTCGTTGATCTTCACGCCCTGCAGGCGATACACGTCCTGGATTTCCTTGACCAGGTAGGCCGCCAGCGGTTCGACACCCAGCAGACGCAGGATGTCCTGCGGGCTCGGCTCGCCGTCCACGATGGTTTCGCCCTTGGTCACGTGCTCGCCTTCGAACACGATCACCTGACGGTACTTCGGGATCAGCTCTTCGTGTTCCGAACCATCGGTGTCCTTGATGATCAGGCGCTGCTTGCCCTTGGTGTCCTTGCCGAAGCTGATGATGCCCGAACGCTCGGCCAGGATCGCCGGATCCTTCGGCTTGCGTGCTTCGAACAGATCGGCCACGCGCGGCAGACCACCGGTGATGTCGCGGGTCTTGGACGCTTCCTGCGGGATCTTGGCGACCACGTCACCCACGCCGACGGCGGCGCCGTCCTGCAGGTTGACGATCGAGCGCGGCGGCAGCAGGTACTGCGCCGGCAGATCCGTGTTCGGGATGGTCAGATCGTTGCCGTTCTTGTCCACGATGCGCACGATCGGGCGCAGGTCCTTCGCCTGCGAACCACGACGCTTCGGATCGGTGATTTCACGCGATGCCAGGCCGGTCAGTTCGTCGGTCTTCTCGATGACGGTGACGCCGTCGATGAAGTCGATGAAGCGGATGAAACCAGCCACTTCCGACACGATCGGGTGGTTATGCGGGTCCCAGTTGGCCACGGTCTGGCCAGCCTTGACCGCATCGCCGTCCTTGGACGTGATGGTCGCGCCGTACGGCAGCTTGTAACGCTCACGCTCACGGCCGTGGGCATCGAGCACCGACATTTCGCCCGAACGCGAGACCGCCACCAGCGAACCGCTGGCGTGCTCGACCGACTTCAGGTTGTTGAACTTCACCGAACCGGTGGTCTTGACGGTGATGTTGTCGACCGCAGCAGCTCGCGATGCCGCACCACCGATGTGGAACGTACGCATGGTCAGCTGGGTACCCGGCTCACCGATCGACTGTGCGGCGATGACGCCGACCGCTTCACCGATGTTGACGATGTGGCCACGGGCCAGATCGCGACCGTAGCAGTGTGCGCAGACGCCGAATGGCGAGGCGCAGCTGATGGTCGAACGGACCTTGACCGACTGCACCGACGCATCTTCCAGCTTGGCCACCCACTGCTCGTCGAGCAGCGTGTTGCGGGTCACGATCGGATCTTCGTCGTTGCCCGGCAGGAACACGTCCTCGGCCACGACACGACCCAGCACGCGGTCCTTCAACGGCTCCACGACGTCGCCGCCTTCCACGATCGGGGTCATGGTCAGGCCTTCGGTGGTACCGCAATCCACCTCGGTGATGACCACGTCCTGCGCCACGTCGACCAGACGACGGGTCAGGTAACCCGAGTTCGCCGTCTTCAGCGCGGTATCGGCCAGACCCTTACGGGCACCGTGGGTGGAGTTGAAGTACTCCTGCACGTTCAGGCCTTCACGGAAGTTCGCCTTGATGGGCGTTTCGATGATCGAGCCATCCGGACGCGCCATCAGGCCGCGCATACCGGCCAGCTGACGGATCTGCGCCTGCGAACCACGGGCACCGGAGTCGGCCATGATGTACAGCGAGTTCATCGACTTCTGGTCGATGGTCTCGCCTTCGGCATTGACCACCTTCTCGGTACCGATGGTGTCCATCATCGCCTTGGCGATGCGTTCGTTGGTGCGCGACCAGATGTCGACCACCTTGTTGTAGCGCTCGCCGGCGGTGACCAGGCCCGACTGGTACTGCTCCTGGATTTCCAGCACTTCGGCTTCGGCCTCGGTGAGGATGCCGCGCTTCTCGTCCGGGATCAGCATGTCGTCGATGCCGATCGACACGCCCGCGCGGGTTGCGTAGGCGAAGCCGGTGTACATCAGCTTATCGGCGAACACGACCGTGTCCTTCAAGCCCAGCTGACGGTAGCTGGAGTTGATCAGGCGGCTGATGTTCTTCTTGGTCAGCTCGGTGTTGGCCAGCGCGAACGGCAGGCCTTCCGGCAGGATTTCAGCCAGCAGGGCGCGACCGATCGTGGTGTCCACGATCGAGGTCTTGTTCTGCTTGTTGCCTTCCTCGTCGGTCACCACTTCGGTGATGCGGACCTTGACGCGTGCGTGCAGTTCCACCACGCGGTTGTCGTAGGCGCGCTTGACTTCGGCGATGTTGGCGAAGGCCATGCCCTCGCCCTTCTTGTTCACCAGCGAGCGGGTCATGTAGTACAGACCCAGCACGACGTCCTGCGACGGCACGATGATCGGCTCGCCGTTGGCCGGCGACAGGATGTTGTTGGTGGACATCATCAGCGCACGCGCTTCCAGCTGGGCTTCCAGCGAGAGCGGCACGTGGACGGCCATCTGGTCACCGTCGAAGTCGGCGTTGAACGCGGTGCAGACCAGCGGGTGCAGCTGGATGGCCTTGCCTTCGATCAGGACCGGCTCGAAGGCCTGGATACCCAGACGGTGCAGGGTCGGCGCACGGTTCAGCATCACCGGATGCTCGCGGATGACCTCTTCCAGGATGTCCCAGACTTCGGCTTCTTCGCGCTCGACCAGCTTCTTGGCGGCCTTGATGGTGGTGGCCAGACCACGACGCTGCAGCTTGGCGAACACGAACGGCTTGAACAGCTCAAGCGCCATCTTCTTCGGCAGGCCGCACTGGTGCAGGCGCAGGTACGGACCGACCACGATGACCGAACGGCCCGAGTAGTCCACGCGCTTGCCCAGCAGGTTCTGGCGGAAGCGGCCCTGCTTGCCCTTGATCATGTCGGCCAGCGACTTGAGCGGGCGCTTGTTGGTGCCGGTGATGGCACGGCCGCGACGGCCGTTGTCCAGCAGCGCATCGACCGATTCCTGCAGCATGCGCTTTTCATTGCGCACGATGATGTCCGGCGCGTTCAGCTCAAGCAGGCGGCGCAGGCGGTTGTTGCGGTTGATGACGCGGCGGTACAGATCGTTCAGATCGGAGGTCGCGAAGCGGCCACCGTCCAGCGGCACCAGCGGACGCAGGTCCGGCGGCAGCACCGGCAGCACGGTCATGACCATCCACTCCGGACGGTTGCCCGACTCGAGGAAGGCCTCGACCAGCTTGATGCGCTTGGTCAGTCGCTTGAGCTTGGTTTCCGAACCGGTGCTGGCGATTTCTTCGCGCAGGCGGGTCATTTCCGACTGCAGGTCGATGGTGCGCAGCAGTTCGTACACGGCCTCGGCGCCCATGGCGGCATCGAAGTCGTCGCCGTGTTCCTGGCGGGCCTGCAGGTACTGTTCTTCGGTCAGCAGCTGGCGGCGCTCCAGGGCGGTCAGGCCCGGCTCGGTCACCACGTAGGCTTCGAAGTACAGCACGCGCTCGATGTCACGCAGGGTCATGTCCAGCATCAGGCCGATGCGCGACGGCAGCGACTTGAGGAACCAGATGTGCGCGACCGGCGAGGCCAGGTCGATGTGACCCATGCGCTCGCGGCGCACCTTGGCCAGGGTGACTTCGGTGCCGCACTTTTCGCAGACCACGCCGCGGTGCTTCATGCGCTTGTACTTGCCGCACAGGCACTCGTAGTCCTTGACCGGTCCGAAGATGGCGGCGCAGAACAGGCCGTCACGTTCCGGCTTGAACGTACGGTAGTTGATGGTTTCCGGCTTCTTCACTTCGCCGAAGGACCACGAACGGATCAGGTCCGGCGAGGCCAGCGCGATCTTGATCGCGTCGAAGTCCAGCGTCTGACGCTGCTGGTTGAAGAGGTTGAGCAAGTCTTTCATGGTGTTTCTCCGAAAGGAGGAAATCTTGTCGATGGGGCTGTCGGTTCAGATGTGGCGGCGCGGCTGCTGGGGCAGCCGCGCCTGCGCGATCAGTTGCCGTCCAGTTCCATGTTGATGGCCAGCGAGCGGATTTCCTTCACGAGCACGTTGAAGGATTCCGGCATGCCCGCGACCATCTCGTGCTCACCGTCGACGATGTTCTTGTACATCTGGTTGCGGCCCTGCACGTCATCGGACTTCACCGTCAGCATTTCCTGCAGGGTGTAGGCCGCGCCGTAGGCTTCCAGCGCCCAGACTTCCATTTCACCGAAGCGCTGGCCACCGAACTGCGCCTTGCCGCCCAGCGGCTGCTGGGTGACGAGCGAGTACGGGCCGGTCGAACGGGCGTGCATCTTGTCGTCGACCAGGTGGTTCAGCTTCAGGTAGTGCATGTAGCCCACGGTGGTGTGGCGATCGAATGCCTCACCGGTGCGGCCGTCATACAGCTGGGTCTGGCCGCTCAGCGGCAGGTCGGCCAGGGCAAGCATGTGCTTGATCTCGGCTTCCGTCGCACCGTCGAACACCGGCGTTGCCATCGGCACGCCGTCGGTCAGGTTGGTGGCCAGGCGCAGCAGCTCCTCGTCGCTGAACTGGGTCAGGTCGACGTGGTTGGCGTGCTGGGTCTTGTCGTGGTTGTAGACGTCGTCCAGGAACTTGCGCAGGTCGTTGATCGCGGCCTGGGCTTCCAGCATGCCCTGGATCTTGCGACCCAGGCCCTTGGCGGCCCAGCCCAGATGCACTTCCAGAATCTGGCCGATGTTCATACGCGACGGCACGCCCAGCGGGTTCAGCACGATGTCCACGGTTTCGCCCGAGGCCATGTACGGCATGTCTTCGACCGGCACCACGTTGGAGACCACACCCTTGTTGCCGTGGCGGCCTGCCATCTTGTCACCCGGCTGGATGCGACGCTTCACGGCCAGGAACACCTTGACCATCTTCAGCACGCCCGGGGCCAGATCGTCGCCCGCGGTGATCTTGCCGCGCTTGTCGGCGAAGCGACGCTCGAATTCCTTCTCGTGCGCCTGGATCTGCTTCTGGGCGCGTTCGATGGCTTCGGAGGCGTCCTCGTCCTTCATGCGCAGCACGAACCAGTCAGCCTTCTTCAGGCCGTCCAGGTAGGCGTCGGTAACGGTGTCGCCCTTCTTCAGGTTGGCACCGCCGTTGACCACCTTGCCCACGATCTGCGAACGCAGACGGGCGTAGATGGCGCCTTCCAGGATGCGGAACTGGTCGTCGAAGTCCTTCTTGACGCGCTTGATTTCAGACTCTTCGATCTGGCGGGCGCGCTTGTCCTTCTCGATGCCGTCGCGGGTGAAGACCTGCACGTCGATGACGGTGCCGTCCATGCCCGGCGGCACGCGCAGCGAGCTGTCCTTCACGTCCGAGGCCTTCTCGCCGAAGATCGCGCGCAGCAGCTTCTCTTCCGGGGTCAGCTGGCTTTCGCCCTTCGGGGTGACCTTGCCGACCATGATGTCGCCGGCGCGGACTTCGGCACCGATATACACCACGCCGCTCTCGTCCAGGCGGTTCAGGGCCTGCTCGGAGACGTTCGGGATGTCGGCGGAGATTTCCTCCGGCCCCAGCTTGGTGTCACGCGCAACGCAGGTCAGCTCTTCGATGTGGATCGTGGTGTAGCGATCCTCTTCCACCACGCGCTCGGAGAGCAGGATGGAGTCTTCGAAGTTGTAGCCGTTCCACGGCATGAAGGCGATCAGCATGTTCTGGCCCAGGGCCAGTTCACCGATGTCGGTGGACGGACCGTCAGCCAGCACGTCGCCACGCGCCACCACGTTGCCCACTTCCACCAGCGGACGCTGGTTGATGCAGGTGTTCTGGTTGGAGCGGGTGTACTTGATCAGGTTGTAGATATCCACGCCGGCGTCGGTCGCGTCGGTGATCTCCACTTCGTTGACCTTGACCACGATGCGGCCGGCGTCGATCTGCACGATCTCGCCGCCACGACGGGCGTTCACGGTCACACCCGAGTCACGGGCCACGGCGCGTTCGATACCGGTACCCACCAGCGGCTTCTGCGCACGCAGGGTCGGCACGGCCTGGCGCTGCATGTTGGCGCCCATCAGTGCACGGTTGGCGTCATCGTGCTCCAGGAACGGAACCAGCGCGGCAGCGATCGACACGGTCTGCATCGGCGAGACGTCCATGAAGTGGACTTCCGCCGGCGGCTTGAGCAGCGACTCACCCTGGAAACGGCACGGTACGAACTGCTCGGTGAGCATGCTCTTGGCATCGGTCAGGGCGTTGGCCTGGGCGATGACGTACTCGTTTTCTTCGATGGCCGACAGGAATTCGATCTCGTCGGAGACCTTGCCGTCGGCAACCTTGCGGTACGGGGTTTCCAGGAAGCCGTACTGGTTGGTGCGGGCGTACACGGCCAGCGAGTTGATCAGGCCGATGTTCGGGCCTTCCGGCGTTTCGATGGTGCAGACGCGGCCGTAATGGGTCGGGTGCACGTCGCGCACTTCGAAGCCGGCGCGTTCGCGGGTCAGGCCGCCCGGGCCCAGGGCCGAGACGCGACGCTTGTGCGTCACTTCCGACAGCGGGTTGTTCTGATCCATGAACTGGGACAGCTGCGAGGAGCCGAAGAACTCCTTGATGGCCGCAGCGACCGGCTTGGCATTGATCAGTTCCTGCGGGGTCAGGCCTTCGGATTCGGCCATCGACAGGCGCTCCTTGACCGCGCGCTCGACGCGGACCAGGCCCACGCGGAACACGTTCTCGGCCATTTCACCGACCGAACGCACGCGACGGTTGCCCAGGTGATCGATGTCATCGACCACGCCGCGACCGTTGCGGATCTCGGTCAGGACCTTGATCACGTCCAGGATGTCGGAGGTGTCGGCGTGCTCGGCGACCAGGCGCTTGGACTCTTCGTCGTTGCGCTCACCGAAGTACTTGCGGTCGTACAGCACGGCTTCGCCGGTGACTTCCTTGCGGCCGACACGACGGTTGAACTTCATGCGGCCGACCGTGGACAGGTCGTAGCGCTCGAAGGTGAAGAACAGGTTGTGGAACAGGTTCTGCGCGGCGTCCTTGGTCGGCGGCTCGCCCGGACGCATCATGCGGTAGATCTCGACCAGGGCTTCGAGCTGGGTCTTGGTCGGATCGATGCGCAGGGTGTTGGACAGGTACGGGCCACGATCCAGATCGTTCACCCACAGGGTGCCCACGGCATCCACGCCGGCCTTGCGGAAGGCCTGCAGCTGCTCGTCGGTGATTTCGTCGTTGGCCTGGGCCAGCAGTTCGCCGGTGTTCGCATCGACCACGTCGTGCGACAGGATGCGGCCGACCATGTACTCGTCCGGCACGGCCAGGGCAGCGATGCCCGAGGCTTCCAGCTGCTTGACGTGGCGCGCGGTGATGCGCTTGCCCGCTTCCACGATGACCTTGTCACCGTCGGCCAGGTCGAAGTTCAGGGTCTCGCCACGCAGGCGCTCGGAGACCAGCTCCAGCTGCACGCCTTCATCGGGGTTGATGTGGAACGTGTTGATCTCGAAGAACTCGGCCAGCATCTCTTCGTTGCTGTAACCCAGCGCACGCAGCAGGATCGACACCGGCAGCTTGCGGCGACGATCGATACGGGTGAACAGGGCGTCCTTCGGGTCGAACTCGAAGTCCAGCCAGGAGCCGCGGTACGGGATGATGCGGGCGCTGTACAGCAGCTTGCCCGAGCTGTGGGTCTTGCCACGGTCGTGGTCGAAGAACACGCCCGGCGAACGGTGCAGCTGCGAGACGATCACGCGCTCGGTACCGTTCACGATGAAGGTGCCGTTGTCGGTCATCAGCGGGATTTCGCCGAGATAGACTTCCTGCTCCTTCACGTACTTGATGGCCTTGGTCGACGACTCGCGGTCGTAGATCACCAGGCGCACGGTCACGCGCAGCGGCGCGCCGTAGCTCATGCCACGCTGGCGGCACTCGCGCTCGTCGAACACCGGGTCGCCGAGCTTGTAGCCGACGTATTCCAGGGCGGCATTGCCGCTGTAGCTGGAAATCGGGAACACCGACTTCAGGGCCGCATGCAGGCCGTGGTCCGTGCGCTTGGCCGGATCGACGTTTTCCTGCAGGAATTCACGGTAGGAATCGACCTGGATGGCAAGCAGGAACGGCACTTCGAGGATCGAGCGCTGCTTGCCGAAATCCTTGCGGATACGCTTCTTTTCGGTGAACGAATAAGACGTCATGAGGTATCACCTTGGCTGTGCGGATCGTGCGTCCACGACCCGAGGGGAAACTGAAATTGTCAGTTGGAAGTCGCTGGTATTGCCGGCACCAGCACGCCTTCTCCCGCTACTTCCAACTGCCAACTCGTCTGCATCCACTCCCCTGCCCGCGCGCTTGTGCGCCGCTGTGACGGGGGATGACCGCAGCCCGTGTTGGGCTCGTACTTCGGGTATTGCGTGAAACGACCAAAGGCCGGGGGCTTACGCCCCCAGCCTTGGCTGCATCGCCGTGTTTCGATGGCGAGGCAAGGAACTGCTTACTTGACTTCGACAGTCGCGCCAGCAGCTTCCAGGTCCTTCTTGAACTTGGCAGCGTCGTCCTTCGAAGCGGCTTCCTTGATCATGCCGCCGGCTTCTGCCAGATCCTTCGCTTCCTTCAGGCCCAGGCCGGTGATGGCGCGGACAGCCTTGATGACTTCGACCTTCTTGTCGCCGGCCGACTTCAGGATGACGTCGAATTCGGTCTGCTCTTCAACAGCGGCAGCCGGGCCAGCAGCAGCAGCTGCGGCGACCGGAGCAGCGGCGGAGACGCCGAACTTCTCTTCGATGGCCTTGACCAGCTCCATCACTTCCATCAGGGACTTCTCGGCGATGGCGTCGACGATCTGTTCGTTGGTAAGGGACATTTTGATTACCTTTGGATAATTTTCTGGGTTGAGGTTCCGTTCGGAACCACGGAAACGTCGACTCAGGCGGTTTCGGCGACCGGCTCGGCAGCGTCAGCGGTTTCACCGCCATCCTGCTTGTCGGCCACGGCCTTGACGGCGCGGGCGAACATGGCAGCCGGCTCGGACAGGACGCGGGCCAGCATGGCCAGGGCCTGATCACGGGTCGGCAGCGAGGCCAGCACGTCGACATGACCGGCCGGGAACAGTTCCCCGCCGATGGCCACGACTTTTGCCTGCAGCTTGTCGTTGGTCTTGGCAAAATCCTTGATCAGGCGACCGGCTGCGCCGGGCTCCTCGAGCGAGAACGCGTACAGCAGCGGACCGACGAGTGCGTCTTTGGCGCATTCGTATTCGGTACCTTCCACTGCACGTGCCGCCAGCGTGTTCTTGACAACTTTCAAGAAAACGCCGGTTTCGCGTGCCTGCTTGCGCATCGCGGTCATCTGGGAGACCGTGGTGCCAGCGTATTCGGCTGCGATCAAGGAGTGAGCCTTGGCGGCGACGTCTGCCAGCTCGGCGACTACTTCTTGCTTCTGGGACAGATTGAGAGCCATTGCACTCCTCCAATTGAACTCCGCTTACGGCTCCTGCCGTGTGCGGTCCTGGGCGGCATCCGTCCTGGACGCCGGGAACATCAGGTGATGTTCCAAGGGTGGGCCGTTCTAGACCTGGATGGCCAACCTGGGAGAACCCAGACGTGCGTAAACCAGAAAAACTCCAGAAGGGCACCATCTACGCAGGGTGATTCCCGAAAGAATCGATTAAGCGTTCGGTACTGCGCCGGCGGCGACTCCCTGCCAATGCGAGCATCCCTGCCCGTCGCCGGTATGTACTGACCGCGCCTGCGGTCTTTGACGGCTATCTCTGCAGGGCGGACCCCACTCGGATTGCCTTCAAATATCGCGGGTGCCGGACCGAGGCCCGGCACCCGCTTGAAACGATTACTTCAGCGACAGCGAGGACTGGTCGACGGTGACGCCCGGGCCCATCGTCGAGCTGACCGAAACCTTCTGCAGGTAGGTGCCCTTCGAGGTGGCCGGCTTGGCCTTGATCAGGTCCATCAGCAGCGCCTGCAGGTTCGACTTCAGCGCGTCTTCGGCGAAGTCGGCCTTGCCGATGGTGCAATGGATGATGCCGGCCTTGTCGGTGCGGTAACGCACCTGACCCGACTTGGCATTCTTGACGGCTTCGCCCGGGTTGGCCGAGACGGTGCCGACCTTCGGGTTCGGCATCAGGCCGCGCGGGCCGAGCACGGTGCCCAGCTTACCCACGACGCGCATGGCATCCGGGGTCGCGATGACGACGTCGTAGTTCAGATCGCCGGCCTGCATCTTCTCGGCCAGATCGTCCATACCAACGGCTTCGGCGCCAGCGGCCAGGGCTTCGTCAGCCTTGGCACCGGCCGGGGCGAAGACGGCAACGCGCACGCTCTTGCCGGTACCGGCCGGCAGCACGGTGGAACCGCGCACCTGCTGGTCGGACTTCTTGGCGTCCACGCCCAGGCGCACAGCAACGTCGAAGGACTCGACGAACTTGGCCTTGGTAGCGGTCTTCAGGATCTTGATGGCGTCCTCGAAGGCATATGCCTTGCCCGGGACGACGGCGGCCTTGATGGCCTTCTCACGCTTGGTCTGTGCCATCTTCTTAACCCTCTACCACGAGGCCCATGGAACGGGCAGAACCGGCGATGGTGCGCACCGCGGCATCCAGATCGGCAGCCGTCAGGTCTGCTTCCTTGGTCTTGGCGATCTCTTCGAGCTGCTTGCGGGTCACCTTGCCCACCTTCTCGGTGTTCGGACGCTTGGAGCCCGACGAGATGCCTGCAGCCTTCTTGAGCAGCACGGCAGCCGGGGTGCTCTTGGTGATGAAGGTGAAGGTACGGTCCGAGTAGGCCGTGATGATGACCGGCACCGGCAGACCCGGCTCCAGCTTCTGCGTGGCGGCATTGAAGGCCTTGCAGAATTCCATGATGTTCAGGCCACGCTGACCCAGCGCAGGACCAACCGGCGGCGAGGGGTTGGCCTGACCGGCCTTCACCTGCAGCTTGATATAACCGACAACTTTCTTTGCCATGAGTATGCTCTCCGGGTGCTAGCGCCTTGCGACAACAGGCTCCCCATCGGACCGGGAATCACGCGTCCCGGCATCGCGTTTTGAATTCACGCAGAAGGCCACCTTGCGGCGGCCCTTGCTTTCTGCCAGCTTCCTGGCAGGAAGCCGCGCACTATATCAGGTTTTTTCTTCCCCTGCCGCATGGCAGAGGGTACCGGGCTGTTCAGGTTCCGGGCGGCCGCCCGGAACCCACTGCCCTCAGGCTCAGACGGCCTTTTCGACCTGGCCGAACTCGAGCTCGACCGGGGTGGCACGACCGAAGATCAGCACCGAGACGCGCAGACGGCTCTTCTCGTAGTTGACTTCCTCGACCACGCCGTTGAAATCGTTGAACGGGCCTTCGGTGACGCGGACCATCTGGCCCGGCTCGAACAACACCTTCGGACGCGGCTTTTCGACACCTTCCTGAACGCGGTCCAGGATGGCGGCCGCTTCCTCGTCACGGATCGGCAACGGACGGTCGGCGGTGCCGCCGATGAAGCCCATCACCTTGGACGTATCCTTCACAAGGTGCCAGCTTTCGTTGTCGATGCGCGGAATGCCGTTTTCTTCGTGGGTCTCGATCTGGACCAGCACGTAACCCGGGAAGAACTTGCGCTCGGAACGGCGCTTCTGGCCGGCGCGCATTTCAACCACTTCCTCGGTCGGGACCAGGACGTCACCGAAGCGCTCCTGCATCTCGTCACGCACGATGCGATCGCGCAGAGCCTGCGCCACCGACTTTTCGAAGCCCGAATAGGCGTGAACGACGTACCAACGCTTCACTGGTTTCTCCTTATCGACCCAGGAACCACTGGGTCAATTTCTGAATCACGAAGTCAAATCCGCCCAGCAGCAGGCTGAGGATGATCACCACGACGATCACCACCCAGGTCATGCGAATGGCTTCCTGGCGCGTCGGCCAGACCACCTTGCGCAGTTCGAAACGCGATTCGGAAAGGAATTCCCGCGTGTCGCGACCCTTGCCGGTCAGCAGGAACACGCCGAGGCCGGCCACCAGGCCAACGACAACGGCCAGACCGCGAAGCGGACCGGCCCATGCACTCTGTGAGGCGTGCTCAGGAGCACCGAACCAATACCAAGCAAAAAGACCCGCCAGCACGAGGATCGCTGCGGCGGCGTACTTGACGATGTCACCTCCAGTGGAGGCGTTGTCTTTGGAATGCTCGATCTTGCTGTTCATCCGGCTCTGGCTGCTGTGGCGGCATAGCCGCTGGAAGGGAGAAGTGGCACGCCAGGAGGGACTCGAACCCCCAACCTGCGGTTTTGGAGACCGCTGCTCTGCCAATTGAGCTACTGGCGTACTGAAAAAACTTGCCTTCCCTAAGACGGCGAAGGCGGACCGAGGTTCCCGGCCCGCCACTCGCGAGACCGGCAGCGCAATGCAACCGCCGGTATAACGCTGTTACTCGAGGATCTTGGAGACCACGCCGGCGCCGACGGTACGACCGCCTTCACGGATGGCGAAGCGCAGACCTTCGTCCATTGCCACCGGGTTGATCAGGGTGACAACCATCTTCACGTTGTCGCCCGGCATCACCATTTCCACACCTTCCGGCAGTTCGCAAGCGCCGGTGATGTCGGTGGTACGGAAGTAGAACTGCGGACGGTAGCCCTTGAAGAACGGGGTGTGGCGGCCGCCTTCATCCTTGGACAGGACGTAGACTTCGGCGTCGAACTTGGTGTGCGGCTTGATCGAACCCGGCTTGGCCAGGACCTGGCCACGCTCGACGTCGTCACGCTTGGTGCCGCGCAGCAGCAGACCGGCGTTGTCACCTGCCTGACCCTGGTCCAGCAGCTTGCGGAACATTTCCACGCCGGTCACGGTGGTCTTCTGGACCGGACGGATACCGACGATTTCGATTTCTTCGCCGACCTTGATCACGCCGCGCTCGATACGACCGGTCACCACGGTGCCGCGGCCCGAGATCGAGAACACGTCTTCCACCGGCATCAGGAAGGGCTTGTCGACGTCACGCTCCGGGGTCGGGATCCAGCTGTCGAGAGCTTCGACCAGCTTGATCACGGCCGGCACGCCGATCTCGCTCTGGTCGCCTTCCAGCGCCAGGCGGGCCGAACCCGAGATGATCGGGGTGTCGTCGCCCGGGAAGTCGTACTTGCTCAGCAGCTCGCGGACTTCCATTTCGACCAGTTCCAGCAGCTCGGCGTCATCGACCATGTCTGCCTTGTTCAGGAAGACGACGATGTACGGCACGCCGACCTGACGCGACAGCAGGATGTGCTCGCGGGTCTGCGGCATCGGGCCGTCAGCAGCGGAGCAGACCAGGATCGCGCCGTCCATCTGGGCAGCACCGGTGATCATGTTCTTGACGTAGTCAGCATGGCCCGGGCAATCGACGTGGGCGTAGTGACGAACGGTGGATTCGTATTCGACGTGCGCGGTCGAGATCGTGATGCCACGTGCCTTTTCTTCCGGCGCGGCGTCGATCGCGGAGTAGTCCTTGAACTCACCGCCAAAGCGCTCGGCACCGATCTTGGTCAGTGCGGCGGTCAGCGTGGTCTTGCCGTGGTCAACGTGACCGATGGTGCCGACATTGACGTGCGGCTTGGTGCGCTCGAACTTACCCTTGGCCATGGCTGCTTATCTCGAAATCGTCTGAATTGGTAGCACTTAGATGGTGCTCACGAAAGGAATCGAACCTTCGACCTCCTCCTTACCAAGGAGGTGCTCTACCGACTGAGCTACGTGAGCGAGTTTTGTATTATGGCACGAATTTGAATATATTCAAATTCATTCAATGGAGCGGGAGACGGGGATCGAACCCGCACCATCAGCTTGGAAGGCTGAGGTTCTACCATTGAACTACTCCCGCATCGGAAGCTCTTGCCACAACATGAAACTGGTGGAGGGAGGTGGATTCGAACCACCGAAGGCGTAAGCCAGCAGATTTACAGTCTGCCCCCGTTGGCCGCTTGGGTATCCCTCCTTACCACCCTGTCCCGTGGCGCCGAAGCGTTTTCGGTGTGGGGTGGAAGAGCCGTGAATTTTGGGGATAAACGGGGGTTCTGTCAACAACCTTTTTGAATTTTTTCACACGAATTTCGAATTGCCTTGCCGGGACAGGCTATTGGCCCGGCAGCGGCAGGGTTTCGCTGGCGAAGATCGCCACATGCGGCACGCCATCGGCGCCGATCCAGCCGCGATACATGCCCTGCGTGTTGAACGGTGTCGCCACGCGGCCGTCGGCCGCGAGCACGATCGCACCGCCATCGCCCCCGAGCGCGGGAATGCGCTCGTTGATCACCGCGCGTCCCGCCTCCTCCGGGCCCTGCTTGAGGTAGCGCATGCGCGCGCAGATATCGTGCGCGGCCGCGGTGCGGATGTAGTACTCGCCCCAGCCCGTGCCCGATACCGCACAACCGGCATCGGCATAGGTGCCGGCACCGATGATCGGCGAATCGCCGACACGTCCGTAGCGCTTGTTCGTCATGCCACCGGTGGAGGTTCCTGCAGCGAGCCTGCCGTCCTTGTCGAGTGCGACCGCACCCACCGTGCCGAAGTGGCGCGCCGTTTCCAGATCCGCATGGGCCTGGCCGCTGGCTTCTTCCTTGAGGGCCTTCTGCAGCTGCTGCCAGCGCTTGTCGGTGCGGAAGTACGACGGGTTCACCAGGGTGATGCCCTGGTCCGTGGCGAAGGCTTCGGCGCCCTGCCCGACCATCATCACGTGCGGGGAATGCTGCATCACGGCCTCGGCCAGCAGGATCGGGTTGCGCACGCGCTGCACGCCGGCCACCGCGCCGGCCTTGAGGGTGGCGCCATCCATCAGCGAGGCATCCAGTTCGTTGCGGCCATCGTGGGTGAACACCGCGCCCCTGCCTGCATTGAAGGTGGGATCGTCCTCGAGCACGGTGATCGCCGCGGTCACGGCCTCCAGCGCCGGCTTCCCGGCTCCCAGGGCGGCATGCCCCTTCACCAGGGCCTGCTGCAGGGCCGCGCGCGCCGCCTTTTCCTCGGCCGGCGAGAGATCCCTGCGCTCCACGCCGGCGCCGCCATGGATGACCAGCACCGGTTCGGCCGCATGGACAAGCGGGCTCAGCAGACACAGGGACAGCAGCAATGCGCGTGGACGGGACATGGGCAACGCACTCGGATCGGAGGTGCCCGCATCATGGCATGCGCCACGGATCACCCGCGCGCGTGACCCGCACGCCACAGCGCCCGCACAGCCCCTGGCGTGCGTGGGTCTACGGGTGCAACTGCAGGCGGCCTTCCCGGATATCGGCCGTCATCCGGAAGGCAGCATCGTCCACCCGGAAGCCATCCAGATGCAGGCGGCTGCCCTCGCCCACCCCGGTCACCGGAATGGCGCGGAACTCCAGCGGGCTGCCGCCGCGCAGGCGATCGGCGGCGCGCTGCGGCATCACCAGCCAGGCGTAACCGCCGTCCCGACTGAACACCTGGCCGGTGCCGTCCGCCTCCACGCACAGCGCGGTGTCCTCGTCCACGCCCAGGCCGACCATGTCCTGCTGCCCGCTGCGCTGTGCCGCCCGGGCCACGAACACGATCAGGCGCCCGAGCCGGTCGCGCTTGCCGAAATGGGTATCGGTGACCACGTTGCCCAGGTACGGCATGGCCAGGAAATCACTGTCCAGGGTCACCGCGCTGCCCATGGGGTCGCGCAGGGCACGACGGGAGGTGACGCTGCCACCATCCAGCGCGCCATAGCTGTAGCCGCCCAGTATGGCGAGCCCGGCGCTGGTGCCGGCGATCGGCCGGCCAGCACGTACATGTGCGTTGAGTGCCTCGTTCACCGCCGTGCCTTTCCAGAAACGGATATAGCGCGACTGGTCGCCGCCGGCGATGAAGATCGCATCGGCGGCGGCGATCACGCCCAGCACCGCGGGGTCATCGGCTGCACGCCGGCTGTTGAACACCAGGGTCTGGACCGAGACCGCCCCGCCGACGTCCCGGTACAGGCGGTTCTGCAACTCATCGGCGCCGGAAGCGCGCAGGATCACCACCCGGCCATGGCCGGCGCGCCCCAGCCACCATTGGAAGGCAGCGGGCACCCACTCGCCGCCGCCCATCAGCATCATCGCCGGCTCGGTGCGCGCTGCCCGGGGCGCGCCCACCGCACCTATCTCGTAATAGCGATAGCCCGGGTCCTGCAGGCTGCGCATCCCTTGCGCGTGGCCGGGCATCGAGAGCGCTGCCAGCAGTAGCGACAGGAAGGCGTGGAGCGGCCGGAAAACCTTGTGCACGTTGACCTCCCTGAATGAAACGAGGGTGTAAGCGCTTCCACTCTTTGCCAGAGAAACTGGCAGTGGTCAACCCCGTAAAAAAGGCGTTAAATGCGCGCCGTCCATTCGCGAAATGTGAATGGGGGACAGGCCTCCCTCGAGGCCGACACTTTCTTCTCGAGAATTCTCATGCGTAAACAGGCGATGGCGTGGTCGATCCAGCTGGCGTTGATGGGTGTGGCCGCGACCGCGGGTGCCCAGACGCCCGCCCCCGGGGTGCAGCAACTGGATACGGTGCAGGTCACCGGCTCGCGCATTCCACGCGCGCAGGTAGAAGGGCCGGCGCCCGTGACCGTCATCACCGCCGAGCAGATCCAGGCCAGCGGCTTCACCAGCGTGCCCGACGTGCTGCGGTCGATGACCCAGAACGGCGGTGAGACCCAGAGCCAGCAGTCCTCCAGCGGCGCTGATTTCTCGCCCGGTGCGCAGCAGGTCGACCTGCGCGGCCTCGGCCCCAACCACACGCTGGTGCTGGTCAACGGCCGCCGCATCGCCGATTTCCCGATGCCGTTCCAGGGCCGCAGCAACTTCACCGATGTCTCCAACATCCCGATCGGGATGATCGAGCGCATCGAAGTGCTGACCGGCAGCGCCTCGGCGATCTACGGCTCGGACGCGATCGCCGGGGTGGTCAACTTCATCCTGAAGAAGCAGGTGGATGGCACCACGGTGGACATGCGCATGGGCACCACCAGCGAAGGCGGCGGTGAGTCCTTCGACATGAGCATCGCCAGCGGTTTCGATGCGGGCCGTTTCAGCGCGGTCTACAGCCTGGAACTGCAGTCGCAGACGCCGTTGTGGGCATATGAACGCAGCCAGCAGGATTCCACCCTGGACGCGCCGACCGAGAGCGCCCGCGCCGCGCGTCGCGCCTACCTGCGCACCGACTACAACGACGACTACCTCGATCCGGGCCAGGCCACCTGCGATGCGCTGGCCGGCCAGAACAACGGCAGCACCCAGTACGCCGAACGGGCGCGCTATGGCTTCTATTGCGGCAGCGACCGCTCGATCGGCTACGGCACGATCCTGAGCAAGCGCCGCGGTGCCAACGGCTATGCCTCGCTGCGCTACGCCTTCGACAATGGCGCGGAATGGTTTGCTGACGTGCAGATGGGCTACCACGACCTGGCGCTGATGCGCGACGTCACCCAGTGGGGCCGCATGGCCGCCGACGGCAACGAGGACGGCTACTTCTACAACCAGGCCACCGACCAGGTGGAGTTCTGGCAGCGCCAGTTCTCGCCCGAGGAAATGGGCGGGCTGAACAACGGCATGGTACGCAGCACGCAGAAGACCTTCAGCGTGACCACCGGCTTCAAGGGCGCCCTCGGTGCAGACTGGGAATACGAGGCCTCGCTGAGCCATTCACAGTACCAGTCCAGCATCCGCTGGCCGCAGATCATCGCCGCCAAGGCCAACGCCCTGTTCCTGGGCGAGCAGCTGGGCGAGTACACCGATGACGACGACAACGTGTTCCCGGTGTTCAACGCCGACCCGGCGCGCCTGTACCGGCCACTGAGCCGCGGCGAGTACGACGCGATCGCCGCGCGTACTACCTATACCCCGAAGTCGCGTACCGATACCGCCGCGCTGACCCTGACCAACGGCGAGCTGTTCGAGCTGCCAGGCGGCAAGGCCGGCTTCGCGGCGACGGCCGAGTTCGGCAATCAGTCCTACGCGCTCAATCCCGACCCGCTGGCGACGCAGTACTACTACTACAGCTGGAAGGATTCGGACGGTCACGGCAGCCGCAACCGCTGGGCGACCGCGGCCGAGCTGCGCCTGCCGTTGCATGACACATTCAACGTGAGCGTGGCCGGTCGTTTCGACCAGTACCGCTATTCCGGCAACACCATCGGCAAGGCGACCTGGAGCGGCGGCCTGGAGTGGCGCCCGATCGACACGCTGCTGGTGCGCGGCTCCTACGGCACCGCGTTCCGCGCGCCGGACCTGCACTACGTGTATGCCGGCCCGGGCAACGATGAAACCAGTGCCAACGACTACTACACCTGCGCGGTGGACGGCGGCGATGACTGCTCGGATTACGAAGAGAACCTGATCCGCACGCGCGAGGGCAACCGCAAGCTGGATCCGGAAACCAGCACCTCGTGGAGCGCTGGCTTCGTGTGGTCGCCGGCGGTGGGGCTGGACCTGTCGGTGGACTGGTTCGACATCGACATGCGCGACCAGGTGCAGGACATGGACGTGAGCACGATCCTGCGCGATGAGGCGGCGTGCCGCCTGGGCGGCGCCGATGCGGCCTCGCCGACCTGCGTGGATGCGATCAGCCGGGTCACCCGCACCAGCGATGGCCGCCTCTACGGCGTGCATGTGAGCCCGATCAACATCGCGCGCGAAACCACGCGCGGCATCGATGTGGGCCTGCGCTACCGCCTGGGCACCGGGATCGGCGACTTCATCTTCAGCGGCAACCACACCTGGGTGAAGACGCACGATTTCCAGCAGTTCGCGGGCGATGTGGTCGAAGACCAATTCGCGGTCAACAGCGGTTTCGATATCCCGCGCACCAAGACCAGTGCGAGCGTGACCTGGGAGAACGCGGCGTGGTCGGCCACGCTGTACGGCTCGCGCCTGGGCAGGCTGCCGACTTACGACAGCTACGACCAGAGCTTCGATCCGGACAGCGGCGACAGCCCGTGGATCGGCGCCACGTACCGTTACAACGTGTCGCTGCAGTACCGCTTCGATGATCATTCGCGCCTGTCGCTGTCGGTGGTCAACATCGCCAACAAGCTGCCGCCGAAGGATGTGACGTACACGCCGTATCCGTACTACGACGTCTCCTGGTTCGACACCGTGGGCCGGACGATCAACCTGCAGTACACCCACAAGTTTGGCGGTACGGCGTTGTAAGCGCCGTTTCACTGCCGATAGGGGATCAAGGACGGAGGCATTGCCTCCGTCTTTTTTTTGCGCGTTGCCCGCGATGCGGCGCGGCCACCGTGTTTTCCACACGCCACGTGGAAAGCCATGGGGGTTTGGTGTGGACAAGTGCATGCAAGCCATGCGGCACAATGCTTTCAGGGCGTGGCTATTTTTTGTCCAGCCGCGGATCGCGGTTTTCCACACACACCGTGGAAAGCGATGGGGGTTTGCTGTGGACAACCCCGGGTGAGCGATGCACTGCAACGGTTTTCAGTGGTGGTCAGAAATTGTCCACGTCGCTGGCGGGCGGGTCAGATGGGTTGCCGGCCAGCGGCCGGCACTACCGCGCGCGGGTTTTCCACATGGTGCGTGGAGAGGCGTGGGGGTTTGTTGTGGACAAGTGAGGCGGAGGCATACCAGGCAAGGGTTTCGGTGCCTGGTCATTTTTTATCCAGTCCATGTCGGGTGTGGAATGCGCTCCCAAAAACGCAAACGCCCCGCTCAGGGCGGGGCGTTGCGGGCATCAACGTGCGAGGAACTCAGACGTTGAAGCGGAAGTGCAGGATGTCGCCTTCCTGGACGCGGTATTCCTTGCCTTCCAGGCGCAGACGACCCGCTTCCTTGGCACCGGCCTCGCCCTTGTACTTGATGAAGTCGTCATACGCGATGGTTTCGGCGCGGATGAAGCCCTTCTCGAAGTCGGTATGGATCACGGCGGCGGCCTGCGGAGCGGTGGCGCCCTTGCGCACGGTCCATGCGCGGACTTCCTTCACGCCTGCGGTGAAGTAGGTCTGCAGACCCAGCAGCTGGTACGCGGCGTAGATCACGCGGTTCAAGCCCGGCTCGGACAGGCCCAGGTCGGCCAGGAAGGTGTCGCGGTCTTCGTCGTCGAGCTGGGACAGCTCTTCTTCGATCGCGGCCGACACCGGCACCACCTGCGCGCCTTCCTCGGCGGCACGGGCGCGCACGGCATCCAGATGCGGGTTGTTCTCGAAGCCGTCTTCCAGCACGTTGGCGATGTACATCACCGGCTTGAGGGTGAGCAGGAACAGGTCACGGACCAGCGCCTTCTCTTCCTCGTCCAGGCCAGCGGTACGACCGGCCTTGCCGTCGGCCAGCGCAGCCTGCAGCTTGGCCAGCACCGGCTTGCGGGCCGCGGCTTCCTTGTCGCCCCCCTTGGCAGCGCGCTCGGCGCGGTTCAGCGCCTTCTCGACGCTGTCCAGATCGGCCAGGGCCAGTTCGGTATCGATGGTGTCGATATCCGAGAGCGGGTCGACCTTGTTGTTGACGTGGATGACGTCGGCATTCTCGAAGCAGCGCACCACGTGGGTGATCGCATCCACTTCACGGATGTGGGCCAGGAACTTGTTGCCCAGGCCTTCACCGCTGGCCGCGCCGGCGACGAGGCCGGCGATGTCCACGAACTCCACTGCGGTCGGGATGACCTTCTGCGGGTTGATGATCGCGGCCAGCTCGTTCAGACGGGGATCGGGCACCGGCACGATGCCGACGTTCGGTTCGATCGTGCAGAACGGGAAGTTGGCCGCCGCGATGCCCGCCTTGGTCAGCGCATTGAACAGGGTCGATTTGCCGACATTGGGCAGACCGACGATGCCGCATTTGATACCCATCTTTGACAACCTCTGGGGGTGGTAGGTACCGACCGTTGGTCGGTACACCGTGGTTATTTCGGGGTGTGGAGGCGCTTCATCGCCTCACTGTAATCGCCGGATACCGCCAGCGGCAGCACGTCGATCGCATCTTCGATGGCATGACCAATCAGCACATCATCGTCTTTGCTGGCGCGCCCCAGCACCCACGGGACCACGCGGTCCTTGTGGCCGGGATGGCCGATGCCGATGCGCAGGCGGTGGAATCTGCCATGGCCGAGCAGGCGGATGGTGTCGCGCAGGCCATTCTGGCCGCCGTGGCCACCGTCGAACTTGAGCCGTGCCACGCCGGGCGGCAGGTCCAGCTCGTCGTGCGCCAGCAGCGTTTCTTCCGGTTCGATCTTCCAGAAGCGCTGCGCGGCGGTGACCGATTTGCCACTGAGGTTCATGAAGGTGGCGGGCTTGAGCAGCCATACCGGCTGGCCGGCGATATCGACCTTGGCGGTCTCGCCGAACAACTTGCTGTCCACGCTCCAGCGCGCGCCGGCCTGTTCGACCAGGGCGTCAATGAAACGAAACCCGGCATTGTGCCGGGTCTGGGCGTGCTCGGGTCCGGGGTTGCCCAGACCAACGATCAATCGCAATCCTGTCATCACTCTTCTTCGTCGGTACCCGCCCTGTGCCGGTACATACAGAAACGGCGCCTGCCCCGAAGGACAGGCGCCGCAATCACTTACTCTGCAGCCGGCGCTTCGTCGGCAGCTTCTTCCTTGCCGAGCTTGGCGGTGACGATCGCGTCGTCATGGTCCTTGCCCTGGGCCAGGGCCGGGATCTCGACGCCCTTCGGCAGCTTGATGTCCGACAGGTAGATCACGTCACCAGCCTTCAGGTCGGCCAGGTCGACGTCGATCGATTCCGGCAGGTCCTTCGGCAGGCAGGTGATGCTCACTTCCTTCAGTTCGTGGGTGACCACGACGTCGGCAGCCTTGCCGGCCGGCGAGGTGTCTTCGTTGATGAAGTGCAGCGGGACGTTGGCGGTCAGCGCTTCGTTCTCGTTCACGCGCAGGAAATCCAGATGCAGGATCAGCTGCTTGAACGGGTGGCGCTGCATGTCACGCAGCAGCACCTTGGTGACCTTGCCGTCCAGGTTCAGGTCCAGGATGGACGAGTAGAACCACTCGTTCTGCTGGGCCAGCCAGATTTCGTTGTGGTTGAGCTGGATGACGCTCGGCTCGACGTCGCCGCCGTAGATGATCGCCGGGATCTGGCCAGCGCCACGCAGGCGGCGGCTCGCACCCTTGCCTTGCAGTTCGCGCTGGACGACCTTGATTTCATGATTCTTGGCCATGCTGGTTTACTACCTTCGTTGTTTGCCACGCCGTGATGGCGAAGCGATGAGGGGACATCCGCGACCAGATGCCCCCGGGAAACCACCCACCGTTGCCGGCGGGCGGAAAAAATCAATCCACGTACAGCGAGCTGACCGACTCGCCGAAGGCGATGCGGCGCATCGTCTCGGCCAGCATTTCCGCCACGCTGAGCTGGCGGATCTTGCTGCACACCCGCGCCTCTTCACGCAGCGGGATGGTGTCGGTCACCACCAGCTCATCGAGCTGGGAGTTGTTGATGTTGTCCACCGCCGGGCCCGAGAGCACGGCGTGGGTGCAGTACGCGGCGACCTTGAGGGCGCCACGCGCCTTCAGGGCTGCAGCGGCCGCACACAGGGTGCCGGCGGTATCGACGATGTCATCGACCATCACGCAGGTCTTGCCTTCGACGTCACCGATGATGTTCATCACGGTGGAGACGTTGGCGCGCGGCCGGCGCTTATCGATGATCGCCAGATCGGCATCATCCAGGCGCTTGGCGACGGCGCGCGCGCGCACCACACCACCCACGTCCGGGGACACCACGATCAGGTTCTCCGTGCCGTAGGCGCGCCAGATATCGGCGAGCAGCAGCGGCGAGGCGTACACATTGTCCACCGGCATGTCGAAGAAGCCCTGGATCTGGTCGGCATGCAGATCCACCGTCAGTACCCGGTCAGCCCCGACAGCGCTGAACATCTTTGCCGCCACCTTGGCGGTGATCGGCACGCGCGAGGAACGCATGCGGCGATCCTGGCGCGAGTAGCCGAAATACGGCACCACGGCGGTGACACTGTTGACCGAGGCGCGCTTGAGCGCATCGATCAGGACCAGCAGTTCCATCAGGTTCTCTGCGCTGGGCGCGCAGGTCGGCTGGATCACGAACACGTCCTGCTTGCGGACGTTTTCCTCGATCTCGACCTGCACTTCACCATCGGAGAAGCGCGACACCAACGCCTTGCCAGGCCGCACCCCCAGTTCCTTGCAGATGCTCTGCGCAAGGCGCTTGTTGGCGTTGCCGGAAAATACCAGCAGGTTGGGGTGTTCTTGCATCATGACGGTCTCGGGCGGGAGCGATTGGCGGAGAACTGGGCCGCTGGCACCCGGAGGTGTCTGCGGTGACAACACCGCGGCGTATGCACCGCGCCCGCGCAGACATGCGCATGGAGTCGCGGCAGATATCCGCTAGTGGCAGGGGCGGGAGGATTCGAACCTCCGAATGCCAGGATCAAAACCTGGTGCCTTGGGCCTCTTGGCGACGCCCCTGCATCAAAATCAGTAACGCTCGAGTACATCAAGCAGTGGCGAGCGCTTCATGCCCGCAGCCACCCATGCCTGCAGTTCCTTCGGCAATTGCGCCAGGCCCTGCTCTGCAGCAGCGCGCGTGGCGAATTCGACGAAACAACCGCTTCCCGACCCGGTGAGTCGTGCCCGGCCGATACTGCTCAACGCTGCGAGCGCTGCCTCTACGGCAGGTTCGCGGCGGCGCAGGACCGGCTCGAACGCATTCCCGAGCAAAGACCCGGAAGCGAAGTCCGCTATTTTCGCCACTGGGGCATCCCGCGTCAAATCCGGTGATGCGAAAAGTGCGGGAGTCGGCACGTGAACGCCCGGGTGGACCAGCACGAACCAGGCCGGCGGCAGCGCGATCGGGGTGAGCAGTTCGCCCACGCCTTCGGCCCAGGCGTTGTGCCCGCGCACGAAGACCGGCACGTCCGCGCCCAGCTGCAGCCCCAGCGCGGCCAGCGCATCCACGTCCAGGCCGGCGTTCCAGAGACGGTTCAAGGCGACGAGGACGGTGGCGGCATCGGACGACCCTCCCCCGAAACCACCGCCGGCAGGAACATTTTTTTCGATGCCTATATCAGCACCTTGGGCGACGTTCGCGACACGTTGCAACAACAGCGCCGCGCGCACGGCGAGATCATCGGCTTCGGCCACCCCCGCCACCGAGGTGCCTTCGCGGCGGATCCTGCCGTCTTCGCGGACCCGCAGCCGGATCCGGTCACCCCAGTCGAGCAGACGGAACACGGTCTGCAGCGCGTGGTAACCGTCCGGGCGGCGGCCGGTGATGTGCAGGAACAGGTTCAGCTTGGCCGGGGCTGGCCAGTTCGACCAACCCTCGCGCGCATCCAACGTACTCATGGGCTGGCCAGCACCCAGCTGTCGACCACCAGACGGACCTTGGCGTCGCCATTGACCGCTTCGATGCGCCGCGGCAGCACCGGACGACCCGCTTCGGCCGGGTACCAGTCCAGATACTGGATCTCCCACCCGAGCTGCCGCACACGGCGCGGACGACCTTCGCCGTCGCGCTCGATAAGCCCCGCCGGCGCGGCGTCGGCCACCAGGCCGCGTACCCACTCGGGCAGCTGGTTGACCGGGATATCCCAGCCGGTGGCCTCCAGCAGAACCTGCTGGGCGTCTTCGCCTTCGCGCGTGCCGCCCTCCAGGCCTTCCAACCGCCCGCCCTGGTGCTGGCTGTCGCCGGTCAGCTTCCAGCTCTGCCGGGTGACCGGGGCACTGAGTTCGACCACGTACTCCTGGGCCTGCTGCTGCCAGTCGATGCGGCCGTTGCCACCGTTCTTGCCCTTGCTGATCGCCACCCGGCCCTGGAACGACCAGGCCGGCGAGGCGCGCACGGCGGCGACGCGCTCGGCCTCGGCCTGCTGCGCAGCGGGCGAAACAGCGGTGACCACGGTCGGGGCGGAGGGCGCCTTGCGCTCATCCAGGGATACACAGGCGGAGAGCGACAACGCCACGGCCGCGGCAAACGCGGCCTTCAGGGAGAGCAGATTCATACGCCGTATTTCTCGATCACGCGCTGCAGGGCGCGGTTGTCCGGGTCCAGCTTGCGCGCCTCTTCAAAGAAATGGCGCGCCTCGTCCTTCTTGTTCAACACCCACAGCACCTCGCCCACATGCGCGGCGATCTCCGCATCCTTGGCCAGCGTCCAGGCGCGGCGCAGCTGCACCAGTGCTTCTTCGTTGCGGCCCAGGCGATACAGCACCCAGCCGTAACTGTCGACGATGGCGGCGTTGTCCGGCTCGGCCACGCGCGCACGGTCGATCAGTTCCAAGGCTTCCTGATAACGCTGCGTGCGGTCGGCCAAGGTATAGCCGAGCGCGTTGAGCGCGGCGATGTTTTCCGGGTCGGTGACCAGCACCTTGCGCAGGTCGGCCTCGGCGCGCGGGATGTCATCGCGGCGCTCCCAGGCCAGGGCGCGGGCATACAACAGCGCGTTCTCATCCGGATACGCCGCCAGGCCACGGGCCAGCGCGTCCAGTTCACCGGCATCGTCGTTGCCGCGCTGGCGCAGCTCGGCCTCGAGCAGATAGGCATCGCGGCGGGCATCGTCATCGACGGTGGCATCGGACTGGATGGCGTGCACTTCGGCCAGCGCCTTGTCGGTGCGGCCCAGCTCGTTCTGCGCATTGGCCGCCCGCAGCCGCGACTCATCGCGCTCCGGGCCACCGGGCACGCTGTGGTACCAGTTGACCGCTTCCTCGTAGCGCTTGAGGTACTCGGCGATCTTGCCCAGCAGCAGGCGCTGGGCCGGGTCCGGCTTGGTCGCCTGCCGGGAGATGTCGGTATACAGGGCCAGCAGGCCCGGGTCGTCCTTCTGCTTGGCCAGCAGCGACGCACGCATGCCGTAGGTCTGCACATCCTGCGGACCGACCGCCAGCACGCGCTCGGCGGCGGCGGGCTGGCCCATCAGGTCGTAGGAGATCGCGACCGCATTGCGCAGCTCCGGGTCCTGGGTGGTCCTGGGCTCCACGCCCTTCAGCAGGGCCAGGGCCTCATCGGTCTTGCCGGCCTGGTTGAGCTGGCTGGCATGCAGCAGGGCCACGCGTGGTTCATCGGGGAAGCGCTTGACCACCTCGTCGACCATGCGCCGGGCCAGCTCGGGCTGCTCCATGCGCATCGCCAGCCGGCCGAACTCCTGCCAGACCTCCAGGCGGTCGGGGATCGCGTTGGCATCGACCAGCTCGCCCAGCACCTGGGCCGGCACCTTGGGATCGCTGCCGCCGCTGATCAGGGCGCCGATCGCGAACTTCCAGGCGGTGGGGTCCGGGTCCTTGAGCAGCGCTTGCAGTTCGGTGCGGGCGGCCTTCACCTTGTTCTGGCGCATGTCCAGCGCGGCGGTGCTGCTGCGCATGGCCAGTGAGCGCGGCGCACGCTGCTCCCACAGGGCCAGCGCGCGGGCGGCGCGCTTGTCATCGTTGGCCAGCATGGCGATCCGGGAGGCGCGCTCGGCCAGGCCGGCATCGCCTTCACTGGCCTCGGCCGCCTCCAGGTACCAGCGCGCGGCGTCGCCCAGTTTGCCTGCCTGCAGGGCGAATTCGCCCGCCATGACCGGGGCCAGGGGGACCGCCTCGGCCGTGCTGTTCCTGCCTTTGGCCGGGGCTGCCGGGGGGGCGGCCAGGGCGTTGGCGGTGAACAAAGACAGCAGCAGAACGCTGGAGATGCGAATCAATGCGGGCATCGGGGGCATCTGAGCCTTAAAATGACGACTTGAATGGCCAGCAGCTTATCGCAAGCAACTGAACAATGACCCTGTGGGTGCTCGGACTGAATCACCAGACCGCGCCGGTGGAACTGCGCGAACGCGCGTCCTTTGGCGGCGACGCCCTGCCCCAGGCATTGGCGTCGCTGCGCGATACCCCGCAGGTGGCCGAGGCGGTCCTGCTCTCCACCTGCAACCGCACCGAGCTGTATGCGGTGGCCGAGTCCGGTGATGCACTGGCGCAGTGGCTGGAGTCGCACGCCGGCACCTTGCATGGGTATCTCTACCAGCACGCCGACGCCGATGCGGTGCGCCACCTGTTCCGGGTGGCCACCGGGCTGGATTCGATGGTGCTGGGCGAGCCGCAGATCCTGGGCCAGGTGAAGGACGCCTGGGCGCTCGCCCGCGACCACGGCCTGCTCGGCCAGCGCCTGGACCGGTTGTTCCAGCAGACCTTCTCGGTGGCCAAGCGCGCCCGCACCGATACCCGCGTCGGTGCCAACCCGGTCTCGGTGGCCTCCACCGCGGTGCGGCTGGCGCAGAACTCGTTCGCACGGCTGGAAGATTCCACCGTGCTGCTGGTCGGCGCCGGCGAGACCATCGAACTGGCCGCACGCCATCTCAGCGAAGGGCGCGTACGCCGGCTGCTGATCGCCAACCGTACCCTCGCCCATGCGCAGGAGCTGGCCAGCCGGCATGGCGGCGTCGCCCTGCCATTGAGCGAACTGGACCGCCACCTGGGCGAGGCCGACGTGGTGTTCTCGGCCACCGCCGCGCGCGAGCCGGTGATCACCCGTGCGCACGTCGCTGCCGCGTTGAAGACGCGCAAGCACAAGCCGATGCTGCTGTTCGATCTGGCCGTGCCCCGCGATATCGAGGCCGGCGTGGGTGAACTGGCCGATGCCTTCCTGTACACCGTGGACGATCTGGAGCGGGCGGTCGAAGACAACCGCCGCAGCCGCCGGGAAGCCGCGGCCGAGGCCGAAGCGATCATCGAGCTGCAGGTCGCCCGGTTCGTGGAAACCCTGCAGGCCAGCGTGCACCAGGCCCCGCTGCGGCAGCTGCGCGCCTACGGCGAAGCGACCCGCGTGGAGATGCTGGAGAAAGCCCGCCAGCAGCTGGCTCATGGCAAATCACCCGAGGAAGTGCTCGAACTGCTCGCGCACGGCCTGACCAACCGCCTGCTGCACCCGCCGACCGCCGCCCTGCGCGCGGCCGCGCTCAGCGGCGATACTGAACTCACCCGCGCCGCCGAGCGCCTGTTCCCGGCCAAGCCGGGTTACCAGCACCCTGCCGTGCGTACCGATGTAGCGAGGAATGATGACGCCGACCCTGCGCCGTAAGCTGGAAGCGCTGGCCGAGCGCCGCGAAGAACTGGAACGCCTGTTGTCCGACCCGGCCGTGGTCGGCGACAACGACCGCTTCCGCACGCTCTCGCGCGAGTTTTCGCAGCTGGAGCCGGTCGCCAACGCGCTGGCCGACGAAGCCCGTGCCAAGGCCGATCTCGCCGCCGCCGAAGCGATGCGCGAAGACCCGGACCTGCGCGAGCTGGCCGACGAGGAAATCACGGCCGCCCAGCAGCGCCTGCAGCAGCTGGACGAGGAACTGGCCCTGCTGCTGGTCCCGCGCGATCCGCGCGACGACGGCAACCTGTTCCTGGAAGTCCGCGCGGGCACCGGCGGTGACGAGGCGGCGATCTTCGCCGGCGATCTGTTCCGCATGTACGCCCGCTACGCCGAGCGCCAGGGCTGGAAGGTCGAGATCGAATCGGACAACCCCGGCGAACATGGCGGCTACAAGGAAGTCGTGGCGCGCGTGGTCGGCCGGGGGGCGTTCTCGCGGCTGAAGTTCGAATCGGGCACGCACCGCGTGCAGCGCGTGCCGGCGACCGAGTCGCAGGGGCGCATCCATACCTCCGCGGCGACCGTGGCGATCATCCCCGAGGCAGACGACGTGGAGGACGTGGTGATCAACCCGGCCGACCTGCGCGTGGACACCTACCGCTCCTCCGGCGCCGGCGGCCAGCACGTCAACAAGACCGAATCGGCGATCCGCATCACCCACCTGCCGACCGGCGTGGTGGTGGAATGCCAGACCGAGCGCAGCCAGCACGCCAACCGCGACAAGGCGATGAAGCGCCTGAAAGCGCAGCTGCTGGACACCGAACGCAGCAAGCAGGCCGCCGCCCAGGCCGAAAGCCGCCGGCTGCAGGTCGGCAGTGGCGACCGCAGCCAGCGCATCCGGACCTACAGCTTCCCGCAGGGCCGGATCACCGACCACCGCGTGGAAGGGCTGACCCTGTACGACCTGCCCAACATCCTGACCGGCGATCTGGATGCGCTGGTCAGCCGCCTGACCCACGAACACCAGGCCGACGAGCTGGCCCGGCTCGCGGAAGGCAGCTGAGCATGCCCGCCGCGGAGCGGCCACGATGAGTGCCGATCCGCAGCGTCTGCAGCTGCGTCAGGCCGTCCAGCGCAAACCGACGGATTTCATTGCGTGGGTGATGCTGGCCGACGCCGAGCTGGAGGCCGGCGACGTGCGCGCCGGCGAACAGGCCGCCACCCGTGCGCTGCAGCTGCGCGGCGACCATCCCGAGGCCCTGGCCCGGCTGGGCCGCGCACGCTGGATGCAAGGCCGCCATGGCGAGGCCGCCACACTGCTGAGGCAGGCGGCGGATCGCGCGCCCCAGCACCCCGGCATCACCCTGTGGCTCGGCCACGCACTGGAAGACGCGGGGCAACCGGAGGCGGCGGCGGATGCGTATCGCCATGCGCACCGTCTGCTGCCGGGCGAGCCCTACATCACTGCGCAGCTGCTCAACTGGCAGCGCCGGCTGTGCGATTGGCGGGATCTGGAGCGATTGTCGTCGCTCGTGCGCCAGGCCGTCGCGCAGGGCCAGGCGGTGGTCGAGCCGTTCGCCTTCCTCAGCGAAGACGGCAGCGCCGCCGAGCAGCTGGCCTGCGCCCGTCAGCGCGCGGCGGCGCTGGCCGAGGGCATCCCGCGGTTGCCGCCGGCCACGGTGCGCCCGCACGGCACGCTGCGGGTCGGCTTCCTCTCCAACGGCTTCGGCGCACATCCCACCGGCCTGTTGACCGTGGCGCTGTTCGAACAGCTGCGCGCGCAGGGCATGCTCGAGCTGCATCTGTTCGCGCTCACCGGGGACGACGGCAGCCCCATCCGCCAGCGCCTGCAGCAGGCGGCAAACACGTTGCACGATGTCAGCGCGCAACCGCATCAGCACATCGCCCGACGCATCCGCGAGGCGGGCATCGATGTGCTGTTCGATCTGCGCGGCTGGGGCGGTGGCGGAACGCCGCAGGTGCTGGCGATGCGGCCGGCGCCCGTGCAGGTCAACTGGCTCGCGTACCCGGGCACCTCCGGCGCGCCGTGGATCGATCATGTGCTGGCCGATGCCTTCGTGCTGCCCGACGCGCTGGTGCCGGCCTTCAGTGAGAACGTGCGGCGCCTGCCGCGCGCGTTCCAGCCCTCGGACAACACCCGTGTGCTGGAACCGGCACCGTCGCGCGAGGACTGCGGCCTGCCGGCGCAGGGCATGGTGCTGTGCTGCTTCAACAACAGCTACAAGCTCAACCCGCGCAGCATGCAGCGGCTGTTGGCGGTGCTGCAGGGCATACCGGGCAGCGTGCTGTGGCTGCTCTCCGGCCCGGGCAATGCCGACGCGCGGCTGCGCAGCGCGGCACGCCAGGCGCAGCTGGATCCGGCGCGGCTGGTGTTCATGCCGCGCCTGCCCCACCCGCAGTACCTGGCGCGTTACCAGCACGCCGACCTGTTCCTGGACACGCACCCGTACAACGCCCACACCACCGCCTCCGATGCGCTGTGGGCCGGCTGCCCGGTGCTGACCAGCCCCGGCGCGACGTTCGCCTCACGCGTGGCCGGCAGCCTCAACCACCACCTGGGCATGCACGCGTTCAACGTGGCCGACGACGCGGCGTTCGTGGCTACCGCCATCCAGCTCGGCAACGACCCGGCTGCAATGCAGGCCGCGCGCGCCACGCTGGCGCAACGCCGCGAGGACAGCGGCCTGTTCGACATGGCCGGTTTCGCGCGCGACCTCACCGAGGTGATCGAAACGCTCGCACGCGAACGCGGCTGGCAGGGCCCACACATCGCCTGAGCATCGGCTGCGCTAGGCTCGGGCTTCCCTGTGAATCACCGAGGCACGCCGATGGGCAAGCTCAAGCGCAAGGACTACCAGGCCCTGCTGGAACCGATGCAACTGGAACTGGCGGCGATGGCGCGCTGGGTGCAGCACACCGGACAGCGGGTGCTGGTGCTGTTCGAAGGCCGCGACACCGCGGGCAAGGGCGGTGCGATCCAGGCGATCGCCGAGCATCTCAATCCGCGCCAGTGCAAGGTGGTCGCGCTGCCCAAGCCGACCGACCGCGAGAGCACGCAATGGTATTTCCAACGCTATGTCTCGCACCTGCCGGCGGCCGGTGAGATCGTGCTGATGGACCGCAGCTGGTACAACCGTGCCGGGGTCGAGCACGTGATGGGCTATTGCACCGAGGCGCAGTACCGCAGCTTCCTGGCGCAGGCGCCGGTGTTCGAAAAGCTGCTGATCGACGACGGCATCGTGCTGTTCAAATACTGGCTCAGCGTGGACCAGGCGCAGCAGGAAAAGCGTTTCGCCGAACGCCACCTCGATCCGCTCAAGGGCTGGAAGCTCTCGCCGGTGGACCTGGAATCACGCAGCAAGTACAGCGCCTATACCGAGAGCCGCGAAGCGATGCTGCGCGGGACGCATAACGATGATGCCCCGTGGACACTGGTGGACTTCAACGACCAGAAACGCGGGCGGCTGGGCCTGATCCGCAACCTGCTCGATCGCCTGCCCGATACCCGCGTGGACGAACCGGTGCTGGCGCTGCCGCCGTTGAAGGGCAAGCTGCACAAGGAGCACTTCGGGGTCTTGAAGCCGATTGAACCCTTCGTCGTCGGGTAGATCCACGCCATGCGTGGATGCTTTCATGCATTCCGTATCCACGCATGGCGTGGATCTACCGGCGCTGCGAGGCACAGGCATGCCGGGTATCCGCCGGCATGCCCGTGAGGATCAGCCTTCCTTGATCCGCGCTTCAATGTCATGCGCGGTGACCGGGCCGAGGAATTCCTTGGCGACCTTGCCATCCGGCGCGATCAGGTAGGTCATCGGCAGGCCGCGCGGGATCGCGAAGTCTTCCGGCGGGTTGTACGTATCCACGATCACGATCGGATAGGTGACCGGACGCTTCTCCAGGAAGGCCTTCATCTCGGCCGGTTCGATGTCCTCGAAGGCCAGCCCGACCACCTCGATTTCATTGCGCATCGCGTGCAGCGCGGAGAGCTCGGGCATTTCCTTGCGGCATGGGGCGCACCAGGTCGCCCAGAAGTTCACCACCACCCACTTGCCGCGGTGAGCGGCCAGATCGTAGTCGGTGCCGTCCAGCGCCTTGGCTTTCAGCGTCGGCTGTTCGACGGTCCTGCGCTCGGTGGCCGGGACCGCGTCGGTCGGCGGCACAGCCGGTTCATCGATCGGGGCCGGGGCGGCGGGCGCAGTGGCCTCGCTCTGTGCAGCGGGCTTGTTGCAGGCGGCCAGCGTCAGCAGGCCCAGGGCCAGCAGCAGGGGCTTGGCGGTCATGGTTTGTCTCCGGGGGTCGAATAGATATCGCTGACGCGGCGTTTGAGCAGTTCGCGCAGCGGCAGGCGCAGCGTGTCCAGTGCGGCCACCGAGGCCGTGCCCAGGCTGTCGTCGCGATACGGCAGGTAGGCTTCCTTGATCGGGATCCGCATCTGCGTGGTCTCGTACAGGTCGGCCAGGGTGAGCTTGTCCAGGTCGCGCGCCAGCAGCCACTCGCCCTGCTCGTCGCGGCGGACCACGCGGATCGCTTCCAGATCGCACAGCAGGGTATGCAGCAGCGAATCGGTCAGCATCGGCTCCAGCCGCAGGATCTCGTCGTCATCCAGGCTGCGGCCATCGGCGCGCGCCTGGTGGAAGCGGCCGATCAGCCGCAGCAGGCCGTAGATCTCGTAGCCCACCGGCAGGCGCAGGTCGGCCGGCTGGTAGCGGAACGCGGCGATCGAGGAGGCCAGCGAGGCGCCGAGCAGCACCGAGACCCAGCACAGGTAGATCCACAGCAGCAGGATCGGCACGAAGGCGACCGTGCCGTAGAGCTTCTGGTAGGACTGGAAGCTGCCCAGGTAGGCGCCCATGCCCCACTTCACCAGCTCGAGCATGATCGCGGCCAGGATCGCGCCGGGAATGGCATGCCGCCATTTGACCGTGTGGTGCGGCACCACGCGGTAGACCAGCATGATGCAGAGGAATTCGATCAGGATCGGGGCGACGGTCAGTGACACGTTGGCCAGCCAGCGGCCTTCGCTGGTGCCGAACAGGGGCAACGCGAACACCCGCGCCGAGACCGCCAGCGACGCCGCCGCCAGCATGGCGCCGAGGGTGAGCACGGTCCAGTAGACCAGGAAGCGGGTCAGCTTCGGTCGGGTCGAGCTCACCCGCCAGATCTGGTTGAAGGTTTCCTCCACGCTGTTGAGGGTGATCAGCAGCGACACCACCAGCGCGATGAAGCCGGCGGCAGTGAGCTGCCCGGCGCTGGCCGAGAACTGGCGCAGGTAGCCTTCGGCGGCGCGCGCGGCGTTGGGCACGAAGTTGGAGAACACGTAGTCGCTGAGGGTGTCGCTCCAGCGGTCGAACACCGGGAACGCGGAGAGCACCCCGAACACCACGATGGCCAGCGGCACCAGCGCGAACACCGTGGTGTAGGCCAGCGAGGCGGCCGCCTGGAACAGACGGTCATCAAGGAAACGGCGCCACAGGAAGCGGCCGAAGCTGATCGTTCGCGCGCGGTCCCGGACGCGTTCGATCCACAGGTTGATCGTATCGAGAGGTTCCATCGGCGCAAGGGTACCCGATGACGGGTGTGCGGCATGCACGCCTGCTCACGGCGGCCGGCCCGCCACGGACCTCGCCCTGAGCGGGCTGCGTTGCCATACTGCCTGCATCGGACGCAACGAGATGAAAGCGAAATGGCGGAGATCCTGGTGCTGTATTACAGCCGTGGCGGTTCAGTGGCACGGCTTGCCCGCCAGATTGCGCGCGGCATCGGCGAGGTGCCGGGCATGAGCGCGCGGCTGCGCACGGTGCCGCCGGTGGCCGCGGTGACACAGACGGCCCTGCCCCCGGTGCCCGAAGACGGTGCGCCGTATGTGAGCGTGGCCGATCTGGCCGAGTGCACGGGGCTGCTGCTGGGCAGCCCGACCCGGTTCGGCAACATGGCCGCGCCGGTGAAGCACTTCCTGGACGGGCTGGGCGCGGAATGGGTCAACGGCACCCTGGCCGGCAAACCAGCCGGGGTGTTCACCTCCACGGCCTCGCTGCACGGTGGGCAGGAGTCGACCCTGCTGTCGATGCAGGTACCGCTGCTGCACCACGGCTGCCTGATCGTGGGCATCCCCTTCACCGAGCCGGCACTGAGCCACACCACGACCGGGGGCACGCCGTATGGCGCCAGCCATGTGGCCGGGGCGGACGACAACCCGGTGCCGAGCGAGGATGAAAGCATCCTGGCGCGGGCGCTGGGGCGGCGGGTGGCCGATATCGCACGGCGGCTGGCGTGAGCACCCGGGCGCAGGAGATCGTGCTGGCCCTGCTGCTGGTGGCGTTGGCGGTGCTGTTCGCGGTCTGGTTCGCGCAGGACAAGCATTGGCTGGCCAGCCAGCTGGTCTTCACCCTGCCGCCGCTGCTGCTGGCGCTGGGCGTGCTGGTGCGGCGGGGCAAGGCAATGTTCTGGGCCGGGGTGCTGGCGCTGTTCTGGTTCAGCCACGGGGTGATGAGCGCCTGGAGCCACCCGGAGGTCGCGTTGTGGGGGTGGCTCGAGCTGGCGCTGGCGCTGGCGGTGATCGGGGTGGCGAGCGCGCCGGGGCTGCGGCGGCGCTTCGGGCGGAAGACCACAACCGGCTGACCGTGTAGCGTCGCAAGCCTGCATCGGGCGGGCGTCAGCCGTATCATCTACCGGTCGGCGCGGCGGTTCCGTGCCCTTCTGTCTGGTACCCAGGATGCTTGCAATGGAAGAACTACTGATCATCACCACCGGTGGCACGATCGACAAGATCTACTTCGACGACAAGTCGGACTATCAGATCGGTGATCCGCAGATCGGGATGATCCTGCGCGAGCTGGGCGTGACCTTCCGTTTCAACGTGATTCCGATCCTGCGCAAGGATTCGCTGCACATCACCGACGAGGACCGCGAGCTGATCCGGGCGACGATCGCCGCGCAGCCGACCCGGCATGTGCTGGTGACCCACGGCACCGACTCGATGGTGCAGACGGGCCAGGTGCTGAAGTCGATCACCGACAAGACCATCGTCATGACCGGCGCGCTGAGCCCGGCACGGTTCCGCGGTTCGGATGCGGAGTTCAACATCGGCTGCGCGATCGGTGCGGTGCAGTCGCTGCCGAGCGGTGTGTACATCGCGATGAACGGCCGGATCTGGAATCCGGAGCAGGTGCGCAAGAACGTCGCCGCGAACCGGTTCGAAGCGGCGTAATCCCTGGCGCAGCGTGTTGATCGAACGAACGCCCCGGCATGCCGGGGCGTTCTGCGTTGGTGCGATGGGAAAGCGATCAGTACTGCGCGGTCAGGGTGACCCCGGAGAAGGTCGAGTAGGCCTTCACCCGCACATGCCAGGTGCCGGCCGCCGGCGACGGGATCGTGCAGGTCTCGTTGTTGCCGCTCAGGTACGGGCGGCAGGTGTAGACGGTATCGGTCGGCGCGCTGCCGTTGCGGACATACAGATCGGCATCGCCACTGCCGCCGGCGATGGTGACCTTCAACTGGCTGCTGCCCGAGGGCACGGCCACGGTGTAGGCCAGCGAGGCACCGCTGGCGGCGCCCAGGCCCGTGACCGGGACATTGTTCTGCAGCACGGTGCCGGTACCCGGGCCCGGGCCGGTGCCGTTGAGCGCGGCGGTCACCGCCGCATCGGCGTCCACGATCCCCGCGCCGCAACCGCCGGAGCAGGCGCCCGGCAACGGCCGTGCGGTGCTCTTGAGCAGGCTTTCGATGGCGGCCGGGCTCAGCGCGGTGGGCGCGACGGACTGGATCAGCGCGACCACGCCGGCCACGTGCGGTGCCGCCATCGAGGTGCCGTTGTAGGAGGCGTAGGACGCACTGCCCGGTACCGTGGTGCCGCTGTTGAGGGTGGAGAGGATGCCCTGCCCCGGCGCGGAGATGTCGATGCCGGTGCCGTAGTTGGAGAAGATGGCGCGGGCGCCGGCCGAGGTGGTCGCGGCCACCGCGATGACGTTGGCGCAGTTGGCCGGTACCGAGGAGGAGACGTTGGTGTTGCTGTTGCCGGCCGCCACGACCACCGTGGTGCCGCGCGAGACGGCGCCGTTGATCGCGGTCTGGTAGGTGGTGGAGCAGCTGCCACCGCCACCGAGCGACATGTTGATCACTTCGGCCGGGTTGGCGTTGGCCGGGACGCCGCTGACGGTGCCGCCAGAGGCCCAGACGATGGCGTCGGCGATGTCGGAGGTGTAGCCGCCGCACTTGCCGAGCACGCGCACCGGCACGACCTTGGCATTGAAGGCCGTGCCAGCCACGCCGGTGCTGTTGTTGGTCACCGCCGCGACGGTGCCGGCCACGTGGGTGCCGTGCCAGCTCGAATTGGAGGCCGGAATGCCCGAGCCGCATTCGTTGGCGGCGTACCAGTCGCCTTCGTCGTTGGGGTTGTTGTCGCGGCCACCGCCGTCGCGCGCCATCGCCGCGTCGCTGATGAAGTCGTAGCCGGGCAGGAGGTTGGCATTGAGGTCGGGGTGGTTGGTGATGCCGGTGTCGATCACCGCCACCACCACGCCGGCGCCGGTGGCCTTGTCCCAGGCCGGGCGTACGTTGATCGAGGCATTGCTGGTGCCAAAGCCCCACTGTTCGGAGAACCGGGTGTCATTGGGCACCAGGGTGGCCTGCATCAGCTGATCGACCTCGACGTATTCCACGCTCGGGTCGGCGGCCAGGCGGCGCATCAGCAGCTCGGCTTCGGCACGGTCCAGCGGCCGGTCGGCCTTGACCACGGTCGGGCCGATCGCCAGCTGGCGCAGCTTCTGCAGCCCCAGCGCGCGGCCTTGGGCGGCCGGTACCGCCGCCGCGGCGGCCTTGAGCGAACTGGCCAGCGCGGTCGGGGTGGCGACCTCGGTGCTGCCATCCTTGTACTTCACGATGAAGCGCTGATGGGTCGGCGCCGAGGACAGGCCGCTCAACTGCACATCGCCGGCGAAGGCCGGGGTGGCCAGCAGCAGGGTCGACAGAACAGACGCGCCCAGTACAACCAATGCACGCTGACGCAAACGGTGTTGCGAGACATGAGACATCGGATTTCCCTTTCAGACAGTGAATGCCGTCGTCGCGGCGGAGAATCCAGGTCCGATCCGGGGGCTGCTGCAATCGATGGCGCGGATCGGCCCGGTGAGTGGATCGGTTCCCCTGAATCAAACCGCCCATCGCGACGCTAGTGGCTGACTGGCCGATCAACAATGTTTCAGCTGCACTTCAGTGACATGAAATGTCGGATCTGAGACTTTCCGGGTCGAGGGTTTGTGAAAGTGAAGGCGCTCACGGCCTTTCGGATGGTCCGATTGCGCCACGGATTGTCTGAAATGGCTGTCGCGACCGACAAATGCGGGACAACACTTGCGCATCAATCACTTACGCCACTGCCACCGCAGGACAGTAGTGCCGGCCGCTGGCCGGCTCCCGACCAGCCCGTAGTGCCGGCCGCTGGCCGGCTCCGCGGAATGCTGCAGAGCCGGCCAGCGGCCGGCACTACCGATGTCGAACGCTGCGCGGCCTGTCTTGGGGGAGCACCACCGGCGCGGTGGCGAACGGGCAACAAAAAACCCGCCTGTCGCCAGGCGGGTTTTCGATGCTTGCGCTCAGACCCCGAGGACTCAGGCGTCCAGGCGGACCAGCCAGCCGTGACGGTCCGGCAGGCGGCCGTACTGGATGTCGGTCAGTTCCTTGCGCAGCGACATCGTCACTTCGCCGGCCGGGGCGTTGATGTCACCCACCGAGAAGCCTTCGCCCTTGAGCTGGCCGATCGGGGTGACCACCGCAGCGGTACCGCAGGCGAACGCTTCCACGATCTCGCCGGAGGTCACGCCATCCTTCCACTCCTCAAGGGTGACCTTGCGCTCTTCGACCTTCATGCCGCGGTCGCGGGCCAGCTGCAGGATGCTTTCACGGGTGATGCCTTCCAGGATGCTGCCCGACAGCGCCGGGGTCACCAGGGTGCCGTCCTTGTAGACCAGGAACACGTTCATGCCGCCCAGTTCTTCCAGGTACTTGCCCTCGACCGGGTCCAGGAACAGCACCTGCGAGCAGCCCTGTGCCTGCGCCTTCTGCTGCGGCAGCAGCGAGGCGGCGTAGTTGCCACCGCACTTGGCCGCGCCGGTGCCGCCCTTGCCTGCGCGCGCGTACTCGGTGGACAGCCAGATCGCGACCGGCGCCACGCCCTTGGCGAAGTACGGGCCGGCCGGGCTGGCGATGACGTAGTAGCCGGCCTTGTGCGCGCCGCGCACGCCGAGGAAGGCTTCATCGCCGATCATGAAGGGACGGAAGTACAGGCTGGATTCGTCGGCCGAGGGCACCCACGACGCATCCACGGCGATCAGCTGCTTGAGCGATTCGACGAAGATCTCCACCGGCAGTTCCGGCAGCGCCAGGCGCTGGGCCGAACGCTGCAGGCGGCGGCCGTTGGCCTCCGGGCGGAAGGTCCAGATCGAGCCGTCGGCGTGGCGGTAGGCCTTGATGCCCTCGAAGATTTCCTGGCCGTAATGCAGCACCGCGGCGGCCGGGTCCAGCTGCAGCGGACCGTACGGGCGCACCACGGCATCGTGCCAGCCGGTGTCCTTGTCCCAACGCACTTCCACCATGTGATCGGTGAAGTGCAGACCAAAACCGGGGGCGGCCAGGATGCGCTCACGCTCCTCGCTGCTGCGCGGCTGGGCGGAACGGGTGGTGTTGAAGCTCACGGAAGACTGGGACACCGGATATTTCCTGTTCTGGTTACGGGGAACGCCGTGACGCCGGCTGGCGATGGGCGGTTACAGCATGCCGGTTTCGAGCCGGGCGGCCTCGGACATCATGTGACGGCCCCACGGCGGGTCGAACACCAGCTCGACGTCGGCCTCGGCCACCGTCGGGATCATTTCCAGCTTGCTGCGCACGTCATCGACGAGGATCTCGCCCATGCCGCAGCCGGGCGCAGTGAGGGTCATCTTGATGTCGACCTCGCGCTGGCCGTCGTCCAGGTGCTTGAGGTCCACTTCATAGACCAGCCCCAGATCGACGATGTTGAAGGGGATCTCCGGATCGAAGCAGGTGCGCAGCTGCTGCCACACCAGTTTTTCGACCTCCTCGTCGGAGGCATCGGCGGGCAGTTCCAGCGCCGGGGGCGCTTCCTTGCCGATGGCGTCGCCATCCTTGCCGGCGATGCGGAAAAGATTGCCTTCGACAAAGACGGTATAGCTGCCACCCAGGGCCTGGGTGATATAGCCATAGCTGCCAGCGGGCAGCGTGACCGTTTCGCCCTGCGGGACCATGACGGCCTCGCAGTCGCGTTCGAAGTGGACAGGTTCACTGCTACGGGAATACATGTGGATCGATATGGGGGTCGCGGCCAATTCCCGCAAGGCGACCATTTTAGCCCAGTGGCCGCCCACGCGCCGGTCACCCCGCAAGCCGGTATCCTGTGGGGACTTACAGGAAGATTGCATGTCGCCCACGTCCGTGCCTGTCCGGAGCCGCCACTGGCTCTGGCCCCCGCTGTTTCTGCTTGGTGTTGTCACGGCCACGCTGGCCTGGTTGTTCATCGCCCTGCTCACTGGCCGCCAGGCCAGCTGGATGGCGGTTGTGGCCGCGCTGGAGATCGCGTTCATGCTGCGCCTGGGCACCCTGCGCGCCGGTGCCCCCCGGGTGGTGCTGACCGTGCTGGCCACCGTGCTGGTTGCGCTGGCGGCCAACTGGGGGATCGCCTCGGCCTACCTGGGCGGCTCGATGGGGCTCACCCCGTGGGAATCAGCGTTGCGCATGGGGCCCTATCTGGCCTGGACGCTGAGCGGCCTGGCCAACGGCGCGGTGGAATGGCTGTGGCTGGGCGTGGCGCTGGTGATCGGCTGGTGGGTGGCGAAGTAACCGCCCCACGGAGGCTTCGGGTCGCCGCATCCCGGGTATCGACGGATGCTTCGGGTCGCTGAATCCCGGGTATTGGTAGTGCCGGCCGCTGGCCGGCTCTTCATGACGCTTGGGCGAAGACGCATTGGTATTCACGCGTTGCGTGGAGCCGGCCAGCGGCCGGCACTACCGGGTTGCTGATGCATCGCGGGAGCCGGCCAGCGGCCGGCACTACCGGGTTACTGATGCATCGCGGGAGCCGGCCAGCGGCCGGCACTACCGCTGTGTTCAATGGCCGCCGTCGAGGGCCTTCAGTTCGCTGACCAACGCGCTCGCCGCACCGGCGCCATCGCCGTACAGCATCCGGGCGTTGTCGGCATAGAACAGCGCATTCTCGATGCCGGCAAAGCCGGTGCCCTTGCCGCGCTTGATCACCACCACGTTGCGGGCGTTGACCACGTCCAGGATCGGCATGCCGTAGATCGGGCTGGCCGGATCCGTGCGCGCGACCGGGTTGACCACGTCGTTGGCGCCGATCACCAGCACCACGTCGGTGTTCGGGAACTCGGGGTTGATGTCGTCCATGTCGGCGATCAGGTCGTAGGGCACGCCCGCTTCGGCCAGCAGCACGTTCATGTGCCCCGGCATGCGCCCGGCGACCGGGTGGATCGCGAACTTCACCTTGATGCCGCGATCGATCAGGCGCTGCGCCAGTTCCCACACCTTGTGCTGGGCCTGGGCCACGGCCATGCCGTAGCCAGGCACGATCACCACGCGCTCGGCGAAGGCCAGCATCGCGGCGACATCGCTGGCCTCGATCGGCTTCTGCGCGCCGCTGATTTCCTGCGCCACGCCGCCGCCCCCGAAATTGGAGAACAGCACGCCGCTGATCGGCCGGTTCATCGCCTTGGCCATCAACCGCGTCAGCAGAATGCCGGCCGCGCCGACCATCATGCCGGCGATGATCAGCGCCTCGTTGCCGAGCACATAGCCTTCGAACGCCACCGCCAGGCCGGTAAACGCGTTGTACAGCGAGATCACCACCGGCATGTCGGCGCCGCCGATCGGCAGCGTCATCAGCACGCCCAGTGCGAGTGCGACCACGAAGAAGCTGATGATCGCCACCGGGCTCAGCGTGACCGCCGCCCAGATGCCCAGCACCACCATCGCCAGCGCGACCAGCAGGTTGAACACCTGCTGCCCGGGGAAGGTGACGCGCCGGTCGAGTCGACCGTCCAGCTTGGCCCAGGCGATGATCGAGCCGGACAGCGACACCGCACCGATCGCCGAACCGATCACGGCCAGCGCCAGCACCGTTGCCGACGGCTGGCGCGCGGCGAGGTCGGCCAGCGCCTGCTCGCTCCAATGGGTGGTATCGCGGTTGGTCAGGAACGAGAAGCGCAGCAGTTCGACCGCACCGATCGCCGCCGCCGAGCCACCGCCCATGCCGTTGTAGAGCGCCACCATCTGCGGCATGTCGGTGATCGCCACGCGCTTGGCCGACCACCAGGCCACGCCGGTGCCGATCGCCACCGCCGCCAGGATCAGCGGAATGTTGTGCAGCTCCGGCAGGAAGAACGTCGCCACCGTGGCGATCAGCATGCCCAGGCCGGCCCAGCGGATACCGCTGCGCGCGGTCATCGGCGAGGCCATGCGCTGCAGGCCAAGCAGGAACAGGGTCGCGGCGACCAGGTAGCTCACCTGGACCAGCCATTGCAGCAGCTGCGCGGTGGTCACGTTCAAGGCGCCTTCTCCCCGGCGTCGCGCTTGGCGCTGGGCTTGAACATGTCCAGCATGCGTTCGGTCACCACGTAGCCGCCGGCTGCGTTGCCGGCGCCCAGGACCACCGCGATGAACCCGATGATCTTCTCCAGCGGCGTCTGCGCGTGCCCCAGCACCACCATCGCGCCGATCAGCACGATGCCGTGGATGAAGTTGGACCCGGACATCAGGGGGGTATGCAGGATCACCGGCACCCGCGAAATGATCACGTGGCCGGCAATGGCGGCCAGCATGAAGATATACAACGCCACGAACCCGTCGCTCATTGCAGTCACTCTCCCAGGCGGTCATCCCGTCCCCTGCATCATAACCATGCGCTGAACCAATCGGGCAGGCCGGTCAACCGCGCCCGCCCTGGGGCGTTCTCACGGTATCCCCCTGCCGGAACGCTACCCTGTGCTGGTGAGCTCTCCCCTACCGTCGACGGATGCCGACCTGCCCGCCACGCCCGAGGTGGCGCTGCCGGTGTCGCTGGACGCCTTCCTGGCCGGCATCGGCCCGCGCGCGTTCCGCTTCGCCGAAGCGGGCCTGCGCCAGCGCGAGGACGCGCTGGATGCGGTGCAGGACAGCATGTTGAAGATGCTCGGCTATCGCGACAAACCCGCCGCCGAATGGGCGCCGTTGTTCTGGAGCATCCTGCGCCGCCGCGTGGTCGACCTGCAGCGCCGCCGTGGCTTCCGCCTGAAGTTCTGGCGCAGCAGCGACGAGGCCGGCAGCGACCACGATATCGACTGGGCCGACAGCGCCCCCGGTCCGGCTCAGGCCCATGAGCAGCGCGATCATTACGCACAACTGGTGCAGGCGCTGCGGGAGTTGCCTGCGCGCCAGCGCGAGGCCTTCACCCTGCGCGTGCTGCAGGACCTGGATGGCGCCACCACGGCCAAGGCCATGGGCTGCAGCGAAGGCGCGGTCAAAACCCATCTTTCGCGCGCCCGCCAAGCGCTGCAGCAGTCTCTGGAGATCGCCCTGTGAACCGCCCCCTGCCCCCTTCGATGCCTGACGATGCCGCCCTGCGGCAGCTGCATGCGCAGGCGCTGGATACGCTCTCGCCGACCACGCTGGCGCGGCTGCGCAACGCGCGCCATGCGGCCTCACCGCCCAAGCGGCATGCACCGTCGTGGTGGATGGCGACGGCCTGTTCGGCGGTGGTCGCCCTCGCCTTGGGCTACAGTTTCCTCCTGGGCGAATCGAGTGCCCCGCCGGCACCGGTGATGGCGAGCGCCACCGATGACAGCAGCGATGTCCTCGACGAGAATCCCGATCTGTATGTGTGGCTGGGCAGTACCGACCTGGCAATGGAGTGATGATGAAACTGCGACTGTCCCTCGGGCTGGTATTGCTGACGCTGAGTGCGGCCGGCTGGGCACAGACCGCCCCGCTGCCGGACTGGGACACATTGAGCCCGCAGCAGCGTGAGGCGTTGATCGCGCCGGTGCGTGACCGCTGGAACGACGCCCCGGCGCCCCAGCGCGAACGCATGCTGCAGCACGGCCAGCGCTGGCTGGCCATGACCCCGGAGCAACGCGCGCAGGCGCAGCGGGGCCGCCACCGTTTCGAGAACATGACGCCGGAGCAACGCGAACAGGCGCGCGCACTGTTCGGTCAGATGCGCAGCATGAGCCCTGAGCAACGGCAGGCGCTGCGCGACCGCTGGGCGCGGATGACGCCGGACGAACGCAAGGCGTGGCTGAAGGCCAACCCCGCCCCTGCTGCGCCGCCGTCCAAGCGCTGAAGCGCCGAAGCACTGAAGCACTGAAGCAACGACCAACAACGGGGACGGGGGTAGTTATTCACTACCCCCGTCCCCGTTTTTCAGGCGGCGACCCAGCGGGTTTTCGCGAGCAGTTCGTCGTCCCAGTCGAAGGTGACGGCGCCGTCTTTCAGGAACAGCGCGACGAAGTTGTAGACGTTGCGGGCGTACATCTCGCTGGCATGCACCGCGCCCTGGCTGGCCAGGTTGAGCGGGCCGTCGATGAGCACGCCGTCCAGATCCACCACCTCGCCCGGTTGGGTGGCTTCGCAGTTGCCGCCGGTTTCCGCGGCGAGATCGACGATCACGCTGCCCGGTTTCATGCCACGCGCCATCGCGGTGCTGACGATTTTCGGCGCGGGCCGGCCGGGCACGGCGGCGGTACAGATAACCACGTCCACCGTGCGCAGGTGCTCGCCCAGGCGGCGCTGCTGCTCGGCCCGTTCCTCATCGGTCAGCGGCCGCGCGTAACCACCTTCGCCGACCGCGCTCACGCCCAGGTCAAGGAATTTGCCGCCCAGCGACTCGATCTGCTCGCGGGTTTCCGGACGCACATCGAAGCCTTCCACCTGCGCGCCGAGACGGCGGGCGGTAGCAATCGCCTGCAGGCCGGCCACACCCGCACCGACCACCAGCACCTTGGACGGACGGATCGTGCCGGCGGCGGTGGTGAGCATCGGGAAGAAGCGCGGCGCACGCTGGGCGGCGATCAACGTGGCTTTGTAACCGGCCATGCCGGCCTGCGAACTGAGCACGTCCATCGATTGCGCCCGCGTGGTGCGCGGCAAGCGCTCCAGCGGGAAGGCCTGCAGGCCGCGCGACTGGATAAGACCGGCACGCTCGGCGTCGGCCTGCGGATGCAGCATGCCGATCAGGCTGGAAACGGCTTTCAGCCGGGCCAGACGGTCATTGGATGGAGGCTGCACGCACAGCACCAGGTCGGCCTGGGCCAGGCGGGTGTCATCGGCGGGCTGCGCGCCCACGTCCTGATACACCGCATCGGGGAAGCCCGACGCTACCCCGGCACCGGACTCGAATGCGACGCTCGCCCCCAGCGCGATCAATTTGCGCGCCGTTTCCGGCGTCATCGCCACGCGCCGTTCTCCCGGCGCATGTTCCTTTACCACCAACACCTCGACAGCCATGCCTGTCCCCGACGATCAGCGGATTGTGGGCTGATCGTAACCTGATCGTCAGGCCAGAGTGGCCCCGGGGTCAATGCACGGTGGCGTTCCTGGTATCCAGGCGATCGATCACGCCCTGCATGGCACTGTCGAAGGCCCCATCGTCGATATGCGCGCGCAGGCGACCCAGGCGCACCATCACCGCCAGTTCTTCCGGCGAGGCCACGCAGAACCGCACGCCGCGCCGGTTGACGAACAGCAGGCGCTGGGAAATCGGGCTCACCCAGGACAGCTTGCCCGCCTGGACCTTGCCGTCCTTGTCGACGAAATCCAGCCAGCTGCCGATCTCCAGGCCGCGGAAGCGGTCGGCATCGGCATTGTCGAAATCGCTGACATCCACCTTGCTGCCCAGCTCCACCGATGGCGATTCCTGGGCCGGTGGCGAGGGCAGCGCCACCTGCGGCAGTTCGGGCAGCGCGCGCTCAAGCTCCGGGCGCGATTCGGCGATGCCCTGCAGGGTGTCGTGCAGCGCGTCGATGGCACTGGTGGCTGCATCGGCGTGTACCCCCACGCTGGCGAACACCTTGCGCAGCGCGGGATGCCAGGCCTGCAGCCACGGCTTGCCGACGATATGGCGGCGGGCCTCGGCCACTTCCTCCAGCATGCCATCGGCCAGGCTCAGCGCCTCACCGACCGACGCCCCGTCTTCGCCTTCGCGCAGCACGGTCAGGGTCAGGTGGTGCTGCCAGGGCTGGCGCAGGAACTCGCCGATGGCCTGCGGCAACGTGGTATCGCCAATACGGCGGTCCAGTTCGGTAGTGGCGCGCTGGCGCGCCATCTCCAGCTTTTCCTGGCCGCGCTGGGTCTCGGCGGCCCGGCGCTCGGCGATCTCGATCCGGCGACGATGCTGCGTCAGGAACTCGCGGAATTCTTCTTCCAGGGTCAGGAAGATCGCCAGGTTCTCATTGAACTCGGCCACCAGCCGCTCGATGATTTCTTCGACCTTGCCCATCAGCACGCGCTCGGCCTGGCTCTCGCCGGTATTGCCTTCGCAGGCTTCGGCCAGCGAGTTGAGCAGCTTGCGCGCCGGGTGGGTCTTCTGCACGAACATGCGGCGATCGAGCATGGCGACCTTGACGAAGGGCACCACCAGCCGGCCGATCAGCTCGCGCGAGCGGCCTTCCAGGTCGCGCTCGTCGAGCATCACATCGAACAGCATGCCGACCAGATCGATCGCGTCCTCGTCCTGCGGGTCCAGCCGGGCCTGCGCGGGGTCGACCCCCAGCCGGGTCGCACCGGACAGCACTTCACTTTTCAGGCGCTGCGCCAGCGATTCGCCGTCTTCGCCGATCGCCGCACGCAGGGTCGCGCTAGGCGTGGCCTGCAGCAGCGACAGCACCGACATCATCTCGCGCTGGCTCAACGGGCGCTGCTGGCCCACCGCGACGCTGGCCGCCGAGGTGGCGTCCTCGCGCACATGGCGGGTCTGCTGCAGCAGTTCGTGCAGGGCATCAAGCAGCATGCCCTGGTTGCCGCCGAGGCTGTCACCGCCCTCGCCCGGCCCTTCGTACCCGGCCTGTCCGCCGCCCTGGAGGCGGCCCCGGCTCTCGGCCCAGCGGTCGGCGAAGCGACGCGCCCAGGCCGGTGCCTGGCTTTCTTCGCCCGCCGATCCCATGCCGGCCTCGGCCTGGAAGCCATCAAATCCATCGCGCTCGTCGCGCGGCGGCGGCGAGGGTGCACGCGGCGCCGGCCGGCGCGCGGCCATCTGCGGCATCACGCCCGCAGCGGCCAGTTGTTCATCCAGGTACTCGTAACGCTTGCCGATCGGCTGCTGCAGATCGCGCTCGCACAGCTTGATCAACACCAGGCGCACTTCCGGGGCCAGTTCACAGTCGGCAAAGGCCTCGTGGATGGCAACACCCAGATGCTCGGGACTGATCGGATTGGTATCGGCCTGCAGCTCCAGCGCGCCGGCGATCAGGCCGAGGCGGCGGTCCAGCCGCGACAGCACCGGTTTGAAGTCACGCAGCAGCACGGTGGCGAAGTTGCGCACCGCCAAGCGGGATTCCAGGACATGCTCGGGCACCAGGCTCAGCCCGTCCTCGACCTGCCCGGCCAGGGTGGCCTCGGCCGACAGCGGTTCACCCCGCTCCAGCGCTTCCCAGGCCTGGGCCAGGTGGGTGCTGAAGCCGGCCACGATGTCGTCCCGGCGGCGGCGCAGCTCGCGCATGCCATCCAGGAACAGCAACTGCGACGCGCCGGCGTCACCGGCACGGTCGAACAACACATCGTCAAAGCGCGCCAGCACCGTCGAGAACGACTCGACCAGCCCTGGCAGCACGGCCTCGCGGGCCATCTTCAACAACGCCGGGTCACGGCCCGGGTGCCCCCCTACATTGGGCGTGGCGATCATGCGAAAAGGCTCCCCACCCTCGCAGGCACTGAGTACAACATGGATACAACGAACGCCGGCGCACCCCATGCGCCCACGCTCGGATGGTAGGCCGGCCGACCGATCAAAGACAGTGAAGCAGTCGACACTTTAAACCTCATCACCGGTGGCCCGGCAGGCTTTGTATCGTAAGCGCAGCAGGCCGTGGAAGCGAGTACAGCCACGTGAAGGAAGTCCGCTGATTAGGTGATGTTCATCACGTTTTGTCGCAAATTGCACCGAGATCGTCCGAGGCCGTGTCACAAACGGTCGCGACTATAATCGGGGCATCGTTAAGTCTGATTGAGAACCCATGTCCGTCCCCTCCGCCTTGCACGCCCTGGATGCACGCCGTTCGGTCCCCGCCAAGCAACTGGGTGAACCCGGCCCCGACCCGGCCACCCTGCTGCGGATGCTGACCTCGGCCGTGCGGGTGCCCGACCACGGCAAGCTGGTGCCTTACCGCTTCCTGCGGATCGCCGGCGATGCGCGTCACAGTCTGGGTGCGTTCCTGGCCGAGCGCGCCGTCCAGCGCGACCCCCAGGTCTCGCCGGCCCAGTTGGACAAGGATCGCCAGCGTTTCTCCCACGCCCCGCTGATCATCACCGTCATCGCCAGCCCGCGCCCGAGCCCCAAGGTGCCCGAGGCAGAGCAGCTGATGACCGCCGGCTGCGTCTGCTTTGCCTTGCTGCAGGCCGCCCAGGCGCTGGGCTTCGGGGCGCAGTGGCTGACCGCGTGGATGGCGTTCGACCCGGCCGTGCATGCCCGCCTGGGCTTGGCCGAGGGCGAGCAGATCGCCGGCTTCATCCATATCGGCACCCCGAAAACCGAGGTACCCGAGCGTGAGCGACCGGACCCGGCCGCGCTGCTGCAGGACTGGGAGGGCTGAGATGTCCGCCCTTCCCGCCGGCCCGGGCATGCCCCCGCCGCCGCTGCGTGCGCCGCTGTATCTGGTCGATGCCAGCCTGTATGTGTTCCGCGCGTGGCATTCGATGCCCGACGAATTCCAGGACCAGCAGGGCTGGCCGACCAATGCCGTGCACGGCTTCGCGCGCTTCCTGCTCGACCTGCTCGAACGCGAGCGCCCGGCCAACATCGCCATCGCCTTTGATGAAGCGTTGGACAGCTGTTTCCGCCACCGGATCTACGCTGCCTACAAAGCCAACCGCGATCCCGCGCCCGATGCGCTGCGCCGCCAGTTCGCGCACTGCAAGGCGCTGTGCACCGCGCTGGGCCTGGCGGTGCTGGCCCACCACGAATACGAGGCCGATGACCTGATCGGCAGCGCCCTGCACGCACGCCGCGACGCCGGCATGCGCGGGGTGATCATCTCCGCCGACAAGGATCTTTCGCAGCTGCTGTTCGAGCATGACGAACAGTGGGACTACGCACGCAACCAGCGCTGGGGCATGGCCGGGGTCAAGGCGCGCCACGGCGTGCATGCGCACCAGATCGCCGACTACCTGGCGCTGTGCGGCGATGCGGTCGACAACATCCCCGGCGTGACCGGCGTGGGTGCCAAGTCTGCCGCCGTGCTGCTGGCCCACTTCGGCAGCCTGGACGTGCTGTATGAGCGCCTGGATGAAGTGCCGTTCCTGCGCCTGCGCGGTGCCGCGCAGATGGCCGTGCGCCTGCGCGAACAACGCGAGCATGCGCTGCTGTGGCGTCAGCTGACCACCATCGCGCTGGATGCGCCGCTGGAGGGCGCCGCTGCCGATTTCAGCCGGGGCGTGGCCGATGCACAGATGCTGCAGGGCCTGTGCGATGCGCTGCGTTTCGGCCCGTTGACCCGGCGCCGCCTGTTCGCCGCCGCCGGCCTGTCCGATTCCTCTTCCGTTGCCAGCGAGTTCGCATGAGCCCCGATACGCAAGCCCCCAAGGTCGTTTTTGAAGGCAAGTACCAGCGCATGGTCGTGCGCGGCACGTGGGAATACAGCGAGCGTACCCACGCCGGTGGCCTGGCCGCGATCATCATTGCGGTCACCCCCGAAGACACCGTGCTGTTCGTCGAGCAGTTCCGCATACCGCTGCAGGCCAGGACCATCGAAATGCCCGCCGGCCTGGTCGGCGACATCGATGCCGGTGAATCCATCGAGGTCTCGGCGGTGCGCGAGCTGGAGGAAGAAACCGGCTGGACCGCCGACCACGCTGAAGTGCTGATGATCGGCCCGACCTCCTCCGGTGCCAGCAGCGAGAAGATCGCCTTCGTGCGTGCCACCGGCCTGCGCAAGGTCGGTGAAGGCGGCGGCGATGCCAGCGAAGACATCACCGTGCACGAGATTCCCCGCGCCCGCGCCGCGGCGTGGCTGGTCGAAAAGATGGGCCAGGGCTACGAGCTGGATGCCAAGCTGTGGGCCGGGCTGTGGATGATCGAACACCACCTGGACGGGACCCCGCGTGGCTGATTCGCTGTTCCATCCACATACCGGCGCATCACTGCTCGGGCCGGCCGACCCGGCCGCGTTTACCGTGCATCAGGCGCAGGGCCGTTCGTCCTTCATGCTGATCGCCGACCACGCCGGCCGGCAGGTTCCGGCCGCATTGGACGATCTCGGCCTGCCGCAGGCCGAGCTGGACCGCCACATCGGCTGGGACATCGGCATCGCCGGGGTCACCGTGGAACTGGCACGGCTGCTGGATGCCTGGGCGATCACGCAGACATATTCGCGGCTGGTGATCGACTGCAACCGGCCGTTGGCTTCGCCCACGCTGATGCCGGCGGTCAGTGACCTTACCGTCGTTCCCGGCAATCAGCGCCTGACAGTGGCGCAGCGACAGCAGCGCATCGACGCGATCCACGCGCCCTACCATGCGCGCATCGATGCCGAGCTCGATACCCGCCACGCGCAGGCCCGGCCGACGGTGCTGGTGATGATGCACAGCTTCACCCCGGTGATGAATGACGCTGCGCGGCCTTGGCATGCCGGCGTGCTGTACCACCGCGACACGCGATTCGCGCTTCCCCTGCTGCAGGCGCTGCGCGATGAAGGCGACCTGGTGGTGGGCGACAACCAGCCCTACGCCGTCAGCAGCACCAGCGACTACGCCGTGCCGGTGCATGGCGAAGGCCGCGGGCTGGTGCACGTGGAGCTGGAGATCCGCCAGGACCTGATTGCCGATGCCGCTGGCCAGCAGGCGTGGGCACAGCGCCTGGCGCGGATCTTCACCGCCCTGCAGCCGCAACTGGACGCACTGCCGCCTGGGTAAGGCTTGGTGATCGATTCACCCTTCGCCCGCGCACACCGGCGTGGGCGCTGCACGGTCCTGCTGCGGCCGCAGCCACAGCGCCACGCCCACGCCCAGCAACGCGAACAGTGCCGCACCGTACTGCGCGTGGATCATGCCCTGCAGGGCCGCGTCGCTGCTGGCACCGGCGCTGCCACGACCGGCGTTGGCCACCATCACCAGCAGCGCCAGGCCCAGCGCACCGCCGATCTGCTGCGCGGTGGCGGCCATGCCCGAGGCCACGCCCTGCTGCGCGGCCGGCACGCCCTGCCCGGCCACGATCCACATCGAGGTCCAGGTGATGCCCTGGCCGAGGCTGAGCACCACGATGCCCGGCAGCAGCGCCCAGTAGGTCGCGCCATACGGCAACGCAACGGCGACCGCGGCGATGCCGATCGCACCGGCCAGCATGCCCACCGCCAGCACCTGGCGCGGCGAACGCTGCGCAAGCATGCGCTCGGCGATGCGGATGCCGAAGGTGCACACCAGGGTGGGTGGCAGAAACGCCAGGCCAGCCTGCAGCGCACTCCAGCCGTAGCCATCCTGGTAATACAGCGCCAGGAAGTAGTACTGCACGCCGTAGCTGCTCATGAACAGCATGGTCAGCAGCATCGCCGCACGCAGGCTGCGCAGGCGCAGCAGCGAGAACTGCATCAGCGGGTCGCGGCTGCGGCGTTCGATCTGCACGAAGGCGGCCAGCATCACCGCCGATACCACCAGACAGATCAGCGTGCGCGGCGCCAGCCAGCCCCACTCCGGGCCCTGCACCAGCGTGGTGACCAGCAGGCTGCCGCCGAGGGTCACCGTGACACAGCCGGCCAGATCGAACGAGCGGCCCGCCAGCGGCGCGGGATCGCGCGGCAGCCACCAGCCGCCCAGCAGCGCGCAGCCACCGGCGAAGGGGACGATCACCAGCAGTACCGAGGCCCACCCGAAGCTCTGGGTGAGCACGCCACCGAGCAGGGTGCCCAAGGCCAGGCCGCCCGCACTGGCCATCGACCAGATCGCCAGCGCGCGGTTGCGCGGCGCGCCTTCGGCGTAGATCGTGTTGATCAGCGCCAGCGTGGCCGGGAACAGCAGCGCCGCGCCGATGCCCTGCACCGCGCGGGCGGCGATCAGCAGCCACGCACTGTTGCTGAACCCACCCACCAGCGAGGCCAGCGCGAACAGCGCCATGCCGAGCCGATAGATACGGCGTCGGCCCAGCAGATCGGCCGCACGGCCGCCAAGCAGCAGGCAGCCGCCGAAGGCCACCGTATAGCCACTGACGATCCACTGCAGCTGCTGGGCATTGATCTGCAGCTGCGTGCCCATCTCGTGCAGGGCGACGAAGATGATCGTGGAATCCAGCGCGATGATCAGCTGGGCCATCGCCAGCAGCAACTGTGTTGCTGGAGGAGCTTCAGCCCCCCACCGGACGGGCATGGTAGTGCCGGCCGCTGGCCGGCAGCCGTTGGAGATGTGCCCCGGCGCGCTTCAGGCGGGGATCGATTCGCTTTGGGCGT